>NZ_LT629783.1:4422302-5072204 GCF_900105835.1 Pseudomonas fragi
TGACGTTACGATCGTCGGCGAACTTGAGCAGCAACGGCGCTTCATCGCGCACGCTCAGGTCTATGGTGTAGATAAAGCACAGTTCCGACGATTTTTTACGCGCATCGTAGCTGCGCTTGAACAAGGTGAAATCGACCAGGTCATCACTTTCGATGCCCAGGCGCTGCAGGATGGCAGGGCGCAGGTCTTCTTCGGGATGGTCGATCGGCAGCTTGAGTTCGGTGATTCGTAACATTGACAGTGTCCAGTATCGGGGGGCCAGGTAAACCCTGGCAGAACCGGTAATTGTAAGCTGCTTTGGGGAAATTTGCGGTAACAGTTATCGATCAGTCGTTACGCGCGCCACCAAAATAACCGCAGCCGCGCTGCACTTGTCCGTTGATCCGTAGCTCGGCGCCCAGGTGCTGCACGCTGCCATTGGCACTGTCGGTGCAACGTTGCGGCGCCACCCATAGCTCGATTCGTTGGTTGTTGGCCTCGGTGGACAGGGAGAAGCGGCCATCGCCAACCTGTTCTTCAACGTAAGGCAGGGCCAGGTCCGGCTGGCCTTCGCGCTTGAGCACCATGCCCTTGCCGCCGGCTTGCACTTCCCAGGCCGGGCCATTGCCGTTGGCGTGTACGGTCAGTTGCTTGAAATTGGGGTCCTGGCAGGCGCTGCTGTTGCGCTCCAGGCGGTAGAGCTGTTGCACCAGTACTTCGCCCTCTGCGCCAGGTGTTTTGCTGGCCACAAAGTTGCCGCGCAGATCGGCGAACAATTTGCCCGGTTTATTAGGCATGTAAGACGCGTCCTGCACCAGGGTGGTGTTGGCGCTGTCACGCACCACATAGCGCTGTTGGCCGACACACGGCTGGAACACCAACTGGTCATTGGCCGATACCAGCTCGCCCTGCAGGCGGGTTTGGCCGGCGGTGGTGTCGACGGGTTTGCTGCTGAACATCTGGCAACCGGCAAACACGGGCAGCAAGGCGAACAAAACTAAGGGACGGGCAACACGCATCATGGGCACTCCTGAAGGGTGCCGCCACGTTACTCAGCCTGGCGATGCATCACAAGAGGGCTGGCCCGATTGATGTGGGAGCGGGCTTGCTCGCGATGCAGGCGGCGCAGTTTGTCAGCCGGACCGCATCGAGACTATCGCGAGCAAGCCCGCTCCCACAGGTTTTGCTCAGCCCACGATATAGGTTTGCCCGGTTTGCAGGCCTTCGACACTTTTGGCGTAGGCCAGGGCTACATCGGCACCGGCCACAGGCTTGAACCCACGGAAGTAGGGCGCGTATTTGTCCATCGCCTCTTCCAGCACCGTCGGGCTCACCGAGTTGACCCGCAACCCGCGTGGCAACTCAATGGCCGCCGCTTTGACAAAACCGTCCAGTGCCGCGTTGACCAGTGCCGCCGAACTGCCGGTGCGAATCGGTTCGCGGTTGATCACGCCACTGGTGAAGGTGAACGAGGCGCCATCGTTGGCATATTCGCGGCCGATCAACAGCAAGTTGACCTGGCCCATCAACTTGTCCTGCAGGCCCAGGGCAAAGTCGTTCTCGCTCATTTCAGCCAGGGCGGCGAACTTGACGTTGCCCGCAGCACAGATCAACGCATCGAAGCGCCCGGTTTGTTCAAAGAGCTGGCGTATGGAGGCACTGTCGCTGATATCGACCTGATAATCGCCGCTTTTTCGCCCAATTTCGACGATCTCATGGCGTGGCGACAATTCGCGGTGAATGGCTGAACCGATGGTGCCTTGGGCGCCGATCAACAGGATTTTCATGGTGCGTGCCTATTTGGATAAGAGAAGTACTCAGTCTAGTAGTGGTTTTTTGCTGCGATAAGCGCACTAATAGGCAACCTTTGGTTTTCATATGGAAACAATCCATGAGCGAAATGGATGACCTGGCGGCGTTTGCGGTGCTGATTGACGCCGGCAGCTTTACCTTGGCCGCCCAGCAGCTGGGGTGTAGCAAAGGGCAGTTGTCCAAGCGCATCAGCCTGTTGGAAGCGCAGTTTTCCGTGGTGTTGTTGCACCGCACCACCCGGCGCTTGAGCCTGACTGCCGCAGGCGCGGCGTTATTGCCGCAGGCCCGGGCGCTGGTGGTGCAAGTGGAAAGGGCACGTCAGGCATTGGCCCGGTTGAAGGACGATATGGTCGGCCCGGTACGCATGACGGTGCCGGTATCCTTGGGCGAAACCTTTTTTGATTCGCTGCTGATGGAGTTCTCCAGTGAATACCCGCAGGTGCAGATCGAGCTGGAGCTCAACAACAGCTACCGTGACATGGCGCGGGAAGGGTTTGACCTGGCGATCCGCTCGCAGGTGGCCAGTCACGAGCGGCTGGTGGCCAAACAGGTGCTCAACTGGCACGAAATCACCTGTGCCAGCCCTGAGTATCTGCTGCAATACGGCGAGCCGACTGCACCGCAACAACTGGCCGAGCACCGTTGCCTGCTCAACAGCCACTACAGCGGCCGCGAAGAATGGCAGTACCACCGTCAGCATGAGCTGCACCGGGTACGGGTCTCGGGGCCGTTTGCCAGCAACCATTACAGCCTGCTGAAAAAGGCCGCAGTGATCGGTGCCGGTATCGCCCGCTTGCCGTCGTATATGCTCAGCAGTGAATTGGCCGATGGGCGCTTGCGCGGGTTACTGCGTGACTATCAAACCCGCAGCAACCCCATGTACCTGGTGCATCCCTATCAGGGTGGGTTGCCCAAGCGCACGCAGGTTTTGGCGGATTACCTGGTAGGCTGGTTCCAGCGCAGTGGTGAGGCCATCGACCAGCTTTAACCCGAACTCCCGGCACAAAAAAACGGCCCCTAAGGGCCGTTTTGTTATACAGGCAGCTTTAGCCGCCCAGGTAAGCGTCACGCACTTTCGGGTCGTTGAGCAATTGCTCACCGGTGCCTTGCATCACCACCCGGCCGTTTTCCAGCACATAGGCGCGATCGGCAATTTTCAGTGCCTGGTTGGCGTTTTGCTCCACCAGGAACACCGTTACACCCTCTTTACGCAGTTGCTCGATGATGTCGAAGATCTGCTGGATGATGATCGGTGCCAACCCCAGGGATGGCTCATCAAGCAACAGCAGCTTGGGCTTGCTCATCAGCGCCCGGCCAATGGCGAGCATTTGCTGCTCGCCACCGGACATGGTGCCGCCGCGCTGGGTAAAGCGCTCCTTCAGGCGTGGGAACAAGTGCAGGACCTTGTCCATTTGCTCCTCATATTCCCGTTTTTCGGTAAAGAACCCGCCCATGGCGAGGTTCTCTTCCACGGTCAAACGAGCAAACACCCGACGCCCTTCGGGTACAACGGCGATGCTTTTGCGCATGATCTGCGCCGAACTCAACCCCACCAGCTCTTCGCCCAGGTAACGGATGCTGCCGCTATGGGCTTGTGGCGAGCCGCACAGGGTCATCATCAGGGTCGATTTGCCCGCACCGTTGGCGCCGATCAGGGTGACGATTTCGCCCTGACGTACTTCCACATTGACACTGTGCAGGGCCTGGATCTTGCCGTAAAAGGTCGAAACGTTTTCAAATTGCAGCATTTACGCTTCCCCCAAATAGGCTTTGATCACTTCAGGGTTGTCGCGGATCTGTTCCGGCGTCCCGTCTGCCAAAGGCGTGCCCTGGTTGATCACCACGATATGGTCGGAAATGCTCATGACCAGTTTCATGTCGTGCTCAATCAGCAGCACGGTGGCGTTGTGTTCGTTGCGCAAGACGCTGATCAGGGCCTTGAGGTCTTCGGTTTCCTTGGGGTTCAGACCTGCCGCCGGTTCATCGAGCATCAGGATCCGTGGGCGGGTCATCATGCAGCGGGCGATTTCCAGGCGGCGTTGCTGGCCGTAGGCCAGGGTGCCCGCCGGGCGGTTGGCGAACTCGGTCAGGTTGACCTTGTCCAGCCAGTACGCGGCGTAGTCCAGGGCGTCACGTTCGCTTTTGCGAAATGACGGGGTCTTGAACAGGCCCGACAGGAAGTTGGTGTTGAGGTGGCGATGCTGGGCAATCAGCAGGTTTTCCACCGCTGTCATGTCCTTGAACAGGCGCACGTTCTGGAAGGTACGCACCACGCCCTTGCGCGCAATTTCATGGCCCGGCAAGCCTTCGATGGACTCGCCATCGAGCACGATGCTGCCGGCTGACGGCTTGTAGAAGCCGGTCAGGCAGTTGAATACGGTGGTCTTGCCGGCGCCGTTAGGGCCGATCATCGACACCACCTGTTTTTCCTTGACGGTCAGGGCTACGCCGTTCACCGCCAACAAGCCGCCAAAGCGCATGCTCAGGCCGCTGACTTTGAGTAACTCGCGGCTCATTTTCGCAGCTCCAGGTGAGGACGTTGCATAGGCAGCAAACCTTGTGGACGCCAGATCATCATCAGCACCATCAGGGCTCCGAACAGCAGCATCCGGTATTCGCTGAATTCACGCATCATTTCCGGCAGCAGGATCATCACCACGGCGGCCAGGATAACCCCCAGTTGCGAGCCCATGCCGCCCAGTACCACGATGGCCAGAATGATCGCCGACTCAAGGAAGGTGAACGATTCCGGTGTCACCAGGCCCTGGCGTGCAGCAAAGAAGCTACCGGCGAAACCTGCGAAGGTCGCGCCCAGGGTGAAGGCCGAGAGTTTGATCACGGTCGGGTTCAGGCCCAGGGCGCGGCAGGCGATCTCGTCTTCACGCAGCGCTTCCCAGGCGCGGCCGATTGGCATGCGCAGCAGGCGGTTGATCACGAACAGCACCAGCAACACCAGCACCAGCGCGATCAGGTACAGGAAGATGACCTTGTTGATCGAGTTGTAGGCGATACCGAAGTATTCGTGGAACGTTTGCATGCCCTCGGCGGCGGTCCTGTCGAAGCTCAGGCCGAACAGGGTGGGTTTGGGAATGTTGCTGATGCCGTTTGGCCCGCCGGTGATATCGGTCAGGTTACGCAGGAACAGGCGGATGATTTCACCGAAGCCCAGGGTCACGATGGCCAGGTAGTCACCGCGCAGACGCAGCACCGGAAAGCCCAGCAGCAGGCCGAAGGTGGCGGTCATCATCCCGGCCAGCGGCAGGCAGACCCAGAAGCTCCAGCCGAAGTAATGCGAGAGCAGCGCGTAGGTGTAGGCACCCACGGCATAGAAGCCCACATAACCCAGGTCGAGCAGGCCCGCCAGGCCGACCACGATGTTCAGGCCCAGGCCGAGCATCACATAGATCAGGATCAGCGTGGCGATGTCCACCGCGCCGCGCGAGCCGTAGAACGGCCAGACCAGTGCCACCACGACCAGGCCGAGAATGATCCAGCGCTGGGTGCTGGGCAGGGTCAGGAAGTTGGTGGCCTTGGCAGGCACTTTTGGCAGGCTGGGGGAGTTCTTCCAGGCCGTGCTCAGTTGCTGGTTGAAGAACACGCGCACAAACATCAGCAGGGAGCAGATCGCGATCACGCTCAGGATCAACGGGCTGGTGTTGTGAACTTCGATGTTGATCCCGACAATCGTCAGTTTCAGACCGAGTACCGGGTAGGCGACGGCCCAGACCAACAGGGCGCTGAAGAGCGCCGACTTAAGATTCCTAGTCATACTTTTTCAATCTCCGGACGCCCCAGAATGCCGGTCGGACGGAACAGCAACACCAGCACCAGCAAGCCAAAAGCCACAACGTCTTTGTACTGGTCGCCGAAAATATCGGCACCAAAGGCTTCCGCTACACCCAGTACCAGGCCACCGAGCATCGCCCCGGGAATACTGCCAATGCCGCCCAGTACCGCAGCGGTAAAGGCTTTGAGGCCTACCAGGAACCCCGCGTTGGGGTTGATCACGCCGTATTGCACGCTGATCAGTACCGCGGCAACAGCTGCCAGGGCCGCACCGATCACGAAGGTGAGGGCAATCACGTTGTTGGTGTTGATGCCCAGCAGGTTGGCCATCTTCATGTCTTCAGCGCAGGCGCGGCAGGCGCGACCCATGCGCGAGCGAGAGATGAACAGGGTGAGGCCGAGCATGGCCAGGAACGTGACGACGAAGACCACGATTTGCATGTAGGAAACGATAACTTCGCTGGCGCCTCCAGGACCAAAGGTGAAGCCGCCGGGGATCAGGTTGGGGATCGATTTGTCTTTGGAGTCTTGTGCCAGTAGCACGGTGTTTTGCAGGAAGATCGACATGCCGATCGCGGAGATCAGCGGGATCAGGCGATTACTGCCGCGCAGGGGACGGTAGGCAACCCGTTCGATGCTGTAGCCGTAGGCACTGGTGACCACGATGCTGGCGATAAACGCGGCAGTCAGCAGCAGTGGCACGCTGTCCAGACCCATCATGGTCAGGCCGGCGATGGCGATAAACGCAATATAGGAACCAATCATGTACACCTCGCCGTGGGCGAAGTTGATCATTCCAATAATGCCGTAAACCATCGTATAGCCGATGGCGATCAGGGCATAGGTGCTGCCAACGTTGAGGCCGTTAACCAGCATTTGGAAGAAGTGATAGATGTCAGGCATTACAAAGCTCCTAAAAACCTGAGACGCATTTCACTGGTGGAGTCATTTTCCGGCCCGGGCCGTATGGGTTTTCACCCACTTGGAGCACAGGTCTTCTGCCAGCGAACCGCTGGTGACGGTTTTAAAGATTTTCAGGTGGGCAGGCTTTCGGATCACGAAAGCGCGGCCCCATTTCCATGAACCGCAGGCCTGTAAAACAAAACCCACCGCTTGAGCAGTGGGCTTGTTTTCAGGTCAGGAACCGACCCTTACTGAGGGCTTACTTCAGTTTTCGGCTTGCCGAAGTGCCATTCGTAGACCACGAACTTGAAGTCTTCCACGTCACCTTTGGTGTCAAACTTCAGGTTGCCGGTAGGCGTCTTGAACGTACCTTTGTGGATGGCTTCAGCGACTTTGGCCGGGTCTTCGCTTTTCGCCTGCTCGATACCGCCGGCAATCACTTCAACTGCGGCGTAGGCCGGGAACACGAATGGACCGGTAGGGTCCTGCTTTTTGGCGGCGAAGGCGTCAACCAATGCCTTGTTTTCCGGATCGGCGTCGAAGGCTTTTGGCAGGGTAACCAGCAGGCCTTCGGAAGCGCCCTGGGCGATTTGCGAGATGGACTCGTTGCCCACACCTTCAGGGCCCATGAACTTGGCGTTCAGGCCTTTCTCTTTGGCCTGACGCAGGATCAGACCCAGCTCAGGGTGGTAGCCGCCGTAGTAGACGAAGTCGACGTTGGCTTGCTTGAGCTTGGCGATGACCGAGGAATAGTCTTTTTCACCCGCGTTGACGCCTTCAAAGACAGCAACCTTGATGCCTTTGTCTTCGAGGGTCTTTTTAACGGCGCTGGCGATGCCTTCACCGTATTGCTGTTTGTCGTGCAATACCGCAACGACTTTCGGCTTGACGTGATCCGCGATGTAGTTGCCAGCGGCAGGGCCCTGGGCGCTGTCCAGACCGATGGTGCGGAAGATCATCTTGTAGCCACGAGCGGTGATTTCCGGGCCGGTGGCGGCCGGGGTAATCATGATGATGCCTTCGTCTTCGTAAATGTCCGAAGCAGGCTGAGTGGAGCTGGAGCACAGGTGCCCGACAACATACTTGATACCGTCATTGACCACTTTGTTGGCCACGGCAACCGCTTGTTTCGGGTCGCAGGCGTCATCGTAGTCAACGGCTTCAAGTTTTTTGCCATCAACGCCGCCCTTGGCGTTGATTTGTTCGATGGCCATTTTTGCGCCTGCGAACTGCATGTCGCCGTACTGAGTCAGAGGCCCGGTTTTAGGGCCGGCAATACCGATCTTGATGGTGTCTGCGGCAAATGAATGGCTGGCAAACCCGGCCAAAACCATAGCGGCAAACAGTTTAGTAATCTGCTTCGTAGCCATCTTTATTGGTGCTCCACTCTTCTGTTGTAATTTTTATAGTCCTGGAAGCCAAGGCAGCCGGACCGGGTCTTCTTGTTGCGAAATTCCCGGTCAATCCCCCCTGCAACTGTACCGGTACAGTGTAGAGCGCCGATTCAGCGCTTGAATAGCTGGCTGGCGGGGGAAAAAACAGGAAATGTCGCTATAACGAAAGAAAAAGACATAAAAGCGGCGCGTTTGGCGGTTGATAGTTATCAGAATGTTGCCACATCAACACTGCCGCCTCGGGCCCTCTGCTCTTTCCTCGCGACTTACCTGAAAAGCCGGGTTTTTCAACCGGGTGTGCAGCGTTATCATGACGCCGATTTTTTTCCCCGGTGAAACCCATGAATCAAGAACCTAGCACCCTCTATGCCAAGCTGCTTGGCGAGACCTCAACTATTGAATGGAAAGCCCTGCAGCCCTTCTTTGCCAAAGGTGATTTGCTGTGGGTCGAACCCGGGCTGGACTTGATCGAGGCGGCGCAGGCCGTGACTCAGGATGATGCAGAGAAAGTCTCGGCCTGGATGGCGTCCGGCTTGCTTGGCAAGATGACTGAAGCTCAGGCGCTAGACGTTCTTGAACGCGACCCGCAGCTGTGGGCTGTAGTGGTTTCGCCTTGGGTGATGGTCCAGGAAAGGGCGCAAAAATAACCCTGCGCACCAAACCGGCGCATTTGTTTGCACTGCTGTGAAGAGCCCGGAGTGTGTAGCTCAGTAACCCGCCTTCGCGTAGTGGCAATATGCCGTAGAGAAACGCCACAGTTACCCCTGTGGCGTTTTTTTGTGCCTGTGTTCCGGCGGTATCGCTATTGGCTGGTCAGCACAAAGGTGGCGTGATCGGGTGCGGGTATCGGGCGTTTGTCGAGCTGTAGAAGAATCTCTGGCAGCGCCTCGCAAGGTACGGGGCGGCTGAGCAGGTAGCCCTGGATGAAGTCGCAGCCCAGCTGGTTGAGAAACTCGAACTGGCGGGTGGTTTCGACGCCTTCGGTGACCACCTGCAGGTGCAGGGTATGGGCCATGAGGATAATGGCCTGGACGATTTCCATGTCCTGGCTGGATGCCGGGATGTCTTGAATAAAAGAACGGTCGATTTTCAGGGTATTGAGCGGCAGGCGCTTGAGGTAAGCCAGGGACGAATAGCCGGTGCCGAAATCGTCGATGGACAGTGACACGCCCAGCGCGCGGATCTGGCGCAGCAACTGCGAGGTGCTGTTCAAATTGCACATCAGGGCGTTTTCCGTGACTTCCAGCTCCAGTCGTTGGGCACTAATGCCGGATGTGCGCAGGGCGTTTTCGATTTCGTCGGCCAACTCAATGCGCACCAGGCTCAGCGCCGAGCAATTTACGGCAATGCCCAGGTGCTGCCAGCCCAGGCGGGAGAGGGCGGCGAGATCATGGCAGGCTCTGCGCAACACCCAATGGTCGAGCCTGGCGATCAGCCCGTTGGCCTCGGCGATGCTGATAAAACGCTCCGGGCCCAGCAAACCGTGTTCAGGGTGCTGCCAGCGCACCAGGGCCTCCAGCTTGGCGACCCGGCCACTCTTGAGGTCGAAGATGGGCTGGTAATGCAGGAGCAGCCCCTTGTCCTCATTCAGCGCATTGCGCAGCTCCTCTTCAATTTGCAGCTCCAGGTAAGCCCGGGTTTTCAGGTTGGAGCTGAAAAAATTCAGGGTGTTACGCCCGCTGCCCTTGGACTGATACAGCGCCAGATCGGCATGCTTGAGCAGTTCTGCACTGGTTGTGCCGTCTTCAGGGAATACGCTGATGCCGATGCTGGTGGTCATTACCATCTGGCGTCCTGACAGCTCGATGGGCTCTTTGAGTTTGAGCATGATGCGCTGGGCCATGCTTTGCGCTTCATCGCGCTGGCTGAGGTTGATCAGAATGCAGAACTCGTCACCGCCAAACCGTGCAACCACGTCATCGTGGCTGCGGATGGCGTGCTTGATGCGCGTGGCTATGGTCTTGAGCAGTTCATCCCCGGCGTCATGCCCCAGGCTGTCATTGATGCGTTTGAAGTGGTCAATGTCGAGGAACATCACGGCGAGCCTGGTGTTCCTGGCGGCGCAGTCGATGAGTTTTTCAGCAAACAGCTGATTGAAACCACGACGGTTGATCAGATTGGTCAGCGGGTCGAAATGCGCCACTTGCTGCAAGGACGCGCGAGCCTGGTCGAGCTGGCTGAGTAAGGCGTTGACGCGCCTCAGATCGTGCTCCTTGAGTTGCAGCTTCTTGTCGACAATCGTGGCGCTGATGCAGCTGCCAATCAGCAGCAGGGCGATGACGGCTACCACAAGGGCCAGTTGCCAGTTATTGCTGGCTGTATCCGGACTGCCCGCCAGTGTGTCGCCAATGATGAAGTGAGCGCCGAGCAGGCCGCTTGCAGCAAGCATGCACAGGGCATATTTGTAAAATTGATGGAGCAGGCCGCCGGTGGAGCGCCAGGCGGTGGTGCTGTTGAGCGTTTGCACAATGATCAGGGCAATCAGTAATGAGCCCAACGCGATAACAGCGTTGTAGCGCGAGTCGAGCGGAGAGTAAAAAGCCAGCATGCAGATGCTGTGCATGGCCCAGATACCGATGGTCAGGCAACTGACACCTATCCATCGCCAAACGGTTTTGGCTGCTGCTTTTTCTGCATTGGCCGCGCGGTCGAGCAGATTCAGCGTGGCCACGCAGGCAGTGCAGGCAACCAGCCAGGCCAGAAACAGCAAATAGGGGTTATAGCCGCCGATCAACAGCAGTTGGTTGTCTGCGGGTTCAGCCAAAAGTTGCAACCCCGAACTGTCCATTGCACGCCTCGGCGATCCAGATGCGCTAGTCGTAGGGTGCTAGCTTGGGGTCGAGTATAGAAGCTGGATTGAGGGAGGCAGGGGTGATGGCAAAATGATGGTGATCATTTTGTTATTAGGGTGGGGGTTTATAGTTAGTTACGTTAGATCGGGACTGTCAGAAATGTGGGAGCGGGCTTGCTCGCGATAGGATTAACGCGGTGATTCAGTTTCACCTCATTGATCCTATCGCGAGCAAGCCCGCTCCCACAGCTCATGGGTTTTTAACCCGCTACCAGCACCCGAATGGCTTCCAGGCGCAGGGCAGCTTTTTCAAGCATGGCCAGGCTTTGTTCGCGCTGCTTGCGCAAGGCAATCAGTTCGCTGTCACGCACGCTCGGGTTGACGGCCTGCAGGGCGGTCAAGCGGGCCAGTTCTTCTTCGGTGTCGGCTGCCAGGCGGCGCTGGGCTTCGGCCACGCGCTCGGCGTGACGTGGCGCAATCTTGGCTTCACCGGCGTTGATCTTCGGCGTCAGTTGGTCGCGCTGGGCCTGGACGAACTTGTTGGCGCTGGCGCGGGGTACGCTTTCCAGCTGCTCGTTCAGGGTGTCGAAGGCCACGCGGGACGACAGGTCGTTACCATTGGCATCGAGCAGGCAGCGCAGGGCGGCAGGCGGCAGGTAGCGACCCAGTTGCAGGGAGCGCGGGGCAACCACTTCACTGACGTAAATCAGTTCAAGCAGTACGGTGCCTGGCTTGAGCGCCTTGTTCTTGATCAGGGCGACGGCAGTATTGCCCATCGAACCCGACAGCACCAGGTCCATGCCGCCTTGCACCATCGGGTGTTCCCAGGTGATGAACTGCATGTCTTCGCGCGACAGCGCCTGGTCGCGATCGTAGGTGATGGTCACGCCTTCGTCGTCGCCCAGGGGGAAGCTGGCGTCGAGCATTTTTTCGCTCGGTTTGAGGATCAGCGCGTTCTCCGAATGGTCTTCGCTGTCGATGCCAAAGGCGTTGAACAGGGTTTCCATGTAGATCGGCAGGGTGAACTGATCGTCCTGCTCAAGAATCGCCTCAACCAGCGCTTCACCTTCACCCGAACCACCGGAGTTAAGCTCCAGCAGACGGTCGCGGCCAGTGTGCAGCTCTTGCTCCAGACGCTCGCGCTCAACCCGGGCTTCGTCGATCAGTGCTTGCCACTCTTGATCGTCCGCCGCTTCAAGCAACGGCAGCAGGCGCGGGCCGAACTGATGTTGCAGGGCGTTGCCGGTCGGGCAGGTGTTGAGGAACGCGTTCAGCGCTTCGTGGTACCACTGGAACAGGCGCTGTTGCGGGCTGGTCTCAAGGTACGGCACATGCAGTTCGATCACGTGCTTCTGGCCGATCCGGTCCAGACGGCCGATACGCTGTTCCAGCAAGTCCGGGTGGGCCGGCAGGTCGAACAGCACCAGGTGATGGGCAAACTGGAAGTTGCGACCTTCACTGCCGATTTCGGAACAGATCAGTACCTGGGCGCCGAATTCTTCGTCTGCGAAGTAGGCCGCAGCACGGTCGCGCTCAAGAATGTTCATGCCTTCGTGGAACACCGTCGCAGGAATACCGGAACGCACACGCAGGGCGTCTTCCAGGTCCATCGCGGTTTCAGCGTGGGCGCAGATCACCAGCACTTTGGTGCGCTTGAGCATTTTCAGGGTGTCGATCAGCCATTCGACGCGCGGGTCGAAGTTCCACCAGCGTTCTTCATCGCTGGCGTCCGGCTGGGCCTGGAAGCTGACTTCAGGGTACAGCTCGGCGTGTTCGCCCAGCGGCAGCTCAAGATATTCGGCCGGGCACGGTAGCGGGTAGGCGTGCAGCTTGCGTTCCGGGAAGCCCTGGATCGCGGCGCGGGTGTTACGGAACAGCACGCGGCCGGTGCCGTGGCGGTCAAGCAGCTCACGCACCAGGCGGGCGCTGGCCTCGGCATCGCCATCATTGACGGCGGCCAGCAGGGCATCGCCTTCGGCACCGAGGAAACCGTGGATGGTTTTGTGGGCTTCAGGGGACAGGCTGCCTTTATCCAGCAGCTCCTGTACGGCCTGGGCCACCGGGCGATAGTTTTCGCTTTCGGCGCGGAAGGCGGCCAGGTCGTGGAAACGGTTCGGATCCAGCAGGCGCAGGCGCGCAAAGTGGCTGTCCTGGCCCAGTTGTTCCGGGGTGGCAGTGAGCAGCAACACGCCGGGGATTACGCCAGCCAGTTGTTCTACCAGACCGTACTCGGGGCTGACGTTGTCTTCGTGCCACACCAGGTGGTGCGCTTCGTCGACCACCAGCAGGTCCCAGTCGGCATCAAACAGCGCGGCCTGGGCCTTGGGATCGTCCACCAGCCATTCCAGGGCAACCAGCGCCAGCTGGCAGTCTTCGAACGGGTTGCTGGCGTCGCTTTCGATAAAGCGCTCTTCGTCGAACAGCGCCACTTCCAGGTTGAAGCGGCGACGCATCTCGACCAGCCATTGGTGCTGCAGGTTTTCCGGGACTACGATCAATACACGGTTGGCGCGGCCACTGAGCAACTGGCGGTGAATCACCAGGCCTGCTTCGATGGTTTTACCCAGGCCCACTTCGTCGGCCAGCAAAACCCGTGGGGCGATACGGTCAGCGACTTCACGGGCAATGTGCAATTGGTGCGCGATAGGCTGCGCACGCACGCCACCCAGGCCCCACAGCGGCGATTGCAGCTGACGGCTGGTGTGTTCGAGGGTGTGGTAGCGCAGCGAGAACCAGGACAGCGGGTCGATTTGCCCGGCAAACAGGCGGTCACTGGCCAGACGGAACTGGATAAAGTTCGACAGTTGGGTTTCTGGCAGGGTAACGGCTTCGTTTCGCTCGTTGAGGCCGTGGTAGACCATCAGACCGTCGACGTCCTCGACTTCGCGCACGGTCATCTTCCAGCCTTCGAAGTGGATGATGGTGTCACCCGGCGAGAACCGTACACGCGTGAGCGGTGCGTTGCGCAGCGAATATTGGCGGGTTTCGCCAGTGGCCGGATAGAGCACGGTCAGCAAGCGACCGTCCTGTGCCAGAACGGTGCCCAAACCTAGCTCTGCTTCGCTGTCACTAATCCAGCGTTGCCCCGGTTGATACTGCTGCGCCATGCTGCCTGACTCCCGCTTTGAAAAAGCCGAGTATATTAACGGATCAAGGGCCTCAGTCCAAAGGACTCTCACAAAAAGCTGTGCGGTTTGCCAGGATCCCAACGCAGTTATCGACCAGTGGCCAGTGACCACTGGCTGGCACCGACAGTCTGCCGACAGGAGAACAATAACGATGCTGCCGTCCATTTTGCCGCTTGGCGTTGTCCCTGTGACCTCAGGGCAGGACCCGGTTCGCCCGCGACCGGACATCCCTCCTGTTGCGTCTACGCAGGCCACTTCCAGCGAGAGTGCGATTGACCTCAAACACAGCGATGCCGATCAGGCCACGTTGTTATTGCGCGAAGAGCAGCAGCGCCAGCACGATAAGCGCCGTCGTGAGGCTCTGGAGCAGGGCGATGAGGCAGCGTCGGGCAGTGATGACATTGCGCCAGACAAGCCCCAGGTTGATGCCACGCAGCGCCAGGGTGTGTGGGTCGATATCAAGGTCTAGGTGGTTTTTTCTGGTCAGGGCCGGATGTGCGTCGCATTATTGGCGTACTGAAACATACTGATAGTGGTCTGATTTGCTTATGAGCCAAGACACCAAGCTGGTTGACCTGGGCGCCGAGCGCGCCAAACGGGTACATGACCTCAATGAAAAACGCCTGAACGAAGTGCGCAAGGCATTCGAACAGGCAATGCCGTTGGCAAAAGCGGCGAAAAAGCCGAAGAAAAAACCGAAAAAGCGCTGAACTGCCGCGTTTTCGATGACCTGCGTCAACTAATCCCCTCAACTGCGAACTGGCCGTGGATCACTATTGATCCCGGTCAAGTTGTGCGCCTGCGCCAGTGGTTAATCTAGCTTCAACAGACAAACAAACAGAGCGCAGGAGGCCGTCATGTTTCTCGATAATGTGGTTATCGCCGGAGTACTAACGGTCGGCCTTATGGTGTTGTTCTTCGCTGGTCTGGGCATTTTTATCTGGAAAGACTCGCAGAAGCGCAAATAGCGCTAGGTCTTTTTATGGCATGAGCACGCAAGGCATTTTGGGCGACTTCGGTCGCCTATTTTTTTGCCTGTGAAAAACGAGTGTTACGCAAATGCTGTGGGAGCGGGCTTGCTCGCGATGCGGGCGGCGCGATCTGTCAGGTACTTTGAGTCGATGCCATCGCGGGCAAGCCCGCTCCCACAATTTTTTGCATATAAGCTGCGGGCATAAAAAAAGGTACGACCCGCGAGGGTCGTACCTTCTTTTTTGCAGCGCAGTTATCAGGCAAGCACTTTGGAAGCCAGCCAGAACAGCGTCGCAGACAGTGCGATGGTGGCCGGCAAGGTCAGCACCCACGCCATCAGGATGGTCTTGATCGTACCGCCCTGCAGGCCGCTCTTGTTGGCGACCATGGTGCCCGCCACGCCCGACGACAGAATGTGCGTCGTCGATACCGGCAGGGAGAACACGTTGGCCATGCCGATGGCAAAGGCTGTGGTGATCTGTGCGGCCATGCCCTGGGCATAAGTCATGCCCTGCTTGCCGATCTTCTCGCCGATGGTTTTAACCACTCGCTTCCAGCCCACCATGGTGCCCAGGCCCAGGGCCAGGGCAACCGCCAGAATTACCCAGAACGGGGCGTATTCGGTGGTAGCTGTCAGGTCTTTGCGCAGTTTTTCGAGGTCCGCTTTTTCGCGGGAATCAAGCACTGGCAATTTGCTGACTTTCTTTGCCGTGTCGTCCAGGCACAGCAGGTAGCGACGGATCTCGATACGCTTTTCAGCCGGGATCGAGTGGTAGTCCGCCACGCCCTTGAGCGAGCTCAGCAGGGCTGCGATGGTCGGTTCGGTCTGCTGCGGGTTGCAGCTGAACTGATCCGGCAGGTCGCCTTTGACGCTTTTGCCCAGGGCCAGGAACTCGGTCAGCGAGGCGTTGTTGCGCTCGTAGAACTGGCTCAGGTGCAGGGTGGCGTCACGGGTACGCTCGATCTGATAAGTGGTGCTGTTCAGATCCAGAACGAACGCGCTTGGCACGATGCCGATCAAGACCAGCATGATCAGGCCAATGCCTTTCTGGCCATCGTTGGAACCGTGCACAAAGCTGACCGCCATGGCCGAGATCACCAGAACCAGACGGTTCCAGAACGGCGGATGCTTCTTGTCATCCAGCTTGCGGCGCTGCTCGGGGGTCTTGTGCATCTTGGACCCCGGGCGCCACCACTTCAGGCCGACCAGCACCAGGCCCGCAACCACGAAACCGGCGATTGGCGAGAACACCAGCGAGGCACCGATATCGATAGCCTTCTGCCAGTTCACCCCGTCACTGACCGGGATGCCGCTGATCAGGGCATTGGCCAGGCCCACGCCCAGGATCGAACCGATCAGGGTGTGCGAGCTTGACGCCGGAATGCCGAAGTACCAGGTGCCGAGGTTCCAGGTGATGGCGGCTGCAAGCAACGAGAACACCATGGCCAGGCCATGTCCGGTGTTGACATTGACCAGCAGCTCTACCGGCAGCAGGTGAACGATGGCATAAGCCACGCCGACCCCGCCCAGCAGAACGCCGAGGAAGTTGAACACACCGGAAAAGAACACCGCCAGGTGAGGCGGCATGGCTTTGGTGTAGATGACAGTCGCTACCGCGTTTGCGGTGTCATGAAAGCCGTTGATGAACTCAAACGCGAGAACAAAGGCTAGGGCGAAGAAGAGGCTGATAAGAACCCAGGCGTCCAATCCGCTTAATAGATCGATCATGAAGGTTTTCTGACACGGTCATAAAGGGGGGCGGATTATGCCAGAAAACCCCGCTAATCAATGCACTAGCTGCCCGTTGGTAACATCTATAAATGAAAAAACCTGTAAGAATCCTCCGCTAGCTAGCGTAGGGAATCCCCTTCAAGCCACTGATAGCAAAGGCTATAGGGCTTTTTCAGGGGCGCACGCAGGCCGTGGCGCAGGTCTGATTTGGATAGATGAAATTTCTTAAATCAGAGGGCGCAACGGTGCAGCTTCAGGTTCAGGCATAGCAAACAGCCATATCGGCTAATGCAAATGGCGAGCACGCAAGGGGCCGCAGGGGCAGTGCTGGCAGATTTTCAGGTGCAGGTCAGGGCTCTTCGGCCTTGAGCTCTTTTTCGATCTTCTGGATTTCTTGAGTGAACGCCTGGTCGAGCAAACTGGCCCGTTTGCGCCAGGGTTTGCGCCCGGGTTCGGGTTTGGCAGCGTAGGTGGTCACTTCACCACCGTAAACATCCTTGAATCGTTGTTCCTGTCGCTCAAGTTCTGCGCGCAGTTCGTCTTTTGTCACTGTCTTACCTAATTGAGTTGAGTTTGAACCGGGTGAATCACCGTGCGTGGAGGTTGATTCATTTGACGAATGACAGGCAATAAGACAAAGGCCTACAACTAACGTCATGCTTACATACACCACACAATGCACTCGGCCACGTCATGGATACAAACATGGACGTCGCCGTTTCAAGTGTCCACCCCCGGGGTAAACAACACGCGATGCACTTGCCGGGCAAGCTGCGAGTGCTCATTGAACGCAACACCATGGTTGGATCCAATCTGCTGCACAGGCTTGACCTTGTGCTCTCAATAACTTGGGCATTCTCAATAGTCGAGAAGTGCAGCTACTATCGCCGAATAACTTCACACGCGTCAACTTCCTGATGTGTGATCTGTTATGAATAATGGTGAATTAGCCTGCGCCTTGCCCCGGGCAATTGCACCCACTGAGTCTATTAGTGCTGCCCCTTCGGTTATTGATCCTCAAGTTATTTAAGGCTGAAGCTGAACTTGGCCTGAATACATATAAAACAGACGTTTTCTATCATTTATCGCAGGCGTCTGATTGTAATAAACCCCAAGTGAAAGAATTGTCACCCAACTAGAATGATTCAAGATCGTACAAAAGCATGTGCACATCGCCCGGTGCGCGACGCATTGCGATTATCGGCCAGCAGTTCGATAATCGGCCGACAAGGCATAACTATAAATAGCTGAAGCTGGGGGTTGGGAATGAATGATCGATTGCACAATGCCGTTGCCAGTATCGCGCCACCGATTGTGGCGTCGCCGGCCAAGCGCATTCAGGCGTTTACCGGTGATCCTGACTTTATGTCCTCGCTGGCCCGGGGCCTGGCGGTGGTGCAGGCGTTTCAGGAGCGCAAGCGGCATCTGACCATCGCACAGATCAGCCATCGCACCGAAATCCCCCGGGCAGCCGTTCGACGCTGTTTGTACACCCTGATCAAATTGGGTTATGCGACCACTGACGGGCGTACCTATTCGCTGCTGCCCAAAGTACTGACCCTGGGCCATGCCTACCTCTCATCCACGCCGCTGGCGGTCTCGGCCCAGCCCTATCTGGACCGCATGAGCGAGCAATTGCACGAGGCGTGCAACATGGCCACCCTCGAAGGCGATGACATTCTTTATATCGCCCGCTCGGCCACCACCCAGCGCCTGATTTCGGTTGATCTGTCGGTCGGCGGCCGCTTGCCGGCGTATTGCACGTCAATGGGCCGCATCCTGCTGGCGGCGCTGGACGATGTGACCCTGCACGAGTATCTGGCCCACGGCGAATTCCAGGCCAAGACCAGCCGCACCTTGCACACTCCCGAGGCGTTGCTTGAATGTTTGCAGCAGGTTCGCGAGCAAGGCTGGTGTGTGGTCGATCAGGAGCTGGAACAAGGCCTGCGTTCGATTGCCGTGCCGGTCTACGACGCCTCGGGGCAAGTGCTGGCCGCCCTGAACGTCAGCACCCACGCCGGGCGGGTTACGCGCCCGGAGCTGGAGCAGCGTTTTTTGCCGATCATGCTTAACGCCAGCCGCGAGCTGAGCACCCAGCTGTTTAGTTGATGAGGGAAAACTAAGCGTTCGATAAACGCACAGTTAAGCGTTTATCGAATTGCATGGCGGCAGTGGGCTGATTAATGTCGCCTCAGCGCCGCCTTGCAAGTCCGCTCAAGCGTCCTTGCCGGGCAGGCCAAATAATAATGAGAAGAGGCAACATGCCATGACTGTTCCCCTGACGCTGCCATTGCGCAGCCGCCCACCGACTTTCTGATCCCCCGATAGCTATTAATGTGAGCCGCTGGCCCCCGGCCGGTTTTCGTTCGCCCTGGTTTTTTACCCGGTATAAAAATAATGAATTCACCCCAGTCTTCTGTCGGCAACTGCCTCGATGTGCAGGCCTTTATCAATGCCCAACCCCTGTCGCGTTACCAATGGCGGGTGGTGATCCTGTGTTTTCTGATTGTCTTCCTCGATGGTCTGGACACAGCGGCAATGGGCTTTATCGCGCCTGCCCTGTCCCAGGACTGGGGGATTGACCGCGCCAGCCTGGGCCCGGTGATGAGCGCCGCGCTGATCGGCATGGTGTTTGGCGCCCTGGGCTCCGGGCCATTGGCGGATCGCTTTGGTCGCAAAGTGGTGCTGGTGTCGGCTGTGGTGGTGTTTGGCGGCTTCAGCCTGGCCTCGGCCTACGCCAGCAACGTCGATCAGTTGCTGGTACTGCGCTTTTTGACCGGGTTGGGGCTGGGCGCCGGCATGCCCAATGCCACCACCTTGCTCTCGGAATACACCCCCGAGCGCCACAAGTCGTTGCTGGTGACCAGCATGTTTTGCGGCTTCAACCTTGGCATGGCGGGCGGCGGGTTTGTCTCGGCCAAGTTGATCCCGATGTTCGGCTGGCACAGCCTGTTGCTGATTGGCGGGGTACTGCCGCTGATACTTGCCGTGGTGTTGCTGTTCTGGTTGCCGGAGTCGGCGCGCTACCTGGTGGTGCGCAACCGCAGCGTCGAACGTATCCGCAAGACCCTGGCCCCGATCGACCCTGCACAGGTGGCCCGGGCGTCGAGCTTCAGCGTGCCGGAGCAGAAAACCGTGAAGGCGCGCAACGTGTTTGCGGTGATCTTTTCCGGTACCTACAGCACCGGCACCCTGTTGCTCTGGCTCACCTACTTTATGGGGCTGGTGATTGTTTACCTGTTGACCAGCTGGCTGCCGACGCTGATGCGTGACAGCGGCGCGAGCATGGAGCAGGCGGCGTTTATCGGTGCCTTGTTCCAGTTCGGCGGGGTACTGAGTGCGGTAGGGGTGGGCTGGGCAATGGACCGGTTCAATCCGCACAAGGTGATCGGCATTTTCTACCTGCTGGCCGGGGTGTTTGCCTACGCAGTGGGCCAGAGCCTGGGCAATATCACCGTGCTAGCCACCCTGGTGCTGGTGGCGGGTATGTGTGTCAACGGGGCGCAATCGGCCATGCCGTCACTGGCGGCACGCTTTTACCCCACTCAGGGGCGTGCCACCGGTGTGTCGTGGATGCTCGGCATCGGCCGCTTCGGCGCCATTCTGGGGGCCTGGATGGGCGCAACCCTGCTCGGCCTGGGCTGGAACTTCGAGCAAGTGCTGACCGCGCTGGTGATTCCGGCCGCCCTGGCGACTGCTGCTGTGTTGATCAAAGGCATGGTCAGCCATGCCGATGCAACCTGATAGGCAGCAGGCTAACTATGTGTTCGATTAACGAACACATAGTCGATTATCGGATTGTTTGGGCCAAAGCTGCGGCTTAATCTGCTGAACATCCGGTGCCGCTCTGGCGCACCTTCTTCAACCGCAGTGGCCTACAAGAAACGGGAGCTACCCCAGATGGCAGACATCATTTCGTTACACGACGCGGTGAAACAATTTGTGAGCGATGGTGACACCGTTGCTCTTGAAGGTTTCACTCACCTGATTCCGACTGCAGCGGGTCATGAAATCATCCGCCAGGGCAAGAAAGACCTGACCCTGGTGCGGATGACGCCTGACCTGGTTTATGACCAGTTGATCGGTGCCGGTTGTGCGCGCAAATTGATTTTCTCCTGGGGCGGCAATCCGGGCGTGGGCTCCCTGCACCGTCTGCGCGATGCCGTGGAAAAACAGTGGCCGCAAGCGCTGGAAATTGAAGAACACAGCCACGCCGACCTGGCCAATGCCTACGTTGCGGGTGCTTCGGGCCTGCCGTTTGCCGTACTGCGTGCCTACGCAGGGTCTGATTTGCCCAAGGTCAACCCGCTGATCAAGACCGTCACTTGCCCCTTTACTGGCGAAGTACTGGCCGCAGTGCCGGCGGTGCGCCCGGATGTCACGGTGATTCACGCGCAAAAGGCCGACCGCAAGGGCAACGTGCTGCTGTGGGGCATCCTGGGGGTGCAGAAAGAAGCGGCCCTGGCGGCCAAGCGCTGCATCGTCACCGTTGAAGAAATCGTCGACGACCTGCAAGCGCCCATGAATGCCTGCGTACTGCCAACCTGGGCCTTGAGCGCAGTGTGTCATGTGCCGGGTGGGGCGCATCCTTCCTACGCTCATGGTTATACCGAGCGCGATAACCGCTTCTATCAAGCGTGGGACCCGATTGCCCGCGACCGTGAGACCTTTACTGCCTGGATCAATGAATACATCCACGGCACTGCGAATTTCAGTGAGTTCCAGGCCAAGCTGGCCCGCGCTTCGGAGGCTAAATAATGACCTACACCACCAATGAAATGATGACCGTTGCGGCGGCCCGCCGTTTGAAAAACGGTTCGGTGTGTTTTGTCGGCATTGGCTTACCTTCCAAGGCGGCCAACCTGGCGCGTCTGACCTCGTCTCCGGATGTGGTGCTGATCTACGAGTCCGGCCCGATTGGGGCCAAGCCTGATGTGCTGCCGCTGTCGATTGGCGACGGTGAACTGGCCGAAACGGCTGACACCGTGGTCTCCACCAGTGAAATCTTCCGTTACTGGCTGCAGGGCGGCCGGGTCGATGTCGGCTTTCTGGGCGCCGCCCAGGTCGACCGCTTCGGCAATATCAACACCACGGTCGTGGGTGATTATCACCAGCCCAAAGTGCGTCTGCCAGGGGCGGGTGGGGCGCCGGAGATCGCCGGTTCCGCAAAAAGCGTGCTGATTATCCTCAAGCAGTCGGCCCGTTCATTTGTCGACAAACTGGACTTCATTACCTCGGTGGGCCACGGCGAGGGCGGCGACTCACGCAAACGTCTGGGGCTGCCGGGTGCGGGGCCGGTGGGCATCATTACCGACCTGTGTACGATGGAACCTGAAGAACAGACCAACGAATTTGTAGTCACCGCACTGCACCCGGGCGTGACCCGTGAGCAGGTCATTGCTGCCACCGGCTGGGCCATTCGCTTCGCCGATAACGTGCAAGAAACCGCCGCCCCGACTGACGTCGAACTCGGCGCCTTGCGTGACCTGGAAGCGCGCACTGCGCTGGCACACGGTCAGGCTCCGGGAGAAGCATGATGCGTGACGTCTATATCTGCGACGCGATTCGTACCCCCATCGGCCGTTTTGGCGGTGGCCTGGCCGCCGTTCGTGCTGACGATCTGGCTGCCGCGCCAATCAAGGCGCTGATCGAACGCAACCCGGGAGTGAACTGGAACGAAGTCGACGAAGTGTTTTTCGGTTGCGCCAACCAGGCCGGTGAAGACAACCGCAACGTGGCACGCATGGCCGCGCTGCTGGCGGGGCTGCCGGACACCATTCCCGGCGTGACCCTAAACCGCCTGTGTGCCTCGGGCATGGACGCCATCGGCACGGCGTTCCGCGCCATTGCCAGCGGCGAGATGGAACTGGCGATTGCCGGTGGCGTCGAGTCCATGTCCCGTGCGCCGTTTGTGATGGGCAAGGCCGATGCGGCGTTCTCGCGCAATATGAAGCTGGAAGACACCACCATTGGCTGGCGCTTTATCAACCCGCTGATGAAAGCCCAATACGGTGTCGACCCGATGCCGCAAACGGCAGACAACGTGGCGGACGATTACAAAATTTCCCGCGCCGATCAGGACGCTTTCGCCTTGCGCAGCCAGCAACGGACTGCTGCTGCCCAGGCCGCAGGCTACTTTGCCGAAGAAATCGTGCCGGTGCGTATCGCCCATAAGAAAGGCGAGACCGTGGTTGAACAGGATGAACACCCGCGTGCCGACACCAGCCTGGAAACCCTGGGCAAGCTCAAGCCGGTCAACGGCCCGGACAAAACCGTCACTGCTGGCAATGCGTCAGGGGTGAATGACGGCGCCGCAGCGATGATCCTGGCCTCGGCCGAGGCGGTCAAACGTCATGGCCTGACTGCCCGCGGCCGTGTACTGGGCATGGCCAGCGCCGGTGTGGCACCGCGAGTGATGGGTATCGGCCCTGTGCCGGCGGTGCGCAAACTGGTGGAGCGCCTGGGTTTGGCCGTGAGCGATTTTGACGTGATCGAACTCAACGAAGCCTTCGCCAGCCAGGGTCTGGCGGTTATGCGCGAGCTGGGGCTGGCAGATGACGCGCCGCAGGTGAACCCCAATGGCGGGGCCATTGCCCTGGGCCATCCACTGGGCATGAGCGGCGCACGTATCGTCATGACGGCTTTGCATCAGCTGGAAAAAACCGGCGGCAAGAAAGGTCTGGCAACCATGTGCGTAGGCGTTGGGCAAGGTCTGGCATTGGCTATCGAACGGGTCTGATAGAGCTACAGTTAAAGCTGAACGACTGCTGCCTCAGTCGTTCGGCTTATTGCGGTTGCGGCGTTACATGTTGCAAGGTGTGTCTGATTGCAACTAAAACCTGATGAGTAAATAAAGATGACAACAGCAACTCACTACACGGGAGAGGAACGCAAAAAAAGGATTTTTGCGATTGTCGGTGCGTCCTCCGGCAACCTGGTCGAATGGTTCGACTTCTACGTTTACGCCTTCTGTGCAATCTACTTTGCACCGGCGTTTTTCCCTTCCGATGACCCGACCGTGCAGTTGCTGAACACTGCCGGGGTCTTTGCTGCCGGCTTTTTGATGCGCCCCATCGGTGGCTGGCTGTTTGGCCGGGTAGCCGACAAGCACGGGCGAAAGAATTCCATGATGATCTCGGTGCTGATGATGTGCGCCGGCTCACTGGTGATTGCCTTTTTGCCGACCTACGCCTCGATTGGCGCCTGGGCTCCCGCCTTGCTATTGATGGCGCGCCTGTTTCAGGGCCTGTCAGTGGGTGGCGAATACGGCACCACAGCGACCTATATGAGTGAAGTGGCACTCAAGGGCCAGCGCGGCTTCTTTGCCTCCTTCCAGTATGTGACGCTGATCGGCGGGCAACTGCTGGCGGTGCTGGTGGTGGTGATCCTTCAACAGTTCCTGTCAGAAGATGAACTGCGGGCCTGGGGCTGGCGCATCCCCTTTGTGATCGGTGCCATTGCGGCGCTGATTTCGTTGTTGCTGCGTCGCACCCTGAAAGAAACCACCAGCGCCGAAACCCGTCAGGACAAGGACGCCGGCAGTGTGAGGGCGTTGTTTCGTGACCATAAAGCGGCGTTTATTACCGTGCTGGGTTACACCGCAGGCGGCTCGCTGATTTTCTACACCTTTACCACCTATATGCAGAAATACCTGGTGAACACCGCCGGTATGCACGCCAAGACGGCCAGTTACATCATGACCGGCGCGCTGTTCCTTTATATGTGCATGCAGCCGTTGTTCGGCATGCTGGCGGACAAGATCGGCCGGCGTAACAACATGCTCTGGTTTGGCGCGCTGGGTACGCTGTGTACGGTGCCGATCCTGCTGACCCTGAAAACCATCAGCAGTCCGTTCCTGGCCTTTGTCCTGATTACCCTGGCGCTGGCGATTGTCAGCTTCTACACCTCGATCAGCGGCCTGGTCAAAGCCGAGATGTTCCCGCCCCAGGTGCGGGCGCTGGGTGTGGGCCTGGCCTATGCCGTGGCCAACGCGATCTTTGGTGGCTCGGCGGAATACGTGGCACTGGGGCTTAAATCGATGGGCATGGAAAACAGCTTCTACTGGTATGTGACGGTGATGATGGCCATCGCGTTCCTGTTCAGCTTCCGTCTGCCCAAGCAGCCCAAGTACCTGCACCACGATTTGTGATGTTGCCGCGCGCGCCAGTGGCGCGTGCCTTCCAAGGAAGTTTTATGAGTGATCTGCTGTTCGATGCGTACTTTACGGCCGAGGCCATGGGGCAAGTGTTTTGCGATCATGGCCGGGTACAGGCCATGCTCGACGTCGAAGCGGCACTGGCCCGGGCGCAAGCCCGGGTCGGGGTGATTCCTCACTCTGCGCTTGCCCCGATTGCAGCGGCGTGTCGCGCAGAACTCTACGATTTCGAAGCGCTGGGCATGGCGATCGCCAGTGCCGGCAACTCTGCGATCCCGTTGGTCAAGGCGCTGGGCAAGCAGATTGCCAGCAGCGCCCCCGAAGCTGAGCGCTATGTGCATTTGGGTGCCACCAGCCAGGATGTGATGGACAGCGGTCTGGTCCTGCAATTGCGCGCCGCCCTGGGGTTGATCGAGCGTGACATGACGCAGCTGGCGGATGTGCTCGCCGCGCAGGCCCAGCGCTATGCCACGACGCCTTTGGCCGGGCGCACCTGGCTGCAGCAGGCTACTCCGGTGACCTTGGGCATGAAAATCGCCAGCTGGCTGGGGGCCGTGACCCGTAGCCGCCAGCGTCTGCACGAGCTCAAACCGCGTTTACTGTGCCTGCAGTTTGGCGGTGCTTCCGGCACCCTGGCCGCCCTTGGCGATCAGGCCATGCCGGTGGCACAGGCACTGGCTGATGAACTGGGCCTGGGCCTGCCTGAGCAGCCCTGGCATACCCAGCGTGATCGTCTGGTGGAATTTGCCGCAGTTCTGGGCTTGATCGCCGGTGGCCTGGGCAAGATTGGCCGGGATATCAGCCTGCTGATGCAGACCGAGGCGGCGGAAGTATTCGAGCCGTCGGCGCCGGGCAAGGGCGGCTCCTCGACCATGCCGCACAAGCGCAATCCGGTGGGTTCGGCGGTATTGATCAGCGCCGCGACGCGAGTACCGGGGTTGCTGAGCATTCTGTTCAGTGCCATGCCCCAGGAACACGAACGCAGCCTGGGCTTGTGGCATGCCGAATGGGAAACCCTGCCCGAGATTTGCTGTGTGGTGTCCGGTGCGCTGGTTCAGGCATTGAATATCGCCCGTGGCCTGGAAGTGGACGCCGCACGCATGGCGCGCAACCTCGACCTGACCCACGGCCTGGTGCTGGCTGAAGCGGTGAGCATTGTGCTGGCGCAGCGGGTAGGGCGCGAGACTGCGCACCATTTGCTGGAGCAGTGCTGTAAACGCGCGGTAGCCGAACAGCGCCATTTGCGTGCCGTGCTGGGCGATGAGCCGCAGATCACCGCGCACTTGAGTGCGCACGAGCTGGATCGTCTGCTTGATCCGGCCCATTACCTTGGTCAGGCGACGACGTGGGTGGAGCGCGCGCGGGCCGAACATTTTGCGTTGGTCCTCTAAAGGAGAAGCTCGTGGGACGTGTACAACTTGCT
This sequence comes from Pseudomonas fragi, assembly GCF_900105835.1. Taxonomy (NCBI): domain Bacteria; kingdom Pseudomonadati; phylum Pseudomonadota; class Gammaproteobacteria; order Pseudomonadales; family Pseudomonadaceae; genus Pseudomonas; species Pseudomonas fragi. Next base: position 4,448,378 of record NZ_LT629783.1, read on the forward strand.
GAAGGTGAACTCAACTACCGCCTGGATGGCCCGCAAGGCGCGCCGGTACTGGTGTTGTCCAACTCGCTGGGCACCGATCTGGGGATGTGGGACACCCAGGTGGCGGCGTTCGCCGAGCATTTTCAGGTGCTGCGTTATGACACCCGCGGGCATGGCCAGTCGCTGGTCACCGAGGGGCCGTACAGCATTGAGCAACTGGGTGGCGACGTACTGGCGCTGCTCGATGCACTGCATATAGAACGGGCGCATTTTTGCGGGCTATCGATGGGTGGGCTGATTGGCCAGTGGCTGGGTATCCATGCCGGTTCGCGGCTGCACAAGCTGGTGGTGTGCAACACCGCCGCCAAAATTGGCGAGCCTGCGATATGGAACCCGCGCATCGAGATGGTCCTGCGTGACGGTGCTGCGGCGATGGCCGGGTTGCGCGACGCCTCCATTGCCCGCTGGTTTACCCCTGATTTTGCCCAGGCCAATCCTGACCAGGCCAAGCGGATTACCGACATGCTTGCCGCGACTTCGCCGCAAGGGTACGCCGCCAACTGTGCTGCCGTGCGTGATGCGGATTTTCGCGACCAGTTGGGTTCCATAGAGGTGCCCACGCTGGTGATTGCGGGTACTGAAGATGCCGTCACGCCGCCTGCGGGCAGCCACTTTATCCAGGAACATGTGCGTGGCGCGCAGTACGCCGAGTTTTACGCCGCGCACCTGTCCAACGTGCAGGCAGGCGATGCCTTCAGCCAGCGCGTAGTGCAATTCCTGTTAACGGCCTGAGGATTTTTTGTGGACGAGAAACAACGATACGACGAAGGCATGCAGGTACGCCGTGCGGTACTGGGTGATGCCCATGTCGACCGCAGCCTCAATGCCCTGACCGAGTTCAACAGTGAGTTCCAGGAAATGATCACCCGCCACGCCTGGGGTGATATCTGGACCCGCCCGGGTTTGCCGCGCCATACCCGCAGCCTGATTACCATCGCGATGCTGATTGGCATGAACCGCAATGAAGAACTCAAACTGCACCTGCGCGCTGCGGCCAACAATGGCGTGAGCCGGGCCGAGATCAAGGAAGTGATCATGCAAAGTGCCATTTACTGTGGTATCCCGGCGGCCAATGCGACTTTTCACCTGGCTGAATCGGTGTGGGATGAGTTGGGGGTTGAATCGCGGGAGTGAGGGGCCTCACCCCAGCCGTTTCCCGGAGGGAGAGGGAGCTGACCGAGTCGATTCCGGATTCACCTTGATGCCTGCAGACCGCAGAAATTATCAAACATCCCCCAATCAGTCTCCTCTCCCTCTGGGAGAGGGCTAGGGTGAGGGGCTTTTAATGCTCTGCCACACACAACAAACCCGCCAAAAGGCGGGTTTGTTGTTTAACCGATACGCATCAGGCCTTCGGCGGCTGATCCGAAACCGGGCGGTTTTGCCCGGTCTGCTCATACCAGCCACCACCCAACGCCTTGTACAGCGTGACTTCACTGGTCAACTGCGAGAGACGGTCGGTGATCAACGATTGCTGCGCGCTGAACAACGAGCGCTGGGCATCGAGGAAGGTCAGGTTGCTGTCGATGCCAATCCGATAGCGACGCTCGGCCAACCGGTAGTAATCCTGGTTGGCGTTGACGAAGTCGGTCTGGGCCTGCAACTGCTGGTTGTAGGTTTGACGTGCTGCCAGGCCGTCAGAAACTTCCTGGAAGGCGGTCTGGATCGTTTTCTCATACTGAGAAACGGTGATTTCTTTCTGGATCTTCGCGTAGTCCAGGCTGGCGCGCAAAGCCCCTGCGTTGAAAATCGGCAGGTTGATTTGCGGCGAGAACAGCCAGGTGCCCGAGCCACCCTTGAACAGACCCGACAGGTCGGGGCTCAAGGTCCCGGCATTGGCCGTGAGGCTGATGCTCGGGAAGAACGCTGCCCGCGCCGCGCCGATGTTGGCGTTGGCGGCCAGCAACTTGTGCTCGGCTTCGAGAATGTCCGGGCGACGTTGCAGCAAGTCCGATGGCAAGCCTGCCGGTACTTCGCTCAACAGGTCGGCTGCCAGCGGTTGGGCCGCCGGCAGGTTGTCCGGGATGGTGCTGCCCAGCAACAGCGCGAGGCTGTTCTGGTCTTGCGCCACCTGACGGGTGTAGCGGGCCAGCTGGACCTTGGCGTTTTCCACCGAGGTACGCGACTGGCTGACTTCCAGGGCCGAAGCCACACCGACTTCATTGCTGCGCAGGGTGAGCTTGTAGCTCTCGTCAAACGCCTTGAGGGTGTCTTCGGTGAGCTTGAGCAGTTCCTTGTCAGCCTGCCAGGTCAGGTAGGCATTGGCGACACTGGCCACCAGACTGATCTGGGTGCTGCGTCGGGCTTCTTCGGTTGCAAAGTAGTTCTGCAACGCCTGATCGCTCAGGCTGCGAACCCGGCCAAACAGGTCCAGTTCATACGCGCTGACCCCAAGGGTCGCCGAATAAGAGCTGGTGATGCTCGACTCGCCGGTTTGCGACATGTTGGCTGGCGTACGTTGACGGCTACCGCTGCCAGAGGCCGAAACCGCCGGGAACAGATCAGCGCGCTGGATACGGTACTGCGCGGCATAGGCGTCAATGTTCAGCGCCGCGACCCGCAGGTCGCGGTTGTTGACCAGCGCGGTCTGGATCAGCTGTTGCAGTGCCGGATCATGGAAAAACTGGCGCCAGCCCTGTTCCGCGGCGGCCTTGCTGGCCGCCTCGGTTGGCGAGTAGGCCGGGCCTTGCGGGTACTGCGCCGCTACCGGCGCTTCAGGGCGCTGGTAGTCGGGGATCAGCGAGCAGCCGCCGAGCGTAAACGCCGCAACAGCTACTGCGAGAAGCGACTTGCTCATTGGCCAGCCTCTTGGTTTGGAGTTTTAGTCAGATCCACTTTCTTTTCCGTGTCTTTATTCTTGCCGCCGCCAATGGACGATACGGCCACAAAGAACAGCGGTACCCAGAACACGGCCAGTACGGTGGCGGTGATCATGCCACCGATAACACCGGTACCAATAGCGTGCTGGCTGCCCGAGCCTGCGCCCGTGGAGATAGCCAGTGGAACCACACCCAGTACGAACGCCAGGGAGGTCATGATGATCGGACGCAGACGCATGCGGCACGCCTCGATCGCAGCATCCACCAGGCTTCGTCCCTGTTCATGCAGTTCCTTGGCAAATTCGACGATCAGAATGGCGTTTTTCGAGGCCAGACCGATGGTCGTAAGCAAGCCCACCTGGAAGTACACGTCGTTGGACAACCCGCGCAGGCTGGTGGCCATAAGCGCACCGATGATCCCCAGTGGTACGACCAGCATTACCGCAATCGGGATCGACCAGCTTTCGTACAGTGCTGCAAGGCACAGGAACACCATCAGCAAGGAAATAGCGTACAGGGCAGGCGCTTGCGAACCTGACAGACGTTCCTCGTAAGACAACCCCGTCCAGGAAATACCGACACCTGCTGGCAGCTTCTTGGCCAGGGCTTCGACTTCAGCCATGGCTTGACCGCTGGTATAGCCCGGTGCCGGAGCGCCGAGAATTTCCATCGCTTCTACGCCGTTGTAACGCGACAGCTTGGGTGGGCCGTAGATCCACTCGCCCTTGGCGAAGGCCGAGAACGGCACCATGGTTCCCTGATCGTTGCGCACATACCACTTCTTCAGGTCTTCGGGGTTCATCCGCGAGTCAGCTTCGCCTTGCAGGAAAACCTTTTTGACCCGGCCGTGGTCGATGAAGTCGTTGACATAACTGGCACCCAGACCAATGGACAGGGTGTTGTTGATGTCCGAAATGCTCAGGCCCAGGGCGCGAGCAGCCTCATCGTCGATCAGCAGCTTGTATTGCGGTTCATCGTTCAGACCGTTCGGACGTACGCCCGCCAGGATCTTGCTCTGAGCCGCCATCCCCAGGAACTGATTGCGCGCAGCCATCAGTTTCTCGTGGCCAATGCCGGAACGGTCTTGCAGGTATACGTCGAAACCAGTGGCGTTACCCAGTTCCATTACAGCAGGCGGGGCAAAGGCGAACACCATTGCATCGCGGTAGCTGGAGAACACCTTCTGCGCCCGTGCAGCCAGTGCAAATACACTGTTGTCCGAATCGCGCTCGCCCCACGGCTTGAGCATGATGAACGCCAGGCCAGAGCTCTGGCCACGGCCGGCAAAGTTGAAGCCGTTCACGGTAAACACCGAAGACACAGCGCCCGACTCATCGGCCAGCAGGTATTCACGCATCCGGTCGATCACTTGCTGTGTGCGTTCTGCAGTGGTGCCCGCAGGTGTTTGAACCTGTGCAAACAGTACGCCCTGGTCTTCTTCCGGGAGGAAGGAGGTAGGGATACGGGTGAACAGGAACACCATGCCAACCACAATCAGCACATAAGCCAGCAGGTACGGAGCCTTGTGACGCAGAATGCTGCCGACACCTTTTTCATAGCGCTTTACGCCATTGTCGAAGGTGCGGTTGAACCAGCCGAAGAAACCGCGCTTGTTCTCGCCGTGATCACCCTTCTGGATCGGCTTGAGCATGGTGGCGCACAGGGCCGGGGTGAAGATCAGGGCAACCAGTACCGACAGGCCCATCGCCGAAACGATAGTGATCGAGAACTGGCGATAGATCACACCCGTGGAGCCGCTGAAGAAGGCCATCGGCAGCAATACCGCCGACAGTACCAGGGCAATACCCACCAGGGCACCCTGGATCTGCTCCATGGATTTCTTGGTGGCTTCCTTGGGCGGCAGTCCCTCTTCGGACATGACCCGCTCAACGTTTTCAACCACCACGATCGCATCGTCCACCAGCAAGCCGATGGCCAGTACCATACCGAACATGGTCAGGGTGTTGATGCTGAAGCCTGCAGCGGCCAGGATCCCGAAGGTACCCAGCAGTACGACCGGTACTGTCATCGTGGTGATGATGGTGGCGCGGAAGTTTTGCAGGAACAGGAACATCACCAGGAACACCAGGACAACAGCTTCGACCAGGGTGTGCACCACACCTTCGATCGAGGCCGAAACCACAGGCGTGGTGTCGTACGGGTAAACGACTTTCATGCCTTCCGGGAAGAAGGGCTCCAGGCCGTTGATGGTTTCACGCAATGCCTTTGCCGTGTCCAGGGCGTTCGAGCCCGGGGCCAGCTTGATCGCGATACCCGATGCCGGTTTACCGTTGAATTGCGCGCTGACGCTGTAGTTTTCACCACCCAGGGCAACATCTGCGACATCGCTCAGGCGTACCTGGGAGCCGTCGGTGTTGACCTTGAGCAGGATCTTCTTGAACTCTTCAGCCGTTTGCAGACGGGTTTTGCCGATGATCGTCGCGTTCAGCTCCTGACCCTTGACGGCAGGCAGGCCGCCCAGCTGCCCGGAGGACACCTGCACGTTCTGTGCGCTGATGGCCGACTTAACGTCCACCGGCGTCAGGTTGTACTTGTTCAGCTTGACCGGGTCGAGCCAGATACGCATGGCGTACTGGGCGCCGAACACCTGGAAGTCGCCCACACCTTCGGTACGGGAGATCGGGTCCTGCATGTTGGAAACGATGTAGTTGGACAGGTCGTCCTTGTTCATGCTGCCGTTTTCAGACACCACACCAATAACCATCAGGAAGTTTTTCACTGCCTTGGTTACACGGATACCTTGCTGCTGTACCTCTTGCGGTAGCAGGGGGGTCGCCAGGTTGAGCTTGTTCTGTACCTGGACCTGTGCGGTGTCAGGGTCAGTGCCTTGCTCGAATGTGGCGGTGATGCTCATGCTGCCGTCGGAGTTACTTTCCGATGACACATAACGCAGGTGGTCGATACCGTTGAGCTGCTGCTCGATCACCTGGACCACGGTGTCCTGCACGGTTTGCGCCGAAGCGCCCGGGTAGGTCACGGAGATCGAGATGGCCGGCGGTGCGATGCTCGGGTACTGGTTGATCGGCAATTTGAGGATCGATAGAGCCCCGACCAGCATGATCACCAGGGCTATAACCCAGGCGAAAATCGGACGGTCGATAAAAAATTTCGACATGGTTTACTCCCCTTTACTGCCTGCAGCTTTTTCTGTTGCCGGGGCAGATGCCGGGGTTTCGCCTTGTGGCTTGTCCATGATCTTGACTTCAATGCCAGGCTTGATGAATTGCAGGCCATCAGTAATCAGGCGGTCGCCAGGGTTCAGGCCTTTCTCAACCAGCCAGTTGCTGCCAACGGTGCGCGAGGCTTGCAGCACACGCAGTTCAACCTTGTTGTCCGGCCCGACGATCATCGCGGTCGGTTGGCCCTTGAGGTTGTGGGTCACGCCGATTTGCGGTGCCAGGATCGCATTGCTGTCGATGCCCGCTTCCAGCTGTGCGTGGACAAACATGCCCGGCAACAGGGTTTCATCCGGGTTCGGGAACACGGCACGCAGGGTTACGGAGCCGGTGGTCTCGTCAACCGAAACTTCGGCGAACTCAAGGCGACCTTCCTGGCCGTACTCGCTGCCGTCAGGCAGGGTCAGCTTGACCTTGGCGGCGTTTTCACCGGCCTTCTTCAAGCGGCCACTGGCCAGATCGCGGCGCAGTTCGAGCATTTCTACCGAGGACTGGGTCACGTCAACGTAGATCGGGTCCAGTTGGGTGATCACGGCCAATGCGTTGGCCTGGCCACTGGTGACCAGTGCACCTTCGGTGTACAGCGAGCGACCGATACGACCGGTCAGCGGTGCCAGCACCTTGGTGTAGCGCAGGTTGACCTGGGCGGTGTTCAGCGCGGCTTCAGCTTCAAGGCGGGCGGCTTGAGCGTTGTCGTATTCCTGGCGGCTTACGGCTTGCTCTGCGACCAATTGCTTGTAGCGCTCAGCCAGGGATTTGGCCGATTGTAAGGTCGCGCGGGCGCTGAGTACGGCGCTTTCATAGATGGCCGGATCGATTTGATACAGCTGCTGGCCGATCTTGACGTCACTGCCTTCTTTAAAGAAGCGCTTGAGGATGATGCCGTTTACCTGCGGGCGCACTTCTGCCGAACGATAGGACGCGGTACGACCTGGCAGATCAGTGGTCAAGGTAAAGGGTTGGGTTTTCAGCGTGACAACGCCGACCTGAGGGATTTGCGGGGCAGGTGCTGCCTCTTCCTTTTTGCATCCGCTGAGCAGCGAAGCAAGGGCGATGGCAGCAACCAGAGCGGTAACAGCTGGCTTGAATTGCATGAAGATCCTCGGGTCAGGCACGCGAAAGCGCACAAGAATAGTGGAAAGGTATAGAAAGCTGTTCCGGGTGGATAAATAGCTTGCTAAGGAATATACTTACATTCATGGCTGTTTGTAAATAGCGGGAGCGACTCTCGCCAGTGACTTCAGCGCCATTTTTCAAGCGTGTAGCAGACCGGGATAAGGCACAACAAACGCCACCCGATGTTGGTTCGGACGAGTGATTGAAACCGCCCGAATCCTCCTGATTGAGGTTTTTATTGCCATGGTGCGTCGTACCAAAGAAGAAGCTCTTGAGACCCGGAGCAAAATCCTCGCCGCGGCCGAACAGGCCTTTTACGAGCGAGGGGTTGCGCGCACGACGCTGGCCGATATCGCCACGTTGGCAGGTGTCACCCGTGGTGCGATTTACTGGCACTTCAGCAACAAGGCCGAACTGGTGCAGGCCATGCTCGACAGCCTGCATGAACCCCTGGATGAGCTGGCCAAGGCCAGTGAAAATCAGAACGAGATTGATCCGCTCGGCTGCACGCGCCAATTGCTGATTCATTTGTTTCGCCAGGTTGCCATTGATCCAAAAACCCGGCGTATCAATGAAATTCTGTTTCATAAGTGCGAATTCACAGACGAAATGTGTGATTTTCGGGCTCAGCGCCAGGTCGCGATGGTCGATTGCAACAGCAGGATCGAGTTGGCCCTGAGCAATGCCATTCACCGTCAACAACTCCCTGAAACGCTGGATGTGCGCCGCGCTGCTATCAGTCTGCATGCCTATATCGACGGAATTCTCGGACAATGGCTGCTGGTTCCCGACAGTTTCGATCTCTACCAGGGGGCTGAGTCCTGGGTCGATACTGCCCTGGATATGCTGCGTTTAAGCCCGTCCTTGCGAATCTGCGGCAATATCCGAGAGGGAGTCTAGTAGGCTCGAGCAATAAGGCGAGTGAAGATTTTGCCCTCTGGGCCAATTAATGGCACTCGGCATTTATATACGTCTGGCCCGCGGGTTTAAAGTTAGCGAGCTAAGTATTTTGTAGCTAAATTGTGATCGTTTAGTGAATGGCCCTGCAGACCGCGGTAAATAAGCTATTGGCACAGCGGTTGAAAGGCCGCAAGGCTTCTACATCTTTCCCTGTAACTCACTTCCCAATTCCTCCTTCCTGCGTCGTCATCCCCTACACTTGAGCAGTGCTTTGGCCACTCGCCAGAGCTGCCAGAGTCGGGTAGAGGGTGGCTGCCAAGGTGTAAGCCTCCTTCCGACTGAAGCAAACCGACCGCGATGGTGTGGTGTGTCGTGGGCAATTCGAGGAATAACAGGTGAACAAGATTTACTCGAGTGCTGAATCCGCGTTGCAGGGGCTGGTTGAGGATGGCATGACCCTGGCTGTGGGTGGCTTTGGCTTGTGCGGTATTCCGGAGGCGCTGATCGGGGCCTTGCGCGACACCGGCAAGCGTGAATTGACGGTGATCAGCAACAACGCCGGGGTCGACGGTTTTGGCCTGGGGCAACTGCTGGAAACGCGCCAGATCCGCAAAATGATTTCTTCCTATGTAGGCGAGAACAAAGAGTTCGAGCGTCAGTACCTGGCCGGCGAACTTGAGCTGGAGTTCACCCCCCAGGGCACCCTCGCCGAGAAACTGCGGGCAGGCGGGGCGGGTATCCCGGCATTCTTCACCAAGACCGGCTACGGCACCCTGGTGGCCGAAGGCAAGGAAACCCGTGAGTTCGATGGCGAGTGGTATGTCATGGAGCGCTCGCTTCGCGCCGACGTGGCCCTGGTCAAGGCCTGGAAAGCCGACAAGTCCGGCAACCTGCTGTTCAACAAGACCGCGCGCAACTTCAACCCGCTGGCGGCGATGGCGGCCAGGGTGTGTGTGGTGGAAGTGGAAGAGATTGTTGAAATCGGCCAGATCGAGCCTGATCAGGTGCATTTGCCCGGGATCTACGTGCAACGGTTGGTGCTCAATGCCACGCCGCAAAAACGTATCGAACATCGCACTGTGCGGAGCGCCTGACCATGGCCTGGACTCGTGAAGAAATGGCGCAGCGCGCCGCTCAAGAACTGCTGGACGGTTTCTACGTCAACCTCGGTATCGGTTTACCTACCCTGGTGGCCAACTACATTCCTGAAGGCATGGATGTGTGGCTGCAAAGTGAAAATGGCCTGTTGGGTATTGGCCCGTTTCCCACAGAGGATGAGGTGGATGCCGACCTGATCAACGCCGGCAAGCAAACCATCACCACCTTGCCGGGCAGCAGTTTTTTCAATAGTGCCGACTCGTTCGCGATGATTCGCGGCGGTCATATCAACTTGTCGATTCTGGGGGCGATGCAGGTGTCCGAGAAGGGCGACCTGGCCAACTGGATGATCCCCGGCAAGATGGTCAAGGGCATGGGCGGGGCGATGGACCTGGTGGCCGGGGTCAAGCGCGTGGTGGTGCTGATGGAGCACACGGCCAAGGGCGGCGTTCATAAACTGCTCAGGCAGTGCGACTTGCCGCTGACCGGCGTGGGCGTGGTTGACCGCATCATTACCGACCTGGCGGTGCTGGATGTCACCGGGCAGGGGCTCAAGCTGGTTGAACTGGCGGCGGGCGTAACCCGCGAGCAGCTTCAAGAGGCTACAGGCTGCGCAATCAACGACTGAATATTAACTGGGCCTTTGGTGGGAGCGGGCTTGCTCGCGACGGCATCGCCGCGGTTGGTCTGGCAGACCGAAGCGCCTGCATCGCAGGCAAGCCAGCTCCCACAGGTTTTGTGGCGCTTTAAAACGCAAAAAGCCCCGGCTCGCAGGAGACGGGGCTTTTTGCTTAAACGTGAATCAGCGTTCCAGGTCGACGATCTTGCCTGGTTTGCCATCCCACTCGGCCGCGTCCGGCAGAGGGTCTTTGCGTTCAGTGATGTTTGGCCAGATTTCAGCCAGCTCGACGTTCAACTGAATGAAGTTCTCCATGCCGGCAGGTACTTCATCTTCAGAGAAGATCGCCTGTGCAGGGCATTCAGGCTCACAAAGCGCGCAATCAATGCACTCATCCGGGTGAATCACCAGGAAGTTCGGGCCTTCGTAAAAGCAGTCCACCGGACAGACTTCTACGCAGTCGGTGTACTTGCACTTGATGCAGTTGTCGGTGACGACGAAGGTCATTTCTAATTCTCTCCTCAGGCGGCGGCAGCGAAGCCCTTCCAGAACGGGTTCGCCGGGTTCGGGAGTGATATCTAAAGACCAGGCTAAAAGGTCAGTAGCATCCCGAACCGCGCGCGATTCTAGCAGCTTTTAAAGGCGTGTCTTTAATGTGTAGAGAAAATCAAGCGCTTTACGTGGCGTCATGTTGTCCAGATCCAGCCTGGAAAGGTCGTCCAGCACCGGGTGCGGCAGGCTGGCAAACAGGTCGCTTTGCTGCGGCGCAGGCTTTTTGCCGGGCTTGGCAGGTGGCACTTCATGGGGCAGGCTGGTGGTCTCCAGGCGGCTCAAATGCTCGCGGGCGCGGCGGATAACTTCACTCGGTACGCCCGCCAGTTGCGCTACGGCCAGGCCATAGCTCTGGCTGGCCGGGCCTGGCAGCACATGGTGCAGGAACACGATGCGTTCGTTGTGCTCGGTCGCGCTCAAATGCACGTTGGCGACCAGCGGCTCGTTCTCGGGCAGTACCGTCAGCTCGAAGTAGTGCGTGGCAAACAGGGTGTAGGCGCGCAATTGGGCGAGACGTTCTGCCGCAGCCCAGGCCAGCGACAAACCGTCGAATGTGCTAGTGCCGCGGCCCACTTCGTCCATCAGCACCAGGCTGCGTTCGGTGGCATTGTGCAAGATATTGGCGGTTTCGCTCATCTCGACCATAAAGGTCGAACGGCCACCAGCCAGGTCATCGCTGGAGCCGATCCGGGTGAAGATGCGGTCCACCAGCGACAGTTCACAGCTGGCCGCCGGTACAAAACTGCCGATATGGGCCAGCAGCACGATCAATGCGGTTTGGCGCATGTAGGTCGATTTACCGCCCATGTTAGGACCGGTGATCACCAGCATGCGGGTGTTGTCGTCCAGCCCCAGGTCGTTGGCCACAAACGGCGTGGTCAGTACCTGCTCGACCACAGGGTGGCGACCCTGGCTGATACGCATGCACGGCTCTTCAACAAAGCGCGGGCAGTTCAGGTCCAGGTTCAGTGCACGCTCGGCCAGGTTGCTCAGCACATCCAGCTCGGCCAGTGCGGCGGCGGTGTCCTGCAGCGGCGCGAGGTGGCCGATCATTTCTTCGAGCAAAGCCTCATACAGCATCTTCTCGCGGGCCAGGGCGCGGCTTTTCGCTGAAAGGGCCTTGTCTTCGAAGGCTTTGAGTTCCGGGGTGATAAAGCGCTCGGCGCCCTTGAGCGTCTGGCGCCGGATGTAATCGGCCGGTGCCTGCTCGGCCTGTTTGCTTGGCAGCTCGATAAAGTAACCGTGGACGCGGTTGTAACCGACCTTGAGGTTGGACAACCCGGTGCGGGCCTTTTCCCGGGCTTCGAGGTCAATCAGGAACTGGCCGGCGTTTTCGCTCAGAGCTTGCAGCTCATCCAGCTCGGCGTCATAGCCGGTTTTCAGTACACCACCATCGCGGATCACCGCTGGCGGGTTGTCATTGATAGCCTTTTCCAGCAGGGCGCCCAGCTCGGGGTAAGTGCTGGTGGTCATGGCCAGTTGCTGCAAGTGCGGTGCTTCGAGGCCGAGCATGGCGTCTTGCAGTTCTGGCAGCGCGTTCAAGGCATCACGCAGGCGTGCCAAGTCGCGGGGGCGGGCATTGCGCAGGCCGATACGGGCGAGAATCCGCTCCAGATCGCCGATTTCCTTAAGCTGAGGCTGCAGCTTTTCAAAGCGATAGCCATCGAGCAGGCAAGTGATCGACGACTGGCGTGCCAGCAGCACGCTCAAATCGCGCAGCGGGCGGTTCAACCAGCGGGTCAGCAAGCGGCTGCCCATCGAGGTCTGGCAGCGGTCGACCACCGATTGCAGGGTGTTGTCGCGGCCACCGGCCAGGTTGGTGTCCAGTTCCAGGTTACGGCGGCTGGCACCGTCGAGCACCACGGTGTCGTCCAGGCGCTCATGGCGCAGGCTGCGCAAATGGGGCAGGGCAGTGCGCTGGGTTTCCTTGGCGTAACTGAGCAGGCAACCGGCTGCGCCAATGGCCAGGGTCAGGTTTTCGCAGCCAAAGCCCTTGAGGTCCTGGGTCGAGAATTGCTGGCACAGGCTTTTGAGCGCCGAGTCGCGCTCAAAGTCCCACGGCGCACGGCGACGAACGCCACGACGTTTTTCCGCAGGCAAGCCTTGCGGCCAGTCATCCGGGATCATCAGCTCGACCGGGTTGATGCGCTCAAGCTCGGCCAGCAGGTTTTCCCAGCCCTTGATCTCCAGCACCGAGAAATTGCCGCTGGTGATATCCAGCACGGCGAGGCCAAACAGGCGCTCATCGCCCAGTACGGCGGCAATCAGGTTGTCGCGGCGCTCATCCATCAGCGCCTCGTCACTCACGGTGCCCGGGGTGATGATACGAACTACCTGACGCTCAACCGGGCCTTTGCTGGTGGCCGGGTCGCCGACCTGCTCGCAGATCACCACCGACTCGCCCAGCTTGACCAGCTTGGCCAGGTAGCCTTCGGCCGCATGATAAGGGATCCCGCACATCGGAATCGCCTGGCCGGCAGACTGGCCGCGTGCCGTGAGGGTGATATCCAGCAACTTGGCGGCTTTCTTCGCGTCTTCGTAGAAGATCTCGTAGAAATCGCCCATGCGATAGAACATCAGCTGGTCAGGGTGCTGGTTCTTCAGGCGCCAGTACTGCTGCATCATCGGCGTGTGGCTGGACAGGTCGGAGGTATTTTTACTCATCAGGGCTTGGGCGGATTCGTTCAGAAGTGGGGGAAAGGCAGGCGCGTGGCCTGAGGTTTTCGCAATGGGCGCAAGGTTAACATGCCAGCCCCCTGCATCTACAGGTGCGCACCGGGCGCACTGACACGTTGCTATAAATAGAAGAAATAGCATTTGCCATCAATAAACACGGCCAGCACTATTGCCGCCATGTCCAAACGAACAGTTTCAACCGTCCTTAAAGAGCTGCTGGCCCGGCACGGCATCAGTGCGATGACGCTGCACCGCAGCACCGGGGTGCCGCAACCTACGTTGTCGCGGATTTTGAGCGGCAAGATTGCCGATCCTTCCGACAGGCATATCTCCAAAATCGCCGAGTACTTCCACATCAGTACCGATCGCCTGCGCGGGCGGGACGATGTGCGTGTGTCAGAAATCGAGCTATGTCACCCAGAGTTGCGTGATATTTGCCTGTGGGATGACGACACCCCAGTGGCGGACGATGAAGTGTCCATTCCGTTTCTGCGTCAGGTTGAACTGGCCGCCGGCTCAGGGCGCTTTGCCATTGAAGAGAGCGAACGCGCCAAGTTGCGTTTCGGCAAGCGCAGCCTGCGCCATAACGGTGTGGAGTTCGATCATGCCAAGTGCGTGACCGTACGCGGCGACAGTATGCTGCCAGTGCTGCGCGATGGCGCAACGGTGGGGGTCAATGCGGGCAAGCGCACGCTGGACGAAGTCATTGATGGCGACCTGTATGCGGTCAATCATAACGGCCAGCTACGGGTCAAACAGTTGTATCGCCTGGCGGGCGGCATTCGTTTGCGCAGCTTCAACCGCGACGAGTTCCCGGATGAGGATTATGCCTACAACGATCTGGAGGATGAACAGCTGGTCATTCTCGGTCATGTCTTCTGGTGGGGCATGTACGCCCGCTAGCCACAAGATTCTGAAAATCCTGCGGGAGCCAGCCTGCTCGCGAACAAGCCTTCGTGAGCAGGCTCGCTCCCGCAGCAGTATTGGCTACGCCATCAAGCAGACAATTCCCACCGTATTTGCAGGTCCTGGCCGGCTTGTTGAAATTGTGCGAATAAATATATGCACTGGTGCATTGACTGTATATCCATACATGCATAGTCTTTGTTCCATTGCCGCCAACGATGGATCTCGGGCAGGGGTATGACGTTTCAGTCAGGCCGGAAATTGGCGCTTATCAATAAGGACACAGGAGTGATCACATGATGAATGAACCGCAAGTCTTGCTGGAAATGCCGGTTTTACTGGTCATCCTCCTTGCGTTGGTGGGCGGCGTTTTTGGCGAGATGTGGCGGGCAGACAAGGATGGCGCCAGCGGCTGGCCGCTGATGCGGCGCCTGGCGTTGCGGTCGGGAGCCTGCATGGTGTGCGGCGTATCGACCTTTATGTTGCTGTACTCGGCCGGGATGTCGGTTTTGGCGGCCGGTGCCCTGGGTTGCCTGACCGCCCTGGCAGGTGCGGATGCAGCCATCAGCCTGTACCAGCGCTGGGCTGCGAAGCGGCTGGGGGTCGACGGTTCGCCCGGCGATTCGCGGATCGAGCCGTAGAACACGGCTTTTTGGTGTAGGTTATGACCCGGACCCGCGATCAGGAGAGGACAGTGGATCAGATTTCTCAACGTGCAGCTGAACTCGGGCTGCTGTTAAAGGCTCTTAATGCCCAGGTGACGACCGCCGAGTCCTGTACCGGTGGCGGCATTGCCGAAGCCATCACCCGTATTGCCGGCAGCTCCGCCTGGTTCGAGGCGGGGTTTGTGACCTACTCCAACCAGCAAAAGACCCGGCAATTGCTGGTTCCCGAGGCCTTGTTCACACAAGTGGGGGCCGTCAGTCGCGAGGTGGTCGAAGCGATGGTGCGCGGTGCGCAGGCGCAAAGCGGGGCGCAGTTCGCTGTGGCGGTGAGCGGTGTGGCCGGGCCGGGTGGCGGTTCGCCCGAGAAGCCGGTCGGTACCGTGTGGCTGGCCTGGGGCGCTGGCGATGAGGTGTCCAGCGAGCGCAGGCACTTTGCGGGCAATCGCGATGAAGTCCGCCAGCAAACCGTGATTGCGGCCCTGGAAGGCTTAATACGCCGAACGGTACGAGAAATAAAAAATCAGGGGTAGGCGATCTTCTAACCCTGTGGAATAATACTGGCTACTTATACAGTTATCGGCCGTCGGGCCTTATTGATTACGAGAGGACTTTAATGGACGACAACAAGAAGAAAGCCTTGGCTGCGGCCCTGGGTCAGATCGAACGTCAATTCGGCAAGGGTGCCGTGATGCTGATGGGCGACCAGGAGCGCCAGGCCGTACCGGCAATCTCCACCGGTTCGCTGGGTCTGGACATCGCGCTGGGCATTGGCGGCCTGCCAAAAGGCCGTATTGTTGAAATCTACGGCCCTGAGTCGTCGGGTAAAACCACGCTGACCCTGTCCGTGATTGCCCAGGCACAAAAGGCCGGTGCTACCTGCGCCTTCGTCGATGCCGAGCACGCCCTTGACCCTGAATACGCCGCCAAGCTGGGCGTAAACGTCGACGACCTGCTGGTTTCCCAGCCGGACACCGGCGAACAGGCCCTGGAAATCACCGACATGCTGGTGCGCTCCAACGCGGTTGACGTGATCATCATCGACTCCGTGGCCGCACTGACGCCAAAGGCTGAAATCGAAGGCGACATGGGTGATACCCACGTTGGCCTGCAAGCCCGTCTGATGTCGCAAGCACTGCGTAAAATCACCGGTAACATCAAGAACGCCAACTGCCTGGTTATCTTCATCAACCAGATCCGCATGAAGATCGGCGTGATGTTCGGCAGCCCGGAAACCACCACCGGTGGTAACGCCCTGAAGTTCTACGCGTCGGTACGTCTGGATATCCGCCGCACTGGCGCCGTGAAAGAAGGCGATGTGGTGGTAGGTAGCGAAACCCGCGTCAAAGTGGTCAAGAACAAGGTGGCACCGCCGTTCCGTCAGGCTGAATTCCAGATCCTGTACGGCAAGGGCATCTACCTGAATGGCGAGATGATCGACCTGGGTGTGTTGCATGGCTTTGTTGAAAAAGCAGGCGCCTGGTACAGCTACAACGGCAGCAAGATCGGTCAGGGCAAGGCCAACTCCGCCAAGTTCCTGGACGATAACCCGGACATCAAGGACGCGCTGGAAAAGCAGCTGCGTGAAAAACTGCTGGGGCCAAAAACTGACGCTGAACTGGCAGAACTCAAAGTCATGCCAAAAATGAGCAAGGCTGCCAAAGAAGCTGCAGCACTGGCTGAAGCCGAAGAAATGGAAAACGCTACCGACGGCGATAACTGATAGCCATCATGATTGCCGTCCTGGATACTCCCGTCGCGGTGCGACGGACTGCAATGGACCTGCTCGCGCGACGCGAGCACGGTCGGGTCGAGCTGACGCGCAAGTTGCGTCAGCGCGGCGCTTGCCCCGACATGATCGACGCTGCCCTTGACCGTCTCACGGAAGAGGGGCTGTTGTCCGAGTCCCGTTATCTCGAAAGCTATATCAACTACCGTGCCGGTTCCGGTTATGGCCCTTTGCGTATTCGCGAAGAGCTTAGCCAGCGAGGCCTTGCGCGCGGCGATATTGAAGAGGCGTTACGCGAATGTGACTTCAACTGGCAAGAACGGTTGGAGGAAACCTGGCGTCGCAAGTTTTCCGGGCAGGTGCCTGTCGATGCCAAGGAGCGTGCCCGCCAGGGGCGCTTCTTGAGCTATCGCGGCTATCCGCTTGAAATGATCGGCCGCCTGTTAAGCGGCCGAGAGTTTGACGACTGAAACGGTTGGCGGTCGTACCCTGTGGGCGCCGCAAACCTGTGGGAGCTGGCTTGCCTGCGATGGCAGCAATGCGGTTTGCCTGCCAGACGTGCCGCCCGCATCGCGAGCAAACCCGCTCCCACAGTAACAGCCCGCTTACCCATTCCGGCTTACGCCAGGGGCGCTTCTTGAGCTATCGCGGCTATCCGCTTGAAATGATCGGCCGCCTGTTAAGCGGCCGAGAGTTTGACGATTGAAACGGTTGGCGGTCGTACCCAGTGGGCGCCGCAAACCTGTGGGAGCTGGCTTGCCTGCGATGGCAGCAATGCGGTTTGCCTGCCAGTCGTGCCGCCCGCATCGCGAGCAAGCCCGCTCCCACAGTAACAGCCCGCTTACCCATTCCGGCTTAATCAGCCAGTGACTCGCGCACCTGCGCAGTGGACACGCTGTCAGCTGTCGCCCAGTTGTGCGGCAGGTTGATAAAGTCGACCAGTTCGCGCAGCCGTCCCTGATTACGCCCGCTGAATGCAAAGCCCAGGCAGGTGAGGTGGTTGAGCTTCGGGTCGTCATGCTCAAAGCTGCAATAAGCCTGTTGGTGGAAGCCATCGTTAAGGCAAATGTCCGCAAAATCCTGTTGTATCTGCTTGAGAGCCAGCGCACTGACGGGTTTCTTCATGCGGATCACAAAAGTTTTGTTCAGCCAGCGGCTTGAATGGAAGTTGCTGTAGAACTGGTTGATTTCAGCCAGTGCCTCTTCGGCGCTGTGAACCAGGCGCATCAGCTTCAAGTCGTTGGGCAGAATGTAGTGGTTGGCTTCCAGTTGGTTATGGATAAAGTCCAGTGCGCCTTGCCAAAACGATCCGCCGGGCACATCGAGCAAAACCACCGGTACCAGCGGGGTTTTACCGGTCTGCATCAATGTCAGCACTTCCAGCACTTCATCCAGCGTGCCAAACCCGCCCGGGCACATCACCAATGCATCGGCTTCCTTGGTGAAGAACAGTTTGCGGGTAAAGAAAAAGTGAAACGCCAGCACATTGGGCGTGCCATTGATGGTGGGGTTGGCCCGTTGCTCAAATGGCAGGGTGATATTGAACCCCAGGCTGTGGGCCAGGCCCGCGCCTTCATGGGCCGCGGCCATGATGCCTGCGCCGCCGCCGGTGATGACCATCATGTCGTCTTTTGCCAGCACGGCCCCCATTTCCCGGGCTAGGGCATACAGCGGGTGCTCAATCGGGGTTCTTGCCGAGCCGAAGACCGTGACTTTGCGTCGGCCCTTGAACTGCTCCAGCGTGCGAAAGGTCTTTTCCAGTTCGCGAATGGCCTGCAGGGTGATCTTGGCATTCCAGCGATCAAGGTCGTCATGGGCCATGCGCAGCACGGTCAGCAACATCTCGCGATAGAGTGCGCGGTTCGGGCTGTCGGGGGCTACCCGTTGCAGTTGTTCGTCGACCTCATGAGCAAGATCCAGCCCCTGCTCCTGCAAATGCAGCGCCAGGGAATCATTGGATTGGTCAGGCATGTACTTCTCCTTCTGCACAACATCCTTGAAGGCGCCGCAACCTGGGCTGGCGCCGAGACACAGAGTGTCCAACACGATGCCTTGATGATGGTCCCGGGATGTCGTGGCTGGCAACAGCTAATTGCCTGACGTACATGAAGTTTGGCGAGGGTGGCGCAAGCCGCAGGCATGATCTGCGCCGTACCGGGTACGGCGCGGCAGGGGTGTTACTGTTTACGCTGGCAGTTTTCAGCACGGAAATCCTGGGTCAGGACCGGGCTGTTGGTTTTGTACTCGCGAAAGCTGTAGCGCAACGTCGCGCCTTGAGCCATCAGGGTGCGGAAACCTGCGTTGCTGCACACGCTGCGCCCCAGTTGCGGCACGGTTAGTTCCGGGTTGGAGCGTATTTGGGCCGCCAGTGTCGGGCTGGCCTCCAGGTTGTTGATCAGGACAGTGCCGTCTACGGTGAAACCTTTATCCAAAAGGTCCGCATTGATTGCGCGCGGTTTGCCTTCGTTGCTTTTTTCGGCAACCTTGAGCAGGGTTTTGTTCAACTCAAAATCTTTGAGAGAAGCCGCTTGTGCCGCCAGTGGCAGTGCAAGCATTAGAGCGACGGTCGGAATGATATGGCGCAGCATGAAACTCTCCTGATTTCAGTGACCCAGGCCTGGACCGGCCACATATGTGTGCGTTCAGTGATGCAGCCTTGGACAAGCCGGCTATCTGTGCGTTCAGTGGCGCGGGAGTATAGGTCAGCATGACCGCACAGGAAATGCCAAAGGCTATGGTTTCGCGCCTCTGGTAAACTGGCCGCCTTTCTATTGTGAATCCGTTTATGCGCCAATTCTGGCGAATGGACGCTTGGCGCCTTTTAAGTAAAAAATCATGACCCTGACGACCTTTTCCCCGAATGCTGTAGCCCGTTTACGAGACGAGCGTGAGGAGGAGAGCACCAAGCCCTACCTGGCCCGCGGTTCCCGTGCTCCGCGTTGCCATACTTGCCGCGTGATCGAGAGTCACTGCCTGTGCAACTGGCGGCCCAGGGTGACGACGCGTTCGGGTGTGTGCCTGGTCATGACCAAAAAGGAAGTGTTCAAGCCCAGCAACACCGGCTGGTTGATCGCTGATGTGGTGAGTGACAACTTTGCATTTATCTGGTCGCGTACCGAAACCGACGATGCACTGCTGGCGTTGCTGGCCGACCCGCAGTGGCAGCCGTATCTGGTGTTTCCTGGCGAATACGTGGCGCCGGAGCGGGTAACGCACACGGTGGATCTGGACAGCAGCAAGCGCCCGCTGTTTATCCTGCTGGACGCCACCTGGACCGAGGCACGCAAGATTTTTCGCAAAAGCCCGTACTTCGATTCCCTGCCCATTTTGAGCCTGCTGCCTGAAAGGCTTTCGCGCTACCGCTTGCGCCGCTCCACCCGCAGTGAACATCTGTGTACCGCTGAAGTGGCCAGCCTGTGCCTTGAGCTGGCTGGTGACACCCAGGCCTCCAGTGCGCTGGATGCCTATTTCGATGTCTTCAGCCAGCATTATCTGGATGCGAAAAATCAGCTGCCCATGAACGAATCCAGTGTGGCGCACCAGGAACTGGGCGTTTTTGTAAAAGACCTTCCCCAGAATCGGGCTCAATAGACTAAAGAAGTAGCGCTACAATTTTCGAACAGATGCAAGTGCGCAGCATTGCCGTTTTTTCGATGATGGCGCTGTAATGGCTAGCACATGGACCCGGGCGTCAGGTTTTCGACTTGACCACCCTTGCTTCGCTGGGCATGCTTGGCGCCGATTCGGCTATGCAGCTGTCAAAACACTTATATTTGCCGACGTTTCGCGTAAATCGCGCCCTTTGACGCACAGTCTTTGAGCTTTTGCTCGAGTTGCCTTAGCGAGTGCTGGAATTGATCAGTGCTCGCCTGAAAAACGGGATCATTTAAACAATGGCCACATACGAAATCCTGATTGCCGACGACCATCCACTGTTTCGCAGTGCCCTGCACCAGGCCGTAAGCCTTGGCCTGGGGTCTGATGTTCGCCTGGTAGAGGTCGCCAGTATTGCCGAGCTTGAAACACAGCTGGCAGTAAAGGCTGATTGGGATCTGGTGCTGCTCGATTTGAACATGCCGGGTGCTTACGGTTTCTCCGGGCTGGTGTTGCTGCGTGGTCAATACCCGCAAATCCCGGTGGTGATGGTATCGGCCCAGGAAGAAGCCTCGATCATGGTGCGCTCCCGCGAGTTCGGTGCCAGCGGCTTTATCCCCAAATCCAGCTCGCTGGAAGAGATTCAGAAGGCCGTGCGTGCCGTACTGGATGGCGATGTCTCCTGGCCGCCCCAGGCGTTTGAGGATGTTCAGGTGTCGGCCGAGGCCAAGGCCGCCAGCGAAGGCCTGGCCAGCCTCACACCCCAGCAGTTCCGGGTGTTGACCATGGTCTGCGAAGGCTTGCTGAACAAACAGATCGCCTATGAACTGAGCGTTTCGGAAGCGACCATCAAGGCCCATGTGACGGCGATTTTCCGCAAGCTGGGGGTTCGCACGCGCACCCAGGCCGCGCTACTCTTGCAGCAACTTGAATCAATTTCGAGTCATTAATCTGCGAACCTTCACGCTTTTTTGACGAAGCGTGAACTAGCGTTCCCCTCTCATTTTTTGCGCAGTTGCCTATCTATGTCGCCTTTCAAGGGTAAAACCGGTTTTAAACGGATTTTGAATGCTGGCGGTTACTCGCTGGACGGTTTGCGCGCAGCCTTTACGGGCGAGGCGGCTTTTCGGCAGCTGGTGCTGCTTAACGTGATCCTGATCCCGCTGAGCTTCCTGCTCAATGTGAGCCGGGTCGAGCGCGCCTTGCTGATCGCCGTGTGCCTGCTGGCCTTGATTGTCGAGTTGCTGAACTCGGCGATTGAAGCGGTGGTTGACCGTATTTCCCTCGACCTGCACCCCTTGTCGAAAAACGCCAAGGACATGGGCAGCGCCGCCCAGTTTGTGGTGCTGACCATGATTGCCGTGGTGTGGGCGGTAATCCTGCTTTAAGCGATAGTCGGCAGTACGATCTCGTCGCTGCGCTGCACCCCGGCGGTGAAGGCGCGGCAAAGCTCCAGAAATTCGCGCATGGCGGATGTCTGATACTTCTTTTTGTGCCAGATAAAGAAGAACTGCCGGGCCAGATCCAGCTCGGGTGTCTCTACCGCTACCAGGCTGCCGCGCCGAAAGGCGTCGCGCAACGCCAGGCGTGAGATGCAGCCAATGCCCAAGCCCGACTCCACGGCGCGCTTGATCGCCTCGGTATGTTCCAGCTCCAGGCGGATATTGAGCGACGTTTGATGATGGCGCATGGCCTGATCAAAGGTCAGGCGCGTTCCCGAGCCCTGTTCACGCAGGATCCAGGCTTCACGGGTGAGCTCTTCCAGTGTGGCGTGACCACGGGCTGCCAGTGGATGCTGCGGGGCGCAAAACACCACCAGTTCATCCTCGACCCAGCTCTGCACCTCGATATCGGGGTGAGCGCAATCGCCTTCGATCAGACCCAGATCAATTTCGTAGTGGGCGACTTGTTGCACGATATGAGCCGTGTTCTGAACCACCAGCTTGACCTGACTTTCCGGGTGCTGCTGCATAAAGCTGCCGATCAGCAGGGTCGCCAGGTAGTTGCCGATGGTCAGCGTCGCGCCTACGGTCAATGAGCCGAAGCCGGACTTGCCGTTGAGCAGGTCTTCGATCTCCTTGGCCTGGTCCAGCAGCGCGACAGCCTGGGGCAACAGTTGCCGGCCCAGGGCGTTGAGGCTCAGGCGCTTGCCGGCACGGTCGAACAGCTGGCAACTGGTCTGGCGCTCCAGCTCGGTGATCGAGGTACTGGCCGCAGATTGTGAAAGGGCCAACAAGCCGGCAGCGCGAGACACGCTCTCTTGTTGGGCGACGGCGACGAAAACCTGGAGTTGTCTGAGAGTAAATCGCATATCGATATAACCGATAACCCTTATCTTGATAATTCAGTTAACAGATATTGTCGCCGCCATTAGAATGCTGTGCAATCGCGCCCATAGTCAGCGCAGGCGAATTTAGGAGCCCCGTACATGAGCAACATGAACCACGAACGTGTCCTCAGTGTTCATCACTGGAATGACACCCTGTTCAGCTTCAAGTGCACCCGTGACCCGGGCCTGCGCTTCGAGAACGGTCAGTTCGTGATGATCGGCCTGCAACAGCCCAATGGCCGTCCGCTTATGCGTGCCTACTCGATTGCCAGCCCGAACTGGGAAGAGCATCTGGAGTTCTTCAGCATCAAGGTGCCAGACGGCCCGCTGACCTCCCAGTTGCAGCACTTGAAGGAAGGCGACGAGATCATCATCAGCAAAAAACCTACGGGTACGCTGGTGCTGGACGACCTGAAGCCGGGCAAGCATCTGTACTTGCTCAGCACCGGTACCGGTCTGGCGCCCTTTATGAGCATCATCCAGGATCCGGAAACCTACGAGCGTTTCGAAAAAGTGATCCTGTGCCACGGCGTGCGTTACGTCAATGAAGTCGCCTACCGCGAATTCATCACCGAGCACCTGCCGCAGAACGAGTTCTTCGGCGAAGCGCTGCGTGAAAAGCTGATCTACTACCCGACCGTGACCCGCGAGCCGTTCGAGAACGAAGGCCGCCTGACCGACCTGATGCGCAGCGGCAAGCTGTTCAGCGACATCGGCCTGCCACCGATCAACCCGCAGGACGACCGTGCCATGTTGTGCGGCAGCCCGAGCATGCTCGACGAGACCAGCGAAGTGCTGAACAGCTTCGGCCTGAAAGTTTCGCCACGTATGCGTGAGCCGGGTGATTACCTGATCGAGCGTGCCTTCGTCGAGAAGTAAACCGCACCGATCAAAAAATGTGGGAGCGGGCTTGCCCGCGATTGAGGAGTGTCAGCCACCGTATGGGTGACTGACAGGCCGTAATCGCGAGCAAGCCCGCTCCCACATTTGTCTATGCGTTTCAGGTTACGGCTTGGGAATCACTTCAAGCACGCGGATCAAGCCGGGCTCGGGGTAGTGCCAGCGAACGTCCAGATCCCAGAACTGCGCGCCGTATTCTCGTTCGGCGGTGGGCGTCTGGTAAGCAGGGCGTGGATCTTGCGCCAGGCATTGCTCGATCAGCTCCACCAGCGGCTCCTGAAGGCGTAGGGCTTCCCTGTGCGCCTGTTGCAGGGCACTGTCGGCCCATTGCACGGGGATCAATACCGGTGCGGCGCTGGCCATGCCATTGCTGGCATCGCTGATGATATCGGCGTAGGGCACATAGGGCTTGATATCGAGAATCGGCGTGCCATCGAGCAGGTCGATACCGGAAATCCACAGGCGATTGGCCTCGACCTTGTCCAGCTTGACCACTGACTGGCCGATGCCGTTCGGGCGATGGGTGGCGCGGGTGGCAAACACGCCCATCGACTTGTTGCCGCCCAGGCGTGGGGGGCGCACCTTGAGGCGGGGCTTGTCTTCCAGTGCCTGATGGAACACAAACAGCAGCCACACATGGCTGACCTGCTCCAGGCCTTGCACCGCATCGCCCTGATCGAACGGCGCGACCAGCTCCAGCACGCCACGCGCGGCCGGTGCCAGTTGCGGCTGACGGGGGATGGCGAATTTCTCCTTGAAGCAGGAGCGGACAAAGCCGATGGGGGAGACGGTGTAGGTCATGGGAGTATTGTACTGGTGGGGCCGATCAGACTCTTGTGGGGGCGGGCTTGCTCGCGATAGCAGCGCCGCGGTGATTCAGATTGACCGAGTCGTCTGAATCGCGAGCAAACCCGCTCCCACAGGAGGCGTGTTTTCAGTCGCGAACGCGCAGGGTCAGGCCCTTGAGGAAGTTGCGCAGCAACTGGTCGCCACAGGTGCGGTAGTTGGTGTGGCCAAACTTGCGGAACAGGGCGCTCAGCTCAGGCTTGGACACCGGAAAGCCGGCCGCCTTGAGGATGGCGTGCATGTCGTCTTCCTTGAGTTCGAAGGCTACGCGCAGTTTTTTCAGGATGATGTTGTTGGTCACCGGCAGCTCGACAGGCATCGGCGCACGGCTTTCGTCCTTGCCGCGCTTGAAGATCACCAGGCCATCGAGGAAATGCGCCATCACCTCGTCCGGGCAACGTACAAAGCCTTCTTCCTCGTCCTTTTTCAGGTAGGTCAGCACGTCTTCCTTGGTGACGTCGAGGCCACCAAGCTTGATGATTTCGACAACCTTGTTGTCGCTGATGTCGAGCATGTAGCGCACGCTGCGCAGTACGTCGTTATGAATCATATGGGTAATCCTGATATTCAGCAGTGAGCACCGCAGGCATTGCTGCGGTGTCGAAATGTTCGGGGCAGGGCTGCAGTTAGAACTTTTCTTTGGCGCTCATGTAGCGCCACTGGCCAACAGGCAACTTGCCCATCGACACGCCGCCAATACGAATCCGGCGCATGGAAATCACGGTCAGGCCTACTGCCTGGCAGAACAGGGCGATTACACCCGGTTGCGGGTTTTTCATCGCAAAGCGCAGGCGGTTTTCACTCTGCCAGCTGGCCTTGACCGCAGGCAGCTCGCGACCCTTGTAGGTCATGCCATGGTTGAGCCGGTTCAAGCCGTGGGGTGCCATCTCGCCAGAGACCTCGACCACGTATTCCTGCTCGATCTTGCTGGCGTCGGCCGTCAGCTTGCGCACGATTTTCCAGTCCTGGGTAAACACCAGCAGGCCGCTGGCGTTGGCCTGCAGCTCGTTGCCAACGCTCAGACGCAGGAAGTGGCCCTTGAGCGGGCGCTTGCCGAAGCGGTGCTCTTCGCTCAGGGTGTCCGGGCCGATCAACGCCAGGGCGCTGTCGGTGTCCAGGCCCGCCGGGGCATTGAGCAGAATGGTCACTGGCTCGGGCGCGGTGGCCTTGGCTTGCGGGTCCAGCTCGACTTTCTGGTTGTCGACCTTGAACTGTGGCTCGTCGATGACTTCGCCATCTACCGTGACCCAGCCACCTTCAATGAACAGTTCGGCCTCACGGCGGGAGCAGCCGACGAGTTCGATGAGGCGTTTGGAGAGACGTATCGGTTCAGACATGACAGGGGCCGTAAAGGAATTGGGCGAACATTGTACCCGCCTGGCGCCGGTTAAGCCCGGCTACATTTGCCTTATGCGCGTGCTGGGCGTTTATACCGCAGGTGCAGCAGCGGGTAAGGCTGGCCCATGCCGTCCTTTTCGCAGCGTCCCGCAGCCACAAAGCCCTGCTTGAGGTAAAAACCGACGGCTTGCAGGTTTTGCTCATTGACGTCGAGGCGCTCGGCATTCAGCTCATTGATGGCGAACATCAACAGACACTTGCCGATGCCCAGCCCGCGGTAATCGGGGTGAATAAACAGCATCTCGACCTTGCCGGCCGCGACCCCGGCAAAACCGGTAATGCGCTTGCTGGTCGGGTCCTTGCAGCAGATCAGCATCACGGTATCCAGGTACTGCTCCAGGACCAGACCGCGCAACAGCTCGATATAGCTGTCCGGCAAAAAGTCATGGGTGGCACGCACCGATGCTTCCCATACGTTGGTCAGTTCTGCAAAGTCCGTGAGGCGTGGCGTATGGATGGCCCATGTGTGTTGCATCGTGCGTGTCTCCTGACACTGATGATGGAAGCAATGCCATAACGATAGCCGTAAAAAAAGCCCTGACGCCAGAGCGGCAGGGCTTTTTGCGCAGCAGTCGCGATTTAGATCACTTCAGCCCACAGGTCATACTCGTCGGCGTCGGTGACGCGGCACATGATCTTGTCGCCCGGCTTGATGTCTTTCTCGGTGGCGATAAATACATTGCCGTCGATTTCCGGGGCGTCGAAGAAGCAACGGCCTACTGCGCCTTGCTCGTCGACTTCGTCGATCAGCACTTCGATTTCCTTGCCGATTTTCATCTGCAGGCGGGCAGCGCTGATGGCCTGCTGGTGGGCCATGAAGCGGTCCCAGCGATCCTGCTTGACGTCGTCCGGCACGATGGCCGCATCCAGCAGGTTGGCCGGTGCGCCTTCTACCGGCGAGTACTGGAAGCAGCCTACGCGGTCCAGTTGGGCTTCGGTCAGCCAGTCGAGCAGGTACTGGAAGTCTTCTTCGGTTTCACCCGGGAAGCCGACGATAAAGGTCGAACGGATGATCAGTTCCGGGCAGATTTCGCGCCAGTTCTTGATCCGGGCCAGGGTCTTGTCTTCAAACGCAGGGCGTTTCATGGCCTTGAGCACTTTCGGGCTGGCGTGCTGGAACGGGATGTCCAGGTACGGCAGGATCTTGCCGGCGGCCATCAGCGGGATCAGCTCGTCAACGTGCGGGTACGGGTAGACGTAGTGCAGGCGCACCCATACGCCCAGCGAGCTCAAGGCTTCGCACAGTTCGGTCATGCGCGTCTTGACCGGCGCGCCGTTCCAGAAACCGGTGCGGTATTTGACGTCAACGCCATAGGCGCTGGTGTCCTGGGAAATCACCAGCAGCTCTTTTACGCCGGCCTTGACCAGGCGCTGGGCTTCGTCGAGCACGTCACCCACCGGGCGGCTGACCAGCTTGCCGCGCATCGACGGGATGATGCAGAAGCTGCAGCTGTGGTTGCAGCCTTCGGAAATCTTCAGGTAGGCGTAGTGGCGTGGTGTCAGCTTGACACCTTGTGGCGGTACCAGGTCGATCAGCGGGTTGTGATCCTGGCGCGGCGGCACTACCTGGTGCACGGCGTTGACCACCTGCTCGTACTGCTGCGGGCCGGTCACGGCCAGTACGCTCGGGTGGACGTCGCGAATATTGCCTTCTTCGACGCCCATGCAGCCGGTCACGATGACCTTGCCGTTTTCCTTGATGGCTTCGCCGATCACTTCCAGGGATTCTGCCTTGGCGCTGTCGATGAAACCGCAGGTGTTGACCACCACGACGTCAGCGTCCTGATAGGTCGAGACGACGTCATAGCCTTCCATGCGCAGTTGGGTAAGGATGCGCTCGGAGTCGACCAGTGCTTTCGGGCAACCCAGGGAAACAAAGCCAACCTTTGGGTTGGCTGGCTTGGTGGTAACGGTGGACATGGCGAACCTCGGTATGTAGTGACGTTACATGCCCGTAAAGGCTGCACGACGAACGGGCGCTTATTGCGCCTCTGATCAAAAAAAGTGCGCAATTTTAGCTATGGTCAACGCACTTGACCAGCGTTATACGGGGATTTGCGACGAGTGCTGCGCTATGCTGCGCGCCGTTGCGAAAGCAGGGTTTTTAACTAACGTGATTTTGTAGGCAGGAGCCGTAGCTAACACTCGGGAAATCAGCGCATGCTGCTGATCAAATGTAGCGCAAGCCATTAAGAAACGCGGTCAATGGTCGTAGGAGTGGTTGATGGGGCAGGCAAGCAGTCAGGCGGCAGAAGACGGTCACTCCAAGGCAAAGCCCATCGGGATGCTGGTTGCAGCAGTGGGTGTGGTGTACGGCGATATCGGTACCAGCCCGTTGTACACCCTTAAAGAGGTGTTTTCCGGCGGGTATGGTGTTCAGGTCAATCACGACGGTGTGTTCGGGATATTGGCGCTGATCCTGTGGTCGCTGATCTGGGTGGTTTCGATCAAGTATGTGCTGTTTATTCTGCGGGCCGACAACGAAGGCGAGGGCGGCATCATGGCCCTCACCGCACTGGCCAGGCGGGCGGCGTCGCCTTATCCGCGGTTGCGTTCGGTGCTGGTGATCCTGGGGTTGATCGGCGCGGCGCTGTTTTACGGCGACAGCATGATTACCCCGGCGATCTCGGTGCTTTCCGCCGTAGAAGGGCTTGAGCTGGCATTTGACGGCCTGGAGCATTGGGTCGTGCCGCTGGCCTTGATTGTGCTGGTGCTGCTGTTTCTGATTCAACGCCATGGCACGGCCAGTATCGGCAAGCTGTTCGGGCCGGTGATGGTGGTGTGGTTTGTGGTGTTGGGCGGGCTGGGGATTCACGGCATCGTGCAGCACCCTGAAGTGCTCAATGCGCTGAACCCGATATGGGGTGTGCGCTTCTTTGTGTCTCACCCGGGCATGGGCGTGGCCATTTTGGGCGCCGTGGTGCTGGCGCTGACCGGTGCCGAGGCGCTGTATGCCGACATGGGCCACTTTGGCCGCAAGCCGATTGCTCGGGCCTGGTTCATTCTGGTGTTGCCGGCGCTGGTGCTGAACTATTTCGGCCAGGGTGCCTTGCTGCTGGAAAACCCGGAGGCGGCGCGCAACCCGTTCTACCTGCTGGCACCGGCCTGGGCGCTGATTCCCTTGGTGGGGCTGGCCACGCTGGCGACGGTGATTGCCTCCCAGGCAGTGATTTCCGGGGCTTTCTCCCTGACCCATCAGGCCATTCAACTGGGCTATATCCCGCGTATGCATATCCAGCACACGTCCAGCGCCGAGCAGGGGCAGATTTACATTGGCGCGGTGAACTGGTCGCTGATGGTCGGGGTGATCTTGCTGGTGCTGGGCTTTGAGTCTTCTGGCGCCCTGGCTTCGGCCTACGGGGTGGCGGTGACCGGGACCATGCTGATTACCAGTATTCTGGTGTCGGCAGTGATGCTGCTGCTGTGGAAGTGGCCACCTGTTCTGGCCGTGCCAGTGTTGATCGGCTTTCTGCTGGTGGATGGCCTGTTCTTTATCGCCAACGTGCCGAAAATCTTCCAGGGCGGGGCATTCCCAGTACTGGCGGGGATTGTGCTGTTTGCCCTGATGACCACCTGGCGGCGCGGCAAGCAACTGCTGGTGGACCGTCTGGATGAAAGCGCGCTGCCACTGCCACTGTTTATCAGCAGCATCCGGGTGCAGCCGCCCCATCGAGTCAAGGGTACCGCCGTGTTTCTGACCGCACGCCCGGATGCCGTGCCCCATGCGCTGTTGCACAACCTGCTGCATAACCAGGTGCTGCACGAGCAGGTGGTATTGCTGACGGTGGTCAACGAAGATTCGCCACGGGTACCGGCTTCACGGCGCTTTGAGGTGGATGCCTATGGTGACGGGTTTTTCCGGGTGATCCTGCACTTCGGCTTTATGGACGAGCCGGATGTGCCTGAGGCGCTGAAGCTGTGCCATCTCGATGAGCTGGATTTCAGCCCGATGCGCACCACTTACTTCCTGAGCCGGGAGACCGTGATTGCCTCCAAGCTTGTGGGTATGGCCCGTTGGCGTGAGGGGTTGTTCGCCTTTATGCTCAAGAATGCCAACAGCAATCTGCGCTTCTTCAAGCTGCCGCTGAACCGGGTGATTGAGTTGGGGACGCAGGTCGAGATGTAGCCCCATCCAGGTACCATGAAAAAGCCCCGGCTCGCGAGAGTCGGGGCTTTTTTGCTGATAGCGGGGCGTATGACTGTGGGAGCGGGCTTGCTCGCGATGCAGGCGGCTCGGTGCATCTGACACACCGAGTAGAGGCTATCGCGAGCAAGCCCGCTCCCACAAAGGCTGGCTTATTGGGCAGTCACCTGATGCTTCTTGATCAGGTCCACCAGGCGCTGGGCCAGGGCCGGGTAGTTCTCGTCGAAGTGATGGCCGCCAGGCAGCTTGAGGCTTTCGCCGACTGCTGTCTTGGCAGTACAGCCACTTTCATCGACCTCTTCTGCACCATAGATGCACACCACTTTGCTGGCCGGCAGTTTGGACATTTCTTCGCCGGTATCCGCTTCTGCGCCGGCCTTGCCCAGCCAGCCATCAACATGGATCTCAAAACTGCCACTGCGGGCAAAGGCCAGCAACATGATCGAGTCGACGCGCTTTTGCTCGGCCTCAGGCAGGCGGTTATAGGTGGCTGGCAACACATCGGCGCCAAACGAATAACCCACCAGCACAAAGCGCTGGGTGCCCCATTTCTGCCGGTAGTGCTGCATCAGCTCGGTGAGGTCGGTGGCGCTTTGCTCAGGTGACTTGTGCTGCCAGTAGTAGCGCAGCATGTCGATGCCCACCACCGGGTAGCCGATCTTGGCCATTTCGCCCGCCACGTCGCGGTCCAGGTCGCGCCAGCCGCCATCACCGGAGAGGAACAGGGTCACGGTGCTGTTTTGCTGGCCGGCAGGCACTTCGACCACCGGCATGCTCAGCCCGCCGTTCTCATCGCCCACCAGGATCTTGCGCAACTCGTTGCTCAGCACTTGTGGGTAGTGAATGTCGTAGTCGCTGATGCTGGTCTGCGCGTTCGGCTGATCGCGAACGAAAGCGGCGCTCGGGTCGTCAGGGTTGTCGTTCCAGGCCACCAGCCAGTTACCGTGAGTCGCGGTTTTCGGAACGGGCAGGGCGCAGCCGGGTTCTTCCAGCTTGAAACCGACCGACACGGCCTGGGCCTTGTCATTGGTTTGCTCGGCCAGCCAGCGCCAGGCCAGGGTCGCCCCGGGGCCGATACCGCTGACCAGGGTAGCCGGGCCCTTGAGTTGTTGCAGCGCAGTTTGCAGGGCTTGCTGTTGCAGGGTGCAGTCGTCCTTGGGCAGGATCACCTGGACGACTTGCGCCTTGCCGCCACGGCTCAGGGCCATCAGTTGCTTATCGTTGAGGGCCTCTTCGGCCGGAGTGGCAATAACCACCCGGGCCTGGGCTTTCTGGCCGGGAATGACATTGGTCAGGGTCGAGC
Organism: Pseudomonas fragi; assembly: GCF_900105835.1. Classification (NCBI taxonomy): domain Bacteria; kingdom Pseudomonadati; phylum Pseudomonadota; class Gammaproteobacteria; order Pseudomonadales; family Pseudomonadaceae; genus Pseudomonas; species Pseudomonas fragi. The sequence continues at coordinate 4,479,205 of NZ_LT629783.1, forward strand.
CATCAGTTTGGCTCAGGTGTTCAACCGTTGGCTGCGGTGCGGGGCGATTCCACCACCAATAGCCGCCTGCAGCAAGCGCGACCAGAACTATCAAGGCAAGCAACAAAAACCGCCAGGAACGATGTTTCATTAACGTTTCACCAATCCAGTCAAGCCGCCTGCAATCAGGGCGGCGGTATCAGCCAGTGCCACCAGCGGATCAAGTCCGGCGGGCACGGCCATGTAACGAGGTTCCCAGTCGGGCTGGAATTTGTCTTTAAAGCGGCGCAAACCCTGGAAGTTGTACAGGTGCTCGCCGCGCTGGAACAACATCGAGCCCAAACGCTGGGTCAAGGGTGCGCCGCGACGCGGTTGCAGGCCGGACAGAGGTACCATCCCCAGGCTGAAACGGGCGTATCCATGCTTTTTATAATGCTGAATCAGGCCGACCATCATAAATTCCATGGTCAGTTTCGGCGCGTCCGGGTGGGCACGCATCAGGTCCAGGCTCGACAGCTCATGGCTGTGGGTCTCAAGCAGGTTGGCAAAGGCCACCGGTTTGCCTTCAAAGCGAATAATGGCCACGCGAAAGTGCTTGATGTAGTCCTCGCTGAAACGTCCCAGGGAGAAGCCTTTTTCCCGCACGTTCTTGCCGGTGAGCCAGGCGTCGGAGATGACCTTGAGCTCATCCATCGGCGCTTCGCCCGGCTCGTGGATTTCCAGTGACAGGCCGTCACGGGTGCCACGGTTCCAGGTGTAGCGCAGGTCTTTCATCTCTTTGCCCTTGGATTCGAGATCAAAGCGGTGTAAATCGACGCGGGCTTCTTCGCCCAGCTTGATCGCGGTGAGGCCGATGTCCATGTAGAACGGCAGGTTCTCGGCGCGTACCTGATAGAACACAGGGCGGGCGTGGACGGTGTCGCACAGGTCGCGAAATTGCCAGATCAATTCGGCACGTTGCTGGGGCGGACCGATCGGGTCGTACAGCGCCACCAGGCTGCGCCCGCGACGGGCGTACATCAGGAAGGCGTTGTCGTCGGGGTGGAACAGCAGGGCCTTGTCGCCGGTGAGTGCGAGGCCGCCGTCGGGCTGGTCGGAGGCGAGGATGATCTTGCTGGCCTTTTCCAGTTCAGCGGCATCGGGCAGGTGGATCACCGGGCGGGCGGTGCGCAGCAGCCAGGTCAGGGACACGACCACCAGCAGCACGGCTGCACCCAGCAGCGAGCGCAGGCCCCGTGGCGCGTCCGAGTCGAGGGTGAACTGCCACCACAGTTGATGGCTGTACGGAACATCCTGATAGGCGAACAGCAGCAGCCAGATCGAGGCACCCAGTACGCAGATGCTGGCGACCAGATACAACGGCGAAAATGGCAGCTCGGTCAGGCGGCTCGGGCGGTAGAAAGAACGGCGGAACAAGCCCAGCAGGCTGGCGGTCAGGACCAGGACGGTTGCCTCTTCCCAGTCGAAGCCTTTAAGCAGGGACAGTACGGCGCCGACCAGCAGCAGGATCGTGGTCAGCATCCAGGCGGCGGACAGGCGCCGGCGCAAGCCCTGGGCCAGCAGCAGGCAGAGCACGCCGATCAGGCTGGCGCCAAAGTGCGAGGCGTCGACCAGGCGGTGGGGGATCAGGAAGCCGATGTGTTCAAGGCGCGTGTCAATCTCGGGTGTGGCGCCGGAAAACAGCAGGACCACGCCAGACATGAATACCAGCACGGCCAGCACCGGAGCGGCCAGACCGGAGGCTACCCGCAGGCTTTGCCGGGTCTGGATCAGGCGCTGGGCTTCGTTCATCAGCAGCATCAGGCAGGCAATCAGCAGCGGCAGAATCACATAGATCATGCGATACAGCAGCAGGGCGGCGGCCAGTGGCGCGGCCCCGAGCTTGTCGGCGAAGGCGGCCAGCAATATTGCCTCGAACACCCCGACACCGCCGGGTACATGGCTGAGCACGCCGGCCGCCAGGGCCAGCAGGTAAACCAGCATAAATGCGCCAAAGGGCGGTGCTTCAGGCAGCAGCAGGTACAGCACGGTGGCGGCGGCTGCGACGTCCAGCGCGGTAATGACCAGTTGCAGCAAGGTCAGGCGCGGGCTGGGCAGGCGCAGGGTTCGGCGTCCGGCTTTGACCAGCAGGTTGTCGGGGATCGGTTGCTCGGGCAGGCGCCGGCGGTAGATGCCCAGCGCCAGCAAGGCAAACAGAGCCAGCACCGCGAAAGCAATAGCACCTAATATCCAGGCCGGCATATGCAGGGCGGCGGAAGCTGCTGGCAGGTTGCTTAGAGTGGCCAGTGCCGCCAGGGGTGGCAAGGCGCAGCCCAGCGACAGGCTGGCAAACAGCGTCATATGGGCGACTTCGGAAGCCCCCGCGCCGTATCGTGCGTACAAGCGATAGCGCACGGAGCCGCCAGACAGCAGCGACAGGCCGATGGCATTGCCAATGGCAAAGGCGGTGAAGCCGCCCAGTGCCAGGGTTTTGGGTGGCAGTTTTACCCCCGCATAGCGGCTGGCTGACCACTCGTAACCGAGCAGAATTACAAAGCCCACGGCTGTAGCTGCCACTGCACCGAAGAGGGCGGGCTTGGGGACTTCCAGGATCGAGTCATGCAGGGCGTAGAGGTCAAGCTCGCTTAACAGATGGCGACAGGCAATCAACGCTATGGCAAACAGCAGCAGCGTCAATGCGAGGCCAATCGGTTGGCGGTACTTGCTCAGCAAATCCAGCCAGCGCAAACGGGTCGCGGCAATGGGGTGGGCTGCTGTAACGGCTTCTTTGGGTTCTGGCGAGTTATCGGGCATCAATCACCTCGTGGATCGTGCGCGATAGGATGGAGGCATAGGCTCAAGTTACCAATCCTTTTGGTCAAAATATTTCTAAATGTGTTCAGCCGTTTGCCTGAGGTTCAGGATTGGTCTGAGAAAAAAGGGTAATTGCTGGCGGACAGCATAGACGAGGGGACTTTCAGAAATATGACGTTTAATGTCAATAAACGCCTGATAGAGACTTTTCGAGCACGCACAAAAAAGGCCACTCTTTCGAGTAGCCTTTTTTGATGTTTGGTTGCGGGAGCCGGATTTGAACCGACGACCTTCGGGTTATGAGCCCGACGAGCTACCAGACTGCTCCATCCCGCGTCTGTGTGGTGGATTCTACAGCGGATCGTACAGGTGTCAACCCTTAAATCACGTAAGCGCTTGAAATACCCGGTTTTAATCCATTTCCTGCAATTGCCAGGAGAAGGGCAAAAACACTCGGGCACAAAAAAGGCCACTCTTTCGAGCAGCCTTTTAATGTTTGGTTGCGGGAGCCGGATTTGAACCGACGACCTTCGGGTTATGAGCCCGACGAGCTACCAGACTGCTCCATCCCGCGTCTGTGGGGCGCACTCTACAGTGATGAGCGGGGGTGTCAACCTTTAATGCGTAAATGAGCTAAATAAGATCAAAGCAGGCATGATTTTTGGATATGGCAGTTCGGTCTGTAGCCGCTGCCGAGGTACGAGGCTGCGTTGGCGTGGTGCGGCACTCCGACGAAGCCGTCGTAAGTCAGGCGCTATGGAGTGTCAGGTTTGTTGAGTGCCAGGGCTTGGCGACGACTGCGTCGCCGATCGCAGCCTCGTACCTCGGCAGCGGCTACAGGTTGGGTGGCAGCACAAAACACGCGCGCACAAAAAAGGCCACTCTTTCGAGTAGCCTTTTTCGATGTTTGGTTGCGGGAGCCGGATTTGAACCGACGACCTTCGGGTTATGAGCCCGACGAGCTACCAGACTGCTCCATCCCGCGTCTGTGGGGTGGATTCTACAGCGATACGCTGGGCTGTCAAACGTTAATTTAGAAAAATTCGTTATGCGTCAATTGCTTAGCTAGAAAATACAGCGATAAAAAGCCCTGCAGGCCCTGTTCTGTATGGGGTGTAGCTCTATTGGGGCTATAGATTCGATTGAAAAAAACAATTCAGCGGCGTTTTTCCCGCGTCTGTCGGGGAGAATCAAGACTACTGGTGCTATATACAGTTCGCGGTGACATACTTGCGCGATGTATTGCCTACTCCATTGAAGAACACTGCCCTACATGACGCAGCGCAAAATCATCCACGTCGACTGTGACTGTTTCTACGCCGCTATTGAGATGCGCGATGACCCGAGCCTGGCAAACAAGCCGATGGCGGTCGGGGGCTCTTCTGATCGACGTGGGGTGATCGCCACCTGCAATTACGAAGCGCGCGCCTATGGTGTGCGCTCGGCAATGTCATCCCGGCATGCCCTCAAGCTGTGTCCGGACCTGGTCATCGTCAGCGGCAGGATGGATGCCTATAAAGAAGCGTCCAGAGAAATCCACGGCATCCTGCGTGATTACACCGAGCTGATCGAGCCGCTGTCCCTGGATGAGGCTTACCTGGACGTGTCCGACAGCCCGCACTTTGCCGGCAGTGCCACGCGCATCGCCCAGGATATCCGCCGACGCGTGTCCAATCAGTTGCATATCACCGTGTCGGCCGGGGTGGCACCCAACAAGTTTCTGGCCAAGATCGCCAGTGACTGGCGCAAGCCCAACGGTTTGTTCGTGATTACCCCGGACCAGGTCGATGATTTTGTCTCGGCGTTGCCGGTCAATAAACTGCATGGCGTGGGTAAGGTCACGGCCGACAAGCTTGGGCGCCTGGGCATCGAGACCTGCCTGCAGCTGCGGGACTGGAACAAACTGGCGCTGGTGCGGGAATTTGGCAGTTTTGGTGAGCGGTTATGGGGGTTGGCGCGGGGGATTGATGAGCGGCTGGTGCAAAGTGACAGTCGGCGTCAGTCAGTCAGTGTGGAAAACACTTACGATACGGATTTGCCTGATCTGGCCAGTTGCCTGGAGAAGCTCCCGGAGCTGCTCGAGACCTTGAACCGGCGTATTGACCGTATCGACAGCAGTTATCGTCCCGGCAAGCCATTCGTCAAAGTGAAATTCCATGACTTTACCCAGACTACGCTGGAGCAGTCCGGTGCAGGGCGCGATCTTGAGAGTTATCAGGGGTTGTTGAGCCAGGCGTTTGCACGCGGCGCCAGGCCCGTGCGATTGCTCGGGCTTGGCGTGCGTTTGCATGATTTGAACAATGGGTTCGAGCAGCTGGAGCTGTTCAAGGGGTAGGTCGGTTTGCTTGTTGTGGGAGCGGGCTTGCTCGCGATGCAGGCACTGCGGTCTGTCAGGAAAACTTCAGCGATATCATCGCGGGCAAGCCCGCTCCCACACGTCAGCTGACGCCCGGGTCCGCCACCAGTCGCCCGGCATTTTTGGTCAAGGACTGCACGAATTCACGTTGTAGCTCCGGGTCGTTGCGCGTGAGTTCGATCAGGCTTTGTTCCAGTTCGCTGGCTTCTTCTTCCAGCCCCAACTCCGACAAGCGCTTGACCCGATGCACCCACTGGTTCACGTCGTCACCTTCCAGGTCGTCGTAGATCAGGTTGTGCGCTTCAAGCAACTTGCCGCGCAGGTTGCTGCTGATCGACAGGGTCGAGTCCGAATGGGTTTCGTCCTGGGCGTCTTCCACCATGATGGTCAGCTTGCCGATGTGATTGAGGTCCTGCTCGGCAAACGGGCTGTCCAGCAGGTTGAGGCGCAACACGCCATTACGGTCTGTGGTCAGCTCGTGGGCCTGCTTGCCCGCCTTGACCACCACCGGCCGCTCAGCCCAGGGCAGGCTTGAATATTCCAGGCGCTTGTCGCGCTGAACGTCATCAATGCCCGCCAGGTTCTGCTCGGCGCGGCCGTGGGACTGCACGTTCATTGCCGGGTTAATGCCGGCAAAGCCGTAGTTGATCCAGTCCTTGGTCACGCTGTCCGGTAGTTGCCCGAACATGAACACGTTCAGCACATTGGCGCCTACCCCCGCGACAATAGCCACCGCGCCCAGCGGAATCTCATAGACTTCGCGCCAGGGCTGGTAGGGGGTATAGCGGTCGTAATGGCGGGTGACATCGAACTCGGTGACCTCGAAGGTCTTTTGTTCATTGATGCGCACACGCCGTTGCGGCAACTCAAGCACGGCTGGCGAGCCCACATCGATCTGCAGGCTGTGGGCGAGCAGTTTGCGCTCGATGCGTTCCTCGTGCTCGCTGCGTTGCGACATGTGATTGGCACAGCCGCTCAGCAGCAGGGCGCCGCACATGGCGGCGCCCCCGAGGGTCAAGGTGTTTCGAGTGAACATGGCGTCTCTATCTGGGTTCAGCGAGCGATACGGGCCTGAAGGAAGGCAAGCACATCAGCAACGGGCAGGGCTTGCGGCTCTGCTTCGGTGCGGCTCTTGTATTCCAGATTGCCTTCAGCCAGGCCGCGGTCGCTGACCACGATCCGGTGCGGGATGCCGATCAGTTCCATGTCAGCGAACTTGATGCCGGGGCTGGTTTTCTTGTCGCGGTCGTCCAGCAGCACTTCAAAACCTGCTGCCGTCAGTTCGGCATACAGTTTGTCGGTGGCTTCGCGCACGGCTTCGGTTTCGTAGCGCAGCGGTACCAGGGCAATCTGGAACGGTGCCAGGGCATCGCTCCAGATAATTCCGCGCTCGTCGTTGTTCTGCTCGATGGCTGCAGCCACCACGCGGGAAACACCAATACCGTAGCAGCCCATTGCCAGGGTGACCGGCTTGCCGTTTTCGCCCAGCACCTGGCACTTCATGGCTTCGCTGTACTTGGTGCCCAGCTGGAAGATGTGACCCACTTCGATGCCGCGCTTGATTTCCAGGGTGCCCTTGCCGTCCGGGCTAGGGTCGCCGGCAACCACGTTACGCAGGTCGGCAACGGTCGGTACTGGCAGATCGCGCTCCCAGTTCACGCCGAAGTAGTGTTTGTCGTCGATATTGGCGCCCACGCCGAAGTCGCTCATCAGCTCGACCGAGCGATCGATGATGCAGGGCAGTGGCAGGTTCAGCGGGCCCAGGGAGCCAGCACCGGCGCCGATGGCGTCACGCAGTTCTGCGTCGGATGCCATGACCAGCGGGCTGTGTACCAACGGATGGTTGGCAGCCTTGATTTCGTTGAGTTCGTGATCGCCACGGATCACCAGGGCGATCAGCTTGCCGGCTTCGGCAGCGTGAACGATCAGGGTCTTGACGGTCTTTTCGATCGGCAGGTCATAGCCGTCGACCAGTTGCGCGATGGTCTTGGCGTCCGGCGTATCGATCAGGCGCAGTTCCTGGGTGGCCGCTGGGCGCGAGGTTTCAGCGGGCACGGCTTCGGCTTTTTCGATGTTGGCCGCGTAGTCGGAACCATTGCTGAACACGATATCGTCTTCACCGGATTCAGCCAGCACATGGAACTCGTGGGAGCCGGCACCGCCGATGGAGCCGTTGTCGGCTTCAACCGGGCGGAAGTTCAGGCCCAGGCGGGTGAATACGTTGCAGTAGGCCTGGTGCATGCGGTCATAAGTGACCTGCAGCGAAGCGTTATCGGCGTGGAACGAGTAGGCGTCCTTCATGATGAATTCGCGGCCGCGCATCAAGCCGAAGCGTGGGCGGATCTCGTCACGGAATTTGGTCTGGATCTGGTACAGGTTGATTGGCAGCTGTTTGTAGCTGTTCAACTCATTGCGGCACAGGTCGGTGATCACTTCTTCGTGGGTCGGGCCCACGCAGAACTCACGACCGTGGCGGTCTTTAAGGCGCAGCAGCTCCGGGCCGTATTCTTCCCAGCGCCCCGATTCCTGCCACAGTTCGGCTGGCTGGATGCTCGGCATCAGCACTTCCAGAGCGCCTGCAGCGTTCATTTCTTCACGAACAATGGCTTCGGCCTTGCGCATGATCCGCAGGCCCATGGGCAGCCAGGTGTACAGGCCCGAAGCAAGTTTGCGAATCATGCCGGCGCGCAGCATCAGCTGATGGCTGATAACGACCGCATCTGAAGGCGTTTCTTTCTGTGTGGCGAGCAAATATTGACTGGTGCGCATGGTTAGCCGTTGCCGTGCTGGTGACTAGATATGACTGAGCATTGTACGGGCGAGACGTGCCTGCGTACAGGGTGGGCGGGGGAGAGGGGCTCCCCCCCGTGTTTACGGGTGTTTTTCCAGGTCTACCGCTGGCTTGTGGCGGGCCCGGCGGCTCTCCTGGTACCAGTGCAGGCTGATCAGCAGCAGTGTGGGGATGCCCATCACCGCGGTGATGATAAAGAAGTTGTGATAACCGAACTTCTCCACCATGACCCCCGAGTATCCTCCCATCAAACGCGGCAGCAGCAGCATGATCGAACTGAGCAGGGCGTACTGGGTGGCGGAAAACTTGAGGTTGGTCAGGCTGGACAGGTAGGCCACGAACGCCGAAGTGGCGAGGCCGGAGCTGAAGTTGTCGAGGGAAATGGTGACAATCAGCATCTGCAGATTCGGCCCCATATCGGCGAGCAGCATGAACAGCAGGTTGGTGCCTGCCGATGCTGCGCCGCCGATAAGCAGGATCGGCAGTATGCCGAAACGCACAATCAGCAAGCCGCCCATGCCCGCCCCGACAAGGGTCATGATCAGGCCGAAAATCTTGCTGACCCCGGCAATCTGGTCCTTGGTAAAGCCCTGGTCGATATAAAACACGTTGGCCATGACGCCCATGACCGTGTCTGACATCCGGTAGGTGGCAATCAACCCCAGCAGCAGCAGGGCTTGCCAGCGATAGCGCACAATAAAGTCGTTTACCGGCGTTAGCACCGGCGCCAGGCCGCGTCGGCCAATGGATGACAGGCACAATACCGTCAGCAGGGTGTACAGGATGGCACGCAGAAAGGCCCGGTCTTCCAGCACCAGGGTGATCGGGCTCACGCCTTCGAATAACACGCCGGCAAAATCGGTGTTGTAGAGCTGGGTGAACATGGCCGGCACGGATACCAGCAATACGATCAGGACGAAAACCGACGCCAGCTGGTGGCCGAAACTGTAGCGCCCGGCTGACAGCTGGGTACGCAACGGCACGGGTGGTTCGCGCATAAACAGGGTGGTGAGCAGCGCGGGCACCATCAACAGGCCGAACAGCACGTAGGTGCCGGTCCAGGCCGAGTGCTTGTAGTTGAAGCCCGTCGAACCAAAGCCCTCGGCAAAGAACAGGGCGCCCGCCGTGGCCAGCAGGGCGGCCACGCGATAGCCGGACATGTAACTGGCGGCGAGCGCGGCCTGACGGTTGTCTTCGGCGATTTCCAGGCGATAGGCATCGACGGCAATGTCCTGGGTGGCCGAAGCGAAGGACACCACAACCGCAATGGCAATCAGCCAGGACAGATGTTTTTGCGGGTCACAAAAGCCCATGCCGATCAGGCCCAGAATGACCAGCGATTGCGACAGCACCAGCCATGAGCGACGCCGGCCCAGTTTGCCGAGCAATGGCAGGCGCCACTGGTCCAGCAGCGGCGACCACACCCACTTGAAGGCATAGGCCAGCCCGATCAGGCTGGCATAACCAATGGTTTCGCGGGCCACGCCGGCTTCGCGCAACCATACGGAGAGCGTTGAAAACACCAGCATGTACGGCAAACCGGCGGCAAAACCGAGCAGCAACAGCACGAGGGTCGAGGGGCTGGAATACGCAGCTAGCGCTTCGCGCCAGGTTTTACGGGGCATGGACTGGAGTCTGCCTCTGGTTGCGGAAACAAAGGGCGCACTCTAACCGCAGTGCTCTATCTGGCGCCAGCCATGACGGTGCATATCCACGCGATTATTCATGATGCTCACCCCTTCAGCGCGCAAACGCGCCCGTTGCTCATCACCCGAAGGACTGCCTGCTGGCAAACTGATACGCCCGCCGGCAGCGAGAACCCGGTGCCAGGGCAGGCGCGTACCTTCCGGGAGCTGGCTCAGGGTGCGCCCGACCCAACGCGCTGCGCGCCCCAGCCCGGCCGCTTCGGCAAGTTGACCGTAAGTAACCACATAACCTGCGGGCACCATCATCAAGGTTGAGTACAGCGCCGTGCGCCGAATCTCGGCAGGGGTTTGAAGGATGTCTGGCGGTGTATTCAAGGTGCACTTCTGGGTAAGAGGGGGGGTTACAGAACTATAGAATGAACTCCGGCACAATGAGCCGGTCTTTCTTCCTCAAGGGCGTGTCCATCGGGATAATGCCGGCATTCTTTCGCTTTTCTGAGTCTCGCACCTGCTTATGTTGTCCAGAACCCTGCTATGCCTTGTTGCCATGTGCCTTGCCACACCTGTGTTTGCCGATACGGTGTGGTTGAAAAACGGCGACCGCCTGAGCGGCAAGATCAAAGTCTTTGATGGCGGCAAGCTGCTGATCCAGACCGACTATGCCGGTGCCGTGCCGATTGACTGGAAACAGGTCAAAACACTCGAAAGCGATCAGGAGCTACTGGTCAAACAGGATGCCTGGACCGGTGAAAAGGCCAAGTCGTTGCAGGCGGCCGAAGACGGCAGCGTCACCCTGGCCAACGGCGAAGCACCAAAAACCGTAGCACTGGCCAGTATCCAGCAAATCATCAAGCCCAAGCCGCTGGTTGAAGACATGGTCTGGAAAGGCAATGTTGACGTGGCGATGGACTACAAGCGGGCGGACAAGGATACCGACGACTACGATCTCGATTTCAAGACCACTGCCCGCCACGGCGCCTGGCGTCATCACGCAGAGGGTGAATACAACCGCGAGTTTCAGAACGATGTTGTCACCACGGACAACTGGACTGCCGAGTACGCGCTCGACTACTTCATCGATGAAAAGTGGTACTGGCAAGGTCGCTTGACCTACAACCGCGATCGGGTCGAAGACATCTCCCGCCAGCGCACGGTCGGTACTGGCCCTGGCTATCAGTTTTGGGATGACGAACTGGGCGCGTTCTCGCTCGGCTCACTGCTCAATCGCACCGACTACGAATACTCTGACGGCAAGAAAGACAACTTCTACTCGCTAGCCATGAAATGGGACTACAACCGCTACCTGATGGGCAAAACGGTCTCATTCTTTACCAATGGTGAATTGGGCAAGTCGCTGGAAGGGGAGTCGGACTACAGTCTCGATTCCGAAATCGGCTTGCGCTACAAGGTGACGGAATGGGCATCGCTGAACCTCAAGGCCGAGAAAGACTTGATCGGCAGCTCGACCGGTTCCGATAACTCCCTTAACAAAACCCGCTATACCGTGGGGTTTGGGGTGGTCTGGTGATCACTCACGCCGTAGCAGCTGCCGAAGGAACGAGGCTGCGTTCGGCGGCGAAGCCGTCGTAAAACCTGTGAACTCAATAAATCTGGCACACCGAGTTGCCTGATTCACGACGACTGCGTCGCCGAACGCAGCCTCGTTCCTCCGGCAGCTGCTACAGTTTGCTCTAGATCCGCAGCCCGCCATCGAGCTCCAGTATCCGCCCGGTGTAGTAGTCGTTTTCAAAAATATACGCCGCCGAATGGGCGATTTCTTCAACCTTGCCCATGCGCTTGAGCGGGATGCCCGAGGTCATTTTTTCCAGGGCTTCGGGCTTCATGCCCAGGGTCATTTCGGTTTCGATAAAGCCAGGTGCAATCCCGGCTACCCGAATGCCGTAGCGCGACAGCTCCTTGGCCCAGGTCACGGTTGCCGCCGCAACCCCGGCCTTGGCCGCCGAGTAGTTGGTCTGGCCGACATTGCCGGCACGGGATATCGACGAAATATTGATGATCGCGCCCTGGCTGTTGAGCTCGATCATTTTCGCCGCCACCTCACGGGTGCACAGGAACACCCCGGTCAGGTTGACGTCGATCACTGCCTGCCATTGCGCCAGGCTCATCTTGGTCATGACGCCATCCTTGACCTTGAGCAGCAGCCCGTCACGCAAGATTCCGGCGTTGTTGACAAGACCATTGATCGCGCGAAAATCTTCTGCAATCTGGGCCACGGTTTGCGTAACCTGTTCTTCGTCAGCGACATTGCACAGGTAAGCGCGAGCCTCGACACCGTGTGCCTGACAGGCCGCAACGGCCAACTCGAGCTTTTCCGGGTTGAGGTCGACCAGTGCCAGTTTGGCGCCCTTGGCCGCCAGGTACTCGGCCATTGCACGGCCCAGGCCCTGGCAGCCGCCAGTGATAATGATTACTTTGTCTTTTAGTTGCATGTGTGCCCTGATCTCGACCGTTAAATGCGGATTTTTATTAAGGAGTCATAAGTTGAGCGTTGAAGCTGCCAAGCATGCCCGAGAATTATTGCTCAAGGAATACCGTGGCGCCCTGGCTACCCAGTCCAAGGCCATGCCGGGTTTCCCGTTTGGCTCCGTGGTGCCGTACTGCCTGGACGAGCAGGGGCGGCCGCTGATCCTGATCAGCCGCATTGCCCAGCACACCCATAACCTGCGCAAGGACCCCAAGTGCTCCCTGATGGTGGGCGAGCGCGGGGCTGAAGATGTGCAGGCGGTCGGCCGCCTTACCGTGCTGGCCGAAGCCGAACAACTGAGCGATGCCGCCGCCATTGCCGCCGCCGCCGAGCGTTACTACCGCTATTTCCCCGAAGCGAAGGGCTATGACATTGCCCATGATTTCGACTTCTGGGTGCTCAACCCGGTGCGTCACCGTTACATCGGCGGCTTTGGTGCCATTCACTGGCTGGACCAGGTCACGCTGGCCAACCCCTTTGCCGGGCAGGTCGAGGTGCGCATGGTCGAGCACATGAACAGCGACCACGCCAATGCCATCGAACACTATGTCGAAATGACCGGGCTGCCCCGCACAGCGCCAGCTACGCTGGTGGGCATCGACAGCGAAGGCATGCACTTGCGCATCGGCGAAGGGCTGCACTGGCTGGCCTTTCCTGAGCCTTGCAACACTTCGACACAGGTGCGCGAAGCTCTGGTTTTGCTGGCCCGAGCCAGTGAATGGCCGAAAAAACAGACGGTCTGACCTTGAATTTGTACAGGCGCGCCGTCATCTAGTCTTGGTTGGAAGATATTCTTCCGGAGAGGAATCATTTGATGCGCGCTTTTCTATTGCTCTTTCTGTTGTTTCCAGTGCTAGAGCTGTACGTCTTTTTCAAGGTCAGCACCGCTATCGGGTTTTTCCCCGCGTTGTTGCTGATCATTGCCGGCTCCATGCTCGGTGTACTGGTTGTTCGCGTCGCAGGCCTGGCCACGGCGCTCAAGGCGCGTGAAAGCCTTAACCGCGGCGAACTGCCTGCCCAGCAAATGCTTGAAGGCCTGATGCTGGCGCTGGGTGGTGGCCTGTTGGTTCTACCAGGTTTTATCAGCGATGCGGCCGGTCTGCTGTTGCTGTTCCCGCCAGTTCGCCGGTTTCTGGTCAACCGCCTGCGCAAGCGTGCTGAAGAACAGGCGATCCGCCAGCGTGCGTTTGCCGAAGATTTCGAAGCCGCACGACCACGCTCCCATCAGCCTTTGGGGCGTGAGCCCAATGTGATCGAAGGCGAGTTCGAACACCGCGACAAATAAGGCTTTGGCATGAACAACACGGCACCCAGGGTGCCGTGTTTGTTTTTGGCGAGGCGCCAGGTTAAAAAATTCCTGGGCGTGCCCTTGTAATAAGTGGATGCGCCCTTATGTAACGGACACCGCAGGGTTTTACTGGCAACAGCAAAACTCCAACCGCGAATCGCCCCCGGCATTTCCGGACTCGTAAACCCAGCCGGTATTGACACCGGCCGATGAACACCTCAATTAGGAGAGATCGACAATGAAGCTTCGTCCTCTGCATGACCGCGTCGTAATCCGTCGCAGCGAAGAAGAAAAGAAAACCGCTGGTGGTATCGTTCTGCCGGGTTCTGCTGCTGAAAAAGCTAACAGCGGTGAAGTGATCGCCGTTGGTACGGGTCGCGTTCTGGACAACGGTGAAGTGCGTGCACTGGCCGTTAAAGTGGGTGACAAGGTTGTGTTCGGCCCTTACTCCGGCAGCAACACTGTAAAAGTCGACGGCGAAGACCTGCTGGTTATGGCTGAGAACGAGATTCTCGCTGTAATCGAAGGCTGATTTCCCGCTCCTTTTCCCGTTACTACAAAGTATTTAAGGAAGAACGAACATGGCTGCTAAAGAAGTTAAATTCGGCGACTCCGCCCGTAAAAAAATGCTGGCCGGTGTAAACGTCCTGGCTGACGCAGTAAAAGCGACCTTGGGCCCTAAAGGCCGTAACGTGATCATCGAGAAGAGCTTCGGCGCTCCGACCATCACCAAGGACGGCGTGTCCGTTGCCAAAGAAATCGAGCTGAAAGATCGCTTCGAAAACATGGGCGCGCAGCTGGTTAAAGACGTTGCCTCCCGTGCCAACGATGACGCTGGTGACGGTACTACCACTGCAACCGTTCTGGCTCAGTCGATCGTCAACGAAGGCCTGAAAGCCGTCGCTGCCGGCATGAACCCGATGGACCTGAAGCGCGGTATCGACAAAGCGACCATCGCTATCGTCAAAGAGCTGCGTCAACTGGCCAAGCCATGCGCTGACGGCAAGGCAATCGCTCAGGTAGGTACCATCTCTGCCAACTCCGACAGCTCCATCGGCGAAATCATTGCCGAAGCCATGGAAAAAGTCGGTAAAGAAGGCGTGATCACCGTTGAAGAAGGCTCGGGCCTGGAAAACGAACTGTCTGTTGTTGAAGGCATGCAGTTCGACCGTGGCTACCTGTCCCCTTACTTCGTCAACAAGCCAGACACCATGGTGGCTGAGCTGGACGGCCCGCTGATCCTGTTGGTAGACAAAAAGATCTCCAACATCCGCGAAATGCTGCCAGTTCTGGAAGCCGTTGCAAAAGCCGGCCGTCCACTGCTGATCGTGGCTGAAGACGTTGAAGGCGAAGCCCTGGCGACTCTGGTTGTGAACAACATGCGCGGTATCGTTAAAGTCGCTGCTGTTAAAGCACCAGGCTTCGGCGACCGTCGCAAAGCAATGCTGCAGGACATCGCTGTTCTGACTGGCGGTACCGTTATCTCCGAAGAGATCGGCCTGAGCCTGGAAAGCACTACCCTGGAGCACCTGGGTAACGCCAAGCGCGTGATCCTGTCCAAAGAAAACACCACCATCATCGATGGTGCTGGTAACGACGCGGACATCCAGGCACGTGTTACCCAGATCCGTGCTCAAGTGGCTGACACCACTTCGGACTACGACCGTGAAAAACTGCAAGAGCGTCTGGCCAAGCTGTCTGGCGGCGTTGCAGTGATCAAGGTTGGCGCTGGTTCTGAAGTAGAAATGAAAGAGAAGAAAGCCCGCGTTGAAGACGCCCTGCACGCAACCCGTGCAGCCGTTGAAGAAGGCGTGGTACCTGGCGGTGGCGTGGCACTGGTTCGCGCTCTGCAAGCCATCTCCGAACTGAAAGGCGACAACGCTGATCAGAACGTGGGTATTGCTCTGCTGCGCCGTGCTGTTGAAGCACCTCTGCGCCAGATCGTTGCCAACTCCGGCGACGAGCCAAGCGTAGTTGTCGACAAAGTGAAGCAGGGTTCGGGTAACTACGGTTACAACGCTGCTACTGGCGAATACGGCGACATGATCGAAATGGGTATCCTTGACCCGGCCAAAGTGACTCGTTCGGCTCTGCAAGCGGCTTCGTCGATTGCCAGCCTGATGATCACCACTGAGGCGATGATCGCTGAGATCCAGGAAGACAAACCAGCTGGCGGCATGCCAGACATGGGCGGCATGGGTGGTATGGGCGGCATGATGTAAGCCAGCCTTACCCCGATACGCAAAAGCCCCGCCTGAGTGATCAGGCGGGGCTTTTTTGTGGGTCTATTAAAAGCCCCTCACCCTGGCCCTCTCCCAGAGGGAGAGGGGATTGACCGAGCCGATGCAGGATTCAACTCAATGCATTCAGGCTGCAGAGATTCTGCAATATCCCCCAATCAGCCCCCTCTCCCTTTGGGAGAGGGTTGGGGTGAGGGTCGCAAGGCAATTACCGTTGCGAAACCTGCCCCGCTTCGACCTGCACCGGCTTCCAGCCCAGCAACTGCTGCTTGAAGCCATGACTGGCGCCCTGATAGTAGGCAATCGCCCGCTCAATCAACGGATCAGTCGCCGGTACTCGCGATTCAATACTGGTGCTCAGCGCATCATCATGGCGGCGCAGCCCTTGGCGCGGGCTGAGAATGGCCAGGTCTTGGCCGTCAAACAACCCCAGGTGCTGGTAGTTGCCCACCACCACTCGCGGTGGCAACGGGTTGTCCTGCAACAGGTTGCGGCCAAAGAAGGTTGACTGGTAATCCAGGTTCAACAAGCCGAGCAAGGTGGGCGCCAGGTCGATCTGGCTGGCCAGTTGCGAGTTCTCACGGGCCTCTATCAGTTTTGGCGCATAGATAAACAACGGGATCTGGTAGTTGGTGATCGGCAAGTCTTCCTTGCCGGCACTGCCTGCCGTGTGGTCAGCCACGAAGACGAAGATCGTGTTATCGAACCAGGGTTTTTTACGCGCATCGTTAAGGAATTGGCCGATGGCGTAGTCGGTGTATTTCACTGCGCCGTCGCGACCATTGCCCGACTTGATGTCGATCCGGCCTTCAGGGTAGGTGTAAGGACGGTGGTTGGAGGTGGTCATCAACTGCAGCAAAAACGGCTTTTGTTGCGCGTAATTGGCGTCGGCCAGTTTCAGGGTTTCGCGGTACAGGTCTTCGTCAGCCATGCCCCAGGCATTTTTGAAGTGGATATCGGCTTCATTCACGCTGCTTTGGTCGACAACGCGGTAACCGTTGCCACTGAAAAAGGCGTTCATGTTGTCGAAGTAGCCGCGCCCGCCATACACGAACACGCTGTCATAGCCCACGCCATTGAGCTGCTGGCCGAGGCTGGCAAAGCCGCTTTCACGGCCGATACGCTTGACGATGGAGCGCCCCGGTGTCGGCGGAATGGCCAGGGTGATGGCTTCCAGGCCGCGGTCGGTACGGGTGCCGGTGGCATAGAAGTTGTTGAAGTACAGGCTCTCCTTGCGCAGTTGGTCCAGGTTCGGCGTCAGGTTGCGGCCGTCACCGTTGCTGCCCAGGTACTTGGCACTGAGGCTTTCGATGGTCACCAGCACGATGTTGGGTTGGCGCGCAGTGCCGGGGTTGTCGATATTGCGGCGGATATCCAGCGGGTCCTGGCCAACGAAGGTGGCGTTGGGTTCGGTCAGTTCTGCGCGCAGCTGTTTGGCCACTACGTCTGTGGGCAGGCTGGCGTAAAACTGCTGGTAATCCAGTTCGTTGTTACGGAACGCAGCGAAGAACTGGTACGGGCCATTGCTCGCCAGTTCATGTTGGTAGGCGTTGCCGCCCTGGCCGCGCGGGCCGTCCTGGTCCAGCAGTTGCAGGCTCAGGCCGGCAACCAGCAACAGGCCAGCAAAGGTCGCCAGACGACCGCCAAAAGAGGGTAGCGGTGCGTTCATCGCAGCTTTGAACGGCTTGCGCAGCACCAGGCTCAACACTATGGCCGCCAGGGCGATGGCGCTGAGCAGGATGCCGATCGGGTAGGATTCCAGTACGTTGTTCAGTACTTCGTCGGAGTAGACCAGGTAGTCCACCGCGATAAAGTTGAAGCGCACCCCAAACTCATCCCAGAACAGCCACTCGGCGACGGCGGTGAACAGCATGGCAAACAGGCTGACGGTCAGCAGGCCTTGCAGAAACCACTGATGGCCACGGCGGCGCCACAGCGCAGGCGGACAGAGCAGCAGGTACAGGCCCAGGGGCACAGCGGCATAGGTCAAGAAGCCAAGGTCGTAAAGCAGGCCAATCCCGAACACCGGCAGCCAGTTGTTGCCAGCCTCACCCAGGTGGGTGACCAGCAGGACGCCTCGGGTGATCAAAAAAGTCGCCAGCCAGCAGCCAGTCAACAACAGGAGGTAGCGCATAGGCGCAGTGTGCAGCAGACGCATGGGTTGTTTTTCCTTAAACGCGGGAGGCTTTATCGCGGGGGGAGCGGGAGTGTGCGCGCGCCACTGTATTGAGTTTGTGAACCGATAGTAAAAAAAATGTCATTTCTGTGAGAGCTATAACTAAATTGTCTGAGCGCCCTGTGGTGCTGGCCCTGCGCGGTTGTTGGCCTTAAGCTGCGCGGGCCAAGACGGCCGTAACTGTGAACGGAGAGAGTGCCCATGCGAATTCTATTGGTTGAAGACAACCGCGATATCCTCGCCAACCTTGCCGACTACCTGGGCCTGAAGGGCTACACCGTTGACTGCGCGCAAGATGGTTTGTCGGGCCTGCACCTGGCGGCCACCGAGCATTACGACCTGATTGTGCTCGATATCATGTTGCCCGGCATCGACGGCTATACCCTGTGCAAGCGCCTGCGTGAAGATGCCCGGCGCGATACGCCGGTAATCATGCTGACTGCCCGCGATCAGCTGGACGACCGCCTGCAAGGGTTCAAGTCAGGTGCCGATGACTATTTGCTAAAACCCTTTGCCCTCTCGGAACTGGCCGCCCGGATCGAAGCGGTATTGCGTCGCGCCCAGGGCGGCGGGCGACGTGAGCTGCAGGTCGGCGAGTTGCGCTATGACCTCGATACCCTGGAAGTCACCCGTGAAGGCCGTCTGCTCAAGCTCAACCCGGTGGGCTTGAAATTGCTGGCAGTACTGATGCAGAAAAGCCCCCATGTGTTACGCCGCGAAGTGCTGGAAGAAGCCTTGTGGGGCGATGATTGCCCGGACAGCGACAGCCTGCGCAGCCACGTCCACCAATTGCGCCAGGTGATCGACAAACCATTCGACAAGCCTCTGTTGCACACCGTACATGGCGTGGGCTACCGCCTCGCCGAGGTTCGTGATGGAGTTTAGGCAAAGTCTTTCCCAGCGGATCATCATCGCTTTTGCCTTGATGAGCGCGCTGGTGGCAGGGACATTCGCTGTGGGCATTATTGCCACCGTGCACCTGGTCGAAGAGAAACTCATCTCGGCAGGGCTGGGCGGGGATTTGCAGCGCCTGCTGCTGATGGACAACGGCGCAGAGTGGAATCATCGTCCCAAGCCAAGCCAGCTGTTTTATTTCAGTGGCGGGCGTGGCGACTTTGCCCTGCCCAAGGACCTGCGTCACCTGGACCCGGGCTTTCATGAGGTGTTTCGCGATCAGTTGTCTTATCACGCGATGGTGGAAGTGGTCGATGGCCGGCGCTACGTCCTGTTGCAAGACCAGAGCGATTTTGAAGAGCGCGAGCGCGTACTGTTTGCCGTGGTTGCCGTCGGTTTCGTTCTCGCGCTGGCACTGGCGGTATTTTTGGGCTGGACCCTGGCCCGGCGGGTGATGGCACCGGTGATCCGCCTGGCCCGTCAGGTTCGTCATCGCGATCAGTTGCTGGGGCTGGCGCCGCCATTGGCCCCGGATTATGCGGCCGATGAAGTGGGCGAACTGGCAGTGGCGTTCGATGCCACTCTGGGGCGCTTGCGCGACACCCTGACGCGCGAACGTTTGTTCACCAGTGATGTAAGTCACGAGTTACGTACTCCGCTTATGGTGTTGGCCAGTTCCTGCGAGTTGTTGCTGGAAAGCCCGTCACTGGATCAGCGCAGTCGCTCGCAGGTCGAGCGTATTTCCCGCGCCTGTGAGGAAATGCGCGAACTGGTGCAAACCTTCCTGATGCTGGCCCGTGCCCAGCATGAGGATGCCAGCATGTCGCCAACGGTGACCCTGAGCACCGTGGCCGAAGGCCTGATCAGCCTGTGGCGCGAACCCATCGAGGCCAAAGGCCTCAAGCTGATCTATGACCCCGGCAACCCGCTGGACACACGGTACAACGCCACCTTCCTGCACGCCGTCATGGGCAACTTGCTGCGCAATGCCTTGCACTACACCGACACCGGCTTTATCCGCTTGACCCTTGAGGCCAGCGGTTTTGTGGTGGAAGACAGCGGCGTGGGGATCCCGGAAGAAAAACGCCAGGCGATGTTCCAGCCATTTGTGCGCGGCAGCGAAAAACGCGGTGAAGGTCTCGGGTTGGGCCTGTCACTGGTGCAGCGTATCTGCGATAGCCAGGGTTGGCGCGTGACCCTGACCACGATGGAACCCAACGGCTGTCGTTTTCGCGTCGAACTGGCTCCGGCCGACGTCTGATCCCCTCCCGTGGCCTGCGCTCTGCAGGCCGCTCTCCCTGCGCATTAGTCGATACATGGCCCTGCGCCAGTATTTTCGCCCTGTAAAACCTTGCAATGTTTATGTGGAATGCCCTGACAGAATTTTCACCTGTTGATGACCTGATGCAAACGTTCGGCTGATTAAGGTAGTGCTCATTAGCTTCAGGAGCACTGATATGAGCCCGATCATCAAACTCAAATTTTCTGAAAAGTACGATCAGCAGCACGCTACGCAATACCTGATCAAGCATCAGGACGGCCTGGCCCGGCGTTTGTCGCACAAACGCGATGAACAATTGGCGCGCCGTGCATTGCAGTTGGCTGGCGAGCCTCAGGTTGTCCTCGATTTGCCTTGTGGTGCGGGCCGTTTCTGGCCGTTGCTGGCGCAAATGCCAAGCCGTGAAATCATCGGTGCGGACAACTCGGCGTCGATGCTGGAGGTGGCTTCGTTGGCGCAACCGGCCGATGTGGTTAAACGGGTACGGCGTTTGCAGATGTCAGCTTTCGAAATAGATATGCCTGACAACTCGGTTGACAGTGTTTTCTGCATGCGCTTGCTGCACCACATTGGTGATGCAAGCCACCGGATGGCTCTATTGCGGGAGCTTCATCGCGTTAGCCGGGACAGTGTGATTATTTCATTGTGGGTTGATGGCAATTTCAAGGCCTGGAAACGCAAGCGTCTTGAGCGTCAACGCGCTGCAGAGGCAGAGCAATTCGGTTACCAAAATCGTTTTGTGTTACCTGCTGCTACAGTGGAGGCGGAATTCAAAAAGGCAGGCTTCACCGTTCAGGACCATTTGGACTTTATTCCGCTCTACGCGATGTGGCGGGTTTACGTATTACGAAAGAGATAACTCATGACCGTTGATTTTGTACAGCAAGCTCCCTCTGCGACTGACGACCCATTCGAGTTCTACTGGAATCGGCAAGGCGAATGGGTTGAAGAGCCCAACCAGCGTCGCGGTGGGGAGAGCGGTGTACAACGGATACATGACGCCGATGGGCGCTTGCTCTACGTCAAGCGACAGGTCGGGCATACCTACCGCAGCTGGCGTTACCCGCTGGGCCGCCCGACGGTTTTGCGGGAGCAGGATGCGTTACTGGCCTTGAGCCGTTTGGCGGTGGGTGTGCCTGAGCTGGTGTACTGCGGGGCGCAGCAAGCGGCAGATAAACAATGGCGTGCATTGCTGGTGACCGTGGGCCTGGAAGGCTTTGTCGAGATCGACAACTGGTACGCCGCAGGTGAGCGCGAGCGTCACGGTGAAGCGGTGCATGACCGCGTGCTTGAAGCGATCGGTCAGACCTTGGCCCGCATGCATCTGGGCCGTTGGCAGCACGGCTGCCTGTACGCCAAGCATGTGTTTGTGCGGGTGACGGGGCAGGGCGAAGGGGCAGTGATTGATGTGGCTTTGCTGGACCTGGAAAAAAGCCGGCAACGCCTGACGGCCCAAAAAGCCGCTTCCCACGATCTTAAACAATTGCGCCGCCATTCGTCGTGGAGTGCCACAGAGTGGGACAGACTGATCTACTTTTATAAGACAGTGTTTGGCAGCGCTATCAAAGGTTTACGGTGATGAAGCGAGAAATAGCACGAAGTTTGTTTCTGCTGGGCGCCTTGGTCATTGCTGGCGTGGCGTTTGCCGCTTGGGAACAACCGGTGACACAAGTGTTGAGCGGGCCCCAAATGGGGGCTCATTGCCCGTTGCCGCGGGTGGTTAAAGCGGCGGTAGCGACCCGGCCCGATCATGATTTGTTGCTGTTTATGTTTGGCATGAGCCAGGGGCTGAAGAAGTAATAGCCAAATCCCTGTAGCCGTTGACGAGCTGTGCGAGGCTACGTTCGGCTGCGCAGCAGTCGTAAAACCATCCAGCGTTGGTGTTTCTGATACACCATGCCCACCGGCTTTACGACTGCTGCGCAGCCGAACGCAGCCTCGTTCCTTCGGCAGCTGCTACAGGTTTTTTTGGTTCTACATGATATGTAGATGGTTGTCCCAAAGCCCCGACGGCAAATCCAGAGGCTTGGCAATCAGGTCGTTCTGACGGCAATCGTAGAAACGGCAGCGGCCCTGGCCGGACGTGACCACAAACCCATCCTTCACCGCACCCACCCCCGCACAATCCGGCAACGGCGCATCCAGGCGCAAGGCGCCGCTGTCCAGGTCCCAGACGAAAAAACGGTTGCCCCGTGGCGCCGTCAGCGCGACCAGACGCAACTCGCTGTGGACCGCGACGCTGGCCGTGTAATGGCCCATTGCTCGCAGTTGTGCTTCGGCCACCGGGAAGGGCTCAAATGGCTGGCCGGGACGCTTGATGGCCAGCAATTCGGACAACTCATGGGCATCGCCCATAAATTGCTGGCAGGCGACGATGGTGCCGTCACTGGCAATGCCCAAGTGGCGCACGCTGTTCATTTGCTGGCTCAGGGTTTCCTTGCTGAGCAGGGTGCCATCACGCTGCATCAGCACCAGGCTGGGTTCCATCGCGTTGAGGTTCATCTCGACCCGGCTTTCGGCTTCGGTACGAATTCCGCCGTTGGCCACCACCAGTGTTTCACCGTCAGGCATCCACGACACCTGATGCGGGCCGACGCCGTGGGTGGGGATTTCGCCGCTGTGAACCAGGCGCTCGCCCTCAAAGCGATAAACCCCTAGCAGGCCACGGCCCGGATCAGTGGTGTCGTTTTCAGTGGTGTACAGCCACTCGCCATCTTTATGGATCACGGCGTGACCATAAAAATGCCGGTTGGGCAGGGAGGTCAGGGTTTGCAGCAGCTGCCCGTCGGTCAGGCTGATCAGGTAGCTTTCGGTACCGGGGCGCCGGGCCACGAACAAGGCGATGGGCAGCGTCGGGTGGTTGATGATGTCATGGCAGCGCTGGCCGACCCGGGTGCTGAACACCCGGGTGCCATCGAGTCGATAGCCGACGGCAAAGTGATTGCCGTCTGCATCGTCGCGGGCACTCAGCAGCAGCGGGCTTTGGCCTTTTTGTTTAAACAGCGACCAACCGCCCAGCGTCATTGCACTGAGCAGTAAACCACCAAGCTTGAGTGCTTGCCTGCGCATCATCGAACCTTCCTTTATCAATCGCCGTCGTTGGCGTTAAAGCCCAGCTGGATACCCAGGGCCTTGGCCAGTTCGCCTTCGTGCAGGCGGTGAACCACGTTGAGGCTGTCGTAGATGGCATTCAGCTGGGCGCGCCCGGCATCGTCCGCCAGCAGCTCATTGAGCGTGCGCTGGTTGTCGTTGAACAACTTGAGCGAGGTGGCGTAGGCCGCGTCGATCTTGTCAGCCAGTGGCTTTTGTTCGGCAGGCAACAGGCTGCGCAAGCCCTTGTTGTCGACACCGGCCCAAACAGTCTGGGCAGCGGCCAGGCTGGCGGCCAGGCTCTTGAGTGACGACTCGCTGCGCCAGGCATCGGCCTGGAACGGTTGCGGAATGCCCTTGCTCTGGCGGCCCATTGGCGTGCCGAGTTTTTTCTTCAGGGTATCCAGCGCAGTCACCTGCACACGCAGCACGTCAGCGATGGCTTCGTGGGAGTCGGCATACCGCTGGTTGGGGAACTTGCTCATTTGCGCGAGCATGCCGTCGGTGCTGTTCCAGCTGGCCAGAATCTCTTCGGCCAGTTGCTTCTGACGTTCGCCGATGGCGGTCAGCAGCGGGCAGTAACGGGCTTTTTGCGCATCGTCAGCCAGGTTGATATTGCTGTCGAACAGAATGTATTCGTAAGCCGACAGGCCTTGCACCACAACGCTGGACTTGGCCAGGGCGGCAGCATCGATCTGCGGCTGGGCAACCACCAACTGCTCGACCTGACGGCCGACCAGGTTCTTTTTGTCCGGCCAGAACTGTACCTGCCACGAACGATTGCCTTCAGCCAAAGGCCCGATCAGCAGCGGTTGCAGCTCGGCCCAGGCCTTTTGCGCGTGCAGGAAGTCGGCACGGGCGGTTTCCAGGCTTTCCTTGCCCTGGCAATAGGCCAGGGCACTGACCGCCAGCTGGCGGTCAGCTTCAACCCAGCGGCTGTAGGTAGGCAGGATCACTTGTTTGGCGATGGCTGCCGAAGTGACGGCCTGCGGGTCTTGAGGCGAGCAGGCAGCCAGGGCGATGGCGGCAAGGCTGGTGAACAGAAGCTTGGGTCGAAACATGTCGGGGTCCCCGATCTTGTAAGGCGTTAAAGAGAGTTCAGGAACGCCAGCAACGCAGCGCGCTGCTCGGCATTAAAACGTAAAACCTGCTGCCTGGCCGGTTCGGCCTCGCCGCCATGCCACAGCACGGCTTCAAGCAGGTTGCGGGCACGTCCATCGTGCAGAAACTGGGTGTGGCCACTCACCGCCTGGGTCAAACCAATCCCCCACAGCGGTGGCGTGCGCCAGTCGCGGCCGCTGGCGGCGAACTCGGTGCGGTTGTCGGCAAGGCCCGGGCCCATATCATGCAGCAGCAGGTCGCTGTAGGGGTGGATGACCTGATTGGCCAGTTCGGGCTCGGCAGCGCTGGCCGATGTCGTGAAAGTCGGTGTGTGACAGGCGCTGCAGCCTGCCTGATAGAACAGGTTTTTACCGGCCAGCACCTGGGGCGCGCCGACATCACGGCGGGCGGGCACAGCCAGGTTGCGGGTGTAGAACTCCACCAGGCGCAGAATGTTGTCGCTGACCTCGGGTTCGCCATCCGGGCCATTGCCGTTGGGCGCCTCGAGGCAGGCAGTTTGGGCCTTGGTGCAGTCATCGAAGGGTCTCAGGGAAGTCGTGAGGCCCATATCACCAGAAAAGGCGTGAACATTTTGTTGATTGAGATTCGGTTGTCCGGCTTTCCAGCCAAAACGGCCCAAAACCGTCTTTTGTTGCGCGTCATCCCACACCCAGTTCGGACGCCCGGCCACGCCGCCAGCGGTTTTTCGCTGGGCATCGGCATTGGCCAGGATCGCCTCGTTGGGGATGGCTTCGAGCAGCCCCAGGCCAATCATCGGCGGCGCGATGCGGGCTGACATGCGGGCATCGGGGTGCATCGGGCCATAGCCCAACTGGGTGATTTGCAGCGTGGGCTTGCGCAGCTCGACTTCAGTGCCGTCCTTGAAACGCACGGTCACGGGTTCGTAATCGACTCGCACCTTGCCCTCGGGGACTACACCGGGAACCGACATATCCTGCAACTGGCCGCCATAGACCGGCTCGGGCACGATGCCAGCCTGTTCGATCAGCGTGGCATAAGTCGGGTCGTTGGGGATCGACAGGCGTACCAGCATCGACACCGAATTTTTGGCGCCGGGGGCGGGCGGGTGGCCGCGACCATCCTTGATATGGCAGTTCTGGCAGGCGTTGGTGTTGAACAGCGGGCCCAGGCCGTCACGCGCGGTGGTGGTTGACGGAGCGATGACCCAGGGGCTGCGAAAAAAACTGTTGCCGACACTGAAATCCAGACGCCGGGTGGGCGAAAGGTTGGCTGATGGCATGGAAAAGGCGTTGTGATCGCTTTTACGCACCGTAGTCGCGCCGCCGGAGCGGGCTTCGCCGGGCTCGGGTTTGGTAAAGCGCGGGGCATCATCACAGCCGCCAAGGCCCAGGGCCACTAGCAACAGAGACAGGCGAAGAGGCAACGAAGGCATCAAGCGTCCAGATCAGTGAGCAAAATCGAGGGCGTAAAGTCTAGCAGGGAAGGTGAATTGAAATAAGAGGGATTAGCGTTTGCTGTGACTTGGGGCAGACAAATGGCCCTTCTGCTTTTGATCTGTTTTTTGATTTTGATCTACCAGCCCCATCGGGAGGCCGAGAGGAGGTTCTGCGCAGTGGGTCTCCCGGCATGGATGCCGGGAGAGCCGCGATGGGCCATGGATGGCCCGTGGCGGCTGGCGCGGCGTCCTGCCGCAAAAAAAGGCGACCCGAAGGTCGCCTCATTACTCAGTCACTCAGCGCCGCAGATCAAAAATCGTGATCGGCGTTGTCCGGGTTCAGGTCGCTGATACCCAGCTTGCCGGCAGCTTGCTCGATGGCACCGGTCTGCTTGACCAGCGCTGCAATGGCATCACGTACCACCTGGTTGCCCGCAGCGTTGTCCGCAGCGATCAACTGGTCGTAGTGCTCGCCCTTGTTGGCGCGATCAACCATGACCTGGATCTTGGCTTCAGTGTCGGCCAGGTCGGACTTGAGCGTGGCGTCGGTAGCCGGGTCGATGACCACCACCAGCGACGACAGGCTAGGGCCGGTCATTTTTGTGCCGTCGGCCCGCACGTACTCGCCCAGGTACACGTTGCGGATGCCCTTGGCATCGTAGAAGTGCGAGTTGTGGGTGTTGTCGCTGAAGCAGTCCTGCTCGTCTTCAGGCGAGTTGGCTTCCAGGGACACTTTCATGCGCTCGCCGGCCAGTTCGCCCAGCGACAGGCTGCCCATGCCGAACAGCATCTTGCGCAGGCCGTTTTGTACCGGCTCGGCTTCCAGCGTGGCGCGGTAGTTGTCGGCCACGTTCGGTGCCCAGTTGCCGACCATTTCATTGAGGTCGTTGACCAGCAGCTGGGTTACGGCTTTCAGGTAAGCGCGACGGCGATCGTTATGACCACCGGTGGCGCCTTCGCCTTCCAGGTAGTCCGAAGCAGGACGGTTGCCTGCGCCCGGGCCGGTGCCGTTGAGGTCCTGGCCCCACAGGAGGAATTCGATGGCGTGGTAGCCGGTGGCTACGTTGGCTTCGGAACCGCCCAGCTCGTTGAGGCTGGCCAGGGTTTCCGGGGTGATTTCGGTGACGTCGACCTTGTCTTCGCCGACCTGGATCTGGGTGTTGGCAATGATGTTGGCATTGGCACCCGGGTTGCCCAGTGCGCCGGCGTAGTTGGCGTCAACGTAGTCGATCAGGCCTTCGTCCAGCGGCCATGCGTTCACCTGGCCTTCCCAGTCGTCGATGATGGTGTTGCCGAAGCGGAACACTTCGCTTTGCAGGTATGGCACGCGGGCTTCAACCCAGGCGGCGCGAGCGGCCTTGAGGGTGTCGTCGTTCGGTTTGGCCAGGAACGCATCGATAGCGGTCTGCAGTTTTTTGGCGGTGCTTTCGGCATCGCTGTACACGGCATGAACCATGTCGGCGTAATGGGCCACGACAGCCTTGGCAGCAGCTTCGTCGACTTTTGCCGCGGTGACGTCAGTGGCTGGCGTCGCAGTGCTGGTGGCGGCTGCCGGGGTCGGCGCCGCAGCGGTTTTTTCCTTGTCCTTGTCGCCACAGCCGGCGAGTGAGATAGCAATGGCCAGCAGACTGGCGGTAGCCAGGGGCATACGAATCATGGCGAAAATCCTGCTTCGAGAGGTGGGACAAGCGTGCGGCTGCACGCAAAACTGCCACATGATGCGAAAGATATGCATTTTCTGTAAAGGGCTACGGTTGGAAATATTTCTTGTTTACTTGCGCTCTGCGCCGGGGCTTTAGTGAATCTCGAAATATGGACTTACAGAATGACTGCCTTGTTACGCTTCGCCTGCTTCAGATAAGCGACCAACTCCCGTGCGCCAAGGGGTTTGCTGTACAGGTAGCCCTGGCCTTCATGGCAGCCTTCGGCAATGACATAGGCTTCCTGTTCGGCGGTTTCGACGCCTTCGGCGATCACCTGCATGCCCAGGCTTTTACCGAGCTGGATGATGGCGCGCACGATGGTGGCGTCGTCACCGTCATCGATCAGGTCCTGGACAAAGCTTTTATCGATCTTGATCTTGTCCAGTGGCAGGCTCTTGAGATAGCTCAAGGATGAGTAGCCGGTGCCGAAGTCATCAATGGCAATCAGCGCACCGGAGCGGCGCAGGCTGAGCAGGTGCTGGGCGGCCGTGCTGATGTCTTGCATCAGGCTGGTTTCGGTGACTTCCAGCTCCAGGCTGCGCGGCGGCAAGCGGTAGCGCTGCAACAGATTGTTGACTACCCGCGGCAGTTCGACGTGGTGCAATTGCACAGTGGACAGGTTGACCGCCATGCGCAGCTCGCTGAAGCCCTGGTCGTGCCATTCGCGCAGTTGGCGGCAGGCCTGGTCCAGTGCCCATTCGCCGATGGCAATGATACTGCCGTTTTTTTCCGCCAGCGGGATAAACAGATCGGGCGGGACCATGCCGTGCTGCGGGTGCTGCCAGCGCAACAGGGCCTCGACGCCGACTACGCGGTGGTCGCTGTAGCGGATTTGCGGCTGGTAGACCAGGTGCAGCTGGTTGCACAAGAGGGCTTCGCGCAGGTCTTTTTCCAGCTCGCGCATGCGCCGCATCTCGCGGTCGACGCTGGCGATATAAAACTGGTAGCGGCTGCGCGAATAGCTTTTGGCCAGGGTCATGGTCTGCTCGGCCTTTTGCAGCAATTGCTCGGTAGTGTCGCCATCTTCGGGGAACAGGGTGATGCCGATGGTGGCGCGCAGGCGGATGCTTTGCTGATCGAGGCTGAACGGTGATTCGAGGTCATCGAGAATGCTCTGGGCCAGCTCGGCGGCCTCGTAAGGCTGCTCGATATGGGCCTGCACCAGGGCAAACTGATCGCCGCCCAGACGGCCAAGCGCACCGAGGCTGCCGCTATGGGCGCGCAAGCGGTCGGCCAGGGCCTGGAGCAACTGGTCGCCGGTTTGATAGCCGAACTGTTCGTTGATGCCCTTAAAGTCGTCCAGGCCCACGCACAGCACGGCGACCCGGCGCTGCAAGCGGCCTGCATCGGTGAGGATCTTGCCCAATTGCCCCTGCAATTGCTGGCGGTTGGGCAGCCCGGTCAAAAAGTCGTACTGGGCCATGCGCAGCAACGAGCTTTCGGCTTCGTGGCGCAAGCGGTTGTTGCGCTCGATCGAAGCCAGCAACTGATTGGATGTATTGACCCACACCCCCAGTTCGTTGTGCTCATGGCCCTTGAGCAGGGGGATCACATGCTCGCTGGGGCGGTCGGGGTTGATGCTGGTCAGGTGGCCAATGATGTTGGACAGCGGCTTGGTCAACAGCCAGTGATAGACCAGATACAACACCAGCCCCATCAGCAGGGCGCGCAACAGGCCGGAAAACAGCATGACGGCGGAGTCGGTCAACAGGCCCTGGCCGTAAGTGGCAGTATCGAGGGTAATGCTCAGGTCGCCGTAGTACTCGCTGTAGGGCCCCTGGCCCACCAGCGGGATACTGAACGTGTGCTCGCGACCCAAAATCATGTCGGTCACCCAGCGGCTTGATGAACTGTGCAATGCCCGGGCTTTTTCGGCGAGGGCCGCTTCATTGGGGTGGCCGATGGATGCCTTGCGCACAGCCGGGTCCTGGAACAGGCCTTCGATGACTTGCATGGCCATGTCACGGTCCAGGCTATAAAGCGCCTGGGTCGAGGGGTCGCGAAACATGTCGAGGATGCGCCCGGCATCGGTCGTGACGGCCTGTCGGACTTTGTAGGCATCGAACACGATTTGTGCGCAACTCAGCACTCCTCCGACAACCAGTGCCGACAGCAGCACGATCCGGAGCAACTTGAGTGACAAGCTGTTTTTGAATTGCCGCTTCAAAGCGCTATTCCTTGTTTCTCGCCGTTAATGCCTGTTGGGGGGACAAGTATGCAAGCCGTCAGCACACGCTGTTCACGATCGCCACTGTGTCGGTATTCTGACTTCGAACTTGAGGCGCGCAATAAAAAAAACCAACGCTTTCATACTAGCTGGCCCGGATTGTGCGCAAGGGTCTTTTGGCACTTTTCACGCGGCCAAAAAAAAACCCGGCAATGCCGGGTTTTTTTATCTGGAGCGAGGCTTAGGCAGTGAAGGTCTTGCCTTCGAACTGCTCAGCCACGAACTTCCAGTTAACGAGGTTCCAGAACGCTTCTACATACTTCGGACGCACGTTGCGGTAGTCGATGTAGTAGGCGTGTTCCCAAACGTCGCAGGTCAGCAGCGGGGTGTCGCCGCTGGTCAGCGGGTTGCCGGCGCCGATGGTGCTGGCCAGGGCCAGGGAACCGTCAGCTTTCTTCACCAGCCAGCCCCAGCCGGAGCCGAAGGTGCCGATGGAAGTCTTGCTGAATTCTTCCTTGAACTTGTCGAACGAACCGAAGGCAGCGTTGATGGCATCAGCCAGCGCGCCAGTCGGTTGGCCGCCGGCGTTTGGCGCCAGGCAGTTCCAGTAGAAGGTGTGGTTCCAGACCTGAGCGGCGTTGTTGAAGATACCGCCCGAAGAGGTTTTAACGATCTCTTCCAGGGTTTTGCCTTCGAACTCGGTGCCTGGCACCAGGTTGTTCAGGTTCACGACGTAGGTGTTGTGGTGCTTGTCGTGGTGAAACTCCAGGGTTTCTTTGGAGATGTGCGGCTGCAGGGCATCGTGTGCGTACGGCAGCGGCGGCAATTCGAAAGCCATGATGATTCTCCTAATCAGGTCAGTTGCGATGAGCGCAAGGCCGATCACGGGCGGCCAAACACGCGCCGATGAGTTTTTACTCTTTGCGGCGCAGGGTCAGGATCATAGCACCGGGGTGACCGCTTAACCACGCGACAACTGTGTGGGATAGACGTTTCAGCAGGTGTGGGACTATTTTTTTTAGCTGTGGGAGCGGGCTTGCTCGCGATGATATCGCTGGGGTTTGTCTGACAGACTGCGCCGTCTGCATCGCGAGCAAGCCCGCTCCCACAGGTTTTGCGCTCAGCCCGAAACTATCAGTTGCACCGCCACCGCATACATCATCACCGCCACCAGCAAATCGAGGATGCGCCAGGTGTTTGGCCGTGCCAGCCACGGCGCAAGCCAGGCAGCGCCCAGGGCCAGGGTGAAAAACCACATCAGCGAAGCACTGGCCGCGCCCACTACATAGGCGCCGGGCACGCTTTGTTGAGCACCAAGGGAGCCGATCAGCAACACTGTATCGAGATAGACATGGGGGTTGAGCAGAGTCACGGCCAGCGCACTGAGCATCACTGCCTTGAGCGAGCGCGCCGTCTGGCCGGCAGATTGTTCAAGGCTCGACTGGGAAAACGCCCGACGCAGTGCCTGGGTGCCGTACCACAACAAAAACACCGCGCCGCCCCAGCGTGCCACGCTGAGCAATAACGGGTTTTGTGCCAGAAGGGTGGCCAGGCCGAACACCCCGGCGGCCACCAGCAAGGCATCGCTCACCACGCAAAATGCGGCCACGGGCAGGTGGTGTTCACGGCGCAGGCTTTGTGCCAGGACGAAGGCATTCTGGGTGCCGATGGCCATGATCAGGCCGAACGCGACCAACAGGCCATTAAGGTAGCTTTGCCACATAAGGATTACTCGTTGTACTGCAGGCGGGGTTGCTGCTGGCTATTGTCCTGCCCTTGGCTGTATAAGAAAAACCAATATTGCTGATCGCTCATTAGGAAAACTGATGTTCGACTATAAATTACTCTCGGCCCTCGCTGCAGTGGTGGAACAAGCCGGATTTGAGCGGGCGGCGCAGGTGCTTGGGCTGTCACAATCGGCCATCTCCCAGCGCATCAAATTGCTTGAGGCCCGTATCGGCCAGCCGGTGCTGGTGCGCGCCACGCCACCGACCCCGACCGAGATCGGCCGGCGCCTGCTCAACCATGTACAGCAAGTGCGTTTGCTGGAGCGTGACTTGCAAAGTGCGGTGCCGGCGCTGGACGAAGACGGTTTGCCGGAGCGGTTGCGGATCGCCTTGAATGCCGACAGCCTGGCCACCTGGTGGGCGCAGGCCGTGGGCGATTTTTGTGCCGAGCAACACCTGCTGCTGGATATGGTGGTTGAGGATCAGACCGTTGGCCTCAAACGCATGCGTGCCGGTGAAGTGGCAGCCTGCCTGTGCGCCAGTGAGCGCCCGGTTGCCGGGGCTCGCAGTGTGCTGCTGGGGGCCATGCGATACCGTGCGCTGGCCAGCCCGGCCTTTATAGCGCGGCATTTTCCCCATGGGGTGAGTGCCGTGCAGTTGTCAAAAACGCCGGCCCTGGTGTTCGGCCCGGATGATTTTCTGCAGCACCGCTACCTTGCCGCACTGGGCGTCGAAGAGGGTTTCGAGCACCATTTGTGCCCGTCCTCAGAGGGCTTTATCCGCCTCACCGAGGCCGGCCTGGGGTGGGGGCTGGTGCCTGAACTGCAAGTGCGCGAACAATTGGCAAATGGCAGCCTGGTGGAGCTTTTGCCAGATAAACCCATCGACGTGCCACTGTACTGGCATCATTGGCGCAATGGCGGACAACTGCTGGGGCAACTGACCGAACATTTATCGCGTTCGGCAGCCCGCTGGTTAGTGCCTTTGGCCTGATAACCGGCGTTTAAAGAGCAAGCAGCACGAATTACAGCATTTGGAGTGATTGATGAAGATTCTGGTCACCGGCGCAAGCGGCTTTATTGGCGGACGCTTTGCGCGTTTTGCCCTGGAGCAGGGCTTTGACGTACGGGTCAGCGGGCGTCGGGCCGAAGGTGTCGAACACCTGGTGCGACGCGGGGCTGAATTTATCCCGGGGGATTTGACCGATGGCTTGCTGGTGCGCGACTTGTGCGTCGATGTCGATGCGGTGGTGCATTGTGCGGGGCATGTGGGCGCCTGGGGGCGTTATCAGGACTTCCACCGTGACAACGTGCTGGTGACCGAAAACGTGGTTGAAGCCTGCCTCAAGCAGCGGGTGCGGCGCCTGGTGCACTTGTCTTCGGCAGCGTTGTACTTCGATGGCCGCGACCACAACGACCTGACCGAGGAGCAGGTGCCCAAGCGCTTCAGGCACCCCTATGCCGCCACTAAAAACCTGGCAGAGCAGAAGGTGTTTGGTGCCCAGGAGTTTGGTCTTGAAGTGGTTGCCCTGCGCCCCAGTCTGGTTACCGGGGCAGGGGACATGAGCCTCTTCCCGCGATTGCTCAAGCAGCAGCGCAAGGGCCGGCTGGCCATTGTCGGCAACGGTCTGAACAAGGTCGACTTCACCAGCATGCAAAACCTCAATGAGGCGCTGATGAGCAGCTTGCTGAGCAGCGCTGCGGCGTTGGGCAGGGCCTACAATATAAGCAATGGCACGCCGATACCTTATTGGGATGTGGTCAATTATGTGATGCGCCAAATGAACGTGGCGCAAGTGACCCGTTACCGGGGCTACACCCTGGCCTACTGCCGAGGAGCGCTTAACGAAGCGGCCTGCAAGCTGTGGCCGGGGCAGCCTGAGCCGTCACTCTCGCGTTTGGGCGTGCAGATCATGAACAAAGACTTTACCCTCGACATCGGCCGCGCCCGGCATTACCTCGATTACGATCCCAAGGTGAGTCTGTGGGCCGCGCTTGATGAATTCTGCGGCTGGTGGAAAGCTCAGGAATCCCCTTACCGCTAACCGCTGCCGCCATTTTTAAAGGTTTACGATGCGTAACGATGCCCGCGACGACTTTGACAATGTGCCGACCCTGCGCGCCGATGCCCATGATCATGATGAGCCGCAGGCCAGCCCTGGTGCCCGTGAGCGCACCACGGTGTACTCGCGCAACACGCCGGTGATCAAGGTCAAGGGCCCGAGCACCGGGCCTTTGTGGACCTTGATCTGTGCCTTGCTGGTGGCCGTTGGCGGGTTGGCCTGGTGGAGCTTTCAGCAGATTTCGCTGATGGAGCAACAGTTGGTGGCCACCCAGGAGAGTTTTGCCCGTATCAGCGAAGAAGCTGCCGGGCGCCTGCAGGCCATTTCCGGCAAGGTGGTTGCCAGTGAGTCGACGATCAATACCGGCAGCGAAGCCTTGAAGATGCAGATCAAGCAGCTTGAAGAACAGTTGCTTGAGCAGAGCAAGCGTCAGCAAGGGTTGGTGGCGGGGCAGCAGGGGGATCTGGATCAGCGCTTTGAGCAAATCAATGCGGCCATGTTGCTGCAAGTGACGGCGCAGAAAGAAAACCAGGCCAAGCTCGAAACCGAAATCAAGAACCTGGGCACTGAGCTGGCCACGCTCAAGGCGGGTGTCGCCCAGCAGGTCGCAGAGGTGGCGGCCTTGAAGAAACAGGGCAACCCGAGCGCGGCAGTGGAGCGCCTGGAGCAGGACATGATCGTGCTCAAAAGCGAACTCGAAAATCGTCCGGCTCCGGCTCAAGGCGCCAATGCGGCCGAGTTTGACGTGTTCCGTGCGCAGATGACGCGCAACATCAACACCCTGCAAAGCCAGATTCAGAACCTGCAAAAGCAGATCAGCGCTCGACCTTGACGGTTTTCCCCTCACCCCAACCCTCTCCCGCAGGGAGAGGGGGCTGATGTCTGGCGTCAGGCAGATCTGGATTTGCCTGTCGGCGGATTTCCGCTTATTCCTGCGCTGAAAGTCAGCGGATTCCCGCTTATCCATCTCCCGCAAGCCATGTAAACCGTGGCTTCAAGCGTTGGCACAAGTCCTGCTATAGCCCTGCAAGCTCGCGTTTTGACGCGCTATAAAAAAACAAATAAAAGAAGGATCCATTCAATGGATAACTCCAGCACCCTGCCTGCCGGGGCCGTGTCTGCGGCGCCTAAAGAAAAGACCACCTCCAGCCGCATCAAATCGATTTTCAGTGGTTCCGTCGGCAATATGGTCGAGTGGTACGACTGGTACGTTTACGCCGCGTTCTCGCTGTATTTCGCCAAGGCTTTTTTCCCTAAGGGCGACACCACCGCACAACTGCTCAACACCGCTGCGATCTTCGCCGTGGGCTTTTTGATGCGCCCCATCGGTGGCTGGCTGATGGGCCTGTACGCTGACCGCAAAGGCCGTAAAGCCGCACTGATGGCCTCGGTATTGCTGATGTGCTTCGGTTCGCTGGTGATCGCGCTATCGCCGGGTTACGAAACCATCGGCGTCTGGGCACCGATCCTGCTGGTCTTCGCCCGCTTGCTGCAAGGCTTGTCGGTGGGCGGTGAATACGGCACTTCGGCCACTTACCTGAGTGAAATGGCGACCAAGGAACGTCGCGGTTTCTTCTCCAGTTTCCAGTACGTGACCCTGATCTCGGGCCAGCTCATCGCCCTGGGCGTGCTGATCGTGCTGCAACAGACCCTGACCGAAGAACAGCTTTACAGCTGGGGCTGGCGCGTGCCGTTCGTGATCGGCGCCCTGTGTGCCGTGGTCGCGCTGTATCTGCGTCGTGGCATGGAAGAAACCGAGTCGTTCAAAAAGACCAAGGTCAAGCCTAAAGAAAGCGCCATGCGCACCTTGCTGCGTCATCCCAAGGAGCTGATGACCGTCGTCGGCCTGACTATGGGCGGCACCCTGGCGTTCTACACCTACACCACCTATATGCAGAAGTATCTGGTGAACACGGTGGGCATGAGCATCTCGGACTCCACCACCATTTCGGCCGCTACATTGTTCCTGTTCATGTGCATCCAGCCGCTGGTGGGCGGGCTTTCGGACAAGATCGGCCGTCGTCCGATCCTGATCGCCTTCGGTGTACTGGGGACCCTGTTTACCGTGCCGATCCTCACCACCCTGCACACCATCACCACCTGGTGGGGCGCGTTCTTCCTGATCATGGCCGCACTGATCATCGTCAGCGGCTACACCTCGATCAACGCCGTGGTCAAAGCGGAACTGTTCCCCACGGAGATTCGCGCACTGGGCGTAGGTTTGCCTTACGCACTGACCGTGTCGATTTTTGGTGGTACGGCTGAATATATCGCGCTGTGGTTCAAGAGCGCAGGTATGGAAACCGGTTACTACTGGTACGTTACGGCTTGTATTGCCTGCTCGCTGGCGGTGTATGCCACCATGAAAGACACCCGCAAGCACTCGCGCATCGAGACTGACTGACGGCCTACCCAGTGGTGTGGGAGCGGGCTTGCTCGCGATTGAATCGCTGCGCTGCAACTGAAACACCGCAGCGCCTGCATCGCGAGCAAGCCCGCTCCCACAGGGGTTAGCCGATGCTGCTACCCGACAGGCTGGCCGATTGGCCGGCCTGTTTGTTTTTCAGATACGTCGCCCCGCCAATCATGACCACCAATATCCCCGCCAGCACCAGCGATGAGCCGATGGTGCCGAAGTCCAGCCCGCCCTTGTCCAGGGGTTTGGTCAGGAAGTCGCCCAGGGTTGCGCCGAACGGGCGCGTCAGCACGAATGCGACCCAGAACAACACCACCGGCGAGATTTTGCTGAAGTAGCGCGCCAGCACCACCACCCCGATAGTCGCCCCGATAAACAGCGCGCCACCCGCAAAACCCAGCCCCGAATCATCCGCCAGGTAGTCACCCAGGGCAGTGCCCAGAGTGTTGGAAAACAGAATCGCCATCCAGTAGAACATCTCGCCGCGTCGGCTCTGCACCTGGCTGACATTCAGTGACTCACCGCTCCATTTCCACAGCGCGAATATCGCCACCAGTATCGACACCAGAATCAGCGAGCCCGTGGCATAGCCCAGGCCGAGGGTGCGGTCCATAAAGTCAGACAGGGTGGTGCCGGCGGTGCTGGTGGACAGAATCACCAGCCAATACAGCACGGGGTTGTAGGTTTTGGAGGACAGCTGAGTCAGCAAGGTCAGCACAAACACGCTGATAAGCAGCATCGAGCTGACGGCATAGCCGACATTGAGGGTCATCGACAGCAAGTCGCCCGCGGTTTCGCCCAGGGTCGTGGCGCAGATTTTCATCACCCAAAACGCAAGGGTAATTTGAGGAAGTTTGTTCATTCGGTCGAGGCTCCAGTGTTTATGGGGGGCAAAGCCGTTTTTGGGATCGGCTTTTTTGCCCGCGGAAGACTGGTGCTCGGGGGGTGAAAAATAGGTAATGGACAGATGAAAAGCCTGTCTGTGAATACGATTTTTCCCAATTAATTGTCAGTTAATACTGTTAGCCCACTATCAATCTCAGCAACGCCTGTGGGCCGGCTGAAGTGCTAAGCCACCCTGCGCAACGATGGACAGCCTGTACAACCTGTTTTTGTGCGGGCCTATACATCGAATTAACTGATTTGTTTGTGCTGTTTTTTGCGCTTTTTAATCAAATTAATCGGCGTAGTCTTAAACCCATAGCCACTCAACATCCCAAACACGAAACAAGGAACTTGATCATGAAAACCAAACTTATCCTCGCTGCTGCTTTCTCTGTCCTGGCTTTCAATGCTGTTGCCGCCGACGGTTTCGATAAAACCCATTCGTCGAGCTTTGCTGAAGATGGCTACAGCCGCACAGGTTCTGCTGCCGTGGCTGCCGACGGTTATGACCGCACAGGTTCGGCCACATTTGCCGAAGACGGTTTCAGCCGCACCAAATCGGCTACCTTCGCCGCTGACGGTTACGATCGCACCGAAGGCGCCCGGTTCAGCTAACCGCTGAAACAGGCACTCCAGCCCGGCCTTGGCCGGGCTTAGTTGTTTTTGGGGGGGAGGAAATGGCGATCCACTTGTAGCAGCTGCCGAAGGAACGAGGCTGCGTTCGGGGACGTAGTCGTCGTAAATCCTGAGTACCGGTTTTAACTGGCGCACCCCATTGTCTGATTTTGCGACGGCTTCGCCGCCGAACGCAGCCTCGTTCCTTCGGCAGCTGCTACGAAAGCCTCGCAATTCGCCATGGAAGCTTTTGTAATCAACCCAAATGCCTTGCACTATATGGGCCCTCTATCTCAGCCGTTTGCGGACTCTTCCCATGTATGACGATATCCATTTCTATGAACCATCCCAGGGCCACGGCCTGCCCCATGATCCGTTCAATGCCATCGTCGGTCCGCGCCCCATCGGCTGGATTTCGTCACAGGACGCCCAGGGCCGCTTGAACCTTGCGCCCTACAGCTTTTTCAACGCATTCAACTACATCCCGCCGATCATCGGGTTTTGCAGTGTAGGTCGCAAAGACAGCCTCAATAACATCGAACAAACCGGCGAGTTCGTCTGGAACCTCGCCACCCGGCCGCTGGCCGAGTCCATGAACCAAAGCTGTGCCATGGTCGCGCCCGAGGTCAATGAGTTCGAGCTGGCCGGGCTGACCACCGTACCGTCACGGGTGATCAGTGTGCCGCGCGTGGCCGAAACGCCGGTGTCGTTTGAATGCAAGGTCACCCAGATTATCCAGCTGCAACGGGCAGACCAGGAACTGGTGCCAAGCTGGCTGATTCTGGGGGAGGTGGTGGCGGTGCATATTGCCAGGCACCTGCTCAAGGACGGGATTTACGATACCGCCGCCGCCGAGCCGATCTTGCGCGGCGGCGGCCCGGCGGATTACTTCCAGCTGGGCCCCGAAGCATTGTTCAAGATGCATCGCCCACGCTGATTACCACACCAGCTCGGCGTCCTCGGTGACGCCTTGCAGGGCTTCAAGTTGCTCGGCTGCAGCGGCATCGGCGGCGGTCGCAGTCTTGAAGGTCTGCTCGATGAGAATTTTGTGAAAGCGCGGGGTTCCACCTTCGTACAAGGCTTTGACCGCAATTGCTGCGTGATAAACACCCGGTTCTACCGGGACTACAGCGGATACCGCTTCAAACTGTGCAAATTCCTTACGCGCCATGCGCCAACTCCCGGCAGTGAAAAACCGCCATTCTACCTCTTCGGCCCGCCTGCATCGCTGTAGGTCTGAAAATCGAGGCTGTCCACCACTTGCTGGTGTACCAGGGTGCCGTAGATATCCATCAGCGCTGAGTTGAAGTAGGCCTGCATCGAGGGTTCATCCTGCCAGTAGCCAGCAACCTGCCACAGCAGCGGATCGTTATCGCAATGCTGCAAGGCAAAGTGCAGGCAGCCGGGGGTTTGCAGGCTCGGTTCGATCAGTTGGCTCAGGCAGGCCTCGACCTGGGCCGAGCACCCGGCGCGGGCGCGAACCACGGTCATATGACTGACGGCATTGGGCTGGGGCATGCTGGCCTCCACAAAGGAAAGTGGTGTTGGGGGGAGGTTCAAAGCTTAAGGGGCGCAGCAACTGACCGTTAGTCGATTCCTGCCCGAGGCTTGCACGATCCTGCAAACCCCCGCCTGCCAGCCGCCCGCCCGGACAATCGGGCAAACGGCCTGGCTATCAGGGTTTCGAGCAAGGTTGTGCGTCTGCGCCGGGTTCGGCGGGGGGCTGCTCCCGGGCTTTGACAGGATCAGGCAAGACAACGGCAGAAATTAGCTACCCCTTGGCCTTGCACAAACTTAAGCTGTGCCATCACTGCAAGAAGGATGCGCCCCATGTCCCTGCTGGAACCGCCGCGGCCCGCGCTCGACCCCGCCTTTGAAACGCAGCGGGTGGAACTGGCCGACCTGATTTTTCGTCACGCCCCGCAAGACGGCTCGTTCACCACCGGCGTCGAGGCGCTGTTCGTGTCGCGCTACAGCCAGCCCAGCGGTTTCTCTCCGAGCCTGCCCAAACCCGCTTTGTGCATCATGGCCCAGGGGCGCAAAGAGGTACGCCTGGCAGACGAATACTTCGCCTACGACCCGCTCAATTACCTGGTGGTTTCGGTGTCGATGCCCATCAGTGGCCGGGTGCTGGAAATATCCCCCGAGCACCCGGTACTGGCTTTGCGCTTGGACATTGACCCGGCCGAGATCGCCACGCTGATCAGCGAGGCTGGCCCCATGGGCGTGCCATCACGACCTACCGGGCGCGGGCTGTATGTCGAACCCATCGACCCGTTGATGCTCGATGCACTGCTGCGTCTGACACGTCTGCTCGATACGCCCAAAGACATCGCCATGCTCGCGCCATTAATTCGCCGCGAGATTCTCTACCGGCTGCTACGCAGCCCGCAGGGCCATCGGCTGTATCAGATCGCCAGCGAGAACAGCCAGAACCACCGCGTCAGCCGGGCGATTTCCTGGCTTAACGGTAACTTTGAGCAGCCGTTGCGCATCGACAGCCTGGCACGCGAAGCCAATCTCAGCGTGTCGACCCTGCACCACCGGTTCAAGGCCATGACCGCCATGAGCCCGCTGCAATACCAAAAGCAACTGCGCCTTAACGAAGCCCGCCGATTGATGCTCAGCGAAGGCCTGGATGCGTCGGCCGCGGGCTATCGCGTGGGCTATGAGAGCCCGTCGCAATTCAGCCGCGAGTACAGCCGCCAGTTTGGCGCGCCACCGGTGCGGGATCTGGCGCGCCTGCGCATGAGCTTATAGGCCCAGAGATTGCTGCCAGCGCAGCTCATCGATTTCAATCACGCTGGGCCCCTGGCGGTCGCCGGCGCTGGCCAGCGCTGCGCGCAATTGCGCTTCATCCCCGACCGCCTGCGCGGCACAACCCAGGGCCTTGGCCACACCGATAAAGTCCGGGGTGTAGATGTCCACGCCAACAGGCTCGATGGCGCGATTGAGCATGTATTTCTTGATCTCGCCGTAGCCCTGGTTGTTCCACAGCAGCACGATGATCGGCGTTTGCGCCTCCACTGCGCTGGCCAGTTCGGCCAGGGTAAATTGCAGGCCGCCATCACCAATCAGGCACAGCACCGGGCCGCCGGGTTTGCCTTCGGCACGACGCCCCAGCCAGGCCCCCACTGCCGCGGGCAGGGCGTAGCCGAGCGTGCCGTAGCCCGTCGATGAGTTGAACCAGCGCCGCGGCTGTTCGGGGTTGAAGGTCAGGTTGCCGGTGTACACCGGCTGGGTCGAATCGCCGACGCACACGGCATCCGGCAGCACCTCGAAAACCGTCTGCAAAAAAACCGTCTGGGCACGGGTCGGGGCATCCCACTCGGTGGCCAACTGCGCCTGCAGACGGCTGACCCGCACAGCTCCCCACTGCGGATCTCGTAATGGCAACGGCGCAAGGCTTGCCAGTAGAGCCTCGCTCGCCACGTTGGCATCGGCTACCAGCGCCAGTGTCGGCGGGTAATTGCGTACGGTCTGGTCGGGGTCGATATCAATACGCAGCAGTACGCCGGGGATCTCGAAGCCGCCGGCAAACGTCACGTCGTAATCGGTCTCGGCCAACTCTGTGCCGATTGCCAGCACCACATCGGCCTCGGCCACCAGCGCCCGTGTGGCGACCAGGCTTTGCGTCGAGCCGATCAACAGAGGGTGAGAGGAGGGCAGCATGCCCTTGGCGTTGATGGTCAGGGCCACCGGCGCGCCGAGGCGCTCGGCCAGTTGCGTCAGTGCCGGCGCCGCATCGATCGCACCGCCGCCAGCCAGAATCAGCGGTCGCTTGGCCTGGGCCAGACGCTGGCTCATCTGCTCAATCGCAGCAGGCGCGGG
Organism: Pseudomonas fragi; assembly: GCF_900105835.1. Lineage (NCBI taxonomy): Bacteria > Pseudomonadati > Pseudomonadota > Gammaproteobacteria > Pseudomonadales > Pseudomonadaceae > Pseudomonas > Pseudomonas fragi. The sequence goes on from NZ_LT629783.1 coordinate 4,520,146, forward strand.
GCCGGGGCGGGCAATGCTGACGGGCAGGCTGGCAAGCAGCGCATCGGCGTTTTCCACCAGCACGTCCAGGGGGATTTCGATATGCACCGGGCGTGGGCGCCCGGCCTGAAATAGCGCAAAGGCCCGCGCCAGCACGGCCGGCAACTCAGCTGCCGACATCAGGGTATGGGAAAACGCCGCGACGCCAGCGACCAGTGCGCTTTGGTTGGGCAGCTCGTGCAACTTGCCGCGCCCGCCACCCAACTGGCTGCGTGACTGCACACTGGAGATCACCAGCATCGGGATCGAGTCGCCGTAGGCCTGGCCCATCGCCGTGGTGATATTGGTCATGCCCGGCCCGGTGATGATAAAACATACACCCGGTTTGCCACTGGTGCGGGCATAGCCGTCGGCCATAAAGCCTGCACCCTGCTCATGACGCGGGGTGATGTGGTTGATCGACGAGCCCGCCAGCCCGCGATACAGCTCAACGGTATGCACCCCCGGAATGCCGAACACCTGCTCGACCCCGTAGGCCTCCAGCAACTTGACCAATACCTCGCCGCACGTCGCCATGTGTCCCGTTCCTTTTTTGTTCTGGAAAAGACCATTGAAGCGGTCGGATGTGGTGCGCACAACGCAAACGTGCTCATACTAGCCATGTCCTGGACTCATGGCTGACCACTGATGAAACGCCTCCCGCCGCTTCCCGCACTGCATACTTTTCTGATCACGGCCCAATGCTGCAACTTCACCCGTGCCGGTGAGCAATTGCATATCACCCAAGGGGCGGTCAGCAGGCAAATTTCCGGTCTGGAAGAGCATCTGGGTTACTCGCTGTTCCATCGTCAGGCCCGTGGTCTGAGCCTGACCGAGCAGGGCCAGGCGCTGTACCCGCGTATCGAGCAGGTGTTTGACTTGATCGGCGAGGCTGTCGAGCATGCGAGCGTTCGCCGCAGCCCGCTGCAAATCAAGGCCCCTACCTGCATGCTGCGCTGGCTGTTGCCCAAGTTGCTGCACTGGCAAGAACTGCGCCCGGACGTGCCGGTTGAGCTGACCAGCAGTGTGCAGCACGGGGTGGATTTTCGCCGCGAGGCATTTGATGCTGCGGTGGTCTACAGCCCGCAACCGGGGCCCAAGCGTCAGGGGCGCCACCTGTTCGACGAACAGCTGACACCGGTCTGCGCCCCGCATCTGCTGGATGGCAGCGGCGCTATCAACCAGCTGGGCGATCTGGCACAACACACCCTGCTGCACCCCAGTCGCGACCAGCAGGACTGGACCCACTGGCTGAGTGCGGCGGGGGGCGATGTATCGGCCATCCGCAAGAGCCAGTACTTCGACACCCTGGACCTGGCCATGACCGTGGCCGCCCAGGGCAACGGCGTTGCCATAGGCGACTGGTCACTGATAGGCGATGACCTGAAGGCTGGCCGCCTGGCCATGCCCTTTGACTTCAAGGTGCGTACCGGCGGCGCGTACCTGCTGGTGTGTTCACCACGCCACGAGGCATCGGCGCCGTTGCTTGAGTTGCTGGACTGGTTGGTGGCGCAGGCACATGGCGCAGATTAACTGCGGACCGATAACCCCCCCCCCCCGATTTTCCTGATGCGACAAAAAGCGCTGTAACAGTTTTAATGGGGTAATTCTTCCTTAAATGGGGTAAAAACAACCAATAAAACCCTATTTGATCTTTTGAATTACCCTATTTAAAGGACGCTTATGCACTCGCTCACCGTCGAACTACTGGCCCAACTCCGTTATGACGGTTTGCAGCTTTCAACCTTGAGGGCGTTGGGCGAGTACAGGGGCAAGCAAAAGCTGTTTGTCGCGCAATCGGCAGAAGCACTGGCAGACCTGAAGCAGCAGGCCGTGATCGAGTCCGCCGAATCATCCAGCCGCCTGGAGGGCGTCGTCGTTTCGCCCTCCCGTCTGAAGTCCTTGATGGTCAAAAATGCCCAGCCTAAAAGTCGCTGCGAACAGGAAGTTGCCGGCTATCGGGATGCCCTGTCGCTGATCCACGAAGCCTGCGATGCCATGCCCGTCTGCGAAGGCACGGTGCGCCAGTTACATACGATTCTCTATCGTTACTTGCCACAAGAGGGTGGCAACTGGAAATCAACCAATAACGACATCATTGAACGCCATCCTGATGGCAGTCTCAGGGTGAGATTCACACCTACTCCCGCTCATCTGACGCCGATGGCCATGAGCGATCTGCTAACCCGCTTCCACAACGCCAATCAGCAAAAACTTGCCGACCCACTGGTGCTGGTTCCGCTGTGTATTCTGGACTTTTTGTGTATCCACCCCTTTGCCGACGGGAACGGCCGTGTTGCCCGCCTGTTGACTTTGTTGCTGCTCTATCAGTTTGATTACGCCGTAGGCCGTTTCATCAGCCTTGAGCGGATTTTTGAAGACAGCAAAGAGAGCTATTACGAAACCCTGGAGGCCAGCTCTGTTAATTGGCATTCAGGCACCCACGATGTGGGGCCCTGGCTCAATTATTTTTGGGGCGCACTGATCAAGGCTTACAAAGAGTTTGAAGCCCGGGTTGGAACCATCGAGAAAAAACACGGTAACAAGAGCAGCCGTGTCCGGATTGCCGTGCTGAACCGCTCGCTACCCTTTTCAATCAGCGAGATCGAACTGGCATGCCCCGGCACGAGCCGGGACACGGTGCGCCTGGTGTTACGAACGTTGAAGTCCGAAGGCGTGATTGAGTCCACAGGCAAGGGGCGAAGTGCGAAATGGCGCAATTGCCCCTTACCCTGAACTCAATACCCCACGGTAAACCGCTGGCGGGAATGCTGGGGCTGTTCGACTTCATCGAGCATGGCGATGGCAAAGTCGGCAAAGCTGATCCAGCTTTTGCCTTCGCTGTTGATCAGCAGGCGGTCTGTGCCCAGGCGGAACTTGCCCGTGCGCTCGCCTTCGACAAACTCGGCTGAAGGTGACAGAAAGGTCCAGTCCAGCTCTTTTTCGGCGCGCAAGGTGTCAAGGTAGACGCCGCCTGCCGTGGCTTCTGGCCGGTATTCGTCAGGGAAGCCCGGGCTGTCGATGACTTTGGTGTCGCCTGGCAGCAACAGTGAGCCTGCACCGCCCACAAACAGCAGGCGTTTGACCCCGGCCTTTTTCACCGGCTCGATAATGGCCGAGGCCGGCAGGGTCGAGAAATGCGCGGCGCTGAGCACCACGTCATGGCCCGTCACGGCGTCTTGCAGGGCCTGGGCATCGTTGACGTCAACGTCCTTGACCACCACGCCCGCCCGCTCGCCCAGTTTTTTCGAGGCATTGCGGGCAATGGCCGTGACACTGTGGCCACGACGCAGGGCTTCTTCCAGCAGTTGGCTGCCAGCACGGCCGGTAGCCCCGATAATTGCGATCTTGCTCATGATGTTCTCCAGTGAGTAGGTAGTAACGTCAAACATTCAGTTCAGGCCCGTAGCAGCTGCCGTAGGAACGAGGCTGCGTTCGGTTGCGCAGCGACCGTAAACCCTGGAATCCGGATCTGACTGGCACACCGCAGTATCTGATTTCACGACGGCTGCGTCGGGGTGCCGCCTTACGTCGGACGCAGCCTCGTTCCTTCGGCAGCTGCTACGCAGGTTCTGCATTCACCACTTCATTTCGCCCTTGGCCACCTTGGCGCTCAGTTCCAGCGAAGACTCTTCGCCCAGATCCGGGTAGCGTTTTTTCATGGCTGCAATCAGTTCGCCCGAGTTGCTGGCCTTTAGCGCCTCTTCATCGAACGCCTTGATGTAGTCGCGGGTGAAATACACCGCTTTCATCGATCGGTCGCTGTCACCCAGGTAATGGCCCGGTACCACGATTTTCGGTTGCAGGCTGTCGATACGTTTAAGGGTGGCCAGCCATTGCTTGTGCGATTGCGGGGTCTGGGTGTCGGCCATCCATACATGCAGGTTGTCAGCCACGACCACGCCACCGACCACCGCCTTGATCGAAGGGATCCACACAAAGGTACGGTCCGGCTGGCGCCCGCTCAGGCCGACGATATCCAGTTCATGCCCTTCAAGGTCCAGGGTGTTGCCCTTGAGCACCTGCGGCACGATCAGCTTTTGCGGCATATCGGCGCCCATTTGCGGGCCCCAGAATGCCAGTTTGGCGTCTTTGGTCTGGTTGATATGCTCGACCACCGGCCCCGGGGCAACCACTTTGGCATCCGGGAACGCCTGGGTCAGGGTCTCCAGGCCGAAATAGTAGTCCGGGTCGCCGTGGCTGATGTAGATGGTGGTCAGGTGCTTGCCACTGGCGCGAATCTTGTCGACCACTTGCCGGGCCTGGGCCTTGCCAAATTGGGCGTCGACCAAGATGGCGTCCTTGTCGCCACTGACCAGCACTGAAGACACCGGGAAAATCGCCGCCGCCCCCGGGTTGTAAACGTCCAGGGTCAAGGGCGCCGGAGCCGCCGCAGCATGGGCGGCAAAGCCCAGCATCACAGCGCTGAGAACAAAACGGCGAAGGGTGGAAAATCCGCTCATGGGTGATTCCTGAGTCAATGGCCAAAATCGGCGATGGACAGAGCTTAGTTGCCCGATCAAGAACTAAAAATGCGATGCTTGAACATAGTTTGTTTCAGATATCGGGCAGATCATGGATCGTCTTATTGCAATGCGGGTGTTTGTCACCGTCGTCGACCTTGGCAGCCAGTCAGCCGCTGCTGATCACCTGGACCTGTCGCGCCCGGTGGTTTCGCGTTATCTGGCGGAGCTTGAAGAATGGGTGGGGGCACGCTTGATGCACCGCACCACGCGCAAGCTGAGCCTGACCGCCGCCGGCAATGAAACCCTGCCGCGCTGCCGGCAGTTGTTGGAGCTGGCCGACGACATGCAGGCCGCCGTGGATGTGCCCAGTGATGCACCACGGGGGTTGTTGCGCATCAGCGTCAGCACCTCGTTCGGCCAGGCGCAACTGGCGGCGGCAGTCACCGACTATGTACGGCTTTACCCGCAGGTCAGTATCGACCTGCAGATGCTCGATCGCACGGTCAATCTGGTGGATGAACGCATTGATCTGGCGATTCGCACCAGCAATGATCTGGACCCGAGCCTGATCGCACGCAAGCTGACCGTTTGTCGCTCAGTGCTTTGCGCATCCCCGGCCTATTTGCGCGAACACCCGGCGCCGCAACAGGTCGATGACCTCAGTGGGCACAACTGCCTGACCCATTCCTACTATGGCAAAAGCCTGTGGCATTTCACTTGCGCGGGTGAGGAAGTGTCGGTACCGGTGCAGGGCAATATCAGCGCCAATGAAGCCAGCACCCTGTTGAGCGCTACATTGGCCGGTGCCGGGGTTGCGCTGCTGCCCAGCTATCAGGCGGGGGTTTTTGTGCAACGCGGTGAACTGGTGCCCCTGCTGCCCGAAGCAGAGCCGCGCTTGATGAACATCTACGCGGTGTACGCCTCGCGCAAGCACATGCCGGCCAGCTTGCGCAGCATGCTCGACTTCCTCGCCGAGCGCTTTACCGACGAACCGGTGTGGGATAAATACCTGTAGCCGCTGCGCTCCTCAGCGGCTACAGGATTTACATGCATAGTCCATTTGAAGGATGAAATCGGGCGCAACCACTCGTACAACTGATATGGCAAGAACCTGTGTCTGAACTAGCCTCAAAGCTGTGACGTCAAGGGAGCCAATGCCATGACTACCAAAACAAAAACAACATGCATGACCGTTTTTATCGTTTTCGCTGCCGCTGTCCTGTTTGCAAGCGCTTGCTACCGCGCCGAGCAAACCCGCCAGGCAGCCGGATTGACCGCCAGTTGCAATGGCGCGCACTGCACTGCCATGTTCAGCGCTCTGAGGTAGCAAACACCAGAGTGTCAGGGCGGGCTGATCATGTCAGTCCGCCCTTCTCGAAACGCACTGGGCGATGTCCCGCTCAAGCGTCGGAAAAATCGCGCAAAATACGCCGGGTCTGCAAACCCCAGGCTGTCAGCCACTTCGCTGATGGTTAGCGGTGTATAGATCAAATGTCGCTTGGCCTCCAATAACAGTCGCTGATGGATGATCTGCAACGCCGACTGCCCCGCCAGTTCGCGGCAGATGCTGTTCAAGTGCGCCACTGAAATGCCCACCTGATGTGCCAGCTGCTCAACACCGGGTTGCTGGCGGAACTGCGCCTCGACCTGCTGATTGAACAGGCCCAGATACTCGCGCCCCCTTGGTAACAACTGCCGCGCCTCACGACGCTGGATCACCTGGCGCGCCACCCATACCAGCAGCACACTGATCAACGATTGCAAGAGCATGTCGCGGGCAGGCTGTGCGCCGACATATTCGCGTTGCACCTCACTGAACAGGTTGTTGAGGTAATCACTGTCCTTGCCTGCGGGGTAACTGGCGACCCGCTGCAACAGACTGATGTTGCCGCCCAGTTGGGCTTGCAACTGCGCCACCAGCGGCGCGGCCAGGGTCAGGACAAAGCCTTCCACGTTCGGCGAAAACTGAAACCCGTGGACGCACAGAGGCGGGATGACCTGAATCGCCGATTGCTCCAGAACATGGCGCTGGCCCTCGACTTCAACCTGCGCTCGGCCCTTGTGCACATAGAGCAACTGGCACAAGTCAGCATGCCGATGGGGGCGGATCTCCCAATCGTGGACGCGGCTGCGCAGCGAGATGGTTTCGCAGTGCAACAGGTCGGGGCTGAGCCAGTCCTGCTGCTCACCGTAAAGCTTGAACACCGGGATTGAAGGAATCATTGGCGCCGTACCTGTTGTCGGGTTGTAAGCCGATAATCGCACCGATTGGCGAAAAGTACCGGTAATGCCGTGGTTATCACCTTCATTTGCTGCGCTCGCAAGCGAAAAATACAAGCACAAACCTATAAGAACTTGCTCGCCCCACGGGGTCGAGGCTACGCGAGACAACAACAATGAGAACTCAAGTCGCCATTATTGGAGCGGGTCCTGCGGGGCTTTTGCTCGGTCAACTGCTGCACAACGCCGGGATTGATAACGTGATCCTCGAACGCCAGAGCGGCGACTATGTGCTCGGGCGGATTCGCGCCGGAGTGCTGGAGCAGGGCATGGTCGACCTGTTGCGCCAGGCCGGTGTCAGCCAGCGCATGGACGCCGAAGGGTTGGTGCATACCGGCTTTGAGCTGGCCCTGGATGATCGCCAGGTGCATATCGACCTCAAGGGCCTGACCGGCGGCAAGACGGTGATGGTCTATGGCCAGACCGAAGTCACCCGCGACCTTATGGCGGCCCGCGAAGCTGTCGGTGCCCACACCCTGTACAGCGTCAGCAACGTCCAGCCCCACGGCATGAAAACCGATGCGCCTTACGTCACCTTCGATAAAGAGGGCGAAAGCGTGCGCCTGGACTGCGATTACATTGCAGGCTGCGATGGTTTTCACGGCGTCGCACGTCAGTCGATTCCGAGTGATGTACTGAAAATTTTCGAACGTGTGTATCCCTTTGGTTGGCTCGGCGTACTGGCCGACACCCCTCCGGTGCATGACGAACTGGTGTATGCCCGCCACGAGCGCGGTTTTGCCCTGTGCAGCCAGCGCTCGGCCAGCCGTAGCCGCTATTACTTGCAGGTGCCGGCAGAAGAGAAAGTCGAGGACTGGTCTGATCAGCGCTTCTGGGCCGAACTGAAAACCCGGCTGCCAAAGGCGTTGGCCGAGCAGTTGGTGACGGGCCCCTCCATCGAAAAAAGCATCGCGCCCTTGCGCAGTTTTGTCGTTGAACCGATGCAGTACGGGCGCCTGTTTTTGCTGGGCGATGCCGCCCATATCGTACCGCCGACCGGGGCCAAGGGCCTGAACCTGGCCGCCAGCGATGTCAGCACCTTGTTCAATATGTTGCGCAAGGTCTACACCGAGGGGCGCACCGACTTGCTGGAACGCTATTCCGAGGTGTGCCTGCGACGAATCTGGAAGGCCGAGCGCTTTTCGTGGTGGATGACCTCGATGCTGCACCGCTTCCCGGACAGCGACGGCTTCAGCCAGCGCATTGCCGACAGCGAACTGGCGTATTTCGTCGACTCTGCGGCGGGCCGTACCACCATTGCAGAAAATTACGTCGGGCTCCCTTACGAAGCTATCGAATAGGATCCTATCGAGTACACTGAGGGCCATCCGATACAAGCTCCGCGCCTACAGGTGTCCCCGTGACCAGTCTGAACCAGCCTCCCCAGGCCAAACCGGCCATTCGCAGCATTCTGATCGCCCTGATGCTGGCGATTTTTCTGGGGGCGCTGGATCAGACCATCGTCGCCGTCTCCATGCCCGCCATTTCTGCCCAGTTCAAGGATGTCAGCCAGCTGGCGTGGGTGATTTCCGGTTATATGGTGGCGATGACCGTCGCGGTGCCGATCTACGGCAAGCTCGGTGACCTGTACGGGCGCCGGCGCCTGATGCTGTTCGGCATGGGCCTGTTTACCCTGGCCTCGCTGTTTTGCGGGCTGGCGCAAAACATGGAGCAGCTGGTACTGGCGCGGATCATTCAGGGCATTGGCGCCGGCGGCATGATCTCGGTCAGCCAGGCGATCATTGGCGATATCGTACCGCCCCGCGAACGCGGCCGTTACCAGGGTTACTTCAGCAGCATGTATGCCCTGGCCAGCGTTGCCGGGCCGGTGCTGGGTGGCTATATGACCGAGTACCTGTCATGGCGCTGGGTGTTCCTGATCAACCTGCCACTGGGGCTGGCGGCCTGGTGGATTTCCCACCGTACCCTGGTCGGCCTGCCCGTGCCGCAGCGCAAACCCATTATTGATTACCTGGGCACGATGCTGATGATCGTCGGCCTGACGTCACTGCTGCTGAGCATCACGTTTATCGGTCAGGGCCAAAGCTGGCGTGACCCGCAAGTGGCAGGTTTTCTGGTGGTGGCGCTGATCGCCCTGGCGCTGTTTGTCCGGCATGAACGGCGCACGCCAGAGCCGTTGCTGCCCATGCACCTGTTTGCCAACCGCAATGCGGTGCTGTGCTGGTGTACGGTGTTTTTCACCAGCTTCCAGGCCATTTCCCTGATTGTGCTGATGCCGCTGCGCTATCAGAGCATCACCGGTGCCGGTGCCGACAGTGCGGCCCTGCACCTGTTGCCGCTGGCCATCGGGTTGCCGATGGGGGCCTACTTCGCCGGGCGCATGACTTCGGTGACCGGGCGTTACAAGCCGATGATCCTGAGCGGGGCGGTGCTGATGCCCCTGTCCATTCTGGGCATGGCCTTCAGCCCGCCCGGCGCCGAATGGTTGAGTGGCGTGTTTATGCTGTTCAGCGGGATTGCCAGCGGCATGCAGTTTCCGACGTCGCTGGTGGGCGCGCAGAATTCGGTGCAACAGCACGATATTGGCGTGGCGACCAGCACCACCAACCTGTTCCGTGCGTTGGGCGGGGCGATGGGGGTGGCGTTGATGTCAGCCCTGTTGCTGGCGCTGCTGCACGGTTCATTGCCGGCGCCGGTCATGGGCCAGCCGCTGATTGGCGAAGGCAGTTCGGGCAATGTGCTGCTCGACAGCCTCAGCCAGGTTCAGGGCCCGGCCCTGCAAAGCCTGCGGGCAGAGCTGCTGCTGACTTTCCGTCAGTTGTTGAGCATCAGCGCGGCGGTGTCGTTGCTGGGGCTGGCGGCGGCACTGGCGATGCCCAACCAGGTACTGCGCGGGCGTGAGGACAAGGCACGCTAGGGCAAATCAAAAGCCCCTGAATACGCTGAGGGGCTTATTCGGCATTTAAAAACGCTTCACGCACCAGGCCGTGGCGCTGCATTTTTTCATTCAGGGTACGCCGCGGCAGTTGCAGCTCATGGAGTACGGCCTTGATATCGCCCTTGTGCCGGGTCAGTGCCGCGCGCAGGCATTGCGCCTCAAAGGCTTCCTGTTGTGCCACCAGCGATTGCCCCACGTCGGTGTCGGGCAGTTGCGGTTCGCCCAACCCCAGTACATCCCGCTCGGCCACGTTGGCCAGTTCGCGCACGTTGCCTGGCCAGGCGTGGCAGAGCAAGCGCGACAGCTGCGGGCCGCTCAGCACTTGTAGGCTGCGCCCGAGGCGTTCAGCGGCTTGGCGGGAAAAGGCGTCGTACAACAAGGCAATGTCCTCGCGCCGCTCCCGCAGCGGTGCCAGGCGTAACTCGGCCACAGTCAGGCGATAGGCCAGGTCTTCACGAAAGCGTCCGGCGCGGGCTTCGTCGAGGAGGTCGGGTTTGGTCGCGGCAACCACCCGCAAATTCACGCTGATGCTCTGGTTGGAACCCAGGCGCTCGAGCTTCTGCTCCTGCAGCACCCGCAGCAATTTGGCTTGCTGGGCCAGCGGCATGCTTTCGATTTCATCCAGAAACAAGGTGCCACCATCGGCGTATTCCAGCTTGCCGATGCGCTTGCCCTGGGCGCCGGTAAAGGCGCCGCTTTCGTGGCCAAACAACTCGGCTTCAAACAACTGCTCGGGGATGGCCGAGCAATTGAGGGCGACAAAGGGCTTGTCGGCCCGTGGACCAAAATCATGCAGGCAGCGGGCGACCAGTTCCTTGCCGCTGCCGGTCTCGCCGCGAATCAGCACATTGACCGGCAGCGGCGCCAGCTCCAGCACCTGGCGGCGCAAGGTCTGCAAGCTGCGCGAGACCCCCAGCAGGCGCCCGTCGATCTGCTCACGCAGGTCGGCCTGTTCGTGCAAGCGACGGTTCTCCAGGATCAACTGACGTTTTTCCAGCGCGCGGCGCAGGCTGCCAAGCAATGCTTCGGGGCTGAAGGGCTTTTCCAAAAAGTCGTAGGCACCTGCGCGCATGGCCTCCACTGCCATCGGCACATCGCCGTGGCCGGTCAGCAGGATCACCGGCAAGTCTGCATCCAGTTGCTGCAAGCGGTTGAGCAGGGCCAGACCGCCCATGCCCGGCATGCGCACATCGCTGACAATCACCCCGGCAAAGTGCGCAGGCAACTGGCCAAGACAGTCTTCGGCGCAGGTGAACAACTGCACGTCAAAGCCGCTCAGGCTCAGCCACTGCTCCACTGCATTGCGAATACTGGCCTCGTCATCGACCACGATCACCGAATTGAGCATGTTTCAAGATTCCTGTGCGATGGGCAGCGTCAGCGTGAATTGCGCACCATCCGCGTGGTTGCAAGCAGTCAGGCGACCGCCGATTTCGTGAACAATGGCGTAAGACACCGCCAGCCCCAAGCCCAATCCGTCGCCCACGGGCTTGGTGGTGAAGAACGGGTCGAAGATTTTACCCAAGTGCTGCTCGTCAATCCCGCCGCCGCTGTCGGTCACGGTCAGGCACCACAGTTGCTGGTCGGCTTCGATGCGGATCTCAAGGTGCTTGCGCGGTTTGTCGCGCATGGCGTCCAGGGCATTGCGCAGCAGGTTGATCAGCACCTGCTCCAGGCGGATGGCATCGCCGCGTACCCAGGCCGGGCGTTGCAGGTTGACCTGCAGGTCGATCTGCTCGTCCTTCAGACGCGGCTCCAGCAGTTGCAAGGCTTGATCCACCACAGTGGCCAGATCCAGCTTTTCGCGCAGGCCGCTGGGGCTTTGCCTGGCGTAGGTTTTCAGGTGGCCGGTGAGGGCCGCCATGCGCGTAAGCATCTGCTCCAGGGGCGCCAGGGCTTTATAAGCATCGTCGATGCGGCCGTGGTCGAGCAACAGGCGCAAGGTCGCCAGTTGCATGCGCTGGGCGGTAAGGGGCTGGTTGATTTCGTGGGCCAGCGCCGCCGACATTTGCCCCAGTGCCGCGAGTTTCGCTGATTGCACCAGGCCATCTTGGGCGGTTCGCAAGTCCCGGGTACGGGCTTCGACCAGTTGTTCAAGTTCTTCACGATTACGCTGGCGCAAACGTGCCAGGCGCCAACGCTGAAGTAAAAACAGGCCCAGAAAAACCACGGTCAGCCACAGACCTGCCCCCGCCAGGGCTGCATTGCGGATGTCTTCTGCGACGTTTGCCGGGCGCCGCAACAGGTGCAGGGTCCAGCCTTCGGGGCTCAGTGGCAGAGAGCCCCACAAATAATCCGCCGGCCCGTCCGGGCCCTCGACGCGGGTCAGTGAGCTGTTTTCAGCGAAGCTGCGCAAGGTGTGGGTGTTCATCAAGGTCAGCGGTTGATTGTGGTATTGGCGGGTAACGCTGATTTCGTTGCGGTCGCTGTCATCCAGCGGCCGCAACAGGCGATAGCGCCAGCCGGGCTGATTGGCAATAAACACGATGCCCCGCGCATCGCTGACCAGCAGGATATCGTTGCCGTGGCTCCATTCGCGTTCAAGCTGGGGGAACTCGAGTTTGACCACCATCGCCCCGAGGAAGCGGCCGTCCGCATCGAGCACAGCGCTGGACAGAAAATACCCCGGGATGCCACTGGTCACGCCCACCGCGTAAAAGCTGCCGCTGCCCTGGCTGCGGGTCTGGCTGAAGTAGGGCCTGAAGCCGTAGTTGTGGCCCACATAGCTGTTGGAGGTGTTCCAGTTGCTGGCGGCCACTGCCAGCCCGCTGCTGTCGAGCAGTTCCAGGGTCGAGGACTGCGCCGCGCCGTTGATGCGTTCCAGTTTGCGGTTGAGGGCGGCCTGTACCTCGGGCGTGACCGGGTTGCTCAGGGCGTTGACCAGTTCGGCGTCCAGCGCCAGCACGGCCGGTAGGGCGCGATAGCGCTCGATCAGGGTGTGCAGTGAGTTGGCATACAGGCTCAGTTGCTCTGGCCCGCGTCTGGCGCTTTCTTCCAGGGCATGGCGCTCGGCCTGACGCATCGCCCAGCCGCCAGCCAGAGCCGCGCCGGCCAGGATCAACAGGCAATACAGCGCCATACGCAGGGCGCGAGATGTCACAGGCATGCTGGCAAACCGCTCAAACAGGGGGGCGAACGATAGCATGGCAGGCGTATCCAGCGGCCAACGGCCAGCAGGGGTCAGGCTTTTATCGCCACCACGCTGAGCAATTGCCCGTCAACCAGAGCAAACTGCGCATCCAGTTCGCTGCCGTGTTGCCAGTCGGTAGACAGGTCGGTGAGCAGGCGCAGGCGCACATGACCTTCGGGCGTCCAGCTGAGCACTTCGGCGTGTTCAAAGTAGAAGCGTTTTTGCACCAGCGGGTAGAGGGCCTTGAACAGGCTTTCCTTGACTGAAAAGGTCAGGGTGACCAGCAGCGCGATCTGCTCGGCAGGCCCGGCGAGCATGCGCGCAAGCTCATCCGGGGTGAGGATTTCCTTGGCCAGGCGCTGGGCGCGTTCGGGGCTGAGCAGGGTTTCCAGATCGATGCCCAGGCCTTGCCAGTCGCGCCGCAATGCTACCAGGGCCGCGGCGCGGCCTTTGCTGTGGGTAATGGCGCCGCAGATATGGGCGGGCCAAACGGGGGCGCGGTCTTCGCCCATGCCGGGGGTGGCCAGAGTGCCATCCAGTTGCAGCATGGCTGCACGGGCACACAGGCGCCCGGCCAGAAATTCGGCCTGGCGTTTGGCCACCGAGCGTTGAATACTCGCTGGCATGTCGATGTTGCTGCGGGCAAAGTCATCGTCTTCCAGCTGGGCAGGGATAAAGTCGGTGCTTAGCCAGGTACTGGCAGGCAGCGTGGCTGGCAAGGGCCAGTCGGCGCGCAGCGGCGTGCAGCAGGCAGGCAGGGCGGGGAGTCGGTTCATGGCGCCATTGTGCCGGGGCTTGGCCCGGCTGTGCAATTGTTCAGAGTCTGTTCAGGGCACACGACTTACTGTGTAGCTAGGCTGTATAGGACACACGTCCTTAGAGACGCGGATTGGCTTGGGAGAGCGCGATGAAATTGCTGGTGGTTGAAGATGAGGCGTTGCTGCGCCATCACTTGCAAACCCGTCTGACAGAAAGTGGCCATGTGGTCGAAGCGGTGGCCAATGCCGAAGAGGCGTTGTACCAGACCGAGCAGTTCAACCATGACCTGGCGATGATTGACCTGGGCCTGCCGGGGCTTGGCGGCCTGGAACTGATTCGCCAGTTGCGCGCCCGGGGCAAGACGTTTCCGATCCTGATCCTCACTGCGCGTGGCAATTGGCAGGACAAGGTCGAAGGGCTGGCAGCGGGTGCGGACGATTATGTGGTCAAGCCGTTCCAGTTCGAAGAACTGGATGCGCGGCTCAATGCGTTGCTGCGCCGCTCCAGTGGCTTTACCCAACCGACGATAGTGGCCGGTGCGCTGGTGCTGGACATCAACCGCAAACAGGCGGTGCTCGACGGTGAGCCGCTGGCGCTGACCGCCTATGAATACCGGATTCTTGAATACCTGATGCGCCATCACCAGCAAGTGGTGGCCAAGGACCGACTGATGGAACAGCTGTACCCGGATGACGAGGAACGTGATCCGAATGTGATCGAGGTGCTGGTCGGGCGCCTGCGACGCAAGCTGGAGGGGGCAAACGGTTTTAAGCCAATCGATACAGTGCGCGGCCTGGGGTACTTGTTTACTGAGCGCTGCCGATGATTCGTTCGCTTCGCGTTCGATTGATGCTGGCGGCAACCCTGTTGGCCGTGTTGTTTATGCTGGCGTTGCTGCCGGCGATGCAGGGAGCGTTCAGTCTGGCGCTCAAGGACGCCATCGAGCAGCGCCTGGCGTCAGATGTCACCACGCTGATTTCAGCGGCAAAGATGGAAAAGAACCGGCTCAAGATGCCGGCGCTGCTGCCTGATGAGCAGTTCGACCTGCCGGACAGTCGCCTGCTGGGCTACATCTATGACCGTGACGGGCAACTGGTGTGGCGCTCACGCGCCACCCAGGAAGAAACCATCAACTACAAGCCGCGCTATGACGGGCGCGGCAACGAATTTGCGAGCATTCGCGAGGCCAACGGCGAAGAGTTCTTTGTCTACGACGTGGAGGTCAAGCTGCTAGGCGGCAAAAGTGCGGCCTTCAGCTTTGTCGCCCTGCAACCGATGCGCGAATACAACCGCACGCTGGAAGGCCTGCGGGAAAATCTTTATCTGGGGTTCGGCGCAGCTTTGATTGTGCTGCTGGCATTGCTATGGATTGGTCTGACGTGGGGGTTACGCGCCTTGCGACGTTTGAGTCAGGAACTGGATGAAATCGAAACGGGCACTCGCCAGAGCCTCAGCGAGCAACACCCGCGCGAGCTGCTGCGCCTGACCGGCTCGTTGAACCGCTTGCTGCAAAGCGAGCGCGAGCAGCGCACGCGCTATCGTGATTCCCTCGACGACCTGGCCCATAGCCTGAAAACCCCGCTGGCGGTGTTGCAGGGGGTAAGCGAAAGCATGGCCCAGCGCCCGGCCGACCGTGAACAGGCCTGGGTGCTGCAAAGTCAGATCGAGCGCATGAACCAGCAGATCGGCTATCAGTTGCAGCGTGCCAGCTTGCGCAAGAGCGGCCTGGTGCGTCATCAGGTCGAAGTGCTGCCCGTGGTACAGAGTCTGTGCAACACGCTGGACAAGGTGTACCGCGACAAGGGCGTCAAGGTCAGCTACGACATCCCGGAACTGAGCCATCTGCCGATCGAGCAAAATGCCTTGCTGGAGTTGCTCGGCAACCTGTTGGAAAACGCCTATCGGCTGTGCCTGAGCCAGGTACGCATCAGCCTGCACCGCAATGCCCACGGCATAGAAGTCTGCGTGGAGGACGACGGCCCGGGCGTGCCGCCGGATCAGCGTGCGCGCATCTTGCAGCGCGGCGAGCGCCTCGACCGCCAGCATCCGGGGCAGGGCATAGGCCTGGCGGTGGTCAAGGACATCATTGAAAGTTATGACGCCACCTTGACCCTGGACGACTCGTCATTGGGCGGGGCGGCCTTCAGGATTCATTTCCCGGCGGGGTGAGCGATGCCCCCCCTGTAGCAGCTGACGAGCGGAGCGAGGCTGCGTTCGGCGGCGCAGCCGTCGTAAACCTGAGTCCCGGGTTTTCCTGACACAACCATGTACCTGACTTCACGACGGCTGCGCCGCCGAACGCAGCCTCGCTCCGCTCGTCAGCTGCTACAGGTATATGGGGGTACGGTGGCGTTTAGGCGGATATCCGCCACCTCCTGCACTTCAACACGCCTAATGGGCGGATTCCCGCCAAGGGCTGTCCTGCAAAAACAATACGTAAAGTCCTACAAGTTCAGGCGCTACGGGCCATTGCGCAGCTTTAACGCAATGTGGCCCACGGCTTGCAATAAGTGCGAGAGGTCTGCCGTAAGAGCAGCCCCAAAAACAAATCCCTCCAAGTACAGGAGGGTTCGCGCTTTAGGTGTCACCAGTCTCAGACGGAATGATGATTGAGTGATGCACTTGAGGAACTTTGCAATGACGACTCGTCAGCCACTGTACAAATCCCTGTATGTGCAAGTAATCGTAGCGATCGCTATCGGTATCTTGCTGGGCCATTACTACCCGGAAACCGGTGTCGCTCTCAAGCCGCTGGGTGATGGCTTTATCAAACTGATCAAGATGGTCATCGCGCCCATTATTTTCTGTACGGTGGTCAGCGGTATTGCCGGCATGCAGAGCATGAAATCGGTCGGCAAGACCGGCGGTTATGCCTTGCTCTACTTCGAAGTCGTGTCGACTATCGCGCTGTTGATCGGCCTGATCGTGGTTAACGTGGTTCAGCCTGGCGCTGGCATGCATATTGACGTGTCGACCCTGGATGCCAGCAAAATTGCCGGTTACGTGTCGGCAGGCGCAGACCAGAGCATCGTAGGCTTTATCCTCAATGTAATCCCGTCGACCATTGTTGGCGCCTTCGCCAATGGCGATATCCTGCAAGTGCTGATGTTCTCGGTGATCTTCGGTTTCGCCCTGCATCGCCTGGGTGCCTACGGCAAGCCGGTACTGGACTTCATCGACCGTTTCGCCCATGTGATGTTCAACATCATCAACATGATCATGAAGCTGGCGCCACTCGGTGCGCTGGGTGCGATGGCCTTCACCATCGGCGCTTACGGCGTAGGCTCGCTGGTGCAGCTGGGTCAGTTGATGATCTGCTTCTACATCACTTGCGTGCTGTTCGTGCTGATCGTGCTGGGCGGTATTGCCCGCGCTCACGGTTTCAGCGTGTTGAAGCTGATCCGCTACATTCGTGAAGAGCTGCTGATCGTACTGGGTACGTCCTCGTCGGAATCGGCGCTGCCACGCATGCTGGTGAAAATGGAGCGCCTGGGCGCGAAGAAATCGGTAGTGGGCCTGGTGATCCCGACCGGTTACTCGTTCAACCTCGACGGTACTTCGATCTACCTGACCATGGCCGCCGTGTTTATCGCCCAGGCGACTGACACCCATATGGACATCACCCATCAGATCACCCTGTTGCTGGTGCTGTTGCTGTCGTCCAAAGGTGCTGCGGGCGTAACCGGTAGCGGCTTTATCGTGCTGGCGGCCACCCTGTCGGCTGTAGGCCACTTGCCGGTAGCTGGTCTGGCGCTGATCCTGGGTATCGACCGCTTCATGTCTGAAGCCCGTGCCCTGACCAACCTGATCGGTAACGCCGTGGCAACCCTGGTGGTGGCCAAGTGGGTTAAAGAGCTGGACACCGACACCCTGCAGACCGAGCTGAACTCCGGCGGTCGCCCGCTGGAAGATACCCGCCCGCAAGATGACCTGGGCGTGGCTGAAGGCCCGGCCCCGGTGCTGCTCAAGTAAGTCTGAGCGCATAAAAAACCCATCTTCGGATGGGTTTTTTTATGCCTGCTTATTCGACCCGCGTCAGGCCGCTGAACACCAGCGCGTTACGGCAGCGTCGGCACAGATAGCCGCGGCCTTGCTTGACCAGGGCGTGGCGCTGGGCGGAAAAGGCAAAGTCGCTGTCCGGGCACGGGCAACGGTAGATATAGCGCGTGGCGCTGCGCCGTTTGATGGCGTAGGTATGGCAGCGATTGGGCGGCAGTTCGTACACCCCGCGCATGATCAATTGCCATTCTTCGCCGTGGGGCGCGATACGTTCGCCAAACAACTGATGGGCAACCAGGTGCGCCACTTCGTGGGGCACGGTCTGCCTGAGGAAGTCTTCGCTGTTTTCACGGTACAGCTGGGGGTTGAAGCGCAGCAGGTTTTCATGCAAATGGGCGACCCCGGCTTTTTGCCCGCGCAGTTTGAAACTGACGACGGGGCGCTTGAAGGGGCGTTTGAAAAACACTTCGGCCTGTTGGAAACAGTCTTCGACGCGGGTATTGAGCAACTCGGGCATGCGGTTCGGTTCTCCAGAGCCGAGGATTATGCCGCAAGCGGTGGGGGTTCCGAAGTGTCGAGGTGCCGAGCGGTCACGATGCGAACGCTGTAGCCGCTGCCGCAGGCTGCGATGGGTTGCGTAGCGACCCGCTCTTGAAGGTCCTGCGCCCCTTATCGCAGCCTGCGGCAGCGACTACAGGTAGTGCCGGTTAATTGGTATACACCGGCCCGACACCCAGGCCCCAGACGATCACGGTAAAGGCCATGATCGCCACCAGCACCACCAGGCCCACTGCCAGCACCGAGCTGGAAAACAGGAAGCCTTCATCCGGGTCTATGTTCATAAAGGTCGGCAGGCCCACATACAGCAGGTACACCGTGTAGCAAATGGCGGCGGTACCCACCATCATGCCCAGCCACATATGCGGGTACAGCGCTGCCAGCCCGCCAATAAACAGCGGTGTAGCGGTGTAGGTGGCAAAGGCCACGCAACGCTGCAGGCTGGGTTGTGCATCGTAGGTACGCGCCATCCAGTGGATAAATGCGCCCATTACGCCCACGCCCACCAGCATGGCGGCGTAGGACAACAGGGTCATCCACAAGGCACTGTCCAGGGTCAGCATCACCGGTGCGCGGTTACCGATCACCCAGCCCACCTGGGTTGTACCGATAAACGCAGAAACGGCCGGAATCGCTGCCAGAATTAACGTATGCGTGAAATACATATGACCGATGCTTTCTTCGGCATCTCCACGGATTTCGCGCCATTCTTTATCGGGGTGGGTGAAAAGGCCCACAACGTGATGGATCATGGCTGTCGCTCCTGTATAAGACGCATCGCCTCCAGTGGGACGCGTGCCGGTCGCGCAGCCAAAACGTATTGGGAAGAAAAGAGGCGTGCGGCCTTGGTGACAAGTATAGGAAACCTGTCGGCCCTTATATCCGGCTCCTTAGAGCTTATTGTGCTGTCAGCTGCGGGCTTATTGCATTGGCGTCTTTAGGCGGGCAAGGGGTTCGTCGGCCGGGTTTTTTTCGGTAAAATCACCGGCTTTTGGTCTTAACTCGCGGAATTGAAGCGCTATGGGCACTCACTCGGTCTCTCAAATCAAACTCCAGAAACGCCTGCGTCGATTGACCGGTGAGGCAATTGCCGACTTCAACATGATTGAGCATGGCGACAAGGTGATGGTCTGCCTGTCGGGCGGCAAGGACAGCTACACCCTGCTCGATGTGTTGCTGCACCTGCAAAAAGTGGCGCCGATCCAGTTCGAGATCGTGGCGGTGAACATGGACCAGAAGCAGCCGGGTTTCCCCGAGGACGTGCTGCCGGCCTACCTCAAGTCGCTGGGCGTGGAATATCACATCGTTGAAAAAGACACTTACTCGGTGGTCAAGGAACTGATCCCCGAAGGCAAAACCACCTGCTCGCTGTGTTCGCGCCTGCGCCGTGGCACCTTGTACACCTTTGCCGATGAGATCGGCGCGACCAAGATGGCCCTGGGGCATCATCGCGATGACATCGTTGAAACCTTCTTCCTCAACATGTTCTTCAACGGCACACTCAAGGCGATGCCGCCCAAGCTGCGCTCCGATGACGGGCGCAACGTGGTGATCCGCCCGCTGGCGTACTGCAACGAGAAGGACATCCAGGCCTACTCCGACTGGCAGCAGTTTCCGATCATTCCGTGCAACCTCTGTGGTTCCCAGGAAAACCTGCAACGCCAGGTGGTCAAGGACATGCTCCAGGAGTGGGACCGCAAGACGCCGGGCCGCACCGAGAGTATCTTTCGCAGCCTGCAGAACGTGATCCCGTCGCAATTGGCGGACCGTAACCTGTTTGATTTTGCGAGCCTGAAGATCGACGAAAGCGCCACGCCGCGCTTCGTCAACCTGCTCAACCTGTAATTGCCAAGAGGAGAGGGCATGCGCGACTACAAATGGCTGCACGGATACTGTTTGAACCGCTTTGGTTCGTCAGCCGCACTTGAAGCCCAATTGCCCGTCCCGAAAACCGCGGAACAATTGCGCCGGATCAGCGACGATCGCTACCTGTCGACCCTGGCCCTGCGCGTCTTCCGTGCCGGGCTCAAGCACAGCGTGGTCGATGCCAAGTGGCCAGTATTTGAAGAAGTGTTCTTTGGTTTTGACCCGGAAAAAGTGGTGCTGATGGGCGCCGAGCACCTGGAGCGGTTGATGCAGGATGCGCGGATCATCCGCCATCTGGGCAAGCTTAAAAGCGTGCCGCGCAATGCCCAGATGGTGCTCGATATCGCCCACGAGCACGGCAGTTTCGGCGCGTTTATCGCCGACTGGCCAGTGACCGATATCGTCGGGTTGTGGAAGTACCTGGCCAAGCATGGGCATCAGCTGGGCGGTTTGTCGGCTCCGCGTTTTTTGCGCATGGTCGGCAAGGACACTTTTGTGCCCAGCTATGACGTGGTGGCCGCGCTGAACGCGCAGAAGCTGGTGGACAAGGCGCCGACCAGCCTGCGCGACCTGGCGATTGTGCAGAACGCCTTCAACCAGTGGCACGCCGAGAGTGGCCGGCCAATGTGCCAGCTGTCACAGATGCTGGCGTTTACGGTGAATCACTAACCAGGCTTTGTGAGCGGCCAAAAGCCTGTGGGAGCGAGGCTTGCCCGCGATGGCAGCGCCTCGATGTACCTGATACACCGAGTCGTCTGCCTCGCGAGCAAGCCCGCTCCCACAACAGCTGCATCACTCGCCGCTCAGGCGCCGATCCAGCTGGTAGCGCCAGCGCACAAACAACAAGGCACTGACAAACACCGCCACGCTGGCGGCGATTTCCAGCAGGCCGAAGACCTGGCGGTTGGGGTCGAATGCCGCCAGCGCTCCCTTGATCAGGTACAGGTTGACCACATAGCAGGTGAACGAGTGCCCGCGTGGGCTGCCCATCAGCATGCCGGGCACCACAAACATCAACGGCACCAGTTCGATCAACAGGATCACCCACGGCCGGGCGCCGTGCAGGTCGGCAAAGATCAGGTAGTAAGCACACAGCAAGCCGATCAGGCCAAAAAAGCACACCAGGCTTATTACGCGCATCAGCCGCACCCGCGGCTCCAGCCATTCGATGGGCGGTAGCACTTTGGGCTTTTTAGCCACGGTTGCTCTCCAGTTTCAGCGCAATAGTGGCCAAACGCTGACCCAGGGCCCGGCACAGGGCGATTTCGTGCTCGTCCAGGCCGCGCTTGCCGTCAGCACCGGCATGATGGCTCGGGCCATAAGGCGTGCCACCCGCGGTGGTATGGAGCAGGGCCGATTCGCTGTAGGGCAGGCCGGTGACCAGCATGCCGTGGTGCATCAGCGGCAGCAGCATCGACAGCAGGGTGCTTTCCTGGCCGCCGTGCAGGCTGGCGGTGGAGGTGAACACACCCGCCGGCTTGCCGACCAGTGCGCCGGTCAGCCACAGGTTGCTGGTGCCATCGAGAAAGTACTTGAGCGGCGCGGCCATGTTGCCGAAACGCGTCGGGCTGCCCAGGGCCAGCCCCGAGCAGTTTTTCAGGTCGTCGAGGCTGGCGTACATCGCGCCGTCGTCGGGAATGGCTGGGGCCACGGCTTCGCATTCGGCAGAGATGGCCGGCACAGTGCGCAGGCGCGCCTCAAGGCCACCTTGCTCGATGCCCCGGGCAATTTGCCGGGCCATTTCGCTGGTCGAACCGTTGCGGCTGTAAAACAGAACCAGAATATAAGGCGCGCTCACGGCAGGATCTCCAGGATTTTTTCCGGCGGGCGGCCAATCACGGCCTTGTCGCCTGCGACCAGGATCGGCCGCTCGATCAACTTGGGGTGGGCCGCCATCGCGTCGATCAGGTGTGCTTCGCTGAGGCTGCTGTCGCCCAGGTTAAGGGCCTTGTACTCGTCTTCACCGCTGCGTAGCAGCTGGCGGGCGCTGAGGTTCAGCCTGGCCAGCAGGTCGCGCAGTTGCGCGGCGCTCAGCGGCGTTTCGAGGTAGCGCACCACGGTGGGGGTCAGGCCGCGGGCTTCGAGGAGTTCGAGCGCACCGCGGGATTTCGAGCAGCGCGGGTTGTGATAAAGCGTCAGATCGGTCATGTGCGGGTCGCATCTTGCGTAAGGTGGCGGCTATTCTACCCGCCTGACGGGCGCGCCTGAACCGTATGCGGTAAATGGCCGCTCGCTAATGGCTTTTTGTTTGTATTTACCGGGAAGGATCAACGCATGTTAAAGCGACTCATGGCAGTAGCTGCCGTTTCCGCCACGTTATTGCTGGCTGGTTGCGGAAATGATTATGGGGTCGATCAGCACGGACAGAAGATCGCGTCGGAGCGTCTGGACAAGCAGTGGAAGATTATCAACTACTGGGCCGAGTGGTGTGGCCCGTGCCGCATCGAGATTCCTGAACTCAACTCCCTGGAAAAACAGCTGCAGGGGCAGTCGGTGGGGGTGTTCGGGGTCAATTTCGATGGCTTGCAGGGCAAGGAGCTGAGCGACGCGAGTGCTGCGCTGGGCATCACCTTCACCGTGCTGGCGCAGGATCCGGCGGAAGTGTTCGATTTACCACGCAGTGAAGCGCTGCCGGTGACCTATATCCTTGATGAGAAGGGCAAGGTACGGGCGACCTTGATGGGCGAGCAGACTGCGGCCGGGCTGCTGGCCAAGATCAAGGAACTCAGGGGGGCCTGAGTCGCAGCCATCGCGAGCAAGCCCGCTCCCACAGGTTGACGCCAACCTTGTGGGAGCGGGCTTGCTCGCGATTCAAACGCCGCGCTGTATCAGCCTTCTTCCGGCCAAAGCCGCAGCGGCTTGCCTTCGGCAGGCCAGAAGCGCACCTGCTCGATCGGCGAAATGTCCCAGCGCTGGACGGTTTGCAGGGCTTCGAAGAATCGATGCTCCTGCTCCATCAGCGCCGGTGCACAGGCTTTGCGGGTGCTGCCCACGCCACTAAAGGTCAGCTTGTCGCCTTCCAGGGTGTAAGGCGCGAACCAGTGATTGCAACCGCCACTGCCATAGGCCCGGCCAGCATCGTCCAGGGTGACGGTCAGGTGGCTGTTGTCGATCAGCGGTCGCTCGCCGATCCACTCCAGTACATAGGTGTGGTTCTGCTGCAGCTTCACCGGGTCACCCGCGCAGCCCGCCAGGCTTGCGCCCAGTACGGCCAGCAGGATCAAACGTTTCATTGCGCAGCCTTTTGGCATTGCGGGCACACATGCTTGCTGCCTTCAGTGCTCCAGCCCAGCTCGGCAATGCGCGCCGTGGCTGCAGGCTTTTGGGCCTTGGTGCCGAGTTTGGCGTCGACCGCGAACTCGAATTTCAGCTCCTTGGCGCAAGCATCGCAGTTGACCTGCCATTCATGTATCGCCAATTCGCCGAAAACCGGCCCCTTGGTTACGGCAACCCACTGGCCGCGCGGGTTGATCAGGTGACGGACCTTGTCGACGCTCAAGCGCATGGACAAGGTCTTGCTGCCCTTGAGGGACACAATCAGCACGTCACCGGCTTGAATCGAGCCACCGTTACCGGTGACTTGATACAGGCCCGGCGCCAGAGCGCGGCATTCAATCAGGGTGTGCTGCGGGTTAAGCAGGCTGTAGCGAAAATCGTGTTCGACCATGGGTCCTCCAAGTAAGTCGCTATGCTAGCACGCAGGCATCAAAGTCCAGACTCAACCTTCGATCAGGTTTTGCGCCACGCCGTTTTTCCAGGCCGCGATATTGCTCAGGGTAGTGGCTGCAATCGCGTTCAGCGCCTCGCGGGTCAGAAACGCCTGATGAGCGGTAATGATCACGTTGGGAAAGGTCAGCAGCCGCGCCAGCACATCATCCTGCAAGGGCAGGTCGGAGCGGTCCTCGAAGAACAGCTGGGCCTCTTCCTCGTACACATCCAGCCCCAGATAGCCCAACTGGCCGCTCTTGAGTGCTTCGATCAGCGCCGGCGTATGGACCAGTGCGCCGCGCCCGGTGTTGATCAGCATGGCGCCATGTTTGAGGGTGGCCAGGCTGGTGGCGTTGATCAGGTGCTTGTTGTCTGCGGTCAGCGGGCAATGCAGGGAGATGATGTGCGAACCGGCCAGCAGCTCGGGCAGGGTGACGTATTGCGCGCCCAGTGCCAGCAGTTCGGCGTTGGGGTAGGGGTCGAAACACAGCAGCTTGCAGCCGAAACCGGCCATGATCTTGCCGAACGTGGCGCCGATCTGGCCGGTGCCCACCACGCCCACGGTTTTGCCCACCAGGTCGAAACCGGTCAACCCGTGCAGGGTGAAGTCACCTTCGCGGGTGCGGTTATAGGCGCGATGCAGGCGACGGTTGAGGGCCAGGATCAGGGCCACGGCATGTTCGGCCACGGCATGGGGCGAGTAGGCGGGTACGCGCACCACACTCAGGCCCAGGCGCTTGGCGGCGGGCAGGTCGACATGGTTGTAGCCGGCCGAGCGCAAGGCGATCAGGCGGGTACGGCCAGCGGCCAGTTGCTCCAGCACGGGGGCACTGAGGTCGTCATTGATAAACGGGCAGACCACTTCGTAGTCATGGGCCAGCGCCGCGGTGTCCAGGGTCAGGCGCGCTGGTTGGAAGTGCAGCTCGTTGCCGTCGTCTTGTGCGGCCGCGGTAAAGCTGTCGCGGTCGTAGGTCTGGCTGCTGAAAAGAATCGTGCGCATGGGGTCTTCCTTAGTGTGTAACCACAAATCGGCATGTGTGGGGGAGGGCTTGCCCGCGATTCAGGCGGCGCTGTGTGCCGGGTAAACCGGGGCGATGCCCTCGCGAGCAAGCCCGCTCCCACGCAATGATGTTGCTATGCGGTACTGCGTGCTTCTTTGGCCAGGCGTGTGATGGCTAGATCCAGCTCGTCCAGGGCGGTAGCAGCGTTGGGGCTGGTTTGCTTGAGCAGGGTCTCGCTGCGCTGGCAGGCCGCGCGCAGTTGCGGCACGCCGCAGTAACGCGTGGCGCCGTGCAGGCGGTGGACGCGTTCGATCAGCGCGTTGTTGTCTTTGGCGTCGCGCGCCTGGCGAATGGCGTCGCGGTCGGCTTCCAGCGAGGCCAGCAGCATGGCCAGCATGTCGATGGCCAGGTCGGCCTTGCCTGCGGCCAGACGCAGGCCTTCTTCGTGATCCAGAACTGGCAATTGCGCGTTATGGCGCTGCGGTTCGTGAGGGTTGTCGCTGGTCTGATTGCGCAAGGCCAGCCCTGTCCACTTCAACACCACCTGGGCCAATTGGCGTTCACTGATGGGTTTGGTCAGGTAGTCATCCATGCCGCTTTGCAGCAGGGCACGTTTTTCGTTGGCCATGGCGTGGGCCGTCAGTGCGACCACCGGCAGCGGTGTGCATTGGCGCTCGCTTTCCCATTGGCGTAACACCTCCGTGGTTTCACGCCCGTCCATGCCGGGCATTTGCACATCCATCAGCACCAGGTCGAAGTCTTGTGTCTTGACCGCATCAAGGGCGGCATAACCGCTGTCCGCTGCTGCCACTTTGGCGCCCATGCCTTCCAGCAGGGTTTGCACCAACAGCAGGTTGGCCGGGTTGTCATCCACGCACAGGATGCGCGGCGCACGGCTGGCCAGCGGTTCGCCAGGCTCGCTGCGGGGCTGGCGCGGGTTGATCAGGTCGGCCAGGGCGCGGCGCAATTTACGGGTGCAGGCGGGCTTGGCCAGCAGTTGGCTGTGCGGGTTGGTCACCACAGGATTGAACAGCCCCTGCTCGGTGGTTGGGCACAGCACCAGCACCTTGCAGCCCAGGTGCTCAAGGTCCCAGATATGCTGGTTGAGGCGCTCGGGGGGCATGTCGTTGGCCGTCACCCCGAGCACCGCCAGGTCAATCGCCTGCGCGGTCTGGTGGGCGCCGGTGACGCAGTTGGTGAGGTTTTCCAGGGTGGTGCAGGGCGTGACTTCCAGGCCGCAGTCTTCCAACTGGTGGTGCAGGGCCTGGCGGGCCAGGTCGTGTTTTTCCAGAATGGCGACACGCCGGCCCAGCAGCGGGGCGCCGGGCAAGTCTTCGACATCATCGCGGGCCTTGGGCAGCTTGACGCTGATCCAGAACACCGAACCTTCGCCGGGGGTGCTTTCCACGCCGATTTCGCCGCCCATCTGCTCCACCAGTCGCTTGGAAATCACCAGCCCCAACCCGGTGCCGCCGGGCTGGCGGGACAGCGAGTTGTCGGCCTGGCTGAAGGCCTGGAACAGGGCGCGGATATCCTGAGCGGTGAGGCCGATGCCGGTGTCTTGCACGCTGATGCGCAATTGCACGCTGCCATCGGTTTCGTTTTCGTCCTGGTCTTCAAGCATGGCGCGTACGGCAATGGTGCCTTCACGGGTGAACTTGATGGCGTTGTTGACCAGGTTGGTGAGGATTTGCTTGAGCCGCAGCGGGTCACCCACCAGCGACAGCGGCGTGTCGCGATAGACCAGGCTGACCAGTTCCAGGCCTTTGTCGTGGGCCGAGGGCGCGAGAATGGTCAGGGTGTCCTGCAGCAGGTCGCGCAAATTGAACGGAATGTTGTCCAGCACCAGCTTGCCGGCTTCGATTTTTGAAAAGTCGAGAATCTCGTTGATGATGCCCAGCAGGCTGTCAGCTGATTTTTCGATGGTATTCAGGTAGTCGAACTGGCGCGGCGTCAGCTCACTTTTTTGCAGCAGGTGGGTAAAACCGAGGATGCCATTGAGCGGCGTGCGGATTTCATGGCTCATGTTGGCCAGGAATTCGGACTTGATGCGGCTGGCCTCCAGTGCTTCCTTGCGGGCCAGGTCAAGTTCCAGGTTCTGGATTTCAATGGTTTCGAGGTTCTGGCGCACGTCTTCGGTGGCCTGGTCGACGCTGTGTTGCAGTTCTTCCTGGGCATTGTGCAGGGTTTCGGCCATGCGATTGATGCCCGAGGCCAGTTCGTCCAGCTCGTGGCTGCCCAAGGGCGGCAGACGGGTTTCCAGGTGCCCGTCCTTGAGCTGGGCCACGGCTTGCTTGATCTGGCCCAGCGGTGCGTTGATGGTGCGGCTCATGCGCAAGGCCAGCAGGGTGGTCAGTACCAGCCCGGTGGCGATCAACAGCAGGCTGGCAAACAGGTTGCGATAGCTGCGCAGCAGCATGCCGTTGTGTGACAGTTCCAGCTCCACCCAGCCCAGCAGGCGATGGGCTTCGTTAGGGATCACATCCCCGGCCAGGTTGCGGTGGCGGCCGAACACCGGCAACAGGTAACGCGTGGCATCGTTGTCGGTACGCTGTTGCAGTTGGGTGCTGCTGCCCAGCGGGGCCCGGTTGAGCATGATCGGCCCGGCATGGGCGAGGGGCTCGTGGTTGGCGTTGAGGAACGCCACGGCGCGCACGTCCTGCTGCTCAAGGGATTCGGTGGCGATGCGGGCCAGCAGGGCGGTGTCATGCCGGCCCATCGCCGGGGCCACCAGCGGCGCGAGCTGCTCGGCGATCATTTCGCCGCGCTGCAGCAACTGCGATTGCAGTTCGGACTGTTGCAACCAGGTGAAGTAGCCGCCCAGCACCGTTGCCATCAGGCTGACGGGTAAAAGCGTCAGCAGCAATACGCGGCCTTTGATACCGAGGTTTTTAAGCACGCAACTCTCCAGCCCTGCATTTTTAAGAATGGCCCGGGCATCCCGCCCGGCCCAGGTGGCAGTGTAGCCATATGGTGACCGGCAAATCTTTGAAAATTTGCCATCAGTTTCTGATTATCAGACCGGGTAAAGGCCATGCCGGTTGCCCGCAGTGGCTCAATCTTGAATAATCGCCGATTGAGAATTACTTGCAGACGCTAATGAATCCCGTAGCTGTTAGCCCTTCGCGCCTTCTGACCATTGAAGACGACCCCGTTCTGGGTGCCTACCTGCACGAGCAGTTGGGGCGCTGCGGGTTTGACGTTATCTGGTGCCAGAACGGCCAGGAGGGTCTGGCCCGCGCCCGGCAGGAGCATTTTGACGTGGTGCTGATGGATATCCTGCTGCCCGGCATGAATGGGTTGCAGGTGCTTACGCAACTGCGCCAGACCCACGCCTTGCCGGTGATCCTGATGTCTGCGCTGGGCGCCGAGGCCGACCGCATCAGCGGGTTCCAGCTGGGCGCCGACGACTACCTGCCCAAGCCGTTCAGCATGGCCGAACTGCGGGTGCGCATCCAGGCCATCCTGCGCCGCGTGGCCCTGGACCGCATGCCCGGTGTGGCGCAGCCGACAGCCCCTGAACATGGCCTGTGGTTCGATGAACAGGCCAGTGACGTGCGCTGTGGCGAGCAATGGGCCGGGTTGACCCGCAGCGAGTTCCGCTTGCTCGACACCTTGCAGCGCAATGCCGACGAGGTACTGAGCAAGGCGTTCCTCTATCAGCAGGTGTTGCAACGCGGCTATGCCGCCCACGACCGTAGCCTGGACATGCATATCAGCCAGATCCGGCGCAAACTCAAGACCATCGGCTACCACCAGCGCGAAGTGCGCACGGTATGGGGCAAGGGCTATGTGCTGAGCGCCAGCGATGCCCTGTAAGGTGCCCGGCAAAAACTCGGTGTTCTGGAAGCTGGCCTGTTTGCTGGTGGTGTTCTGCTTGCTGATGATCTGGCTCAGCTGGTCCTGGGGCCGCTACATGGACAAACGCACCGGGTTTTTGTCCGAGCAGGCCCACGGCACCCTGGTGCGCTATGCCGGTGAGGCCGAGCGCGCCTGGGAGACCGGCCAGCAAACCGGCGTCGACCAGTGGCTGCAAGGCATGGGGCGCCGGGAACCCGGCTGGGTCGGGGTGATTGGCCAGGACCTGCAATCGCTGAGCAGCTACCCGCTGAGCGAGCGAGAAAGCGAGCGCCTGACCTTTTTGCGCGGCCTGGACTGGCCCATCAGCCATATGAAAACGGCACGGCCGTGGATCAAGGTGCCCTTTCCCCGGGACCCGTCCTTGGGCAGCCTGGTTATCGAGTTACCGCAGCGCTTTATGCCCGGACGCTCCCAGGTGGTCTGGCGGATTGTGACCAATGGTGTGATTCCGGGTTTGCTTACGCTGCTGCTGTGCGTGGGCCTGTACCGCGTGCTTATTGTGCCGCTCAACCATCTGCGCGAGCAGGCCAACGCCTGGCGGGCTGACCAGTTGGGGGCAAGGCTGTCGAGCCAGACCACCAGCCGTCAGGACGAACTGGGCGAACTGGCGCGGGCGTTCGATCAAATGTCCGAGCGTTTGCAGAGCACGGTGTCGCAACAGCAGCAATTGCTCCGTGACCTGTCCCATGAACTGCGCACGCCCTTGAGCCGTTTACGGGTGGCCTGTGACAGCGAGCAGGGGGTCGAGGCCTTGCGCGAGCGTTTGAGTCGCGAAGTGGACGGCATGCAGCGGCTGGTCGAGGACACCCTGCAACTGGCCTGGTTGGACGCCGAGCGCGGCCCGCTGCCGGTGGAAGACATCCAGGTGCAGGCGTTGTGGGAAATGCTCACCGAAAATGCCCGCTTTGAAAGCGGCTGGCCGCAATCGCGGCTGCCTTGCCGGGTGGATGAGCAGTGCTGGGTGCGCGGGCACCTCAACAGCCTGGCCCAGGCGCTGGAGAATATCCTGCGCAATGCCATCCGCCATTCGCCGCCTGACGGCATCGTCAGCCTCAGCGGCCAGCGCGAAGGCGACATGTGGCATCTGTGGCTCGACGATCAGGGCGGCGGGGTGGCGCCTGAAGAACTGGAGCGGATTTTTGCGCCCTTTACCCGCCTCGACGGGTCGCGCCCTGGGGATGGCGGCTTTGGCCTGGGCCTGAGCATTGCGCGCAATGCGCTGCGCCTGCAGGGCGGCAGTTTGTGGGCCGAGAACCATGCTGGCGGGTTGCGGGTGCATGTTCGTTTGCCGGCAGGGCATGTGGTGTAAACGCTCTGGCCGCCGGTATGCATACATCCCTGTGGGAGCGAGCTTGCCCGCGAGGGTATCAGCCCGTTTTAACTGACAGAGCGCGGTGTCAGCATCGCGGGCAAGCCCGGCTCCCACAGGAATTATTGTGAAGGGCTTGCGGCGCTTATAGCCTTTAACCATAAGCACCACACTTTGCGTGATATGGGCTCCGGGCGTTTGTCGGTATGATGTGCGGCCCCGCGGTCTGGATTGCGAATACGCCATGACATTGCAGTACCCAACTATCGCCGATTGCGTCGGCAACACCCCTCTGGTGCGCTTGCAGCGCCTGGCCGGGAACACCTCCAACACCTTGTTGCTCAAGCTCGAAGGGAATAACCCTGCAGGCTCGGTCAAGGACCGTCCGGCTCTGTCGATGATTGCCCGCGCCGAAGCGCGCGGCCAGATCCAGCCCGGCGATACCTTGATCGAAGCCACTTCGGGCAATACCGGTATTGCCCTGGCGATGGCGGCGGCGATCAAGGGCTACAAGATGATCCTGATCATGCCCGACAACTCCAGCGCTGAGCGCAAGGCGGCCATGACCGCCTATGGTGCCGAGCTGATCCTGGTCAGCCAGGAAGAGGGCATGGAAGGTGCCCGCGACCTGGCCGACCAGATGCAGGCCAAGGGCCTGGGCAAGGTGCTCGACCAGTTCGCCAACGGTGACAACCCCGAGGCGCACTACACCGGCACCGGCCCGGAAATCTGGCGCCAGACCAACGGTACCATCACCCACTTCATCAGTTCGATGGGCACCACTGGCACCATCATGGGCGTGTCGCGCTACCTCAAGGAGCAAAATCCAGGGGTTCAAATCGTCGGTTTGCAGCCGATGGAAGGCGCTGCCATCCCGGGTATCCGCCGCTGGCCGACCGAATACCTGCCAAAAATCTATCAGGCCGACCGCGTTGATCGCATCGTCGACATGGCCCAGCGCGAAGCCGAAGACGTCACCCGTCGCCTGGCCCGCGAAGAAGGCATTTTCTGTGGCGTGTCCTCGGGCGGGGCGGTGGCGGCAATGCTGCGCCTGAACCAGGAAGTCGAAAACGCGGTGATGGTCGCGATCATTTGTGACCGGGGCGACCGTTACTTGTCGACCGGCATCTACGACGCACCCAACTGATGGCCAAGCAAGAGAGAGGCCTGCGCTTCCAGCCTGCTGGCGGCACCAAGGCTGCGCAAGTGCCCACGGGCAAGAAACAGCGTTTGAATATCGAGCGCCTGGCCAATGACGGCCGCGGTATTGCCTTTATTGAAGGGCGTACCTGGTTTGTCGCGGGTGCGCTGGCCGGTGAAGAAGTTGAAGCGCGGGTGCTGGGCGCCCACGGTAAAGTCGTTGAGGCGCGTACCGAGCGTGTTTTCAAGGCCAGCGAGATCCGTCGCGAGGCACCCTGTGTCCATGCAAGCAAGTGCGGCGGTTGCAGCGTGCAGCATTTGCCCCATGAAGAGCAGCTTGCACTGAAACAGCGCATGCTGGCCGAGCAACTGTCCCGCGTGGCTGGTGTCGAACCTCAAGAGTGGGCAGCGCCTTTGACCGGCCCCGAGTTCGGCTATCGCCGCCGGGCGCGCATCGCGGTGCGTTGGGATGCGCGGGCCAAGCATCTGGAAGTGGGGTTTCGGGCTGCAGGTAGCCAGGATATCGTCGCCATTGATCACTGTTTGGTTCTGGTACAGGCCTTGCAACCTATCATGACGGGGCTGCCCGCCATGTTGCGTCAACTGG
Source organism: Pseudomonas fragi (assembly GCF_900105835.1). Classification (NCBI taxonomy): domain Bacteria; kingdom Pseudomonadati; phylum Pseudomonadota; class Gammaproteobacteria; order Pseudomonadales; family Pseudomonadaceae; genus Pseudomonas; species Pseudomonas fragi. The sequence goes on from NZ_LT629783.1 coordinate 4,551,747, forward strand.
GCAATCCCAAGGCCCTGGGCCATGTGGAGTTGTTCAGCGGCTCGGCGATTGCCGTGCTGTTGCGGCACATGGCGCCGCTCAGTGATGCCGATATGAACGTATTGCAGAATTTTTGCATCACCCATAACGCCCAATTGTGGCTGCAGGGTGAAGACGGGCCGCAACCGGTCGATCTGACCCGTGCGCTGGGCTATCGTCTGGAACAGTGGGATCTGGAGCTGGCGTATCGTCCCGGGGACTTTGTCCAGGTCAATGCCGGCGTCAATGAAGCAATGGTGGCCCAAGCCATAAAGTGGCTTGCACCACAAGCTGACGAACGGATTCTTGACTTGTTCTGTGGGCTGGGTAACTTCGCATTACCACTGGCCAAACAGGTGCGCGAAGTGGTGGCTGTAGAAGGTGTTGCGACCATGGTCGAACGCGCAGCGCAAAACGCGGTCAGTAACAGCCTGCATAATGCAGTGTTTTTTCAGGCCGACCTGTCGCAGCCGCTGGTGGATGCAGACTGGGCCAAGAAGGGGTTCAGTGCGGTGCTGCTTGACCCGCCCCGCGACGGTGCCTATGAGGTGGTACGCAAGCTGTCTGGCCTGGGCGCCAAACGTTTGGTGTATGTGTCGTGCAACCCGGCCACGCTGGCGCGCGACACGGTTGAATTGATGAAACAGGGTTACCGGTTAAAACGTGCCGCAATCCTCGACATGTTCCCGCAAACAGCTCATGTCGAGGCGATGGCGTTATTTGAAGCAGACTAGGATGTCTGTCTATTTCAACGGGCCCGCAACCCGCGCAGTGATGCCCTGTAGCGCGGGTTGGGATTAGGGCCTGTGATTTCGGCGCACCAGACGTGCGCTGTAGGGAAGGTAAGCAAGATGGTACAGGTCAGAGCACACCAGCCGATCAACACCGACGGCAGTCTCAACCTTGAGGCATGGCTCGATCATGCGGTGAGTGTCGATGTGGCGCTGGACCGTGAAGCCTTGAAAGAAGCGTGCGAGTTTGCACGCGAGGCCGAGCAGCAAGCCAATGCCGCGAAAAACCTGTGGACTGAAGGCACATCGAGCTTTCGTACCGGGTTAGAAATCGCCGAGATCCTGGCCGATCTGAAACTGGATCAGGACTCCCTGGTAGCGGCAATTTTGTATCGCGGCGTGCGTGAAGGTCAGATTCAGCTCCCGGCGGTCAGCCAGCGCTTCGGTCCGGTAGTGGCCAAGCTGATTGACGGTGTACTGCGCATGGCGGCCATCAGTGCCAGCCTCAGCCCGCGTCAGTCAATGGTGCTGGGCTCCCAGGGCCAGGTCGAAAACCTGCGCAAGATGCTGGTAGCGATGGTTGATGACGTTCGCGTGGCACTGATCAAGCTGGCTGAACGTACCTGCGCGATTCGCGCTGTCAAAAACGCCCCGGACGAAAAGCGCAACCGCGTCGCCCGCGAGGTGTTCGATATTTATGCGCCACTGGCGCACCGCCTGGGCATCGGCCATATCAAGTGGGAACTGGAGGATTTGTCCTTCCGTTACCTGGAACCCGAGCAGTACAAACAAATTGCCACCTTGCTGCATGAGCGGCGCCTCGACCGCGAGCGCTTTATCAGCGATGTGATGAACCAGCTGCGTACCGAGCTGGAAGCCACCGGGGTGACCGACGCCGACATCAGCGGCCGGGCCAAGCATATCTACTCGATCTGGCGCAAAATGCAGCGCAAGGGCCTGGCCTTCAGCCAGATCTATGACGTGCGTGCGGTGCGGGTTCTGGTGCCGGAGATGCGCGATTGCTACACCGCGCTGGGCATCGTTCATACCCTGTGGCGGCATATCCCCAAAGAATTCGACGACTATATCGCCAACCCCAAGGAGAACGGCTACCGCTCGCTGCACACTGCCGTGATCGGGCCTGAAGGCAAGGTGCTCGAAGTGCAGATCCGCACCCACGCCATGCACGAAGAGGCCGAGCTGGGGGTTTGCGCGCACTGGCGTTACAAGGGCACCGACGTCAAGGCCGGGTCCAACCAGTACGAAGAGAAAATCTCGTGGTTGCGCCAGGTGCTGGAATGGCACGAAGAGCTGGGTGATATCGGCGGGCTGGCCGATCAGCTGCGGGTCGATATCGAGCCGGACCGGGTATACATCTTTACCCCGGACGGGCATGCCATCGACTTGCCCAAAGGGGCGACGCCGCTGGACTTTGCCTACCGGGTGCACACCGAAATCGGCCACAACTGCCGTGGTGCCAAGATCAACGGGCGCATCGTGCCGCTCAACTACAGCCTGCAGACCGGTGAGCAGGTCGAGATCATCACCAGCAAGCACGGTACGCCGAGCCGCGACTGGCTGAACCCGAACCTGGGCTATGTCACCACCTCGCGGGCGCGGGCCAAGATCGTCCACTGGTTCAAGCTGCAGGCCCGCGACCAGAACGTCGCGGCCGGCAAGACCATGCTCGAGCGCGAACTCGGCCGTTTGGGCCTGCCTGCGGTGGACTACGAGAAGCTCGCCGACAAGGCCAACATGCGCACCGCCGAGGACATGTACGCGGCGCTTGGCGCGGGCGACTTGCGCCTGGCGCAGTTGATCAACCTGGCCCAGCAACAGGTCGAGCCCGAGCGCGGCAGCGAACAGATGGAGCTGATCCCGCGCAAGGCCACGGGCTACAAGCCGGGCAAGCGCGGCGATATCCAGATCGAAGGCGTCGGCAACCTGCTGACCCAGATGGCCGGCTGCTGCCAGCCGTTGCCGGGGGATGCGATCGTCGGTTACATCACCCAGGGCCGTGGCGTCAGCATCCACCGCCAGGACTGCGCCTCGGTGCTGCAACTGGGCAGCCGTGAGCCGGAGCGGATGATCCAGGTTAACTGGGGGCCGATCCCGGTTTCGACGTATCCGGTGGATATCGAGATCCGCGCCTATGATCGTTCCGGTTTGCTGCGTGACGTTTCCCAGGTGCTGCTCAACGAGCGGATCAACGTGCTGGCGGTCAACACCCGCTCGAACAAGGAAAACAACACGGCGTTGATGACCCTGACCATCGAGATCCCGGGGCTGGACGCACTGGGGCGCTTGCTGGGGCGTATCTCGCAACTGCCGAACATCATCGAAACCCGCCGGATCGGGCGCAGCGAGCCGCGCTGATCCTTTGTGGGAGCGGGCTTGCTCGCGATTGCATCACCTCGGTGAGTCGGGGGTGTTCACATCGCGAGCAAGCCCGCTCCCACAGGGTGTGGTTAGCGTGTGCCAAAGGATTACAGATGTATAACCTCGACGACCTGCTTCACCTTATGGCCCGCCTGCGCGATCCGCAATATGGCTGCCCGTGGGATATCAAGCAGACGTATGCCACCCTCGTGCCCTACACCCTTGAAGAAGCCTACGAGGTTGCTGACGCGATCGAGCAGGGCGACTTCGAGCACCTGCAGGGTGAACTCGGCGATTTGCTGTTCCAGGTGGTGTATTACAGCCAGCTGGCCCGCGAAGAAGGCCGTTTCGAATTTGCCGCGGTGATCGACAGCATCACCCGCAAGCTGATCCGCCGTCACCCCCATGTGTTTCCAACTGGCGACCTGTATGCGCCGCTGGATGTGCCGCGCCTGAGCGAAGAACAGGTCAAGGTACGCTGGGATGAGATCAAGGCCGAGGAGCGCGCAGAAAAATCTGCAGCCCCCGAGCAGTTGTCCTTGCTGGATGATGTGCCAGTAGCCCTGCCGGCGTTGTCCCGTGCCGCCAAGCTGCAAAAGCGCGCCGCCCAGGTCGGTTTTGACTGGCCAGCAGCCTTGCCGGTGCTGGACAAGGTACGAGAGGAGCTGGACGAAGTGCTGGAGGCCATGGCTGACAACGATTCGTCGGCCATTCATGAGGAAATAGGCGACCTGCTGTTTTCCGTGGTCAACCTGGCCCGTCATCTTAAAGTGGACCCTGAAACCGCCTTGCGTGGCGCCAATACAAAATTTGATCGACGTTTCCGGTTTATTGAGCAGGCATTGCGCGATACCCTGCGTCCCATTGAAAGTTGCACCCTTGAAGACCTGGACGCCCTGTGGGGCGAAGCCAAGCGCCAGGAAAAGAATTTGCCCAGCTGCGGCTGAGTTTGCCTAAGTGAGTAAGTAGATGAGCATTTCCCTACGCGACCAGTTGCTCAAAGCCGGACTGGTCAACGAGAAGCAGGCCAAGCAGGCCGGCAAAGAAAAACAGAAGCAGCAGCGCCTGGCCCACAAGGGCCAGATCGAGCTGGACGACACCCAGCAGCGCCTGGCTGCCGAGGCCAAGGCCGAGAAGGTCAAGCGTGACCAGGAACTGAACCGCCAGCAGCAGGAAAAGGTCGAGCAAAAGGCCCGTGCTGCGCAGATCAAGCAATTGATCGAAGTGTCGCGCTTGCCCAAGCTGAACACCGAGGACTACTACAACTTCGTTGACGACAAGAAGGTCAAGCGCCTGTCGGTAAACACCCTGATGCGCAACAAACTGGCCAATGGCTCGCTGGCGATCGTGCAGCACCAGGGCGGCTATGAAGTCATCCCCCGTGAGGCGGCGTTGAAGATCCAGGAGCGCGACCCGCGCCGGATCGTGCAGCTGAACATCCTGGTTGAGCCGAAAACCCCGGAAGAAGACGATCCTTACGCGGCATACCAGATTCCTGATGACCTGATGTGGTAAGACACACAACCTGTGGGAGCGGGCTTGCTCGCGATTGCATCGACGCGGTTTAGCTGGAAGATCGCAGCGTCTGCATCGCGAGCAAGCCCGCTCCCACGGAGTGTTGTGTTGGCGCATAACAAAACAAACCCCGCTTCGGCGGGGTTTGTGTTTTTCAAGACTGTAATTGCCGTGGTTCAGGCCTGGCGTTTCTGCGCTTCCAGCTTTTCCAGCTCAGCCTTGTAGCTGTGAGCGTCGCTCTCGCGGTGGAACATGCCTACCAGTATGTCTTCTTGATGCACATCCCACAGGTGGACTCCGTGGGCTACCAGTTGGTGGAACATACGTGAATCGTCGCGCTCAGTTACTTTGATAGTCATCTGCTTGCTCCAAATTCTGATGAGGGCCTGCGGCAAGGCGTCGCAGGACTTCTTTATAGAATTTGTTAGCTTCCTAAGTAAATAGCTGATTGTCGCACTGTCATCTTGTTAAACAGAGCTAAACGCTGCAGCCCTTGTAAACCGGGCTGTTTACGGATTTGGCCGATAGTTTTATGACAAAAGTTTCATGTTTCAGGGGGCTCCAAACCAAAAAAAACCTCGCCGAAGCGAGGTTTTTGAGGCGTGCAGCTAAAGGCGTGTCGCTTAGTTGCCCTTGACCGGTTTGCCGTTCACCGTGCCGTCCAGCAGCATGATGTTGTATTCCTTGCCGTCTTTTTCGACCTGACGCAGTTTGACCAGCAGCGAATCCCAGTTCTTGGCGAACCACATTTCGGTGATGCGCTTGTTCTGTGTCGGGTCGCGTACGCGCTCAACCTTGATGGCGTCGACCTTGCCTGCCTTGGTTTCAACCACTTCAGGGCCGATCACGCGGAAGTCATAGGTGTCCACGTCATTACCGTCAACCACCTGGTAGCTCATGGACTTCTTGCCGGCTTCTACGTCACGCTGCAGCGCCAGCTGGTAGGTGGACTTGTCGAGCATGCCGCTGAGCAAAGGCACTTTGACTGCGTCGCCCTGATCGGTGCCGGTGACCATTTTGGTCGCCCAGTCGAAATCCAGATCGATCTTTTTCGCTTTGCCCAGGCCACCACGTTCAAAGTGGTAGGTGAGCGGGATCAGCGCGTTTTTCTCGATCTTGAGCGTGCTTTCTTCGTTCAGGCTGGCCACCAGCATCGATGCCTTGAAGTTCAAGGTCCAGATGCCGTTGTCGCTCTTGGTCAGGCTGCGCTCGGCAGAACCGCTCATGGGCAGCTGTTTCCAGTCTGCGGTGTAGCTGGCCTTGAAAGGCTGAAGATCGGCCGCTTGGACTGCTGGAATAGCCAGCAGGCTAAGGGCGAGAAGCAGGGCACGACGCATAAGTTCTCCTAGGTTCGTATCAAGTGGCCGCTGGCCGCAAGTAATTGACCGTCCAATAATGCGCCTTGCTCGTCAAGAGACAAGCGACCTTCGGCAAACCAGCGCACTGCAAGCGGATAAATCCGGTGTTCCTGGGCGTGAACCCGTTGCGCCAGACTGTGTGGCGAGTCATCGGACTCTACCGGTATCACTGCCTGTACGACCAGAGGCCCGCCGTCGAGTTCCTCGGTCACAAAGTGCACGCTGCAGCCGTGCTCGCCATCACCCGCTTCCAGCGCCCGCTGATGGGTGTGCAAGCCTTTGTACTTGGGCAGCAGGGAGGGGTGGATATTGAGCAGGCGCCCCTGATAGTGACGCACGAAATCTGCGCTGAGAATGCGCATGAACCCGGCCAGAACCACCAGTTGCGGTTTGAATTCGTCGATGACTTCGATCAGTGCAGCATCGAAGGCCTCGCGGCCCTCGAATGCCTTGTGATCCAGTACGCGGGTATCGATACCCGCGTCTTTGGCGCGTTGCAGGCCGTAGGCGTCGGCGCGGTTGGAGATAACCGCGCGGATGTTTGCCGGGCTGGCCTTGACGTCATCGCTGTCGATCAAGGCCTGCAAGTTGCTGCCGGTGCCGGAAAGCAGCACCACTACATCACAGGTATCAGGCATTAGTGCGCCTTGATGTTTTGCAGCTCAACTTGCGCAGCGCCTTCAGCGGCGGTTGCGATCTGGCCGATGACCCAAGGCTGCTCGCCCGCTTCACGCAGTACGTTCAGCGCGGTTTCAACATCGGCCTGGGCCACGCAGATCACCATGCCAACACCGCAGTTCAGCACGCGGTGCATTTCGTGCTCGTCCACGTTGCCTTTTTCCTGCAGCCAGTCGAATACGGCAGGGCGCTGCCAGCTGGCAACGTCAACCACGGCCTGGGCGCCTTTTGGCAGAACGCGCGGGATGTTGTCGAGCAGGCCACCACCAGTGATGTGGGCCATTGCCTTGACCACGCCGGTTTCCTTGATCAGCTTGAGCAACGGCTTGACGTAGATGCGGGTCGGCGCCATCAGCAGGTCGGTCAGTGGCTTGCCGTCGAGCTGGATGTTTTCGATGTCGGCACCCGACACTTCGATGATCTTGCGGATCAGCGAGTAGCCGTTGGAGTGCGGGCCCGAGGACGGCAGGGCGAGCAGGGCGTCGCCGGCCGCTACTTTGGAACCGTCGATGATCTCGGATTTTTCGACAACGCCAACGCAGAAGCCGGCCAGGTCGTAGTCTTCGCCTTCGTACATGCCTGGCATTTCAGCGGTTTCGCCGCCCACCAGGGAGCAACCGGACAGTTCGCAGCCAGCGCCGATACCGGTAACCACCTGGGTTGCGGTTTCAACGTTGAGCTTGCCGGTGGCGTAGTAGTCAAGGAAGAACAGAGGCTCGGCGCCGCATACGATCAGGTCGTTGACGCACATGGCAACCAGGTCGATACCGATGCTGTCGTGCTTGTTCAGGTTCAGCGCCAGGCGCAGCTTGGTGCCGACGCCGTCAGTGCCGGAAACCAGAACAGGCTGCTTGTAGCCAGCCGGAATTTCGCAGAGGGCGCCAAAACCGCCGAGGCCGCCCATCACTTCCGGGCGTGCAGTGCGCTTGGCCACGCTCTTGATGCGTTCGACCAATGCTTCACCGGCGTCGATGTCTACACCGGCGTCTTTGTAGCTCAGGGATGGTTGCTTGCTCATAATCCAGGCCTTTAGGGGGGATTCGGGGGTATCGACCGAGTTCAGGGGGCAGGCTTGCCAGTGCTCTTTGAGTGCTGCAGAGCATTTGCACGGTGCCCGGCTGTTGCCGGTCTGCGAAGGCGCGCGATTTTATCAGGCTTGAAGGGCAGCGGCCATCCTCGGGCCGACAGGCAGGGTTATATCTGGCGAAAAAAACCTTTTTTAGTCGTACTTGGGTCTGCGCGCGGGCCTGTATAAGGTATAGAGAAGTTTTGTTACCGCGTGAAAACGCGAAGCGGGCGTGAATGATTTGGCTGCGGCCGTGTCTGAAGTCTGTTCGAGTGTTTTTATGGCGTCCTTATCAGGCTGCTTTTTGTCATCGGGAATCTTTCATGCGTCTTAGCCAATTTTTAGCTGTCGGCTGTTTATCTTTTTTTAGCCTGGCCAGTCATGCCGAAATTTTAACGGGGCTGTATCAGGTCCGCGAGCCGGTCGCCAGCCAGTCACCAGATGAGCGTATCCAGGCCACGCAAAAAGCCCTGGAGACCCTGGTGCTGCGTTTGACCGGGGATGCCAAGGCGCTTCAAAGCCCCGGGCTTGAGGCGATTCGCAAGGACCCGCAGCAAATCATCAGCCGGTTTGGCTATGACGCCGGCCCGCCGGAAAGCCTGCAGGTCGATTTCGACCCGGTCAGCACTGATCGTGCTTTACGCCAGGCTGGTTTGTCGCTGTGGGGCAGCAACCGTCCGGCATTGCTCGGCTGGTGGCTGAACGACTCGATCGAGGGTTCGAGTCTGGTCGGTGACGGTCAGTCCGTGGCCGAGCCGTTGCGTCGCGCCGCACAGCATCGTGGCTTGCCGTTGCGCTTGCCGTTGGCAGACTTGAGTGAGCAGCTGGTGGGTACCGCAGAAAACCTTGAGGGCAGCAACCCTGCCCCATTGAAGGACGCTTCCGAGCGTTACGGGGCTGATGCCCTGCTGGCCGTGCATGCCCGTGAAGACGATGGCAAGTGGACAGCCAAGTGGCGCCTGTGGGTCGGTGACCAGCAAGAGCAGGGCAGTGCTCAGGCAGCGGATCAGGCCGCCCTGGCGGATGCCGTGATGCTGGCGGTGAGCGAGCGTCTGGCCCCGCGTTATGCCGTCAAGCCGGGGGTGTCCTCGGAGCAGTTGCTGGAGGTGCAGGGCATGACGCTGCAACGCTACGCCCAGTTGGGACATTTGCTTGAGCCGTTTGGCGCGCAACTTAAGCGTGTCGACGGTGATCGTATTGTGTATCTGGTCAACGGCAGTGCCGAGCAGTTGCGCTCGCAACTGGGGCTGGCGCAGTTGCAGGAAGTACCGGCAGGGCAGGTGCCTGCAGTGACGGATGCAGGGCAGGCGCCAGGTCTGGCTGCGGTGCCGGCAGCACAGTTGCGGTTTCGCTGGTAGGTTTTTGTCTTCTTTATATAAGGATGGGGTGGCTCATGGCTGATTCGCGACGGTGGGTGTGGTGGGGTGTGGCGCTGGGGTTCGCCCTTTTTGTGTATTTCCTGCATCCGATACTCACGCCATTTCTGGTCGCGATCGTCCTGGCCTATATGTTCGATCCTGTGGTCGACCGGCTGGAAAGGTTCGGGCTTTCAAGAACCTGGGGCGTGGTGGCGGTCTTTACCGTGTTCACTGTCATTTTGATGACATTGTTGCTGGTACTGGTGCCGCTGCTGGCCAAGCAGCTGTTGAAGCTCTATCAATTGGCACCGCAGATCCTCGACTGGTTGCAGCACACCGCAATGCCGTGGGTGCAGGCCAAGTTCGGTTTGAGTGACAGTTTCTGGAAGTTCGACAAGATCAAGGCAGCGATCACCGAGCACATGGGGCAGGCCACTGACATTGTTGGCATCGTCTTGTCCCAGGCCACGGCTTCCAGCCTGGCGCTGATCGGCTTTTTGGCCAATCTGGTGCTGATTCCGGTGGTGGCGTTCTACCTGTTGCGTGACTGGAACGTCATGATGGCCAAGATTCGCGGCTTGTTGCCGCGCGCCCGGGCCGAGCAGATTGTGTCGCTGGCCAAGGAGTGTCACGACGTGCTTGGCGCGTTTGTGCGCGGGCAGTTGCTGGTGATGCTGGCACTGGGGGTGATCTACTCGGCAGGCCTGATGCTGGTCGGCCTCGAGTTGGGCCTGTTGATCGGCTTGATGGCAGGGGTAGCGGCCATCGTGCCGTATATGGGCTTTATTGTCGGTATCGGTGCGGCGTTGGTCGCCGGTTTGTTCCAGTTTGGCGGGGATCTGTATCCGATGCTCGGCATCGTGGCGGTGTTTATGGTCGGTCAGGCGCTGGAGGGCACGGTCCTTACGCCACTGCTGGTGGGCGACAAGATCGGCATGCACCCGGTGGCGGTGATCTTCGCGATTCTGGCGGGCGGCGAGCTGTTCGGTTTTACCGGGGTCTTGCTGGCTTTGCCGGTCGCGGCCGTGATCATGGTGCTGGTGCGTCATGTGCAGGATCTGTACAAGGACTCCCAGGTCTATAAAGGCAGTGAAGACCCGCAGTTGTAAGCCGGGGCACTGTGTCGGGGCGGGGGCATCGCGAGGTGCCCCCGCTTTTTTATGCGCGCAAGGCGGTTCTCGGTCGTCAGAAAAAGCCCAATCAATCCAAGACCTTAACGCAAACCTTTGATTTTGCTCGTGGTCTGTTACATTGTGTGCCCAGCGACACGGGTATAAACTTTTCAAACCTTACACAGAGGCCACTAACGGTTCGTTTGAACTGTTCAGTCAGCATGAAACCGATTCAGCTGCCCCTAGGTGTGCGTCTGCGTGATGACGCTACCTTCATAAATTACTATCCAGGCGCCAATGCCGCTGCACTCGGCTATGTCGAACGTCTGTGCGAAGCCGACGCCGGCTGGACAGAAAGCCTGATTTACTTGTGGGGCAAGCATGGCGTGGGGCGTACGCACCTGCTGCAGGCCGCTTGCCTGCGTTTTGAGCAGATGGGTGAGCCGGCGGTTTACCTGCCTCTGGCCGAGTTGCTGGACCGCGGCATAGAAATCCTCGACAACCTTGAGCAGTACGAACTGGTTTGCCTGGATGACCTGCAGGCGGTGGCCGGGCGTGCGGACTGGGAAGAGGCGCTGTTTCATCTGTTCAACCGGTTGCGTGACAGCGGTCGGCGCCTGTTGATTGCAGCGTCCACCTCGCCCCGTGAACTGCCGATCAAGCTGGCGGACCTCAAGTCCCGGCTAACCATGGCGCTGGTGTTTCAGATGCGCCCCCTGTCTGATGAAGACAAGCTGCGGGCCTTGCAGCTGCGCGCATCGCGCCGTGGCCTGCACCTGACCGACGAAGTCGGGCATTTTATTCTGACCCGCGGCACTCGCAGCATGAGTGCCCTGTTCGATTTGCTCGAACGGCTCGATCAGGCGTCCTTGCAAGCGCAGCGCAAGCTGACCATTCCCTTCCTCAAAGAAACCCTGGGCTGGTAGTTCAGCCCTTTAAAACTGCGGTCTGCACCCAATTTTGGCAGTTTTCAGGCGCCAGAAATCCTGCGCGGCCCAAGGGCTGTTTGCGCAAAATCTATCGTCAGGGGTGTAAAGCCTTAGATGTCGCGACAAAACCATCAAGTCACATTTAGATCGATTGAATTTGCAAATGAGGATCATAGAAGGCATAGTCGCGGCTACTTTTTCTAATAAGCCACGGTCGTGCCCATGCTAAAGCGCTTCGCACCCCTCGTGCCCCTCGCACTCGTTACCCTGTTGTTTGGTTGCGCTGCCCACACGCCAGTGTCGCAGCAAGTGGTCCAGGCTCAGGTTCAAAAGTCATCTTCGGTCTCGCAAACTTCCGCTCTTTATCAGGAAGAACTGGCAACCGAAAAAGAACTGGCTGAATTTTCCTCCAACAGCAAGCCTTACGAACTGCCGGCCCTGGCTGACAGCATTCTTGAGCGCGGCATGTCCTTGATCGGTACCCGTTACCGGTTTGGCGGCACCTCTGAAGCGGGCTTCGATTGCAGCGGCTTTATTGGCTACCTGTTCAAGGAAGAAGCCGGTATGCAGTTACCGCGTTCGACCCGCGAAATGATCAACGTAAAAGCACCGTTGGTCGCGCGAAACAATCTGAAACCAGGTGATTTGCTGTTCTTCAGCACCAATGGTCGTGGCCGTGTGAGCCATGCCGGGATTTACTTGGGCGATGACCAGTTTATCCACTCCAGCAGCCGTCGCAGCGGGGGTGTACGGATTGACAACCTGGGTGACAGCTACTGGAGCAAGACCTTTATTGAGGCCAAACGCGCCCTGGCGATGGCCCCTGCGAGCGTAGTCGCCCGCAAGTAAAGTTAATGTCTTACTTGAAGTTCGGCCGCTAAGGGCTAGAATTCAGAGACATTGTTAAATTCCTGAAGCCGCGAGGGTCCTTCCTGTCGCGGCTTCGGGTTTCGCGGCCTGAGTTGCCGTATCCAGAATCAGGAACATTCTGTTTATGTCGACCATGGCCCGAGCTCTACTTTTGACTCTAGCAGCACTGCTCAGTGCCTGCGCAAACCGCCCGGCCCCGGTTGCGGTACCCACCAAGCCCGTCGTATTCATCAACCCTGCCGATGAGACTTCACCCATAGCCGCAGACGTATTGTTTCGCGCCTTGGGTCTGGTGGGCACGCCTTATCGCTGGGGTGGTAATACACCGGATTCGGGCTTTGATTGCAGCGGCCTGATCAAGTATGTGTACAACGATGCCGCAGGTATTTCGCTGCCGCGCACCACTCGCGAGATGATCGTGATGCAGGCGCAGAACATCGGCCAGGACAAGCTGCAAACCGGTGACCTGCTGTTCTTTGCCACCAATGGCGGCTCCCAGGTCAGTCATGCCGGGATATATGTGGGCGAAGGCCGTTTTGTACACGCACCGGCCACTGGCGGTACGGTCAAGCTGGACAGCCTGAACAAAGCCTACTGGCAAAAAGCCTATCTGAATGCCAAGCGAGTGTTGCCGACCGAGCAGCATCTGGCGCGGTTGCCGTAAGGCAAGAGCCCCTCACCCCAACCCTCCCGGAGTCGCGTGCGGTCAGTTCCCTCTCCCTTTGGGAGAGGGCTAGGGTGAGGGTCGTTCTGCCAGTTACTTACTGGCCCGACACCCGCCAAACCTTGTTGCCTACATCATCGGCCACCAACAAATCCCCCTGCTTGTCGATTTCCACGCCCACTGGCCGGCCCATGGCTTTTTCGTCTTTGTTGAGAAATCCGCTCAGCACATCGATCGGCATGCCTGTCGGTTTACCTTGGGCAAAGGGCACGAAAATCACTTTGTAACCACTGTGCGGCTTGCGATTCCAGGAGCCGTGCTGGCCAATAAAGACGCCTTCAGTAAAGCCAGGCAATCTACTGCCTTCGGCAAAACTCAGGCCCAGCGACGCTGTGTGCGGGCCCACGGCGTAATCCGGGGCAATGGCTTTGGCCACCAGTTCGGGGTTTTGCGGATTGACCCGCGCATCCACATGCTGGCCGTAATAGCTGTAGGGCCAGCCATAGAAGCCGCCATCCTGCACTGACGTGATGTAGTCGGGCACCAGGTCGCTGCCGATTTCGTCACGTTCGTTAACCGCAGTCCACAGCTTGCCGGTGACCGGTTCCCAGGCCATGCCGTTGGGGTTGCGCAGGCCGGAGGCAAAAATGCGCTGGCTGCCTGTGGCCGGGTCGACTTCCCAGATTGCGGCGCGACCTTGCTCCTGATCCATCCCGTTCTCGCCCACGTTGCTGTTGGAACCGACGGTCACATACAGTTTTTTGCCGTCGGGGCTGGCGATCACGTTTTTGGTCCAGTGATGATTCAGCGGCCCGCCGGGCAAGTCGGCGACCTTGACGGGTTGGGCGCTGATGCGGTCTTCGCCGGCTTGATAAGGGAAGCGCAGCAGCTTGTCGGTGTCTGCGACATACAAATCGTTGCCCACCAGCGTCATGCCAAAGGGCGAATTCAGATTCTCGATAAATACGGTGCGGGTTTCGGCCACGCCGTCGTGGTCCGCATCGCGGAGCAAGGTAATCCGGTTCGCGCTCGGCACACCGGCCCCGGCGCGGGCCATGACCTTGTCCGCGATCCAGCCCTTGATGCCCTTGCTGTCGTCCGGTTTGGCCGGCGAGTTGGTTTCGGCTACCAGCACATCGCCATTGGGCAGCACATAGAGCCAGCGCGGGTGGTCGAGGTGTTCGGCGAAGGCGGCTACCTTCAGGCCCGCAGCGGCGGTGGGTGTGGCGCCATTGGCCCAGCCGATCGCCGGGGCGATATTGACGGTGGGGATCAGGGTCTTGTTGGGTTCGGGCAGTTTCGGCGATGGGCCGGTACCATCCGCCACTTGCAGGGTCGAACTCTCACCGCAGGCAGCCAGCCCGACCGCAAGTACGATGACAACAGCGTGCTGGGGCTTGAGCATATGAATCTCCATGAGGTTTTGGTCTTGTCAGTCATAGAGAAGCGTAGCGGGTTAAAGGTTCAGCCCGGGCGCCGGATTAAGCCCTTTGTCGGCAGCTTTAATTGACGCTCCACCCCCAACCCTCTAACCTTCGCGGCTTGTTTCAGGTGCTCTGTGGCCATTGGCCGACAGGGTGAAACAGGGAAGCCGGTGAGGGCGTGTTTGACCCACACAACCGCCACGATCCCGGCGCTGCCCCCGCAACGGTAAACGAGTCAACGCCACGCTCAGTGCCACTGTGTTTTTTTGCACGGGAAGGCGCGTGGACAAGGACTGCTCTCGCCGAGCCGCCCGCTTGTGAGCCCGGAGACCGGCCTGATCCATCCACCACTCTCGCGGCGGGCGATGCAGTGTGTTGTTCAAGAATCCCCCCGCCTCCCGTTTGCATCATCGAGCCCCAACGGAGAGCTGCCATGAACGAATCCCCCGAACGCGACGAACGTCACCAGGCGCGCATGCTGCGCAAAAAAGCTGTTATGGACGAGCGTATTGCCAGCTCGCCCAACGAGTGCGGGCTGCTGCTGGTATTGACCGGCAACGGCAAAGGCAAAAGCAGCTCCGCCTTTGGCATGCTGGCCCGGGCCATGGGCCACGGCATGCAGTGTGGCGTGGTGCAATTTATCAAGGGCCGCAACAGCACCGGCGAGGAGATTTTCTTCCGCCGTTTCCCCGAGCAGGTGCGTTATCACGTCATGGGCGAAGGCTTTACCTGGGAAACCCAGGATCGCCAGCGCGATATCGCCGCCGCTGAAGCAGCGTGGGAAGTGTCCCGCGAGATGCTGCGCGACCCGTCCATTGGCCTGGTAGTGCTCGATGAGCTGAATATCGCGCTCAAGCACGGTTACCTCGACCTGGAGCAGGTGCTCGCCGACCTGCAAGCCCGCCCGCCCATGCAGCATGTGCTGGTCACCGGCCGTGGCGCCAAACCTGAACTGATTGATCTGGCCGATACCGTTACTGAAATGGGTGTGGTCAAACACGCTTTTCAGGCCGGGATCAAAGCCCAGAAAGGCATCGAATTGTGAGTGTTGAAGTATGAGAGCGTCACGTCATTGCCCGGCGGTGTTGATCGCCGCGCCGGCTTCCGGTCAGGGCAAGACCACGGTTACCGCTGCTTTGGCCCGGTTGCATCGCAATCAGGGGCGCAAGGTGCGGGTGTTCAAGTGCGGCCCTGACTTTCTTGACCCCATGATCCTCGAGCGCGCCAGCGGTGCGCCGGTGTATCAGGTGGACTTGTGGATGGTGGGAGCCGAGGAAAGTCGTCGCCTGCTGTGGGAAGCCGCCGGTGAGGCGGACCTGATCCTGATCGAAGGCGTGATGGGGTTGTTCGACGGCACGCCGTCCAGTGCCGATCTGGCGCGACATTTTGGCGTGCCGGTACTGGGTGTGATTGATGGCACCGCAATGGCTCAGACCTTTGGTGCGCTGGCTCTGGGGCTGGCGCGTTATCAGCCGGACTTGCCGTTTGCCGGGGTGCTGGCCAATCGGGTTGGCACCGTGCGCCATGCACAGTTGCTTGAAGGCAGCCTGACCGAAGGCTTGCGCTGGTATGGCGCGCTGTCCCGCGAAACCGGGATCGAGCTGCCCAGCCGTCACTTGGGGCTGGTGCAGGCCAGTGAACTGAATGATCTGGATGCTCGCCTCGACGCGGCGGCCAATGCCTTGGCCAGCACCTGTGAGGTAGCGCTGCCACCGCCGGTCGAGTTCGCCGCGCCTGAGCCGGTGGCTGTCGAGCCGCTGCTGGCCGGGGTGCGGATTGCCGTGGCCCGCGACGAAGCCTTTGCTTTTACCTACGGCGCCAGCCTGGAGTTGTTGCGTGACATGGGCGCCGAGTTGGTGTTCTTCTCGCCGATCCGCGATACCGCCTTGCCCGAGGCGCACAGCCTGTATTTACCCGGTGGTTATCCTGAATTGCATCACCTTGAGCTGTCGCGCAATGCGCCGATGCTGGAGGCGATTCGCGCCCATCACGGTGCCGGCAAGCCACTGCTGGCCGAGTGCGGCGGCATGCTTTACCTGCTCGATGCCCTGACCGATGTTGACGGTCAGCGCGCCGAACTGGTGGGGTTGCTGGCAGGGGAGGCGACCATGCAAAAGCGCCTGGCGGCCCTGGCGTTGCAAGCCGTGGACATGCCCGAAGGGCTGTTGCGCGGCCACACCTATCATCACTCGCTGACCAGCACCGCGCTCGAACCCATTGCTCGCGGCCTGAGCCCCAATGGCGGGCGTGGCGCCGAAGCGGTGTATCGCGAAGGGCGGATGACCGCTTCTTATGTGCACTTTTACTTCCCGTCCAATCCTCAGGCCATTGCCGCGTTGTTCGCGCCATGTGCCGTGAAGGTGCCATGAGCGATAACGCCTTTAGCCCGCAAGAACGCGCCGCCGTTTACCGCGCCATCGCCGAGCGCCGTGATATGCGCCACTTCAGTGGTGGCAGTGTGGCACCCGAGTTGTTGTCGCGTTTGCTGGAAGCGGCGCATCAAGCCCCAAGCGTGGGGCTGATGCAGCCGTGGCGGTTTATCCGCATTACTGACCGCGAGTTGCGGGGCAAGATACAGGGCCTGGTGGAAGAGGAGCGGGTACGCACCGCAGATGCCCTGGGCCAGCGCTCCGATGAATTCATGACGCTCAAGGTCGAAGGCATCAACGATTGCGCCGAGGTGCTGGTGGCAGCCTTGATGGATGACCGCGAAAAGCACATTTTCGGTCGGCGGACGCTGCCGGAAATGGATATGGCGTCGCTGTCCTGTGCCATTCAAAACCTGTGGCTGGCCGCTCGTGTCGAAGGCTTGGGTATGGGCTGGGTGTCGTTGTTCGAACCGCAGGCCCTGGCTGATTTGCTGGGGTTGCCCACAGGGGCAAAACCGCTGGCGGTGTTGTGCCTGGGGCCGGTTGAAGCGTTTTATCCGGCACCGATGCTGGTGCTGGAAGGGTGGGCGCAAGCGCGTCCGCTCAGTGAACTGGTGTATGAGAATTATTGGGGGGTGAGTCCATGAGTGTGGCGTTGCTGTGCGTCGCCGGGGTGGCGCTGGATGCGTTGCTCGGCGAGCCCAAGCGCTGGCATCCGCTGGTTGCCTTTGGCCGTATGGCCGAGCGTATTGAGCAGCGTTTCAATTCCGGCGGCCGTGGCTGGCGCAGTCATGGCGTCACGGCCTGGGTGCTGGCCGTATTGCCGTTGACGATCCTGGCCACCGCCCTGTCCTGGCTGCCCTATGTCGGTTGGCTGGTGGAAATCCTGGCGCTGTATTGCGCGTTGGGCATGCGCAGCCTGGGCGAGCATGTGCAACCGGTGGCCGAGGCGTTGCGTGCCAATAATCTGGATGAGGCACGCACGCGGGTCGGGTACCTGGTCAGCCGCCAGACCAGTGAACTGGATGAGACTGAAGTGGCCCGCGCTGCCACCGAGTCGGTGCTGGAAAACGGCAGCGATGCCGTGTTTGCCGCGATTTTCTGGTTTGTGGTGGCCGGTGCGCCGGGCGTGGTGCTCTATCGTTTGAGTAACACCCTGGACGCGATGTGGGGCTATCGCAATGAGCGTTTTGAGCGCTTTGGCTGGGCCGCGGCGCGGATTGACGATGTTCTTAACTATATTCCTGCAAGGTTGGTAGCACTGACCTACGCCGTATTGGGTAAAACCCGGCTGGCCTTGAAGTGCTGGCGCAAACAGGCGCCGCAGTGGGACAGCCCCAATGCTGGCCCGGTGATGGCGGCTGGCGCGGGGGCGCTGGGTGTGGAACTGGGCGGCCCGGCGATTTACCACGGCGAACTGCATGAGCGCCCGCAACTGGGTGAAGGCACGCCAGCGGATGCCGACTCGATCGGCCGTGGCTGGCAACTGGTGCAGCGTGGTGTGTGGCTGTGGTTGCTGATTCTGTGTGTGTGGAGTGAATTCTATGCTTGAGCACGGCGGACGTTTACGCAAGGCTGCGTTGCACTACGGCATTGCCGAGGCCGATTGGCTGGACCTGTCCACCGGTTTGGCGCCCTGGCCTTTTGCGATTCCTCAAGTGCCCGAGCGTGCCTGGGCGCGCTTGCCTGAGACCGACGATGGCCTTGAACAGGCCGCCTGTGCCTATTACGGGGCGCAGCAGGTGCTGCCGGTGCCGGGGTCGCAATGTGCCATCCAGTTGCTGCCGCGCCTGCGCCGCAGTGGCAAGGTTGGCGTGCTGTCGCCGTGTTACGCCGAGCATGCCCATGCCTGGCGGCACAGCGGGCATATCGTGCGTGAAATCATGGAACAGGAGGTGGATTTCTACCTCGACACACTGGATGTGCTGGTGGTGGTCAACCCCAACAACCCCACGGGTTTGCGCCTGTCGGCAGAGCGTTTGCTGGAATGGCATGCGCGGCTGGTACAGCGCGGTGGCTGGCTGGTGGTGGACGAAGCCTTTATGGACAACACCCCCGAGCTGAGCCTGGCGGCCCATACCCAGCGTACCGGGCTGATCGTGTTGCGCTCGTTCGGCAAGTTCTTTGGCCTGGCGGGCGTGCGCCTGGGCTTTGTGCTGGCGGAGCCAAAGTTGCTCAAGTTGCTGGCCGAGCAAGTTGGCCCCTGGGCTGTCAGCGGGCCGACGCGAATTGTCGGGCAGGCTTGCCTGCTCGACACCGAAGGCCATAGCCGCCAGCGCGAGCGCAGTGACCTGGCCAGCGGGCGCCTGGAGCGTTTGCTGGGCTTGCACGATTTGCCGCCGCAAGGGGGCTGTGCGCTGTTCCAGTGGCTGATCACGCCCCACGCCGAGCGTCTTTACGAATTTATGGCCCATCGCGGCATTTTGCTGCGCCTGTTCACCCACAACAGCAGCGTGCGTTTTGGCCTGCCCGCCGATGAGGCCGACTGGCAGCGCCTGGAGATGGCGCTGGCGGCGTACACCAAGGAAACCACATGAGTACGTTGATGGTGCAGGGCACCACATCCGATGCCGGTAAAAGCACCCTGGTGACGGCCCTGTGCCGCTGGCTGACCCGTCAGGGCGTGGCCGTGGTGCCGTTTAAACCGCAGAACATGGCGCTCAACAGTGCAGTCACCGCCGAAGGCGGCGAGATCGGTCGCGCCCAGGCGGTACAGGCCCAGGCGGCCGGGCTGGCGCCGCACACAGACATGAACCCGGTGCTGCTCAAGCCCAACAGCGACACCGGCGCCCAGGTGATTATCCACGGCCGTGCCGTGACCAGCATGAATGCAGTGGCGTACCACGACTACAAGGCCATCGCCATGCAGGCGGTCCTGGCCTCGCACCAACGCCTGAGTGCGGCGTATCCGGTGGTGATGGTCGAGGGCGCAGGTTCGCCGGCCGAGATCAACCTGCGTGCCGGCGATATCGCCAATATGGGCTTTGCCGAAGCGGTGGACTGCCCGGTGGTGCTGATCGCTGACATCAACCGTGGCGGGGTGTTTGCCCATCTGGTCGGCACTCTGGAGTTGCTGTCCGAGACCGAGCAGGCACGGGTCAAGGGCTTTATCATCAACCGCTTTCGCGGTGACATTGCCTTGCTCCAGCCGGGGCTCGACTGGCTTGAGCAGCGCACCGGCAAACCGGTGATCGGCGTGCTGCCATATGTGATGGACTTGCATCTGGAGGCCGAGGATGGCATCGACCAGCGCCAGACCGACAAGGTCGAGCAGGTGCTCAAGGTCGTGGTGCCTGTGTTACCGCGCATCAGCAACCACACCGACTTCGACCCGCTGCGCCTGCACCCGCAGGTCGACTTGCAGTTCGTTGGCCCGGGGCAGGCGATCCCGCCCGCCGATCTGATCATCCTGCCCGGCTCCAAAAGCGTGCGCAGCGATCTGGCCTATCTGCGCGCCAATGGCTGGGACACGGCCATCAGCCGTCACCTGCGCTATGGCGGCAAGTTGCTGGGGATTTGCGGCGGTCTGCAGATGCTTGGCGAGCAGGTTCACGACCCGTTGGGCCTTGAAGGCACTGCGGGCAGCAGCGCCGGGTTGGGCTTGCTGGCCTTCAGCACCGAGCTGGCTGCCGAAAAGCAGTTGCGCAACGTGCGCGGGCATCTGGCTTTGGAAAACGCCGCTGTCATGGGCTACGAAATCCACGCGGGCGTCACCACTGGCGCGGCGCTGGAGCAGCCGGCGGTGTATCTGGACGACGGCCGCTGCGACGGTGCACAAAGCGCCGACGGGCAGATTTTTGGCACCTACCTGCATGGCCTGTTCGAATCGCCCGCCGCATGCAGCGCGATGTTGCGCTGGGCCGGATTGCAGGATGTGCAGGCGGTGGACTACCACGCCCTGCGCGAGCGGGACATTGAGCGGCTGGCCGATCTGGTGGAAAACCATCTGGATACGGCTTATTTGCGCGAACTGTGCGCAATTTGACAGGCCTGTCGCCTGATCCGGCATCCACCAGGATTGCGCTGAACCGGTGGGAGCCGGGCTTGCCCGCGATGGCATCAGCGGCCTTTAGAGGTATACCAACATGCTGCAACTGATTTTGGGCGGTGCCCGCTCGGGCAAGAGCCGCCTCGCTGAAAAACTGGCGGCCGAGTCCGGCTGCGTCGTGACCTACATTGCCACCAGCCAGCTGCTGGATGGCGAGATGAATGAACGCGTGCGCCATCATCGCGAACGCAGGCCCGGGCATTGGGCGCTGATTGAAGAACCCATTGAGCTGGCCCGCATACTGCGTGACAACGCGCGCGCCGATACCTGCCTGCTGGTCGATTGCCTGACCCTGTGGCTGACCAATCTGCTGATGCTGGAAGACTCGCAGCGCCTGACCGCCGAACGCGATGCGCTGCTGCAATGCCTGGCCGAGCTGCCGGGTGAAATTGTGTTTGTCAGCAACGAAACCGGAATGGGTGTCGTACCGCTGGGCGAATTGACTCGCCGCTATGTCGATGAAGCCGGTTGGTTGCATCAAGCCCTGGCCGAGCGTTGTCAGCGAGTCGTGCTGACAGTGGCGGGCCTGCCCCTGACGTTGAAAGGAACTGCACTATGAGCACCCCCTGGTGGCTGAAACCCTGCAAACCGGTTGATCGTGACCAGCAAACGGCGGCTGGCGAGCGTCAGCAGCAGTTGACCAAGCCTGCCGGCTCCCTGGGCCAGCTGGAAGCACTGGCGGTGCAACTGGCCGGGCTGCAGGGGCGGCTCAAGCCCCGTGTCGATCAGGTGTGGATCGGCATTTTCGCCGGTGATCACGGCATTGTCGCCGAAGGTGTCTCGGCCTATCCGCAGGCAGTCACCGGGCAAATGCTGCACAATTTTGTCAGCGGCGGCGCAGCGATCAGCGTGCTTGCCCGGCAGTTGGGCGCGCAGCTGGATGTGGTGGACCTGGGCACGGTCACGCCGATGCTGGAGCTGGCGGGTGTGCGGCACCTGCAGTTGGGAGCGGGCACGGCCAACTTTGCCCAGGGCGCGGCGATGTCTGACAGTCAGGGTTTGAAAGCCCTGCAGGCCGGGCGCGACAGTGTGCTGCGGGCGCAGGCGGCAGGCAGCGAGCTGTTTATTGGCGGTGAAATGGGTATTGGCAACACGGCGTCCGCCAGTGCGGTGGCCAGTGCATTGCTTGGGTGCCCGGCTTCATTGTTGACCGGCCCGGGCACCGGCCTGGATGCCGCAGGCGTCAGCCATAAGGCACGGGTGATTGACCGGGCACTGGCGTTTCATGACGGGTATCTCGACGATCCGCTGCAAACACTGTTTCGTCTCGGCGGTTTTGAAATTGCCGCGCTGGTCGGGGCCTATGTGGCCTGCGCCCAGGAAGGCATCGTGGCAGTGGTGGACGGGTTTATCTGCACTGTCGCGGCCATGGTTGCCGTGCGCCTGAACCCGCAGTGCCGCGAGTGGCTGGTGTTCAGCCATCGCGGAGCAGAGCAGGGCCATCGCCATGTGCTCGAAAGCCTGCAGGCCGAACCCTTGCTTGAACTGGGCCTGCGCCTGGGCGAAGGCAGCGGTGCTGCGCTGGCGGTGCCGTTGATGCGTCTGGCTTGTGATCTGCACGGGCAGATGGCGACGTTTGCTGAAGCCGCAGTGGCAGATCGCCCGGCATGAGCGTGCAGCTGGATTTGCTGCGCCACGGTGAGACCGAGCTGGGCGGCGGCTTGCGCGGCAGCCTGGACGATGCCTTGACGCCACTGGGCTGGGCGCAGATGCGCGATGCGGTCAAGGGGGGCGGGCCGTGGGACCGTATTGTCAGTTCGCCACTGCAGCGTTGCGCCTTGTTTGCCCGGGAGTTGAGCGCGCAGCTCGATATTCCCCTGTCCTTCGACAAGAACCTGCAAGAACTGCATTTTGGCGCCTGGGAAGGGCAGAGCGCCGCAGCGCTGATGCAAACCGATGAGCAGGCCCTGGGCCAGTTCTGGGCTGATCCCTATGCCTTTACTCCACCGGAAGGTGAGCCGGTGCTTGAATTTTCGGCGCGGGTGCTGTCGGCAGTGGGCCGTTTGCAGCAGGATTTCGCCGGTGAGCGGGTGCTGGTGGTGTGCCACGGCGGGGTGATGAAACTGCTGCTGGCCCGGGCTCGCGGTTTGCCCCGCGAGCAACTGTTGCAAGTACCCGTGCTACACGGCGCCATGTTTGGCTTGCAGGTCGGCGCGGATGGCGAGTTGATCGAGGTTGGCGGGTGATGCTGCCATTCTGGATTGCCCTGCAGTTTTTGAGCAGCTTGCCGATTCGCTTGCCCGGGATGCCGCAGCCTCAGGAACTGGGGCGCTCGTTGCTGTTTTATCCGCTGGTGGGGTTGTTGTTCGGTCTGCTGCTGTACGCGGTTAACGGTCTGCTGGCCGATACGCCGTTGATGTTGCACGCCGCCTTGTTGCTGACCCTTTGGGTGTTGCTCAGTGGCGGCTTGCATCTGGACGGTCTGGCGGACAGTGCCGACGCCTGGCTGGGCGGTTTTGGCGACCGTGAACGCACGCTGACCATCATGAAAGACCCGCGCAGCGGGCCGATTGCGGTGGTTGTGCTGGTGCTGGTGCTGTTGCTCAAGTTTTGTGCGCTGCTGGCGTTGCTGGAACAGGGCAATGGCGTCGCCTTGTTGATCGTGCCACTGATCGGGCGCAGTGCCTTGCTGGCAGTGTTTCTGACCACCCCTTATGTGCGGGCTGGTGGTTTGGGTCAGGCACTGGCCGATCACTTGCCGCGCAAGTCGGGCTGGTGGGTGCTGGGGCTCAGTGCCCTGGGCTGCGTAGTGTTGGCCGGTCATGCCGGGTTGTGGGCTCTGGGCCTGGCGGCACTGGGGTTTGTGTGGCTGCGCCGGGTGATGATGCGCCGCTTGGGCGGCACCACGGGCGATACCGCCGGGGCGCTGCTGGAATTGCTCGAAGTGCTGGTGCTGGTAGGTTTGGCGCTGATCTGAAGTTGCACGTGCTCTTGTGGGAGCGGGCTTGCTCGCGATGGTATCAACTCGATAAACCTGACACACCGAGCTGCCTGTATCGCGAGCAAGCCCGCTCCCACAAAAAAACCGGGCAGGCGGCACTGCATAAATCTTGATTCTCTTTTATTGCGGGTATATACATACAAAATGTTACCAACCCAGTGTTTATGTACCAATCTGCGGCGTGCGGCACGTGGCGTGAGCAGGCATTACGACGGGGCTCTCGATGGCTTCGGGATCAACGTTGCCCAGTATTCCTTGCTGTGCAATCTCAAGCGGCTCGATCAACCCAGCATTTCCACCTTGGCCGAAGCGATGGGGCTGGATCGCAGTACGTTGGGCCGTAACGTGCGGGTGCTTGAGGGGGCCGGGTTGCTGAAGATGACCGAGGGCGCAGATCAGCGTAACCGGCTGGTGTGCCTGACCCAGGCAGGCGAGGATTGCCTCAAGGCCGCCTTGCCGGCCTGGGAGGCTGCACAGCAGCGTTTGATGGACCGCTTGGGTGAAGCCAAGCGCGCGCAGTTGCTACAACTATTGGATGAGTTGGCGGGTTCTGACTGAAGGTCAGTCCCTCGATTATAAAAGGGTATATACCCGCTCCCGGAGAACAACAATGACATCGGTGTGGCGCAACAGTGGTTGGGTACTGCTTGGCAGTGCGCTTATTTTGGCGCTGTCGTTGGGTGTAAGGCATGGGTTCGGGCTGTTTCTGCCGCCCATGAGTGCGCAGTTTGGCTGGGGGCGTGAGGTGTTTGCGTTTGCCATCGCCCTGCAAAACCTGATCTGGGGCCTGGCCCAGCCCTTTACCGGGGCGCTGGCGGACCGCTTTGGCGCTGCCAGGGTGGTGATTGTCGGTGGCGTCCTGTATGCGGTGGGGTTGTTGCTGATGGGTTTGTCGGATTCGCCGCTGTCGCTGTCATTGAGCGCCGGACTGCTGATTGGTATCGGGTTGTCGGGCACTTCGTTCTCGGTGATTTTGGGCGTGGTGGGCCGTGCCTTGCCAGCAGAAAAGCGCAGCATGGGCATGGGGATCGCCAGTGCGGCGGGGTCCTTCGGTCAATTTGCCATGTTGCCCGGCACCCTGGGCTTGATTGGCTGGCTCGGTTGGTCGACGGCGCTTCTGGTGCTGGGAGTGCTGGTGGCAATGATCGTGCCTCTGGTCGGCATGCTCAAGGATCGCCCGCTACCCAACCTGGGCGGCGAGCAAACCCTCAAGGAAGCGCTGCGTGAGGCCTGTTCGCACTCGGGCTTCTGGTTGCTGGCGTTCGGCTTTTTTGTCTGCGGCTTTCAGGTGGTGTTTATCGGTATCCACCTGCCGGCGTATCTGGTGGATCAGCATCTGCCTGCGACGGTGGGCACCACGGTGCTGGCGCTGATCGGCCTGTTCAATATTTTCGGTACCTATACCGCCGGCTGGCTGGGCGGGCGCATGTCCAAGCCGCGCCTGCTGACTGCGCTGTACCTGGCGCGCGCCGTGGTGATTGTGTTGTTCCTGTGGGCACCTGTAACGCAGTTCAGTGCTTACCTGTTCGGCATGGCGATGGGCTTTTTATGGCTGTCGACCGTACCGCTGACCAATGGCACGGTGGCGACCCTGTTTGGCGTGCGGAACCTGTCGATGCTGGGCGGCATTGTGTTCCTGTTCCATCAACTGGGTGCATTTTTGGGCGGCTGGCTGGGTGGCGTGGTCTATGATCAGACCGGTAGCTATGACCTGATCTGGCAGGTCTCGATTGTGTTAAGTCTGCTGGCAGCCGCCTTGAACTGGCCGGTGCGCGAGCGTCCGGTGGCCCGTTTGCAGGCGCAGGGGAGTTTGGGGTGAATACAGCGTGGATGTGGCTGGGGGCAGTGAGTGGCGGTGCCTTGTTGCTGGCCCTGGTCTGGTGGGGCTGGCATCAGGGCGGCTTGGCCATGATGCAATTGGGCATGGGTGCTTGCTAGTGTGGCGGCGGGTGAGTAAGTTCTAAGCTTGCCTCTTATTCAAGGACACTGATGATGCTCAAGCGCTGGATTGCGATGCCTGTACTGCTGTTGGCCTGCGCAGGGTCGGTGTGGGCAGCGGATTGCCCGCCCTTGCTGGAGGGCTCGCTGCCCAAATTGCGGGCCAAGGAATCGATCGATCTGTGCCAGCGCTTTGCCGGCAAACCGCTGTTGATCGTCAATACCGCGAGCTTTTGCGGCTTCGCCCCGCAGTTCAAGGGGCTTGAGGCGTTGAACCAGCGCTACAAGGGCCAGGGCCTGGAGCTGATCGGTGTGCCCTCGGATGACTTCAAGCAAGAAGCCAAGGATGGTGAGGAGACGGCCAAGGTGTGTTACGTCAACTATGGCGTGACCTTCACCATGATCGACCCGCAGCATGTGCGCGGGCCGGATGCGACTCACCTGTTCAAGATCCTGGCCGAGCAAAGTAATGCGCCGAAGTGGAACTTCTACAAATATGTGGTAGATCGCCAGGGCAATGTGATTGCCAGCTTCTCCAGTTTGACCAAGCCTGACAGTCCTGAATTGATTGAGGCCATCGACAAGGCCATTGCTTCCAGGCCCTGAATCGCAGCCATTAAAAATCCCCGCCTCGGTAACGAGAGCGGGGATTTTTTTGATTCAGCAGGCGAGGGGGTTAGCCTCGCGGTGAATCAGAACTTGTAGGTTGCACCTACTGCAAAACCGTTGGCGCTGTTTTCGTACTTGGAGCTGTAGTAGCTGCCGAGAGCTGCCTTCTGGTCATCAACCTTGACCGACTCTTCCTTCAGGTAGGAATAGGCAGCATCGATTGTCAGGTTCTCGTTGACGGCATAACCGGCACCCAGGCTGAAAATCGTACGGTCGCCAGTAGGGATGCGAGGCGAGCGATTTTCATTGTTGGTAGGCGACTGGTCCCAGGTCAGACCGGTACGCAGTACCCACTGCTTGTTCAACTGATACGAAGTACCGATAGCGTAAGCCCAGGTATCGTGCCAGTTTTGCTCTTCCTTGATCGTGGTGAAAAGTGCAGGGGCTGCACCGCCGCCGGCCGCAGCAGTAACGCCTTCGTTCTGTACGGTGATGTCTTTCAGGCGGCTCCAGCGAGTCCAGGTGGAACCTGCATAGACCTTCCACGCGTCATTGATCTCTTGAGTAACCGACAGATCCCAGGATTCAGGCGTGTCGATTTTCAGAGTGGCGTCATAGCGGTTGCTTTTCAGGCGGGCGGCAGTGAACGGATCGCTGCTGGCTGTTACGTTGGTGTGACCTTCAAGCTTGTACTTAACCTTTGAGTGGTAAGTCAAACCTACCCGCGTGGTGTCGGTAGCTTGTACCAGGATACCGGCGTTGAAGCCCAGGGCGGTATCGTCACCCTTGATTTTTACATTGCTGTCGCCTGCCCCGGCCAGCGGGTTGGGGGTCAGTCGAAGCTCGGATTCAAGAGTACCGGCAATGCGGTTGATGGTCGGGCCAAAACCAATCGACACGCGATCATTGAAGGCATAGCTGACGGTTGGTTGCAGGGTAACAACCTTCACTTCGCTTTTGCTGCCAAAGCCACGGCCCTGGAAGCTGCTTTCGTAGTCGGTCACAAGGCCGAACGGGGCATAAACGCCGAAGCCGACTGCCCACTGGTCATTCAGCTTGTTGGTGTAAAAGCCCATCGGAACGCCTGTGAACGGCACCATGTCACCTTTGTTGGTGCCCTTGATGCTGCCATTGGCATCCTTGATATCGGTCGAAGCATCAATAACAGCGATACCGCCTGTTACTTGCTGGCCGCTGAGGCGGGACATACCGGCAGGGTTACCAAAAACGGTACTGGCATCGTCGGCAGAAGATGAACGACCTGCGAAACCGGTCCCCATACCGCTGACGCTTTGTTCGTTGAGTGCGAAGCCGCTAGCGAAAATCTGGCTGGAAGCCAAAGTGACGGCGAGGCCAAGTGTGGTCTTGAGCATTACTTTTTTCATTATTAGAACTCCTTATGATCACCGGACGAAAACTACCAACATTTTTGTTGAAGCGCTATAGGCTAAATCGCAGAAGATAGCGATGTTTTGTAGGACAATCCGACCGGATTTCAGGCTGTTTGAAGATCATTACAGTTGTTTGAAATTTCAAGCAACTTGGTTGAGAGGTGAAACGCAGGTGCGCCAGGCATGGGCGAAATCACGTAAACGCCCATGTGGTTCAAAGGCTTGGCGCCAGATCCTGGCCATGCCGAGCAGGTCGTCGGCGGCAGGAATGGCTATTTTTTGTTGCTCGACCAAAAACCAGGCAATGGCCGTGGCGTAACGCAAATTGACCGTCAGCTCCAGATGAGGGCTGCACAGGAACGCATGCTGGCTGGCCAGCCCGCGAACCAGGCTCGCCAAATCCGGGTCGTGGGCCAGGTACTGATCCCACAGGGCGGCATGGCGTAACTCGCGGATGCAATACAGGCCGTGACCATGACGATCATGCAGTGCCGAGCCCAGGTGCGACTGGCTGGCTGCAATACCTAGCAACAAAGCTTCTGCATCCGGGTTGTCTTGCCCCAGATAAAGAAGCGTTGGCCGGATCACGAATTGGCTCAACTCCCTGGCAGCGATACCCATATAGCCCTCGAAGCCTGAAAATGACCAGCGATACCCCGGCGCTTGGCAGCGGTGAATCGAAAGGGTTCGCTGGAAGCGGAGCAGGCCGCTTGAGTTGAAGTGTAGTGTCAAATTCTTGCTGTAACGGCCTGTTTTTAAAACATTTAAAGCATCGGCCCGCGAGCTATATATCCGCAAGTAATTAAACAATGCCGGATATTTCTTAAAGTGCAGGCAATAAAAAGCCCTGCTAATCAGGCAGGGCTTGATGTGTAACGCTCAAGCTGTCAGGCAATCAGGGCCTGACGAGTACGCTCGATCACAGCTTGCAGAGGTTCTGCGCTGGAGTACTGGTCGGGGTACAGGCGTTCGCTGTGACGGGCGATACCGTGTTCGTTGACCAGGGTGAAGCTGAAGCATCCTTTGCGAGCGGCCATAATCAGGCAGTTCATTGGAGCAAAGGCGTTGGTTAGGGTGCGAATGGCATCCTGAGTATGGATTTGAGTAGACATAGTTATTAGGTGTTCCTACAAAAGACACGGATTCGATCCGTGCTGCATTAAAACGTTCCAGTGACGTCGAGCCATTCTTTGGCTGGACGAAGAACCTGACTGGAACAAAGCCGCCAGTTGGAGCGCATTAAGTATGTGGCGCTTGGGCTGGCAGGTAGGTACTTAGGAGGGCAGGCAGTCACAACAGGAGCTAAGGTTCCGTGCTCCGGGTGAAGATCCTGATCAATTTGCAGGTTGGTTCGGTCAGAGTAAAAGAACTTCGCGATACCCTGTGCGTTTGTGCAAAGGCCGTATCGTCGCAAGATTTACCTGGAAACCATCGAGGGGGTCGATCCCGTTTATTCAGCGTGCTTTCGCTTTTTTAGCGAGGTGCTGGAGGGATTTGTTCGGCCCGAATTGACTTTCAGCTTGGTAC
Organism: Pseudomonas fragi; assembly: GCF_900105835.1. Classification (NCBI taxonomy): domain Bacteria; kingdom Pseudomonadati; phylum Pseudomonadota; class Gammaproteobacteria; order Pseudomonadales; family Pseudomonadaceae; genus Pseudomonas; species Pseudomonas fragi. The sequence goes on from NZ_LT629783.1 coordinate 4,580,672, forward strand.
TAACGCTGCGGATACTAACGGGTTGAATTTTTAAACGCAAGTATGCTAGCAAAAATACTTTATGTGCTTGCACCGCCGCCGCAGCTTGGCGTGTGGCACTGGCTAGTACATTTTAGCCGTTTCGCCAGTGGGGCAGGGGGTGCATTCTGTCGGTAAAGCTCCCCTTGAGAGACGCGCCGCCGCGGTGCACCAACCTGCAAGCGGTGCCCGGTAAAGGCCCGGTGCGTTGCTGTTAATGTGAACTTGTGCACATTAACAGTGCTGCCGAAAAAAACAGTGCAGATACCCGGGTTTTGCGCTTCCTAGCCTGCCTGGTAAATTTAAGTCAATGAAAAACATCGTTTTTTTTAATTGGTGAAAAAATCGACAGTTTGACCCGAGGCCCCGCAGGGTGGGCGTTTGCGGAGGTTAAAGCAGGGTTGTCCACTGACTTATCCACAGGATCTGTGGATTGTCCCATGCGCTTGCTCTAGATCAAGGGTGTCGACTTTTTTGGACTTTACCCAGACGAAAAAAGGAGTAGAGTGGCGCGCCTTCTGTTCTGCCCTACAGTGTCGTATGAAGTTCCGCACAGCTACTTCCTCTGTTGCTCGCCCCAATACACCAACTGAAGCTCCCAAGCGCTTTTCTTTGCGGGTCGCTATCTGGCTGCTGGACAACCCGCGCCTGAGTGCCAGCCCCAGCGTCAAGCATGTGGCCGGGCACCTGCTCAAACAACCCGCCCGCCAGGGTGTGGTGTTGGCCCAGAGCCGTTTGGGCCAGTTGATGTGCCGTGAATGCGGCAGCGCCCGCGATCAGCGTATCGGCCACGAACTGTTGCGCCAGGCCGCTCGCGCCGGTGACCGTCTGGCGCAGCAGGAACTGAACAAGACCGAAGACTGAACTGTCTTCGGCGCTGACTGTTGGTTAACCTTGTTCTTTTACCTCGTGCGGAGGGGTTATGGCCCTGGATCTGAGCAGCCTGTTGCTTGGCCTGGCAGCAGCGGGCGTGCCGTTGCTGGCGTTAATCTGGCAGTTGCAACGCAAGCTCGGCGGCCAGCCCGCTGAGCTTGCACTGCTCAACGAGCGCCTGAGTACGGCGCAACTGGCCCAGGAGGGCCTGAGTGCCCAGCTGGACGCCTGTCGCGACGAAGTCAGTGATCTGGGCCAGGCCAATGCCGCCAAGCAGGCAGAGCTGGCCGCACTGGGCCGCGAAGTCGAACTGTTGCAGGTGGAACGGGACAACGGGCGCGATGCCGCCCATGCCTGGAACCTGGAGCGCAATCAGAAAGAAGTCGAGCTGCGGCGCCTGGATGCCCATGCGTCTGCACTGGCTGCTGAGTTGCGTGAGCAGCAGGATAGCCATCAGCAACGGCTCAACGACCTGCAGGGTTCCCGGGACGAATTGCGGGCGCAGTTTGCCGAGCTAGCGGGCAAGATTTTCGATGAGCGCGAGCAGCGTTTCGCCGAAACCAGCAATGAGCGTCTTGGCCAGTTGCTTGACCCTCTCAAGGAACGCATCCAGTCGTTTGAGAAACGGGTCGAGGAGAGTTATCAGCAGGAATCGCGGGAGCGGTTTTCCCTGGGCAAAGAGCTGGAGCGCTTGCAGCAACTGAACCTGCGCCTCAGTGATGAGGCCACCAACCTGACCCGCGCCCTCAAGGGCCAGAAAACCCAAGGCAACTGGGGCGAGCTGATTCTGGAGCGGGTGCTGGAGCATGCGGGGCTTGAGAAAGGCCGTGAATACCAGACCCAGGTCAGCCTCAAGGGCCCTGACGGCGAGCGCTTCCAGCCTGACGTGCTGATCATGTTGCCGGGTGACAAGCAGGTGGTGGTCGACTCCAAGGTCAGCCTCACCGCGTATCAGCAATATGTAGGGGCCGATGACGATGTAATCGGGCAAGCGGCGCTCAAGCAGCATGTACTGTCGCTGCGCAATCATGTGAAGGGCTTGGCCAGCAAGGACTACAAGCGCCTGGAGGGGCTGCACAGCCTGGACTTTGTGCTGTTGTTCGTACCGATCGAGGCGGCATTTTCGGCGGCGTTGCAGGCCGAGCCGAATTTGTTTCAAGAGGCGTTTGACCGGCATATCGTGATCGTCAGCCCGACCACGCTGCTGGCCACTTTGCGGGTGATCGACAGCCTGTGGAAGCAGGAGCGCCAGGGGCAGAATGCGCGTGAAATCGCCGAGCGCGCCGGCTGGCTGTACGACAAGTTCGTGCTGTTTATTCAGGACCTGGATGAGGTGGGCAATCGCCTGCAGCAACTGGACAAGGCCTACAGCTCAGCGCGTAACAAACTGACGGAAGGCCGCGGCAATCTGGTCAGCCGCAGCGAGCAGCTCAAATTGCTCGGCGCCCGGGCCAGCAAAAGCCTGCCGGCCGACCTGCTGGAGCGGGCTATGACCGACGTTGACGGCGTGGCGCACCCGGCGGAGTAGCACCGATAGGTGGTTTTGTGGGAGCGGGCTTGCCCGCGATGCAGGCAACGCGGTTTTCTATAGCTGCGAGGTGATGCCATCGCGGGCAAGCCCGCTCCCACAAGGGTGCTCAGCTACAGCGGTACATGCCTGCTCAGCAGCGCCCGCAGTACAGCAGGCTTGACCGGCTTGGGCAGGTACTCAAGGCCTGCCGCATGCACCTCGGCAATCATCTCCGGGCGGCCATCGGCGCTGATGACCACGCCCGGTACCGGTTCACCCAGTTGTGCGCGCAGCCAGCCCATCAGTTCTGTCCCCACCTCGCCGTCGTCCAGATGGTAGTCAACCAGCACCAGCTGCGGACGCACACCTTCATTGAGCAACGCTGCGCATTCTTCGCGGTTGCGGGCCGTCCACACCTGGCAACCCCAGCGCGTCAGCAGGCTTTGCATGCCGATCAGAATGCTGTCTTCATTATCAATACACAGCACCCGTGCCCCTGTCAGAGGCTGGCCGTTCTGCTCGGCGACCACCGGCTGCGGTGCGGCCTGGCTCCTGGCCATCGGCACGCGCACACTGAACACGCTGCCAAACCCTTGCCATGAGCGCACCTGCAGGCTGTGCCCGAGCACATGGCACAAGCCGTCGGCGATCGCCAGGCCCAGGCCCAGGCCTTTTTCGGCGCGGGTTTGATGGCTGTCGAGGCGTTTGAATTCTTCAAAAATCACTTTCAGCTTGTCTTCGGGAATGCCCGGCCCGCGGTCCCACACCTCAAGGCACAGCTCCCCGCCACGGCGACGCACGCCCAGCAGCACCGGGCCTTTGGCGTAGCGAAAGGCGTTGGTAAGGAAGTTTTGCAGGATCCGACGCAGCAATTTGATATCACTGTTGACCCGCACCCGGCTGCCGCGAACCCTGAAGTTCAGGCCCTGTTCCTGGGCCTGGGCGGTAAATTCATTGCCCAGGGTTTCGAACAGGTCGTTAATGGCAAACGGCTTGATATCGGGGGTGATCTTGCCGTTTTCCAGGCGGGAAATATCCAGCAGGTCGCTGATCAGGTCTTCGGCCGAGCGCAGGGAGCTGTCCAGATGCTGCACCAGTTTCTGCGCTTCGGCGCTCAAGCCTTCTTCCTGGTGGGAGAGGGCAGAGGAGAACAGGCGCGCGGCGTTCATAGGCTGCATCAGGTCATGGCTGACGGCGGCCAAAAACCGGGTTTTCGACTGGCTGGCGGTTTCGGCCACGCCCTTGGCTTCGGTCAGTGCCTGGTTGAGTTGTGACAGTTCATGGGTGCGCTCGGCAACCCTTTGCTCCAGGCCTTCATTGGCCTCGGTCAGGGCCTGCTCGGCTTCACGGAAGGCGGTAATGTCGGTGAAACTCATGACAAAACCACCTCCCGGCATCGGGTTGCCGATCAGCTCGATCACCCGACCATTGGGGAACAGTCGTTCCGAGGTATGCGCCCGGCCCTGGCGCATCCAGTGCAGGCGGCGGGCCACATGCACTTCGGCTTCGCCGGGGCCGCACAGGCCGCGCTCGGCATTGTGGCGGATGATGTCGGCAATCGGGCGGCCGACGCTGATCAGCCCCTCCGGGTAGTCAAACAGCTCCAGATAACGGCGATTCCAGGCCACCAGCTTGAGTGACTGGTCGACCACGCTGATGCCCTGGGTGATGTTCTCAATGGCGCCCTGGAGCAAGGCGCGGTTGAACTGCAGTACTTCCGACGCCTCATCGGCAATGCGTACCACGTCTTCGAGCTGCATTTCCCGGCCTTCAATAGCAGCTTTTACTACAGCGCGGGTGGAGGATGCGCCGAGCACGCCCGCCAGTAGCCGTTCGGTGTGGGCGATCCACTCGCCATTGGCGTTCTGGTTGGGGTTAAAGCCCTTGCCCTGACGGTAAGCGAAGCGAATAAAGCTCTGATGGGCGCGCTCTTCCCCGACAAAGCGCGCGGCGAGGGCCAGCAGGTCATTGATCTGCACCGACAGCATCGAACGGCCACTGGGGTGGCTGCTTAGTTCCTGGCCAATAAAACGTCCGGCCTGCCAGTGTTCTGATACGCGGGTGCGCGACAGTACCGAGACCCAGGCAAACAGGGTGAAGTTGCCCGCCAGCGACAGCACCACGCCCTGGGTCAGCGGGGTGATCGACAGGCCCAGCGGGTTGCTGTGCAGCCACGCCAACCCCGGGAAGTGGCTCAAGTGCCAGCCAAAGCTGTGGGCGATGAGCGGCAGTACCAGGGTGTAGAACCAGATAAAGGTGCCCGTAGCCAACCCGGCAAACACGCCGCGACGGTTGGCTTGTTTCCAGTACAGGGCGCCGAGCATGGCGGGCGCCAGCTGGGTGACGGCTGCGAAGGCTATCTGGCCAATGGTCGCCAGGCTGGCGGTCGAACCCAGCAGGCGGTAGCTGACATAAGCCAGCAGCAGGATCACCACGATCGACACGCGCCGTACCGAGAGCATCCAGTGACGGAACACCTCGAACGGGCGCTCGGCGTTTTTATGGCGCAGCAGCCACGGCAGCAGCATGTCGTTGGAGACCATGGTCGACAGCGCAACGCTGGCCACGATCACCATGCCGGTGGCCGCCGATGCACCACCGATAAAGGCCAGTAATGCCAGGGCCGGATGGGCCTGGGCCAGTGGCAGGCTGATCACGAAGGAGTCCGGCAGTACCGAGCTGGGCAGCAACATTTGCCCGGCCAGGGCAATCGGCACCACAAACAGCCCGGCCAGAATCAGATAAGCCGGGAACACCCACTTGGCCAGTTGCAGGTCTTGCGGGTCGATGTTTTCCACCACGGTGACGTGGAACTGGCGGGGCAGGCAGATGATTGCCATCATCGCCACGCCGGTTTGCACGATCATCGATGGCCAGTTGACGGTTTCTTTCCAGTACTCCTCAAGGCGCGGCGCGAGCATGGCCTGGTTGAACAGGTCGTCGAAGCCGTCATACAGCCCGAAGGTCACGAAGGCGCCGACGGCGAGGAAAGCGAACAGCTTGACCAGCGATTCAAAGGCAATGGCCAGCACCATGCCGCGGTGGTGTTCGGTGGCATCAAGGTTGCGCGTGCCGAAGAGGATGGTAAACAGGGCCAGCACCAGCGTCACAATCAGCGCCGTGTCCTCGACCCGCGAGCCGGTCGCGTCGGCCCCGGCCCCGATCAGCAGGTTGACCCCCAGCACGATGCCCTTGAGCTGCAGTGCAATATAAGGCAGCACGCCCACCAGGCAGATCAGCGCCACCACAATGGCCAGCGACTGCGATTTGCCGTAGCGGGCGGCGATAAAGTCAGCAATCGAAGTGATGTTCTCCTGTTTGCTGATCATCACCATCTTTTGCAGCACCCAGGGTGCGCATACCAGCAGTAGCACCGGGCCCAGGTAAATCGGCAGAAATGCCCAGAGTTGTTCGGCGGCCTGACCAACGGCGCCGAAGAACGTCCAACTGGTGCAGTACACCGCCAGCGACAGGCTATAGACCCACGCGCGAACCCGCGGCGGCAGCGGTTTGCTGCGCCGGTCACCATAAAAGGCAATGGCGAACATAATGGCCATATAGGCCAGGGCAACGGCGGCAATCAGCCCGCTGGACAACGACATGGACACTCCTGAAGGTATAAGGCCGCTGCAATCCGGCAACGGCAGGCTAGTCTCGCATGATGTTCGGGGCGCGTCAGTGTCGACCATGGTCTGAGCGCGGCCTGGTGTCGCAGCAGTTGAAGGATGACAAAAAAACCATATATAGGCAAAACAGATAACAGTTAGAGAAATTACCCGTTATATAGATATTCGATTTGGTTCTACTCTATTTGCACCTCATACGAGGAACAGGAGGAACCCATGACTTGCCCAAACAATGCCAAAGCCGGTTTTCGGCCATTCAGTCACTTGCAGCACCCGCGGGAAGTGATCCGCCAGTTCACCCCGAACTGGTTTGCCGCGACCATGGGCACCGGTGTACTGGCCCTGGCCCTGGCTCAATTGCCGGTCCATATCCCGGGTGTGCATGCCTTTGCCGAGGGTTTGTGGCTGTTCAATATCGGTTTGTTCATTCTGTTCAGCGTGCTCTATGGCGCGCGCTGGGTGCTGTATTTCGATGAAGCGCGGCGCATTTTCGGGCACTCCACCGTGTCGATGTTCTTTGGCACCATCCCTATGGGCCTGGCCACCATCATCAACGGTTTTCTGGTGTTCGGCGTGCCGCGCTGGGGTGAAGGCATGGTGCAGGTGGCCGAGGTGCTGTGGTGGATCGATGTGGCCATGGCGCTGGGCTGCGGCGTGCTGATCCCCTACCTGATGTTTACCCGTCAGGATCACAGTATCGACCAGATGACGGCTGTCTGGCTGCTGCCGGTGGTGGCCGCCGAGGTTGCGGCGGCCAGTGGCGGTCTGTTGGCACCGTATCTGAGCGATACCGTCATGCAGTTCCATGTGCTGATTACCAGCTATGTGCTGTGGGCGTTTTCGGTGCCGGTGGCCTTCAGCATCCTGACCATTCTGATCCTGCGTATGGCACTGCACAAACTGCCCCACGAGAGCATGGCTGCCTCCAGCTGGCTGGCGTTGGGCCCTATCGGCACCGGTGCCCTGGGCCTGCTGTTGCTGGGCGCTGATGCCCCGGCGATCTTTGCGGCCAATGGCCTGGCCCGGATCGGTGAGATTGTCGAAGGCCTGGGCCTGATCAGCGGGGTGATTCTGTGGGGTGTGGGCTTGTGGTGGATTGTGATGGCGGCGCTGATCACCATTCGCTACTTCCGCTCGGGCATCCCGTTCAACCTGGGCTGGTGGGGCTTTACCTTCCCGCTGGGTGTGTACTCGCTGGCAACCTTGCGCCTGGGCAGCATGCTGCACCTGAGCTTCTTTGATGTGGCCGGTTGTGTCCTGGTGCTGGCGCTGGCGCTGATGTGGCTGCTGGTGGGCACCCGCACCGTGCAAGGGGCCTATCGCGGCGAGCTGTTTGTATCGCCTTGTATTGCCGGGTTGAAGAAGTAAGTCATTGGCTCGGGTTCTGTGCGCTCACACACAGAACCCGAGCAAGGTTGTGCCCTGAGTGTTACAACGGCCCTCCAAAGAGAAAGCCCATCAGCGCAACGTGAGTACATGGATGATGAGTCACCCCTCGCAATTCAGCTTGCTCGGCAAGCGCCGCTTCCTGCCCTTTTTCGTGACCCAGGCCCTGGGCGCGCTCAATGACAACCTGTTCAAGCAATCGCTGATTCTGGCCATCCTTTATAAGCTCACTCTCGAAGGTGACCGGGGTATCTGGGTCAATCTGTGTGCGTTGCTATTTATCGTGCCTTTTTTTCTGTTCTCGGCGCTGGCCGGGCAGTTTGGCGAAAAATACGACAAGGACCGTCTGATTCGGCTGATCAAGCTGGGTGAAATCGCCATCATGGTGGTCGCAGCCATTGGCTTTGCCTTTGATCATCTGGCGTTGATGCTGGTGGCGCTGTTTGCGATGGGCACCCATTCGGCGCTGTTCGGGCCGGTGAAATACTCGATCCTGCCGCAAACCCTGCGGCCAGAGGAACTGGTCGGTGGCAATGGCCTGGTGGAGATGGGCACCTTTTTGGCGATTCTGGCGGGCACCATTGGCGCCGGGATCATGCTGTCGTCCGGCAATTACACGGTTATTGTCTCGGCGGTGATTATCGCGGTCGCCGTGCTGGGGTACCTGGCCAGCCGTGCCATTCCGCCTGCGCCGGCGGATACGCCAGAGCTGCGGTTGAACTGGAATATTTTCAGCGAGTCCTGGGCCACCTTGCGCATGGGGCTTAATCAGACACCAGCAGTGTCCCGTTCCGTAGTAGGCAACTCGTGGTTCTGGTTTGTCGGTGCGATTTACCTGACGCAAATCCCGGCCTATGCCAAGGACTGGCTCTACGGTGACGAGACCGTGGTTACCTTGATTCTCACCGTGTTCTCGGTGGGCATCGCTTTGGGTTCGCTGCTGTGCGAGAAGCTCTCGGGGCGCAAGGTTGAAATTGGCCTGGTGCCTTTTGGCTCGTTTGGCTTGACCGTATTTGGCCTGTTGCTGTGGTGGCATTCGGGGCAAATGCCGCAAAACCTCCAGGCCAACGACTGGCTGGGTGTGCTGGGCTTCAGCCAGGCCTGGTGGGTGCTACTGGATATTCTCGGGCTCGGTGTGTTTGGCGGCTTCTATATAGTGCCGCTGTATGCGCTGATCCAGTCGCGCACCTCGGAAAGCGAGCGGGCGCGAGTGATCGCGGCCAACAATATCCTCAATGCGTTGTTCATGGTGGTGTCGGCGCTGATCACCATCCTGCTGCTCAGTGTGGCCAAGCTGACAATTCCGGAGTTGTTTCTGGTGGTGTCGCTGATGAACATCGCAGTCAACGCCTACATCTTCAAAATCGTGCCTGAATTCAGCATGCGCTTCATGATCTGGCTGTTGAGCCATTCCATGTACCGCGTGCAGCACAAGCATCTGGAGCTGATCCCCGATGAGGGGGCGGCGTTGCTGGTGTGCAACCATGTGTCTTTTGTGGATGCCCTGCTGATAGGCGGGGCAGTGCGTCGCCCGATTCGCTTTGTCATGTATTACAAAATCTACAATCTGCCGGTGCTCAACTTTATCTTCCGCACCGCAGGTACGATTCCCATTGCCGGGCGTGCTGAAGACGAGGCGATCTACGAGCAGGCATTCGACAGGATTGCCCGGTATCTGAACGATGGTGAGCTGGTGTGCATCTTCCCTGAAGGCAAACTCACCACGAACGGGCAGATTGACGAGTTCAAGGCGGGAGTGACGCGGATTCTGGAGCGCACGCCGGTGCCGGTGATTCCGATGGCGTTGCAGGGGTTGTGGGGCAGCTTTTTCAGCCGTGATCCAAACAAGGGTTTTTTGCGGCGCTTGTGGTCGCGGGTAACCCTGGTGGCCGGTGCGCCGATAGCGCCCGCCGAAGCCACGCAAAAGCTGTTGCGTGAGCGGGTGATGGAATTGCGCGGGGCGGTCAGATAGGCAAAGCAAAAGTGGGAGCGGGCTTGTTGTGGGAGCGGGCTTGCTCGCGATGCAGGCACTGCGGTTCTTCAGAAAAACCGCGGTGATGCTATCGCGAGCAAGCCCGCTCCCACAGCCGAGTGTGTTAAGCGCTGATCTTCAGGCCCACCAAACCGGCAATGATCAGTGCAACACTGGCCAGGCGGAACAATGCCATCGACTCGCCAAACAGGATGATCCCGGCGATAACCGTGCCTACTGCGCCCACGCCGGTCCAGATTGCGTAGGCTGTGCCCAGTGGCAGTTCTTTCATGGCTAGGCCTAGCAGGCCAAGGCTGATCACCATGGCGCCGACGGTCAGGGCTGTCGGTAGCGGGCGGCTGAAGCCGTCGGTGTATTTCAGGCCGACAGCCCAGCCAACTTCAAACAGACCGGCGAAAAACAGAATGATCCAGGACATCTTCATCTCCATCAATTGATGGGGTCGTCCCCGGATTAATCACTCGATGAGCCGCGAGGTCGTCCTCGCTGTGCGCAGTATATTGCACACGATTAATCCGGCAGGCAAGCCCGAAATTTCACTCAGTTGCCGCCTTGGCAGCCGCCAGGCGGTCTTCTTTCTCGCTCATGCGCCTGAAGTACGTCGACAGCAGCGCCCCCGAAATATTGTGCCAGACGCTGAAGAGCGCACTGGGCACGGCTGCCAGCGGCGAGAAGTGGGCGCTGGCCAGCGCTGCGCCCAGCCCCGAGTTCTGCATGCCGACTTCCAGGGCCAGGGATTTGCGCTGGGCCAACGGCAGCTTGAACAGACGACCGGTAAAGTAACCGAGCAAATAGCCGAAGCTGTTATGCAAAATCACCACGGCCATGATCAGCAGGCCGGACTTGGCGATTTGCGCCTGACTGGCCGCCACCACCGCGGCGACGATGATGACGATACTGACCACCGACACCAGCGGCAGTACGTCGACGGCGAAACGCACCCGTGCGCCAAGCAGGCGCTGGGCCAGTACGCCGAGGACAATCGGCAGCAGCACCACTTGCAGGATTGACCAGAACAGCTCCATAAACGAAACCGGCAGCCAGGCCGACGCCAGCAACCAGATCAGGGCCGGGGTCAACAAGGGAGCGAGGAGGGTGGTCACGGCGGCGATGGCCACCGACAGCGCCAGGTCGCCGCGAGCCAGCCAGGTCATGACATTGGATGAAGTGCCACTTGGGCAGCAGCCAACCAGGATCACCCCTACGGCGATTTCGGGCGGCAGATGGAACACCTGGCAGAGCAACCACGCCACGCCGGGCATGATCACGAAATGAGCAACCACGCCCAGTGCCACGCGCCAGGGGTGGCGGGCAACTTCGGCGAAGTCATCGAGTTTGAGGGTCAGGCCCATGCCGAACATCACCACGCCCAGCAGCGGCACGATGTAGCCTTTGAGGCCGACAAACCAGCCGGGCTCCAGAAACGCCAGTACGGCGAAAATCAGCACCCAGTAGGCAAAGGTATTACCGACAAAGCGGCTTAAGGCGGCGAGTGCGCGCATGGTGGTCCTTATTATGGTTATTGTTCGATCCGTAGCAGCTGCCGAAGGCTGCGTTCGGCGGCGTAGCCGTCGTAAAAAGTGAATGCACAGTTTGACTTTAAAACCGCGCATTCAGAATTTACGAGCGCTTCGCACTCGAACGCAGCCTTCGTTCCTCGGCAGCTGCTACGGGTGGGTGGTTTTTAGATACCCTGCGGGGTTTCTTCGCCGCCCAGTGCTTCAAACAGTTGCGGCAAGAACTCGCCGAAGGTCAGCATCATCAGGGTGAAGCTGGCGTCCTGCTGGCCTAGATCGTCGTCGCCGCCGTCCTGTTCCGCCTGGTCTTGCAGCAAGTCTTCGAACTTCAGGCGCTTGACCACCAGTTTGTCGTCCAGCACGAACGACAGCTTGTCCTGCCATGCCAGTGACAGCTGGGTCACGACTTTACCCGTGCTCAGGTGCAGCTGGATTTCGTCGCTGGTCAGGTCCTGGCGTTTGCAGCGGATGATGCCACCGTCTTCGTGGGTGTCGCGCAGCTCGCATTCGTCGAGAACGAAGAAGTTGTCAGCGGCTTTCTGGGTCTTGACCCACTCGGTCATCACCGCGCTAGGCGCAACTTTTACGGCCAGCGGGCGAACCGGCAGCGAGCCGATCACTTCACGCAGGGTGGACAGCAGGTCTTCGGCGCGTTTCGGGCTGGAGGCGTTAACCAGGATCAGGCCCTGTTTTGGCGCGATGGCGGCAAAGGTCGCCGAGCGGCGGATAAAGGCACGCGGCAGGAAGGCCTGGATGATTTCATCCTTGAGCTGATCGCGTTCCTTTTTGTAGACCTTGCGCATTTGCTCGGCCTCGATCTCTTCGACCTTCTCCTTCAATGCATCGCGCACAACGCTGCTTGGCAGGATGCGCTCTTCCTTGCGGGCGGCAATCAGCAGGAAGTCCTGGCTGACGTGAACCAGCGGGGCGTCTTCGCCTTTGCCGAACGGGGCAACGAAACCGTAGGTGGCTACTTCCTGGCTTGAACACGGGCGGGCCAGTTTGGTGGCCAGTGCAGTTTCCAGCACCTGTGCATCAAAAGGCAGATCTTGGGTCAGGCGATAGATAAGCAGGTTTTTGAACCACATGGGGTGAATCACTCCTATATACAAAGGCGCATTATTCGCCTGATAACCTTAATAGGCCAACCCTGCGCTAAGCCTTTGTCATCGTTAGGAAAATTATTTTAAAAAGTGCTTGCCAGACTATAGGTCGCTCCGTAGAATGCGCGCCACACCGAGAGTGAAAGGGTGATTAGCTCAGCTGGGAGAGCATCTGCCTTACAAGCAGAGGGTCGGCGGTTCGATCCCGTCATCACCCACCATTCGCTCACAGTGTTACGCGCAGCGGTAGTTCAGTCGGTTAGAATACCGGCCTGTCACGCCGGGGGTCGCGGGTTCGAGTCCCGTCCGCTGCGCCATTTTTAATACCATAAGCCCCTTGAACGCTTGTGGTTGGGATAAGCCCGCTAAATGCTGGTTTGCCCGAAAGGCTTCGGTTTGGCAGTTCGCTGCGAAATCAAAGATGCAGGGTGCTGGAAACGGCTGTTTTTACCAGGTTTTGAAAAAAACCAAAATAAAAACAACCACTTACACAAATAGTGTGAGAGAATGCGCCCCGCAACGAAAGTGAAGTAAATGGGTGATTAGCTCAGCTGGGAGAGCATCTGCCTTACAAGCAGAGGGTCGGCGGTTCGATCCCGTCATCACCCACCACTTACTTTCAATGTTACGCGCAGCGGTAGTTCAGTCGGTTAGAATACCGGCCTGTCACGCCGGGGGTCGCGGGTTCGAGTCCCGTCCGCTGCGCCATATTCTGAACACAAGCCCCTTGAACGCTTGTGATCAACAAAAAGCCTGCCTTGTGCAGGCTTTTTTGTGTGCGCAGGTTTTGTTTAATTAATAAAAACCTTAAATAAAACAAACACTTACATAAAAATTGTGAGACAATGCGCCCCGCAATGAGAGTGAAGTAAAAGGGTGATTAGCTCAGCTGGGAGAGCATCTGCCTTACAAGCAGAGGGTCGGCGGTTCGATCCCGTCATCACCCACCACTTACTCACAGTGTTACGCGCAGCGGTAGTTCAGTCGGTTAGAATACCGGCCTGTCACGCCGGGGGTCGCGGGTTCGAGTCCCGTCCGCTGCGCCATATTCCGATCACAGGCCCCTTGAACGTCTGTGATCAACAAAAAATCCTGCCATGTGCAGGCTTTTTTGTGCGCGGGTGTTTTGTGGCGGGTGGGAGCGGGCTTGCTCGCGATAGCATCGACGCGTGCTTACTCAAGAGCCGCAGCGTTTGCATCGCGAGCAAGCCCGCTCCCACAGGTATTTTGCGTGGGTTTAGAAATCCCAGCGCGTGGTCACCATCACATTGCGCGGGTCGCCGTAGTACGACGAGTTATAGAAACCGATATTGGTGTAGTACGACTTGTCGAACACGTTGTTCAGGTTGACCGTGGCCGACAGGTTTTTCGAGATCTGATAGCGCGCCATCAGATCAACCAGCCAGTACGGGTCCTGGGAGAATTTTTCCACGGTGCCGCCCTTGTTCCAGTTGGTCAGCATCTGCCAGCCGGTGCTCTGCCAGCGCACGCCACCGCCCAGGGTCAGTTTGTCCAGATCACCGGTCAGCTTGTAGCTGGTGTAGAGGTTGATCTGGTCTTCCGGCTCCCAGGTCGAAACCTTGGTGCCGCCCTGGTCACGGCTGACCTTGTGGGTGTAGCCCGCCTGCAATTGCCAGCCCGGCATCAGCTCACCGGAAATTTCCGCCTCGTAACCCTTGGTCGTGGCCTTGATACCTTTGTAGGCGTAGTCGATTTCCGGGTTGGTCGGATTGCCGTTGTAGGCCATGTCCGCTTCAGGGCGGTTGTCCTGATGCACTTCGAAGTACGCCAGGCTTGAGTTCAGACGACCGTCATAGAACTCGCCTTTCAGGCCCAGCTCATAGTTGGTGCCTTCGTCCGGTTCAAGCATCTTGTTGTTACGATCGCGGTAATACGTCTGCGGCAAAAAGATCTGCGTGTAGCTGGTATAGGCCGAGATATTGGGGGTGATGTCGTAGATCAGGGCGGCGTAGGGCAGCACTTTGCCGGTGTCCTTGGCCTGGCTGGTGCCGGTCACGTTGTAGTCGGCCACGCGGGTGCCCAGCATCAGCTTCAGGTCATCGGTCAGGCTGAAGCGACCGGTCATGTAGGTGCCGACCTGGCGCGTGGTTTCATCGTTGTAGGAGGTGACATTGCGCCAGTCCGGCTCCAGCGCTTCACCTTTCCAGTTGTAGTAGTCGTAGGCGTTGTTGACCATGTCGGCGTTGGTGTAGTCCTTGCCGGTCCAGTGCGACCTGGAGATCGAGCCGCCAACGACCAGTTCGTGTTCGCGCCCCAACAGGCTGAAAGGCCCGGTGGCAAACAGGTCGCCGCTGTCGCTGACGTATTCGCCGGTGTACTTGCGCGCCAGGATCGGCGCCAGGCCGGTGGTCACGTTCGGGTCGAGGAGTGCGCCCAGTGGAGCGTTATAGCCGTTGATCTGGTGGTTGTACTGGCCTTTGACTACCCAGCCATTGTCGAAGTTGTGCTCCAGGGTCGAAAACACGGTGCGCGTGTACTGCTTCCAGCTGCTCCATTTGGTGCCGTTGTTGAACGAGCGCGGAGTGCTGATGCGCTCACCGGCGGAGTTGAACAGCGAGGCGCTGCCTGACCAGCTTGAGCCTTTGGGGTTGTTGTCCTGGTAGTCGGCACCCAGGGTGAGCAGGGTGTCGGGCGTCAGGTCCACTTCAAGGATGCCGTAATAGACCTCGCTGTCGCGCTTGTAATGATCCATGAACGAATGCTTGTCCTGATAGGCCGCCACGGCCCGGCCACGCACGTTGCCACTTTCGGTTAATGGCCCGCTGACATCGATTTCGGAGCGGTAGTTCTCCCAGGAGCCTGCGCCCACATCGATATGGGCCTTGAATTCACGGGTCGGCTTTTTGCGCACCATGTTGATGGTGCCGCCCGGGCCGCCTGCGCCGGTGAGCAATCCGGTTGCCCCCTTGAGGATCTCGACGCGGTCGTAAATCGCCGTGTCTGTCAGGGTGTGGCCGGCCGAGTACTGCGGGTCCTGCAGGATGGGGATGCCGTCGTACTGGAAGTTCTTGATCGCAAAGCCGCGCGAGTAATAGCTGGTGCGGTCACTGTCGTAGGTGGCCACGGTGATGCCGGGGGTATGGCGCATCACATCGTCAATGGAGTTCATGCCGAAATCGTCCATCGCCTGGCGGGTCACCACGGAGATGGACTGCGGGGTTTCCTTGGGCGTCAGCACCATACGTGTTGCGGTGGCGATGGAGCCTGGGGTGTAGGACCCGCTACCTTCGGTGATCGTCCCCAGTTGGTTGGCGCTGACCTGGGTGGCGCCCAATTCCAGGGCGCCGCCTGCTGCCGGCAGGGCGTCCAGCCTGTAGCCGTTGGTGCTTTTGACCACCGTGTAACCGCTGCCGCGCAACAAGGCTTCGAATCCGCCTTGTTCGTTGTAGGCACCATGCAGGCCGGGAGTCGACAAACCCTCCAGGTTGCTCGACTGGAAAATGATGGCTACGCCAGCCTGTTGTGCGAAGCGGTTAAGTGCGCTGCTCAGCGGGCCTGCCGGGATATCGTAGGTCTGCACGGCTGCTGTTTGCGCCTGGGCGGTAGCGGCGCAGGCCACACCAGCCGCCGAAGCAACGATCAAGTGAATCGCCAGCGTGAGCGGTTTGTAGGAGGTCAGCATGGAAGACGTAGTCCTTTATGAGTCGTTGTTACCTACCTTGACGGTTGACTCGAAAAAAGCGGAACGAATGGGAATTATTATTTTTTGGCCGGTTGCAGCTGACTGATGACGATCAGCCACGGTGTGTACGTGTTGATCTGCAGGGGTAGGGTGTCAGCGATCAGTTGCAGCGCCCGGTCGGTGTCGTCCAGGGGCAGCACGGCCGAGACGCGCAAGTGGGCCAGGGCAGTGCGATCAAACTGCAGGTGGCCGCGTCGATGGCGGGAAATTTCATCAAGAACTTCAGGCAATGGCTGGTTCTCAACCACCAGTTGATGACGCTCCCAGGCCTGGTTGATGCTGGCCGGTGAGACGCTGCCAGCGAGTTCCACCGAGTCGCGGTGGATCAATGCCCGCGAGCCTGCAGCCACTTCCAGGGTTTGCTGCTCGTTGGCGCTCTGCGCCGCGACACGGGATTGCAGCATGCTCAAGACCGTCGTGTCGCCCTGGCGCTTGACCACGAAACGGGTGCCCAGGGCGCGCATGCTGCCTTGCGCGGTTTGCACAAAGAAAGGTCTGGTGCTGTCGTGGGCAACTTCAACCAGCACTTCACCCTGGAGCAATTCGATGCGGCGTTCCTGAGCATTAAAATGCACGTTAACTGCGCTGGTACCGCTGAGGGTGATGGTCGAGTTGTCGGCCAGGCGCTGCGTTTTCCAGTCGTTGGGGCCGGTACTGATATCGGCCATCCATTGCGCGGGGTAATGGCTTTTGAGAAGCAGGGTAACCGGCAGGGCCAGACAGCCTGCAATCAGCAGTGCGCGCAGGGCCTGTTTGCGTCGGGTTACGGCTTTACGCCCGGCGAATGCGGCGTTGAGCGCCGCTTTGGCCGGCACCGATTGCTGGCGCAAGGCCTGCAGGCGGTTGATGACATCCTGCATGCGCAGGGCGGCGGCGGCGTGTTGCGGGCTTTGTTGCTTCCAGCGCTCGAACTCCAGGCGCAAGCCCTCGCTGAAGCCTTCTTCGTGCAGGCGAAGGATCCATTCGGCGGCTTGTTCGTCTATTGATTCGGGCTGTTCGGGCATGCGGGCTCAGGTGTTCAGGCTATGGCTGCAATGCAGCAGGGCCTGGATCAGGTACTTGCGCACGGTGCGGTCAGACAGGCCCAGTTGCCGGGCGATTTCGCACTGGGTCAGGCCGTCCAGGTAATACAGCACAAAGGCCTGGCGTGCCTTTTCCTGCATGCCTTCGAGAATAAAGGCGATCTGCTCCAGGGCTTCCAGGGTGGTGAGAATCTGCTCCGGCGACTGAAAACCTTCGAGGGCTTCGGCGGTCAGGGCCAGTTCTTGCAGATAGGCGTTTTCTATCTGTTTGCGGCGCACCTGATCGATGATGAGCCTGCGTGCTGTAGTGCTCAAAAAGGCCCGGGGCTCGCGCAGGGTGGCGACCGACTCGCGGGCATTGAGGATTCGGGCGAAGGTGTCCTGGGCCAGATCGGCGGCATTGTGCGCGCAACCGAGTTTTCTGCGCAGCCAGCCAAATAGCCAGCCATGATGCTCGCAGTACAGGTCAGTAATAGCGCTCTGGTAGGACGGTTCACCCGAAGCCATAGGACTTTGCCTAAACGTTATTGAGAATAATTACCAATTCTCAACGAAAGTCCGGGGTAAACGCAAGGCGGGCGATGAAATGCTACGGTCACTTACAACTGTAGGAGCGGGCTTGCTCGCGATGGGGCGCATCGGTGTGGCAGTTACACCGCGTTGTATCCATCGCGAGCAAGCCCGCTCCCACAGGGTTTGGAGGCGGGCGTTTTAGTTCTTCGCGATTAAGTTGCCGGCATGCAGGCCGCATTCTTTTTGCGTGGCTTCTTCCCACCACCAGCGGCCTTCGCGCTCGTGCTGGTTGGGCAGTACCGGGCGGGTGCAGGGCTCGCAGCCGATGCTGATAAAGCCGCGCTCATGCAGGCTGTTGTAAGGCAGCTCCAGCATGCGGATATAGCCCCACACTTCCTCGCTGGTCATCTGTGCCAGCGGGTTGAACTTGTACAGCGTGCGCTCGGGTGTGGAGAACGCGCCGTCGATTTCCACAGCGGCTACCTGGCTGCGGGTGCCGGGGCTCTGGTCGCGGCGCTGGCCGGTGGCCCAGGCCTTGACCGTCGACAGCTTGCGTCGCAACGGTTCGATCTTGCGGATGCCGCAGCATTCGCCGTGGCCGTCCTTGTAGAAGCTGAACAGGCCTTTTTCCTTGACGAACGGTTCGAGCTTGCTTTGATCCGGCGAGATTAGTTCGATCTGGATCTTGTAGTGCTCGCGTACCTGTTCGATAAACCGGTAGGTCTCGGGGTGCAGGCGGCCGGTGTCGAGGCTGAACACCTTGACGTTCTTGTTGAGCTTCCAGGCCATGTCCACCAGCACCACATCTTCGGCGCCGCTGAAGGAGATCCAGAGTTCGTCGCCAAAGTGTTCAAAGGCGAGTTTGAGTATGTCTTGCGGGGACTTGCTGGCGTATGTCGCGGCGAGTTCAGCGACGTCAAACGGATGGCTCATCAGGCGGCTTCCTGCAGTGAATGGCGCTGGGCGCTCTCTAGTGGCGTGATCTTAGCAAAAAGCGCGGGCTACAGGGTTTGCAGCGTATCGAGCAGTACCTTCACTTTGGTGATCGATTCCTGGTATTCGTCCTGCCAGTCGGAGTCGGCCACAATGCCGCCACCGCCCCAGCAACTGACGCGCCCGTCCTTGACCAGCAGGCTGCGGATGGCGATGGAACTGTCCATTTCGCCGCGAACGTCGAGGTATAGCAATGAGCCGCAGTAGAGGCTGCGGCGTGTGGGTTCCAGTTCGTCGATGATCTGCATGGCGCGGATCTTGGGAGCCCCGGTAATCGAGCCGCCGGGAAAGCTGTCGCCAATCAGGTCCAGGGCGTCCTTGCCGTCAGCCAGTTCGCCGACAACGCTGCTGACCAGGTGATGAACGTTGGGGTAGCTTTCGAGGGTGAACAGTTGCGGTACGCGCACCGAGCCGGTGCGGCAGGTGCGGCCCAGGTCATTGCGCAACAAGTCGACGATCATCAGGTTCTCTGCGCGATCCTTGGCGCTGGCCAGCAGTTCGGCGGCGTTGGCTGCGTCTTCGGCGCTGTTCTTGCCCCGTGGCCGGGTGCCTTTAATCGGCCGGGTTTCTACCTGATGGTGGCTGACCCGAACAAAGCGCTCGGGGGACAGGCTCAAAATGGTGTTGTCGTCCGCCAGGCTCATAAACCCGGAAAAAGGCGTCGGGCAGGCCTGGCGCAGGGCGCAATAGGCGGTCCAGGCATCACCTTCGCACTGCGCGCTAAAGCGCTGGGTGTAGTTGACCTGATAACAGTCGCCCGCCTGGATGTAGTCGTGGATCTTGCTCAAAGCCTGTTGGTACTGGCTGGCGCTGATATCCGGCTGCATCGGCTGCTTGAGGGAGAACGGCCCATTGAGCTGCGGTGCGGGCTGGCTAAACAGCTGGATCAGGCGATCGCGTTGCGCGGGTTCAAGGCTTGGGTGAAACACCAATTGGCTGGTGGCTGCCTGGTGGTCCGTGATCAGTGCCCAGGCATACAGACCCAGTCGCGCATCCGGCAGGTGCAGGTCATCCAGGGCGTGGGCTGGCAGCTGTTCGAGTTGTCGGCCAAAGTCATAACTCAGGTAGCCGATCAGGCCGCCCGCGAAGGGTAATTCGTAAGCGTCGGGCAGGGTGGCGTTGCCCAGTTGCTGGAGGCTGTTACGCAGGCGCTGCAAAAATGCTGGCCCTGATTCGTCTTTGTTCATGGCCAGCTCTGCCTGTGGCCATGCGCTCATCAGGTCATAACGGCCACGGTCGGCAGTCGGGCGGCCGCTGTCGAGCAGCACGGCGCCGGGGGCGTGACGAATCACCGCAAAATAGTCGGCAGGGTTGGCGAGGTAGGGCAGCGGGTAAACGGAGCAGGTGAGCATGCGCAGCAAATCAGCCATCGGAGCGGGGGGCTGATTGTAGTCCTGTGCAGGGCAGCAAATCTATGTAGCTTGTGGGAACTGTGACAGCTGTTGGAGCTGTGGGAGCGGGCTTGCTCGCGATGGATACGACGCGGTTTAGCAGGAAAACCGAGTTGACAGCATCGCGAGCAAGCCCGCTCCCACAGGTTTTTGGCTTACTCGGGCTGGTGAATATGCCCAAAAAGCTCCTGGGCAAAGCGCACGCGCTCTTCCGGGGTTTCGGTGATGCCTTTGGCGGCCAGTTCTTCAAGGTGTGCTTCGACTGCGTGGGTGCGCAGGGTCAGGCCGCAATCGTTGGCAATCTGGATATTCAGCCCCGGACGGGCGTTGAGCTCCAGGATCAGCGGGCCTTTGTCCTGGTCGAGGACCATGTCCACGCCGATATAGCCCAGGCCGCACAACTCGTAGCAACCGGCCGCCAGCTTCATGAAACCGTCCCAGTTGGGCAGTTGCACGCCGTCCACCGCGTTGGTGGTGTCGGGGTGTTTGCTGATGATGTTGTTCAGCCAGGTGCCGCGCAGGGTCAAGCCGGTGGCCAGGTCGACGCCAACACCGATGGCACCCTGGTGCAGGTTGGCCTTGCCGCCCGATTGACGGGTCGGCAAGCGCAGCATGGCCATTACCGGGTAGCCCATCAGCACGATAATGCGGATATCCGGCACACCTTCGTAGCTGATGCTTTTGAAGATCTGGTCCGGGGTAACCCGGTACTCGATCAGCGCGCGGTCACGGTGGCCGCCCAGGGAATACAGGCCGGTGAGGATGCTGGAAATCTGATGCTCGATCTCTTCGTGGCTGATGATCTTGCCCGAGACCGTGCGAAACCGGTCTTCGAAGCGATCCGCAATCACCAGGATGCCGTCACCGCCCGCACCTTGCGCGGGCTTGATCACGAAGTCGCTGCGACCACCGATGATTTCATCGAGCTTGTCGATTTCCTTTTCGGTGGAAATCACCCCGTACATTTCCGGCACATGAATGCCGGCCTTGATCGCGCGTTCCTTGGTGATGATCTTGTCATCCACAATCGGATACAGGCTGCGTTTGTTGTACTTGAGTACGTAGTCCGCATTGCGCCGATTGATGCCCATGATGCCCCTGGCTTCCAGGGCCTTCCAGGTCTTCCAGAAGCCAAACATCAGGAATCAGCCTTCAGGAACGCTTTGAAACGTACCAGCTCGGTCAGGCGATAGCCGCGATAGCGACCCATTGCCAGCATAAAGCCGACCATGATCAGCAGGACTGCCGGGAAGGTGAATACGAAGTACACCAGCTCCGGCACGCTCATCACCAGATACGCCAGGGTAGCGGCGAACAGGGTGCCGATCGCGACTTTCATGGCATGCCCGCCACCGCGCTCTTCCCAGGTGATCGACAGGCGCTCGATGGTCATGGTCAGGATCACCATCGGGAACAAGGCCACGGACAAACCGCGCTCCAGGCCCAGTTTATGGCTGAACAGGCTGATGGCCGCGATCAGGATGACCACAAAGGTCAGCACCACAGACAGGCGCGGCAGCATCTGCAGCTTCAAGTGTTCAAGGTAGGAACGTAGCGTCAGCCCCAGTGCGGTAATCACCGTAAACAGGATGATGCCAAAGCCCAGCTGGGTCTCGCGGAACGCCAGGGCAATCAGAACCGGGGTGAATGTGCCCAGGGTCTGCAGGCCGATCAGGTTGCGCAGGATCAGGATCACCAGCACGCCGATCGGGATCATGACCATGATCATGAAGGTTTGCTGGGTCTGCAGTGGCAAGCCGTAAAGCGAGTATTCAAGGAAGTTGGCGTCAGTGTTTTCGTCAGTCAGCTTGGCCAGGCGAATGGCGTTCATTTCGCTGTTGTTCAGGCTGAAAGTAACGTTGGCTTTTTTACCGCCATCCACCGTGACCATTGGCTCGTCGCCGATCCACCACAGCAGGCGGTCAGACGGCAGGCCCTGTTCGCCGGTTTCCGGGTTGAAGTACAGCCAGTCGTTGCCGTTGAAGCTGCGCAGCCACAGCTCCGGGGTTTGGGGTTGTTCGGCCACCAGGCGGATGGTGTGGACTTTTTCCATTGGCACGTGGGCAATCGACAGCAGCAGCTCGATGACTTGTGCCTTGTGCGCGGTCGACGGATCGCCGGCCAGCAGCAGCTTCACATTGTCATCGTTGGCGTTGCTGACGCGCTTGATGGTCTCGCTGATAAAGGTCTCGACGTCGGCCGAGTGCTGGCGGATAGGCGCGAGCAAGGCTTCGGCAGCGATTTTTTCCGGGCCTTCGACGGCGATGCTGTCACGGAAAACCGGGCCCTTGACCTTGGTTTTTTCACCCGAGTAGCGCTTGGTCAGCACCAGGCGGTAGTAGAGGGTTTGCTTGCCACTGACCCGGCGTGCCGACCAGGTGACCTTGCGGTTGCCATCAACCCGGTTGACGCTCACCCCGTAGTTATTGGAGATAAAGCTCTCGTTCAAACTGACGTAGTCGCGGTTGAGCGGTGGCACGAACATCTGGATCTTGACCGGATCCTTGGAGCTGGCGACGAATTCGACCTTGGCGTCGATATTCCACAAGTCGTCCGTGGCATCTTCGGTTACCGGAATGCCGAGAACGAAAATCTGGTAGGCAGTAATCGAAATGCCCAGCACCACCAGGATGGTGATCAGGATTTTCAGGTGAAGGGTAAGCGCGCGCATTTCAATTACTCTGCGGTTTGAGCGTTGGCGACACAGGCAGGTTTGCCAGCAGCGTATTTAAGACTTGGGTCAACCAGCGCATCAAAGCGTTTCAGCGCTTCGGAGCCGATCAACAGCGGGTATTGGAACGCACTTCTATCGGTCAAGTTCACTTCGATGGTGCGTAAAGCCTTGCCCATGCAGATTTCCAGGGAAATGACCGGGCGTGAGGTGTAGTTCTTGTCAGCCTGCGGGTCGTAGTCACCCGAGCGACGCTTGATCTTGCTGACACGGGCCAGCGGGCGTTCGATGGGGTGGGAGTGGGCATCATCGATGGCCAGGTAAAAGCGCACCCAGCTCTCGCCATCACGCTTGAAACGCTTGATATCGCGGGCACTGAGCGAGGCGGTCTTGGCGCCGGTGTCGAGTTTGGCCGCTACCTGCAAGTCAATGCCTGCCAGTTCTGCGTATTCATTAAGGCCATACACGGTTTTTTCGCCAGCCAGGCTCAGGCCGGGTACGCATAGCAGGCAGGCGAGGATAGAGAGGGGGAAACATTTCATAAATCGAAGCACGTCTCTTGCAATCTTCAGATCAAGGCGACTGGCAGGAGCGCAAGTTTCCTCGTGCGGCTGCCCTATGGATGAGGGCAGGGCGGATGCGGTCGGCATTCTAACATGATGGTTTTATGGCGCCAGCGCCGAGGCGCTCCACCTGGGCCAGCAAGGCTGTCGATACAACCAAGGTCGTATTAGACGATTGTCGACAATATCTATTTATTCTTTGACTCTGCACCTGTAAATAGCTAGTTTTGGCGCTATTGATTTTCAAGGTGTCGACAATATGCTGCAAGCACTGGAACCCGCCACTATCCCCCAGGATGACTCGGAAACCCTTTCCGAGAACGTCTTCCGGCGTATTCAGGCGGCCATTGTCAAAGGCGAAATCGCCCCGGGCAGCAAGATCTCCGAGCCCGAACTGGCGCGCACTTACGGCATCAGCCGCGGGCCGCTGCGTGAAGCCATTCACCGTCTTGAAGGCCAGCGTTTGCTGGTGCGCGTGCCTCATGTGGGCGCGCGGGTCGTGTCGTTGAGCCATGCCGAGCTGATTGAACTCTACGAAATTCGCGAGTCCCTGGAAGGCATGGCCTGTCGCCTGGCCGCCGAGCGCATGAGTGATGAAGACATTGCCGAGTTGCGCCGGGTGCTCGAAACCCATGAGCGCGACGAGGCGTTTCAGGCGGGCGTTGGCTACTACCAGCAGGAAGGCGACTTCGATTTTCATTACAAGATTATTCAGGGCAGCGGTAACCGCACCCTGACGCAGATGCTCTGTGGCGAGCTGTACCAGTTGGTGCGCATGTACCGCATCCAGTTCTCTGCCACGCCCAATCGCCCGCACCAGGCGTTTGCCGAGCATCACCGCATTCTCGATGCCATTGCCGACCGCGACGGCGAACTGGCCGAGTTGTTGATGCGCCGACATATCGGCGCTTCGAAACGCAATATTGCGCGTCATTACCAAGACAGCGCCCAGCAGACAGCCACTCCACGAGGTGAGTCATGAGCAATAAGAACAGTCCAGGCCAGCGTTTCCGTGATGCAGTTGCAAGCGAGCACCCTTTGCAAGTGGTGGGCGCGATCAACGCCAACCACGCGCTGCTGGCCCAGCGTGCCGGTTTCAAGGCCATCTACCTGTCGGGTGGCGGTGTTGCAGCCGGGTCGCTGGGCGTGCCGGATCTGGGTATTACCGGTCTGGACGATGTACTGACTGATGTACGACGCATTACCGATGTATGTGATCTGCCGCTGCTGGTGGACGTGGACACTGGCTTCGGCTCCTCGTTTTTCAACGTGTCGCGCACCGTCAAGTCGATGATCAAGTTCGGCGCTGCAGCGATTCACATTGAGGATCAGGTCGGCGCCAAGCGTTGCGGCCATCGCCCGAACAAGGAAATCGTTTCGCTGCAGGAAATGGTCGACCGCATCAAGGCCGCCGTCGATGCGCGTACCGATGACAGTTTCGTGATCATGGCGCGTACCGATGCGTTGGCGGTAGAAGGTCTGGAGTCGGCCCTGGAGCGTGCAGCGGCTTGCGTTGAAGCCGGCGCGGACATGGTCTTCCCGGAAGCCATTACTGAGCTTGAGATGTACAAACTGTTCGCCAACCGGGTGAAAGCGCCGATCCTGGCCAACATCACCGAGTTTGGTGCCACGCCGCTGTATACCACCGAGCAACTGGCCGGTGCTGACGTATCGCTGGTGCTGTACCCGCTGTCGGCGTTCCGCGCAATGAACAAGGCGGCTGAAAACGTGTACACCGCCATCCGCCGCGACGGTACCCAGCAAAACGTGATCGACACCATGCAAACCCGCATGGAGCTTTACGATGCCATCAACTACCACGAGTTCGAGCAGAAACTCGATGCGTTGTTTGCCGCGAAGAAGTAACAGAACACTGTGAATCTGTGGGAGCGGGCTTGCCCGCGATAGGGTCACCACAGTGATTCAGGCAAACCGTGTTGCCTGAATCGCGAGCAAGCCCGCTCCCACCTGTACATTGAATCAAGTAGTTGCCGAATCCCTAACAAATTCAAGATTGGAGAAGCGCAATGGCCGAAGCAAAAGTATTGAGTGGTGCCGGTTTACGCGGCCAGGTGGCCGGGCAAACGGCCCTGTCCACCGTAGGCCAGGAAGGCGCGGGCCTCACTTATCGTGGTTATGACGTACGTGAACTGGCGGCCGAAGCCCGCTTCGAAGAAGTGGCTTACCTGCTGCTGTATGGCGAACTGCCGACTAAAACCGAGCTGGCTGCCTACACGGCCAAGCTGCAAAAGCTGCGCGATCTGCCCCAGGCATTGAAAGAAGTGCTGGAGCGCATTCCCGCCGACGCCCACCCGATGGACGTGATGCGCACCGGTTGCTCGTTCCTGGGTAACCTTGAGCCGGAGAAAGACTTCTCAGAGCAACAGGACAAGACCGACCGCCTGCTGGCCGCTTTCCCGGCGATCATGTGTTACTGGTATCGCTTCAGCCATGACGGCAAGCGCATCAATTGCGTAACCGACGAAGAGTCGATCGGCGGCCACTTCCTGCACTTGCTGCACGACAAAAAACCGAGCGAGTTGCACGTCAAGGTGATGAACGTGTCGCTGATCCTCTATGCCGAGCACGAGTTCAACGCTTCGACCTTTACTGCCCGTGTTTGTGCCTCGACCTTGTCCGATCTGTATTCGTGCATTACCGCGGCCATCGGCTCGCTGCGCGGTCCGCTGCATGGCGGCGCCAACGAAGCGGCGATGGAAATGATCGAACGCTTCGGCTCGGCAGAAGAAGCAGTGCAGGGCACCCTCGGCATGCTGGCGCGCAAGGACAAGATCATGGGCTTTGGCCACGCGATCTACAAAGACAGCGACCCGCGTAACGAGGTGATCAAGGGCTGGTCGAAAAAACTTGCCGACGAAGTGGGCGACACCGTGCTGTTTCCGGTTTCCGAAGCCATCGACAAGACCATGTGGGAACAAAAGAAGCTGTTCCCCAACGCCGATTTCTACCATGCCTCGGCGTATCACTTCATGGGCATCCCGACCAAGCTGTTCACCCCGATCTTTGTCTGCTCGCGCCTGACCGGCTGGGCTGCACACGTGTTCGAGCAGCGCGCCAACAACCGCATCATCCGTCCGAGCGCCGAGTACATCGGCGTAGAACAGCGCAAGTTCGTGCCAATCGAACGTCGCTGAGTGAGCAGGCCCAGAGCCGATTAAAAGGTGGGAGCGGGCTGGCCCGCGATGGCATCAACGCGGTCTGCCAGAACGACCGCAGCGCTTGCATCGCGAGCAAGCCCGCTCCCACATGAGTTCCTGGCCTGTTTGCCCTTTTGTACCTACCGTGATCGAGTCCTGCGCCAATGAATACTGAATTTCGCAAAACACTACCGGGCACCCGGCTGGATTATTTCGACACCCGTGCGGCGGTCGATGCGATCAAGCCCGGTGCGTATGGCACGCTGCCTTATACCTCCCGCGTACTGGCCGAAAACCTGGTCCGGCGCTGTGATCCGGCCACCCTGAAGGCATCGCTGAGCCAGTTGATCGAGCGCAAGCGCGATCTCGACTTTCCATGGTTCCCGGCGCGCGTGGTGTGCCACGATATTCTCGGCCAGACCGCACTGGTCGACCTCGCCGGCCTGCGTGACGCCATCGCCCAGCAAGGCGGAGACCCGGCCCAGGTCAACCCGGTGGTGCCGACCCAACTGATCGTCGACCACTCGCTGGCGGTGGAATGCGGCGGTTACGACCCCGAGGCGTTTGAAAAGAACCGCGCCATCGAAGACCGTCGTAACGAAGACCGCTTCCACTTTATCGAGTGGACCAAAAAAGCCTTCAAGAACGTCGATGTAATCCCGCCAGGCAACGGCATCATGCACCAGATCAACCTGGAGAAAATGTCCCCGGTGATCCAGGTGCGCGACGGCGTGGCCTTTCCCGATACCTGCGTGGGCACTGACAGCCATACCCCTCACGTCGATTCCCTGGGGGTGATCGCCATTGGCGTCGGCGGCCTTGAAGCCGAAAGCGTCATGCTGGGCCGGGCCTCGTGGATGCGCCTGCCGGAAATCGTCGGCGTCGAGCTGACCGGCAAGCTGCAACCGGGCATCACCGCCACCGATATGGTGCTGGCGCTCACCGAATTCTTGCGCAAGCAGAAAGTGGTCGGTGCCTGGCTGGAGTTCTTCGGCGAAGGCGCTGCGGCGCTGACCCTGGGCGACCGTGCCACCATCTCCAACATGGCCCCGGAATACGGTGCCACGGCTGCGATGTTCTATATCGACCAGCAAACCATCGACTACCTCAAGCTTACCGGTCGTGAAGACCAGCAAGTACAACTGGTGGAGAACTACGCCAGGGTCAGTGGCCTGTGGGCCGACAGCCTCAAGGGCGCACAATACGAGCGCAGCCTGAGCTTTGACCTGTCATCGGTAGTGCGCAACATGGCCGGGCCGAGCAACCCGCATGCGCGCGTGGCCACCACTGATCTGGCGGCCAAGGGCATCGCCGGTCAATGGGACGAAGTGCCGGGGCAAATGCCCGACGGCGCGGTCATCATCGCCGCCATCACCAGTTGCACCAATACCAGTAACCCGCGCAACGTGATCGCCGCGGGCTTGATGGCGCGCAATGCCAACAAGCTGGGCCTGAGCCGCAAACCGTGGGTCAAAACCTCGCTGGCGCCGGGCTCCAAAACCGTGGCCCTGTATCTTGACGAAGCCGGCTTGACCCATGAACTGGAGAAGCTGGGCTTTGGCGTCGTGGCCTTTGCCTGCACCACCTGCAACGGCATGTCTGGCGCGCTGGACCCGGCGATCCAGCAAGAAATCATCGACCGCGACCTGTACGCCACGGCCGTATTGTCGGGTAACCGCAACTTTGACGGACGAATTCATCCTTACGCCAAGCAGGCATTTCTCGCCTCGCCGCCGCTGGTGGTGGCCTACGCGATTGCCGGCACCATCCGCTTCGATATTGAGAAAGATGTATTGGGCCTGGACGCCAACGGCAAGGAAATCCGCCTGAAAGACATCTGGCCGAGCGATGAAGAAATCGACGCCGTGGTCAAGGCTGCGGTCAAGCCCGAGCAGTTTCGCCAGGTCTACATCCCGATGTTCGCCATCCATGAAGACACCGGCCCGAAAGTCGAGCCGCTGTATGACTGGCGCCCGCAAAGTACCTACATCCGCCGTCCGCCGTATTGGGAAGGGGCACTGGCCGGGGCTCGTCCACTCAAGGGCATGCGCCCGTTGGCAGTGCTGCCGGACAACATCACCACGGACCACTTGTCACCATCCAACGCCATCATGCTCGACAGCGCCGCAGGCGAGTATCTGGCGAAAATGGGCTTGCCGGAAGTCGACTTCAACTCTTATGCCACTCACCGTGGTGACCACCTGACGGCCCAGCGCGCGACATTCGCCAACCCGAAGCTGTTCAACGAAATGGTGATCGAGGACGGCAAGGTCAAACAGGGTTCCCTGACTCGCCTTGAGCCCGAGGGCAAGGTGATGCGCATGTGGGAAGCCATCGAAACCTACATGGAGCGCAAGCAGCCGCTGATCATCATCGCCGGTGCAGACTATGGTCAGGGCTCGTCCCGGGACTGGGCGGCCAAGGGCGTGCGCCTGGCAGGTGTCGAGGCCATCGCGGCCGAAGGCTTTGAGCGTATTCACCGCACCAACCTGGTCGGCATGGGCGTATTGCCGCTGGAATTCTTGCCGGGTACCAACCGCAAGACCCTGCAGATCGACGGCAGTGAAACCTACGACGTGATCGGCGAACGCACCCCGCGTGCCACGCTGACCCTGGTGATCACCCGCAAAAATGGCGAGCGTGTTGAAGTGCCGGTGACCTGCCGCCTGGACACCGCCGAAGAAGTCTCGATCTACGAAGCGGGCGGCGTGTTGCAGCGTTTTGCCCAGGACTTCCTGGAATCGGCGACCGCCTAACCCCAGCGCCGGGGCCAAGTGCCCCGGCTTTTACAGGACTTAGTGTGATGGCTTACCCAGCGCAAATCAGAATTCCCGCAACTTACATGCGTGGCGGCACCAGCAAAGGGGTGTTTTTCAGCCTGCTGGACTTGCCCGCCGTGGCCCAGGTACCGGGCGCAGCCCGTGATGCCCTGTTGCTGCGTGTGATCGGCAGCCCCGATCCCTACGAAAAACAGATCGACGGCATGGGCGCGGCCACCTCCAGCACCAGCAAAACCGTGATCGTCAGCAAAAGCCTGCGCGCGGATCATGATGTCGATTACCTGTTCGGTCAGGTCGCTATCGACAAGCCATTTGTCGACTGGAGCGGCAACTGCGGCAACCTGTCGGCGGCCGTGGGCTCGTTCGCGATCAGCAGCGGTTTGCTGGATGCCGGGCGCATTCCGCAAAACGGCACGGCGGTGGTGCGTATCTGGCAGGCCAATATTGGCAAGACCATCATTGCCCATGTGCCGATCACCGAGGGTGCGGTGCAGGAAACCGGTGATTTCGAGCTCGATGGCGTGACCTTCCCGGCGGCCGAAGTGCAACTGGAGTTTCTCGACCCTGCAGCGGATGAAGAGGGCGCAGGCGGTTCGATGTTCCCCACCGGCAACTTGGTCGATGACCTTGAGGTGCCGGGCGTCGGTACCTTGAACGTGACCCTGATCAATGCCGGGATCCCGACGATTTTCGTCAATGCCCGGGACATCGGTTATAGCGGTGCAGAGCTGCAAAACGACATTAATAGCGACCCGAAAGCCCTGGCCATGTTTGAAACCATCCGCGCCCACGGTGCGCTGCGCATGGGGCTGATCGACAAGCTGGAAGACGCGGCCAGGCGCCAGCACACACCCAAGGTGGCCTTTGTTGCGCCGCCAGCGGCGTATGTGTCGTCCAGTGGCAAACCGGTCAGTGCCCAGAGCGTGGATTTGCTGGTGCGGGCCTTGTCGATGGGCAAGTTGCACCACGCCATGATGGGCACTGCAGCGGTGGCCATCGGTACCGCTGCAGCGATCCCGGGCACGCTGGTCAACCTGGCGGCCGGTGGTGAACAGCGCGATGCAGTGCGCTTCGGCCATCCCTCGGGCACCTTGCGCGTGGGGGCCGAGGCCCGTCAGGTGGACGGCCAGTGGACCGTGACCAAAGCCATCATGAGCCGCAGTGCGCGGGTGCTGATGGAAGGCTGGGTGCGGGTGCCGGGGGACTCCTTTTGATCGGGTGAACCCTTTTGCCCTCACCTCAACCCTCTCCCGGAGGGAGAGGGGGCTGTTCTGCGGTGTGACGCAAAACTGTTTTTGCCTTTAGTCCCCTCTCCCTCCGGGAGAGGCGTGGTGAGGGGCTTTTGATTTTGATCCATCAAGCGGGCATTTCAGACCCGCAAAGTCACGATGAACCTGAGGATGGAACACGACCCTTACCCATACTTTGGAGACTGCCCCATGAGCGCCAACGTCGACCTCAATAACCGCCCCGATTACGACCAGGTTTTGCAGGACATTGCCGATTATGTCCTGACCTACACCATCACCTCCCCCGAAGCCCTCGATACTGCCCGCAACTGCCTGATGGATACCTTGGGCTGTGGCCTGCTGGCGCTGCGTTTTCCGGAATGCACCAAGCACCTGGGGCCGATTGTCGAAGGCACGGTGGTGCCGTTTGGTGCCCGGGTGCCGGGCACTTCGTATCGTCTGGATCCGGTCAAGGCCGCATGGGACATCGGCTGCATCGTGCGCTGGCTGGATTACAACGACACCTGGCTGGCCGCAGAGTGGGGTCACCCCTCGGACAATCTGGGCGGTATTCTGGCGGTAGCCGACCATCTGTCGCAAAAGCGCGTAGCCAATGGCGAAGCGCCGTTGACGATGCGGGCGGTGCTCGACGCAATGATCATGGCCCACGAGATTCAGGGCGTGATGGCCCTGGAAAATTCCTTCAATCGTGTCGGCCTTGATCACGTGTTGCTGGTCAAGGTCGCCTCGACGGCGGTGTGCGCCAAGCTGATGGGCGCCAATCGCGAGCAGTTGTTGTCGGCACTGTCCCATGCCTTTGTGGATGGCCAGGCGTTGCGCACCTATCGCCATGCGCCGAACGCCGGGTCGCGCAAGTCCTGGGCGGCGGGGGACGCGTCGAGCCGTGGCGTGCGCCTTGCCGATATCGCCTTGCGCGGTGAAATGGGTATTCCCGGGGTGCTGACAGCGCCGCAATGGGGTTTTTATGATGTGCTGTTCAGCCATACCAACAAGGACCTGGCGCTCAAGCCCGAAGGTCAGCGCCAGTTCAGCCTGAGCCAGCCCTATGGCACCTATGTGATGGAAAATGTGCTGTTCAAGATCAGCTTCCCGGCCGAATTCCATGCGCAAACCGCATGCGAAGCGGCGGTGACCCTGCACCCACAGGTCAAGGATCGCTTGCACGACATCGAAAAAATCGTGATTACAACCCACGAATCAGCGATTCGGATCATTTCCAAGCAAGGCAAATTGGCCAACGCGGCGGACCGTGATCACTGCATTCAGTACATGACCGCCGTGCCGCTGGCCTTTGGCAATTTGATCGCCGAGCAGTACGAGGACGATTTTCACGCGGCCCATCCGATCATCGACCAACTGCGGGACAAAATGGTAGTGGTCGAAAACCCGCGCTACACCCGCGAATACCTGGAGGCGGACAAGCGCTCGATTGCCAATGCCATCGAGGTGTTTTTCACCGATGGCACCCGCACCGGGCAAGTTGAGGTGGAGTACCCGATTGGCCATCGCCGGCGCCGGGCAGAAGGGATTCCATTGCTGGAGGACAAGTTCAGGGCCAACCTGGCGACCCGTTTTGTGGGCCAGCGCTGTGCGCAGATTTTTGCACTGTGCAAGGATCAGGCAGCGCTGGAAGCCACGCCGGTTAACCGGTTTGTGGACTTGTTGGTGATTTGAGACGGTGTGGGAGCGGGCTTGCTCGCGATGCAGGCGCTGCGGTCTTGGCGTATGACCGCGTTGATGCGATCGCGGGCAAGCCCGCTCCCACAGCCCCTCAGGGCTGTTACTTGAAACGCCGCTCTACGCCTTTTTCCACCAGGATCTTGGCCGAGATTTCTTCAACCGAGAAATGCGTGGAGTTGATATGCGGGATGTTTTCGCGCTGGAACAGGCGTTCAACCTCACGCACTTCAAACTCACACTGGGCAAAGCTGGAGTAGCGGCTGTTGGGCTTGCGTTCGTTGCGAATGGCGGTCAGGCGGTCCGGGTCGATGGTCAGGCCGAACAGCTTGTGTTTGTGCTCGCGCAGTGCGGCCGGCAACTTGAGGCTTTCCATGTCGTCATCGGTCAGCGGGTAGTTGGCCGCACGGATGCCGAATTGCATGGCCATGTACAGGCAGGTCGGGGTTTTGCCGCAACGGGACACGCCCACCAGGATCAGGTCGGCCTTGTCGTACTTGTGTGTACGGGCGCCGTCGTCGTTGTCGAGGGCAAAGTTCACCGCCTCGATACGCTCCATATAGTTGGAGTTGTGGCCAATGGAGTGGGACTTGCCCACTGAATAAGAGGAATGTTCGCCCAGTGCCTGCTCCAGCGGAGCAAGAAAGCTGGAGAAGATATCGATCATGAAGCCGTTGGACGTGGCGAGGATCTCGCGAATGTCCTGATTGACGATGGTGTCAAAGATGATCGGGCTGAAACCGTCCTTTTCGGCGGCGTTATCGATTTGTTGCACCATAGCCCGCGCTTTTTCCACGCTGTCTATGTAGGGGCGGGTGAATTTGCTGAAGGTCACATTCTCGAATTGTGCCAGCAAACTCTGGCCCAGGGTTTCGGCTGTAATGCCGGTGCCATCGGATATAAAGAAAGCAGATCGTTTCATTTGCGCCTTGGGCCTTAAGCTGGTGACGATTCTTGGATATGATAGGCGCGCTTTTGTCGCGCTACATGACAGGCAGTGTCACTTATTTTCCAGGTCCAGGCCACAATCGCTGCGATGACTCATGATGAGCATCCAGCGCCCTGAGCTTTTCCCAACACCGTTAGTGGAGAGATCACCTTGGTAGAGTACGTAGTTTCCCTCGATAAGCTCGGCGCCCATGACGTGGAGCATGTGGGGGGCAAGAACGCATCCCTCGGCGAGATGATCAGTAATCTTGCAGGCGCTGGTGTTTCAGTTCCCGGTGGCTTCGCCACGACTTCTCAGGCCTATCGTGATTTTCTCGAACTGAGCGGTTTGAACGACCAGATCCATGCTGCGCTGGATGCGCTCGATGTAGATGACGTCAATGCCCTGGCCAAAACCGGTGCCCAGATCCGTCAATGGATCATGGAAGCCGAGTTCCCGGAGAAGCTCAACGCCGAAATTCGTACCGCCTTTGCTGCGCTGTCCCAGGGCAACCCGGACATGGCCGTTGCCGTGCGCTCCTCGGCCACCGCCGAAGACTTGCCGGACGCCTCCTTTGCCGGTCAGCAAGAAACCTTCCTGAACATCCGTGGCGTTGAAAACGTCATTCGTGCGGCCAAGGAGGTATTTGCCTCCCTGTTCAACGACCGCGCCATTTCTTACCGCGTGCACCAGGGCTTTGACCACAAACTGGTCGCCCTGTCGGCTGGCGTACAGCGCATGGTGCGCTCCGAAACCGGTACCGCGGGCGTGATGTTCACCCTGGACACCGAGTCGGGCTTCCGTGATGTAGTGTTTATTACCGGCGCCTACGGCCTGGGTGAAACCGTCGTACAAGGTGCGGTAAACCCGGACGAGTTCTACGTCCACAAACAAACCCTGGAAGCTGGCCGTCCTGCGATTCTGCGCCGCAACCTGGGCAGCAAAGCCATCAAGATGATCTACGGCGACGAAGCCAAGGCTGGCAAGTCGGTCAAGGTGATCGACGTTGAAAAAGCCGATCGCGCGCGCTTCTGCCTGACCGACGCTGAAGTCAGCGAACTGGCCAAGCAAGCCATGATCATCGAGAAGCACTACAAGTGCCCGATGGACATCGAGTGGGCCAAGGACGGTGATGACGGCAAGCTGTACATCGTTCAGGCGCGCCCGGAAACCGTGAAAAGCCGCAGCGCCGGCAATGTCATGGAACGCTACCTGCTCAAGGAAACCGGTACGGTACTGGCTGAAGGCCGTGCCATTGGCCAGCGCATCGGCGCAGGCAAGGTGCGCATCATCAAGGACGTCTCGGAAATGGACAAAGTCCAGCCGGGTGACGTGCTGGTTTCCGACATGACCGACCCTGACTGGGAACCGGTGATGAAGCGCGCCAGCGCCATCGTTACCAACCGTGGCGGTCGTACTTGCCATGCGGCGATTATCGCCCGCGAGCTGGGCATCCCGGCCGTGGTGGGTTGCGGCAACGCCACCCAGCTATTGAAGGACGGCCAGGGCGTTACCGTTTCCTGTGCTGAAGGCGATACCGGGTTTATCTTCGAAGGCGAACTGGGCTTCGATATCAAGAAGAACTCCGTGGACGCCATGCCGGACCTGCCGTTCAAGATCATGATGAACGTCGGCAACCCGGACCGTGCCTTTGACTTCGCACAGTTGCCGAACGCCGGTGTGGGCCTGGCCCGCCTGGAGTTCATCATCAACCGCATGATCGGCGTACACCCCAAGGCGCTGTTGAACTACGATGGCCTGCCACAGGAAATCAAGGACAGCGTCGACAAGCGCATTGCCGGTTACAGCGATCCGGTGGGTTTCTACGTTGAGAAACTGGTTGAAGGCATCAGCACCCTGGCTGGCGCATTTACCCCGAAGAAAGTCATCGTGCGGCTGTCGGACTTCAAGTCCAACGAATACGCGAACCTGATCGGCGGCAAGCTCTACGAGCCGGAAGAAGAAAACCCGATGCTGGGCTTCCGCGGTGCTTCGCGTTACATCAGCGAAAACTTCCGTGACTGCTTCGAGCTCGAGTGCCGTGCGCTCAAGCGTGTACGCAACGAGATGGGCTTTACCAACGTCGAAATCATGGTGCCGTTCGTGCGTACCCTGGGCGAAGCGAGCCAGGTGATCGACCTGCTGGCCAAAAATGGCCTCAAGCGCGGCGAAAACGGCCTGCGCGTGATCATGATGTGCGAGTTGCCTTCCAACGCGATCCTGGCTGAAGAGTTCCTTGAGTACTTCGACGGCTTCTCCATCGGCTCCAACGACCTGACCCAGCTGACCCTGGGCCTGGACCGTGACTCCGGTGTGATCGCGCACTTGTTCGACGAACGCAACCCGGCGGTTAAAAAGCTGCTGTCCAACGCCATCCAGGCGTGCAACAAGGCTGGCAAATACATCGGTATTTGCGGTCAGGGCCCGTCCGATCACCCGGATCTGGCGCTGTGGCTGATGGAACAGGGCATCGAAAGCGTTTCCCTGAACCCGGACAGCGTGCTGGAAACCTGGTTCTTCCTGGCAGAAGGTCAAGCCAAGGCTTGAGTCGTTGAGAGAAGAGCAGGGCAGCCGTGAGGCTGCCCTGCTCTTTATAGGCAGTGGTAGGGCGAGTTCTTTATGAGCGTCGCCCTTTTTTGTGCAAGAGCATTATGCAAAGCAGCAGTCTCCTTTTTCCCGTTGCCCTGATCAGCGCTGAGCGTCGGGGCGACCTGAGCGAAGATGTCTATCGCTTGAAACCCGCCAACAGCCTGGATATCTCCGTTGAGCTGGTGGTTACCCGGCTGGGCATGGCCGACGATAGTCAGGTACGCGGCGTGCCGGTCATTCTGTTGCATGGCAGTTTTTCCAACCGGCGCTTCTGGTACTCGCCCAAGGGCGTGGGGCTGGGCGCTTATCTGGCGCGTGCCGGGTTTGATGTGTGGCTGGCGGAAATGCGCGGCCACGGCCTGTCGTCGCGCAATGTCTGCTGGAGCAAGAACCGCGTGGCGGACTATGCCCGGTACGATTTGCCGGCCATAGCGGCCTTTGTTCGTGAGCAAAGCGGGCAGGTTCCCCACTGGATCGGCCACTCCCAGGGGGCTATCAGCCTGGCAGCGGCCTTGGGCGGCAAGTACCTGAGCGAAATGGACGTGGCCTCGGCGGCATTTTTTGGCTGTCAGATCAATCGCCGCTACTGGTCGTTGAAAATCCCTCCTGTGCAGTGGGGTGCATATTTATTGTTGCGGCGTTTTGCACAGTTGTCGGGGACGCGACTCAAGCGTGGCCCGGAAGATGAACCGGTCAGCATCGCCCTTGAAACCCTGCGCTGGAATGGTTTTATGGGGCGTTTCAAGGATGCCGAGCGTGACTGGTGGGCCGGTTTGGCCGAGGTTCAGATTCCGGCTCTGGTGGTGGCTGCGGCAGG
Source organism: Pseudomonas fragi (assembly GCF_900105835.1). Taxonomy (NCBI): domain Bacteria; kingdom Pseudomonadati; phylum Pseudomonadota; class Gammaproteobacteria; order Pseudomonadales; family Pseudomonadaceae; genus Pseudomonas; species Pseudomonas fragi. The sequence goes on from NZ_LT629783.1 coordinate 4,616,753, forward strand.
GGATAGGCAAACACCTGAGTGGGCGTGCCGCAAACTTTTCGATCAGTTGGGCTCAGAACAGCGCAAGTTCGTTTCTCTGGGCCGTGAGCAGGGTTTCAGCTCTGATTTCAGTCACGTCGAAATGTTGGTCAGCCAGCCCGCACAGCAGGAAGTGTGGCCGTTGGTGCGTGATTGGCTACTAAAAGGCACTACGAAATCGTTGTAGATACTCTGTTGCAGGCTCGCTCCCACAGTTGAAATTTCTTTCAGACTTTGTAGCCGCTGACGAGCGGAGCGAGGCTGCGTCCGGTTGCGAAGCGACCGTAAAACCTGAGCCCGGGATTTACCTGAACGAGCGCAGTGTCCGGTTTTACGAGCGCTGCGTCGCAGTGGCGCACCAACTCGATCGCAGCCTCGCTCCGCTCGTCAGCGACTACAGGAAAACAGTTAATTCGCGTACATATCCGGCATTTGCATATAACTGGAATATTGGTTTCGCCCTTACGGCGAGTCCCTTTTGTCAAACAGCCACAAAAGGAACCAAAAAGGCCTTGCCCCTGGCGTACGGCCTTCGCTGCGCTCAGGTTCCCTCACTCCGGTCCCGCTCCGTGGGCCCGCCGCCACGGGCCATCCATGGCCCATCGCGGCTCTCCCGGCATCCATGCCGGTCGACCCACTCCACAGAACCTCCTCTCGGCCTCCCGATGGGGCGGTAGATCAAAAGCCGCCGAGGCGGCCGACCGGCCGACCTGTTGGCGTCAGTGTGTGCTGCTACGGATAGCGTGTGACCCGACGTCGCGAGGTGGTCATAACTTGTTCTTTTGTGTGATATTGGTTGCCACTAGTGGCCTGGACGACTTTTAAAGCCAGCCATCACCAAAGCGTCTATAACCATAGTGCTAACGTTATTTTCACTGTTGTGCCCACCCCCGAACAGGAGCTTTCCCGTGAATCACTACATCACCCCCGATCTGTGCGATGCCTACCCTGAACTGGTGCAGGTGCTTGAGCCGATGTTCAGCAATTTCGGCGGGCGCGACTCCTTTGGTGGCGAGATCGTGACCATCAAGTGTTTCGAAGACAATTCGCGGGTCAAGGAGCAGGCTGAACTCAACGGTGAAGGCAAAGTGCTGGTGGTTGACGGTGGCGGTTCTCTGCGCCATGCCTTGCTGGGCGACATGATTGCCGATCGGGCCGCGAAAAACGGCTGGGAAGGTATCGTTATCTACGGCTGTATTCGCGATGTCGATGTGCTCGCGCAAACCGCTCTGGGTGTGCAGGCCTTGGCCAGCCACCCGCTCAAGAGCAACCGCCGCGGAGTGGGTGATGTTAACGTGCCGGTCACGTTTGCAGGTGTCACGTTTCGCCCCGGAGAATTCATTTATGCCGACAACAACGGCGTTATCATCTCGCCAACTGCTCTGAAAATGCCGGGCTAAACGCATTACCATTAAGGATCACGGATGTTCGAAGAAGAAAACGCTCAATGGGGGCTGGTGCACGCGCTGGTGCTGGATGGTGAAGGTGGTGCGCGTTCGATTGCGCGCACCGAGCTGAACGATCTTCAGTTAAAAGCCCACGAAAGCCTCTGGCTGCACTGGGATCGCAGCCATCCGCAAACCCAGAGCTGGTTGCGTGACTCCAGCGGCTTGAGTGATTTCAACTGTGACCTGCTGCTTGAAGAAAATACCCGCCCGCGCCTGGTTCCCGCCCCCAACAATGAGCTGCTGCTGTTTATGCGCGGGGTCAATCTGAACCCGGGCGCAGAGCCGGAAGACATGGTATCGCTGCGTATTTTCGGCAGCGCGCAGCGCTTGATTTCGCTGCGCATGCGACCGCTGCGGGCGACCGATGAGTTGCTCAATGAGTTTTCCCAGGGCGAAGGCCCGAAAAACCCCTCTGAATTGATCCTGTATCTGGCACAGCACCTGACACTGAAGGTGCAGGACTTGATCGGCGAGCTGTCAGAAATCGTCGATGACGAGGAAGACAAAATAGATGCCGACGAACGGTATACCCCTGATCACAACGCGCTGTTGCAGGTGCGTCGAAGGGCGGCCGCCTTGCGTCGATTCCTCGCCCCGCAGCGGGATATTTTCGGTCAGCTCACGCGTATCAAATTACCCTGGTTCAGCGCCGATGATGCCGATTACTGGAACGAATTGAACAACAGCCTGACCCGCTATCTCGAAGAGCTTGAACTGACCCGCGAGCGCGTGGGGCTGGTGCTCGAGTCGGAAGACCGGCGCCTGAACGTGCGCATGAGCCGCATCATGTACCGCTTTGGCGTGCTCACGGGGATCTTTCTGCCGATCACCTTTATTACCGGTTTGCTGGGTATTAATGTGGGCGGCGTGCCGTTCTCCGATGACTCCTATGGCTTTGCGATAACTTGCGCTGTGATGCTGGTGATCGGGGCGGGGCAATGGTGGTTTTACCGCCGTTTGCAGTGGCTGTGATCGGGGTGGATGTGACCCCGGCAAATGTCCCTTCGTCTTTTACTGACTTACCGAGAGGTGCATATGCACGATCCGTTTGAACAGTCGTTGCGTGAAATGCTCAAGGCCGAGCCGTCCAACCGGGACGACGACGCTTGCCTGGGCCGCGTGCTGAAAACCGCCAACCGCCAGGTCGGTGCGGGGGACCTTTTCAGCCTGTTGGGCCGCTGGATGCAAGCACTGATGATTGCTTTGAACAGCGGTTCGGCTCATATTGCGCCCGTTTCGCGACGCAAACCTGCTGCTCGCCCTGTTGATAAGGCTGATTGAACATGGAATTGAATGTCTGGACCCAAAGCCTGGTCGCGGCGATGACTGCCTTGTGGACCAAGATTGCGAACTTTATTCCCAACCTCTTCGGTGCGTTGGTGGTGGTACTGCTGGGCTTCGTGGTTGCCAAACTGCTTGACGCCCTGCTGTCCAAGCTACTCGCCAAACTGGGCCTTGATCGCCTGATGGGTGGCACAGGGCTGACCAAGATTCTGGCCCGGGTCGGCATCCAGGTCCCTATTTCGACGCTGATTGGCAAGATTGTTTACTGGTTTGTGTTGCTGGTGTTCCTGGTTTCGGCGGCGCAGTCGCTGGGCCTGGACCGCGTATCATCTGCGCTGGACCTGTTGACGGTCTATTTGCCCAAGGTCTTTGGTGCGCTGCTGGTTCTGCTGGCAGGTGTGTTGCTGGCCCAGGTGCTCAATGGCCTGGTGCGTGGTGCTGCCGAGAGCGTGGGTTTTGATTACGCCAGCGGCCTGGGGCGGGTAACCCAGGGTCTGGTCATTATCATCAGTATTTCCGTGGCCATCAGCCAGCTTGAGGTCAAAACCGACCTGCTGAACCACGTTATTGTGATCGTATTGATTACCGTTGGTCTGGCGATTGCCCTGGCAATGGGGCTGGGCAGCCGCGAAATCGCGGGTCAGATACTGGCGGGGATCTATGTGCGTGAGTTGTATCAGGTAGGGCAGGAAGTGCGTGTGGGCGAGGTCGAAGGGCAGATCGAGGAAATTGGCACGGTTAAAACCACGTTGCTGACCGATGAGGGTGAGCTAGTCTCCATCTCGAACCGGATCTTGTTGGAGCAGCATGTAACCAGCCGCTAAGGCGGTAAACCCTGCTAATGTACGCCGCCGCAAAAATAGCCATGATTCAAAGGCTGCGGCGGACATTGACCTGACTGTTGGCACAACTCGTTTTGAATAAAGCCCAATCGCTATCCATGCGCTATGACCCCCGCGAGCTCTCTGATGAGGAGCTGGTGGCGCGCTCGCATGATGAGTTGTTTCACGTCACGCGCGCCTATGAAGAGCTGATGCGCCGCTATCAACGTACTTTGTTCAACGTTTGTTCAAGGTATTTAGGGAACGATAGAGACGCTGATGATGTCTGTCAGGAAGTCATGCTGAAAGTGCTGTACGGTTTGAAGAATTTCGAAGGCAAATCGAAATTCAAGACATGGCTATATAGCATCACCTACAACGAATGCATTACGCAGTATCGCAAGGAACGGCGAAAGCGTCGCTTGATGGACGCATTAAGCATTGACCCCCTCGAGGAAGCGTCCGAAGAAAAGGCGCCGAAACCTGAGGAAAAGGGCGGGCTTGATCGCTGGCTGGTGCATGTGAATCCGATTGATCGGGAGATTTTGGTGCTGCGATTTGTCGCAGAACTGGAATTTCAGGAAATCGCAGACATAATGCATATGGGTTTGAGCGCGACAAAGATGCGTTACAAGCGTGCTCTTGATAAATTGCGTGAGAAATTTGCAGGCATTGCTGAAACTTAGTTCAGCGCAAATGGCTCTACGTGTAGGCAAGGTCTGATAGACTTGCCGCCGAGTTGTCCCCCGGTTGTGGGACTGCTTTACAATCACCAGATGGGGATTTAACGGATGAAACTGAAAAACACCTTGGGCATTGCCATTGGTTCCTTTGTAGCCGCAACTTCGTTCGGTGCCCTGGCACAAGGCCAAGGCGCGGTCGAGGGTGAACTGTTCTACAAAAAACAGTACAACGACAGCGTCAAGCACGTAGAAGACGGCTACAACCCAGGCGCATCGATCGGTTACTTCCTGACCGACGACGTTTCGTTGAACCTGACCTACGACACCACCAACCACACCCGTTCGAATGACGGCACTGGCCACCAGAAAATCAAAGGCGACAACTTTGGTCTGAACGCTCAGTACCACTTCGGCACCGTAGGCGACGCTCTGCGTCCATACGTTTCCGGCGGTGTTGCTCACAAGAGCATGACCAACGTTGAGGCTGACGGCCACAGCGGTCGTGACAAGTCGACTTTCCTGACTGCAGGCGCTGGTGTTAAGTGGTACATCACTGACAACCTGTTCGCCCGTGCTGGCGTTGAAGCTGACTACAAACTGGACAACGGCAAGTGGGACTACGCTCCTACCGTTGGTCTGGGTGTGAACTTCGGCGGCAACGGCGGTAAAGTCGCTCCTGCTCCAGTTCCAGCTCCAGCACCAGTTGAAGCAGAACCAGAAGCTCCGATCGCTGAAGTTGTTCGCGTTGAACTTGACGTGAAATTCGACTTCGACAAGTCGGTTGTTAAATCGCAGTACATGCCTGATATCAACAACGTTGCTGATTTCATGAAGCAGTACCCTGCGACCACCACTACTGTTGCTGGTTACACTGACAGCATCGGTCCAGACGCCTACAACCAGAAACTGTCGCAGCGTCGTGCTGACGCTGTTCGTGCAGCCCTGGTTAACCAAGGTGTTGCAGCCAACCGTGTAGACGCAGTTGGCCACGGCGAAGCCAACCCAGTTGCAAGCAACGCAACTGAAGAAGGCCGTGCTCTGAACCGTCGCGTAGAAGCTACCGTTCAAGCAGAAGCTAAGTAATTTTTAGCTAGGCTGTTCAGAAAAACCCGGCTCCGGCCGGGTTTTTCTTTGCCTGTGATTTAGCGAAGCGCGCAGCTATAATCGCGCTCTCTTCAAGTAACCCTTTGAGTCCAATCAGCCCATGTATAACCTGGCCCGCCAGTTGCTCTTCAAACTTTCCCCTGAAACCTCCCACGACCTGTCCCTGGACTTGATCGGCGCAGGTGGCCGTCTTGGGCTTAACGGTTTGTTGTGCAAGGCGCCGGCAAGGCTGCCAGTGAAGGTGATGGGGCTGGAATTTCCGAACCCGGTCGGTCTGGCCGCGGGGCTGGACAAAAATGGTGCGGCCATTGATGGCTTTGCACAGCTGGGTTTTGGCTTCGTTGAGATCGGCACCGTGACGCCGCGTCCTCAGCCGGGCAACCCCAAGCCACGTATTTTCCGACTGCCTGAAGCACAAGCGATCATCAACCGCATGGGGTTCAACAACCTTGGCGTTGATCATCTGCTGACGCGGGTTCAGGCAGCCAGGTACAGCGGTATCCTGGGTATCAATATCGGCAAGAACTTCGACACGCCGGTTGAGCGTGCGGTCGATGACTACCTGATTTGCCTGGACAAGGTGTATGAGCACGCCAGCTATGTGACTGTAAACGTCAGCTCGCCCAACACTCCAGGTTTGCGCAGCCTGCAATTCGGTGATTCGCTCAAGCAATTGCTCGAAGCCCTACAGGTGCGTCAGAACGAACTGACACAGCGCCACGGCAAGCGCGTACCGCTGGCGATCAAGATCGCCCCTGACATGACCGACGAAGAAACCGTGCTCGTGGCTCAGGCGCTGCTTGAGACGGGTATGGACGCGGTTATCGCCACCAACACAACACTGAGCCGGGTGGGTGTGGAAGGGATGGAGCATGGCGACGAGGCGGGTGGGCTGTCCGGTGCCCCGGTACGCGAGAAAAGCACTCACACCGTCAAGGTTCTGGCTGGCGAGCTGGCGGGTCGCATGCCGATCATCGCTGCAGGCGGGATCACCGAAGGCAAGCACGCGGCTGAGAAGATCGCTGCGGGTGCCAGCCTGGTACAGATCTACTCGGGCTTTATCTACAAGGGCCCGGCCTTGATTCGTGAGTCGGTCGACGCCATTTCTGCCTTGCCACGTTGATTGGCAGGCAATAAAAAGGGCTCCCCTAAGGAGCCCTTGGGCCGAAGCCCGCCGCCTGGATAGGACGGCAAGGTTGAGTCGGTACAGCTTCGAGGTGATGTCGGATCTTGCCCAGAGTTAGCCGACGGCGTGAAGTTCGTTGAGTCTGTGGATGCCCGCAGTGCCAGTCATACCGTCCCAGTTGTCGCCGCGTCCTTCGCGCCAGCCGTTAATCCAGGCTTGGCGTACCGACGGTAGAGTAAAAGGGCAAAGCTCGCGGGATTTTCCAGTAACACCGTATTGATATCCGCGTAGGAACGCTTTTTCCAACGGATCACGCTTAAGTCTTCTCATAGGGTATTGCCCTCACTTGTTGACTGTTTTATTTAGCGTCGACCTTCCTGAGGTCGGGGCAGAGTGTTCTGCCGTTGGTGTGCTCGCTGCCGGCGTGGCGAGCATTTCGTCAGGGCCTGTGCGGCCATAACCTGTGTTGAGTTCTAACCAATGCGCCAAGGCGTGTGAATGATCGTTTTGTCATAAGGACGTAACGATAATGGTGTTAAGGCCATAAGTAAGGTCGCTTTTTCGCTGCGAATTACGACCAAAGCCTGATAGGGCGAGTGTTTGCAAAGCTGATGAGTTTCATTCTCTGCCGTGAATAACCGCCCGTTTCAATGGGGCACTATTCGACGAAGGGTCTGAATATGACCAGTTGTTTCTCGATAAATGACCTGCCTCTGCGTCTAAACTCTTCGTGCCTCAAGGCATGAATGACGCTTCGGTGGAACGGCACAGTTTCGTGCCATGCGAGCGCTCTTCAAGAAAAGCGCTTGATTGAAAACGGAGCAGGCAATGCGTTGCCTCTTCACAGATAGCTTAAAGCTCAGGAATCCCATGTCGGATCGTTACGAACTCTTCCTTACCTGCCCCAAAGGCCTTGAAGGCCTGCTCCTCGACGAGGCCACCGGCCTAGGCCTGGAGGAAGCCCGCGAGCATACCTCGGCCATTCGAGGCATGGCGGATATGGAAACTGCCTACCGCCTGTGTCTGTGGTCGCGTCTTGCCAACCGTGTGCTGCTAGTGCTCAAGCGTTTCCCGATGAAGGACGCTGAAGACCTGTACCACGGTGTGCTGGACGTTGACTGGCAAGACCATATGGTCCCGGATGGCACCCTGGCCGTTGAGTTCAGTGGTCACGGTTCGGGTATCGACAACACCCACTTCGGTGCGTTGAAGGTAAAGGACGCCATCGTCGACAAACTGCGCACGCCAAGCGGCGAGCGTCCTTCGATCGACAAGATCAGCCCGGACATGCGCATCCACCTGCGCCTGGACCGTGGCGAAGCCATTCTGTCGCTGGACCTGTCGGGCAGCAGCCTGCACCAGCGTGGCTACCGTCTGCAGCAGGGTGCAGCCCCGCTGAAGGAAAACCTCGCGGCAGCCATCCTTATTCGTGCGGGCTGGCCACGTATGGCCGCCGAAGGCGCTGCCCTGGCTGACCCGATGTGCGGTGTGGGTACGTTCCTCGTCGAAGGTGCAATGATTGCCGCCGATATGGCACCGAACCTCAATCGTATCCATTGGGGTTTCGATGCCTGGCTCGGTCACATTCCGGCCATCTGGAAAAAACTCCACGACGAAGCCACCGAGCGCGCCGAGATCGGCATGGCCAAGCCACCGCTGTGGATTCGTGGTTATGAAGCCGATCCGCGCCTGATCCAGCCAGCGCGCAACAATATCGAGCGTGCGGGCCTGAGCCACTGGATCAAGATTTACCAGGGCGAAGTCGCGACCTTCGAGCCACGCCCGGACCAGAACCAGAAAGGCCTGGTGATCTGTAACCCGCCCTACGGCGAGCGTCTGGGTGATGAGGCGAGCCTGCTCTACCTCTACCAGAACCTCGGCGAACGCCTGCGTCAGGCCTGTCTGAACTGGGAGGCGGCGGTATTTACCGGTGCTCCGGACCTGGGCAAGCGCATGGGTATCCGTAGCCACAAGCAGTATTCGTTCTGGAACGGCGCCTTGCCGTGCAAGCTGTTGTTGATCAAGGTGGTGCCGGATCAGTTCGTGACTGGCGAGCGTCGTACTCCCGAGCAGCGTCAGGCTGAGCGCGAGCAGGCTGAGTCCGATCTGCCTTCCAACATCGAAGCGCCGACCAAGTACGAGAAGTTCAACAAGAACGGCAACCCGATCAAGCCGGCCCCGGTGGTGATCGAGCAGCCGCGCTTGAGCGAAGGCGGGCAGATGTTTGCCAATCGCCTGCAAAAGAACCTCAAGGCCCTGGGCAAGTGGGTCAAGCGCGAAGGCATCGATTGCTACCGTGTCTACGACGCCGACATGCCTGAGTACTCGATGGCTATCGACCTGTATCACGACTGGGTTCACGTCCAGGAGTACGCGGCACCCAAGTCCATCGATCCGGTGAAAGCTTCGGAGCGTATGTTCGATGCATTGGCGGCCATCCCGCAGGCACTGAACGTCGACAAGAGCCGGGTGATCGTCAAGCGCCGCGAGCGTCAGAGCGGTACCAAGCAGTACGAGCGTCAGAGTGCCCAGGGCAAGTTCACCGAGGTCAATGAAGGCGGCGTCAAGCTGCTGGTCAACCTCACTGACTACCTGGACACCGGTCTGTTCCTGGACCACCGCCCGATGCGCATGCGCATCCAGAAAGAAGCCGCGGGCAAGCGCTTCCTCAATCTGTACTGCTACACCGCAACGGCCAGTGTGCATGCAGCCAAGGGCGGCGCGCGCAGCACCACCAGCGTTGACCTGTCGAAAACTTATCTGGACTGGGCGCGTCGCAACCTGTCCCTGAACGGTTTCTCGGACAAGAACCGTCTGGAGCAGAGTGATGTGATGGTGTGGCTGGATGCCTGCCGCGAAGAGTACGACCTGATCTTTATCGATCCGCCGACTTTCTCCAACTCCAAGCGCATGGAAGGTATCTTCGATGTGCAGCGCGATCACGTGCAATTGCTGGATCTGGCCATGGCCCGTCTGGCGCCGGGTGGCGTGCTGTACTTCTCGAACAACTTCCGCAAGTTCATTCTTGATGAGCATCTGGAAGCGCGTTATTCGGTCGAAGAAATCACTGCCAGCACCATCGACCCGGACTTTGCCCGCAACAGCAAAATCCACCGTGCCTGGAAAATCATGGCGCGCTGAGAGTCGTTGGCGTGATTGTGGGAGCGGGCTTGCTCGCGATGGTGTCGCCGCGGTTTGCCTGATTAACCGTGTCGCCTGCATCGCGGGCAAGCCCGCTCCCACAGGGCAGAGCTGCTCTCAAGGCAATTGCGCTCACAAAAAAAACGCCCCTGATCGCAAGATCAGGGGCGTTTTTTATTGCCTGGCCTATGCCCTACTGAGCGATGGATACCGCAGTGTTAGGGACTTGCGGCTGGCGATACAGGTCGAGCAGCACCTGGTCGAGAATTGCCGAGGCACCCCACGGGCGAGGGTCGTTGAGGATGGCGACCACTGCCCAGGTGTTGCCGTTGCTGTCGCGGCTAAAACCGGAAATGGCCCGCACGGTATTCAGGGTGCCGGTCTTGATATGCGCCTGGCCGTTCATGGCCGTGGTTTTCAGGCGTTTGCGCATGGTGCCGTCCTTGCCGGCAATGGGCATGGAACTGATGAACTCGGCAGCGTAGGGGCTTTTCCAGGCTGCCTGGAGCATTTGCGCCATTTCCCGTGCGCTGACGCGCTCTGCACGGGACAGGCCGGAGCCGTTTTCCATGACCAGGTGCGGCGCAGTGATGCCTTTTTTCGCCAGCCACTGGCGCACTACGCGCTGTGCGGCTTTGGCGTCGTCACCGTCGGCGTCATTGCGAAACTGCGCGCCCAGGCTCAGGAACAACTGCTGGGCCATGGTGTTGTTACTGTACTTGTTGATGTCGCGAATGATCTCGGCCAGGTCAGGCGAGAACGCGCGTGCCAGCAACTTGGCACCTTTTGGCACGCTGGCCTGGCGGTCCTGGCCCTGGATGCTGCCACCCAGCTCTTTCCAGATGGCGCGTACGGCGCCAGCGGTGTAGGTCGCGTGATCAAGCAGGGACAGATAAGTCTGCGAGTTGCAGCCATCAGCCAGTTGCCCGCTGACGGTGACAATCACCGAGCCGTCTGCTTGTGTGACCGGGTTGTAGCGCACATCGCCGGTGCATTGCTTGGCGTTGACGGCTTTGACCTGGTTATCGATCTTGATGCTGGCAATCGGTGGTTCAACCGAGATCAGGACTTTGCCGCCATCGTTGCGGGCCACGAAGCGCAGGGCCTTGAGGTTGACCATCAACGAGTCGGGCTTGACCAGGAAGGGCTTGTTCTTGTCATTGCCGTCATCGTTGAACACCGGCAGTTGCGGCTGATCGAAGAAGTTGCGGTCAAGCACCAGGTCGCCGGTCACCTGCTGCACGCCATTGGCGCGCAGGTCGCGCATCAATAGCCAGAGTTTTTCCATGTTGAGCTTGGGGTCGCCGCCGCCCTTGAGGTACAGGTTGCCTTGCAGGATGCCGTTGTTGAGCGTGCCGTCAGTGTAGAACTCGGTTTTCCACTGATGGGTCGGGCCGAGCATTTCCAGGGCCGCGTAGGTGGTCACCAGTTTCATGGTGGAGGCCGGGTTCATGGACACGTCGGCGTTGTAAACGGTTGGAATCCCGGGGCCGCTGAGAGGCAGCAGCACCAGGGACAAGGCGTCGTCGCCCAGCTTGTTGGTTTTAAGCGCTTGCTGAACTTTTGGTGTGAGGGTGGTATTGACGGGGGCGGCGTTGGCGCCGAAAGCCAGTGGCAGAAAAAAGCTGGCGAGAAACAGAGGCCGTAAAGATTTGATCATATGAAGTAAAACCCTGCAGGCGAGGGGGAAAATACGAGGGCATGATGAAAAGTTCCCTCAATGGTCATAAAAGTGTTGGCATTATGCCCCAAGGTTGTCGGGCTTGTGCATCCACCTGTTACAGGGTTTGGTGGATAAAGTATAGAAAACGATGAACCGTTCACACGGAACCGGGCGCCGGGCGGCCGAAGCTGCTAAAGTGCCGCCCGTTATTACTTAAGAGGATTGTTCAATGGCTACTAATCGTTCCCAGCGTCTGCGCAAAAAACTGTGCGTTGATGAATTTCAGGAGTTGGGTTTTGAGCTGAACCTGGATTTCAAAGAAGACCTGTCGGAAGAGGCTATCGATGCATTCCTGGCAGCTTTCCTGGCAGAAGCCATGGAAGCCAACGGTCTGGGTTATGTTGGCGGCGACGACTACGGTCTGGTTTGCCTGCAGAAGCGCGGCTCGGTCAGCGAAGAACAGCGTGCAGCTGTTGAAGCCTGGCTCAAGGCGCGTCCAGAGCTGACCACCGTTGAAGTCAGCCCGCTGCTGGACGTGTGGTACCCGGAAAAAGAAATCAATCCGGTAGCCTGACGTCAAACGCAAAGGCAGCCCGCGCGGCTGCCTTTGTGTGTTACGCCCTCTGACCCGTCCGGGTCTTGATTCGAATTTCTAAGTCTCAGTGCCGCGTATTTTCGTGCGATTTGCCGTGGGCGTCATGTTGTGGGAGCGGGCTTGCTCGCGATGCAGGCAGCGCGGTCTCCAGGGAGTGCCCGGTGATGCCATCGCGAGCAAGCCCGCTCCCACCTCTTGATATGAGGGGCTCAGTCGTAAATCGACTTCTTTTTCCAGTCCGCATCGGCTTCGTCGGTTTTCAAGCCTTCAGTCAGCTCGTTCACTTCGCCCGTATTCGGCGCGAGTGCGCTTTGCACCTGTGCGTCGGCGCGGGCCAGCTGTGCTTCAAAGTCCTTCAGCGGGGCGTTGTACATGGCCGGCACCGGCTGTTTGCGCAAATACTGCACGGCGCGCTCGAAAGCCAGGCGGGCCTGGGCCGGCTGGTTTTTCTGTAAGGCGAGCTTGCCCAGGTTGTTGAAGAACTCGATATGCACCACCACCAACAAGTGGCGAATCTCTTTAAGCCATTGCTTGGCTTCATTAGTAGGCAGAAAACCATCCTGCGCAGCACGGGTAATCTGGCCGTGCAGGGTTTCCAGCAAGAAGCGCACGTCCTTGGCCTTGGCCTCGCTCATGATGGGGTTGGGCGGGTTGTTGACCGGGATCGACTCGCCTTTGCCAATCAAGCCCGTGAGTTCGGCCACTTGCGCCTTCAAGTCGGCGCTGGATTTGTGCAGCAGTAACAGACGCTGCAGGGCGTTGAGTTCCAGGCGCGTGATCAGCAGTTTGAGGGCAGGGGACATCAGTTGCCCGGGAAACGTTTCGTTGACCTCGCTGCAGCGGCGCACGCGGTCATTGAGCTCGACCTTGAGGCGGGCCTTCTCCAGTTTGTTGTTTTCCACTACATGGTTGATGTAGACGATGGCGATCAATAGTGCGATCCCGGCGACGACAAGCAGGGCGATCATGGAGGGCGTCAACGTTAAAACCTCTTCTGGTTGTGGGTGCGCTGTCTCGGTGAGGTCGGGTCGCCTGGGTATATAGAGAGGCTGAAGATCGACGGGCAGCAAACTGCCATCACTGAGGTTGGGCAATCATAACCCCTTGTAGGGTGCCGGAATATAGGCGTCAGGAGCTTGGCTTGAGACTCCGTAGGAAAACGCCTTAATAGGGGGGAAGTCATTGATTTCAATATATTTTCATATTGGGGTTGACGACCTTCCAATCCATCCCTAGAATGCGCGCCAATTGCAGCGTAAAGCAAACAGCCAAACGCTTGTAACCAGTGAAGTTGTAGTGTGTCCCCTTCGTCTAGTGGCCTAGGACACCGCCCTTTCACGGCGGTAACAGGGGTTCGAGTCCCCTAGGGGACGCCATTGCGGGAATAGCTCAGTTGGTAGAGCACGACCTTGCCAAGGTCGGGGTCGCGAGTTCGAGTCTCGTTTCCCGCTCCATTTTTAAGCAGCTTTGCTTTCGGGCGAAGTTGAGTGAAAGCCAAGAGACTAACATTTTTTAGTGATCTGGCACTGAAATGTACGTGTGCATTTCGGGCAACGTCCCCTTCGTCTAGTGGCCTAGGACACCGCCCTTTCACGGCGGTAACAGGGGTTCGAGTCCCCTAGGGGACGCCATTATTGCGGGAATAGCTCAGTTGGTAGAGCACGACCTTGCCAAGGTCGGGGTCGCGAGTTCGAGTCTCGTTTCCCGCTCCATTTTTAAGCAGCTTTGCTTTCGGGCGAAGTTGAGTGAAAGCCAAGAGACTAACGTTTGTTAGTGATCTGGCACTGAAATGTACGTGTGCATTTCGGGCAACGTCCCCTTCGTCTAGTGGCCTAGGACACCGCCCTTTCACGGCGGTAACAGGGGTTCGAGTCCCCTAGGGGACGCCATTATTGCGGGAATAGCTCAGTTGGTAGAGCACGACCTTGCCAAGGTCGGGGTCGCGAGTTCGAGTCTCGTTTCCCGCTCCAAATTTTGTTTTTTGGAGCTACGCAGTTGCAAAAAACACTCAGAAAGCAGCCTTAGGGCTGCTTTTTGCGTTTCCGGGTTTTGCTTTTCTTGCTCCGCGTAAACGCTTCTAAGCTGATAACCAATCGATCTGCAAGAAAACCCCGGCTGGCGCCACACAAGAATTCAAACCTGATTTGAGTTCTTCAGATGTCGTATTACTTCGATAGCGCCCAGCAACGGGACATCCAGGCCTTGTCCCTTACCTTCACCGGTCGAACCCAGTGGCCTACCTGGTTTTTGCTGCTTGCCGTACCCGCTGCCTGGTTCGCCTTGCTGCTGGGCAGTCCGCTGCTCGGCGCGGGCTGGACGATTGTGCTGCTGATTCCGGTGGTTGTGTTATGGATGTCGGTGCAGCACGAACTGCTGCATGGCCATCCCACCCGTTTCAATGGCCTTAACAAAGTGCTGGGCTACGCCCCGTTTGCCCTGTGGTATCCCTACACTCTGTATCGCGACAGCCATTTGCAGCATCACCGCGATCATGACCTGACCCTTCCCGGTATCGACCCCGAAAGCCGCTATATGACTCAGGCTCACTGGCAAGGCAGTTCGAAACTGTTGCGCGGTCTGCTCTGGCTGAACAAAACGGTGCCCGGCCGCTTGCTGGTGGGGCCGCCCCTGGCGTTGTACGGTATGGCCAGAGAAGAGCTGCAACGCCTGCGCAGTGGCGACCGGCAAGCCTGGTGTATGTGGCTGACCCACGGTTTTTTTACCCTGCTGATGTTTGCCTTTATTGCGTACTGCAGCGAACTGGCCGTTTGGCAGTATGTGTTTCTGGTCACCGTACCGGTTTTGTCAGTGGGCATGGTCCGTTCCTTTTATGAGCACCGCCCCGCAGTCCGGCCGGAACAGCGAACGGTACTCAATGAAGCCGGTTGGCCCTGGACCTGGCTGTTCCTGAACCTCAATTTGCATCTGGTGCACCATGATTTACCGAGTTTGCCGTGGTTTTACCTGCCCAGGGTCTACCGGGCGCGGCGCGCGCAGTGGCAGCAACGCAGTGGTGGTTTCCTGGTGCAAGGCTACGGTGAGCTGATTCGTCGTCACGCGGTGCAGGCGATTGATAGCCCGCAGCATCCGTTCAGTTAATTACTAAAGGTGCCTTCCATGTCTGGCCGTTATGCCGAATTGGCAATGTATGTAGCCCCCCAGCAAGTCAGCCAGGCCAATGAGCAGTGGTTGACCCGCATTCTCGAGCTGTTGCAGCAACCGCGTGGTGATGCCCGGGGCCTGGATTCACTGGCGCTGTGGCGGTCTGCGCACCTGTTGCTCAGCCAGACCTGCGGCTACCCGCTGTTGACCCAGTTGCGCGGGCAGGTGCAAGTGATCGGTCGCCCGCAGTACGAATGGCCTGACAGCAGTGGCGGTGAGCATTGCAGTGTGATTGTCAGCCGTGATGCAGACCCGCGCCGCGATCTGGGCGCTTTTGCGGGCAGCCGCGGGGTGATCAATGATCTGCACTCCAACAGCGGCATGAATCTGTTGCGCCATCGCCTTGCGCCCCTGCAGCGCGGCGGGCGCTTTTTTGCCTCAGTGGCCGTTAGCGGGGCGCACCGGCAAAGCCTGCGCTGGGTGCGTGAAGGCTGGGCAGACCTGGCCGCCATCGACAGCGTGACCTTTGCCTACCTGGCCCGTTATGCCCCGGCAGAAGTTGCCGGGCTGCGGGTTGTGGCGCGTACGGCCTCCAGCCCGACCCTGCCTTACATCACTGCCCTCAATGCCGGACCTGACGGCGCTGAGCGGATTCGCCAGGCAATGAATACTGCCTTGCTGCAATTACCCGAGGTCGCTGCAACCCTGGGGCTGCGGGAAGTTTTACCCGCCAGCGAAGCAAACTATCTGAAGGTTCTCGATTATCGGCAGGAGGCGACTGAATTCGGGTATGGGGTGTTGCAGTAATGGCGTGAATATTAATAGCTTAAACGAATAACCAAATGTTTTTTTAGTATTTAAATTGCATAAAACCTTTTGCTAGCATCGCCGCACCGGATCACCGGACATACCGTTCTACTTACTTTCTGGAGCCTCTATGTCCGGCGCCGACTTCGCTCACCGCGATCATGTGAGCCAGCTTTATCGCACCCACTATTTGTGGCTGCATGCACGATTGTGCCGTTACCTCGATTCCAGCAGCTACGCTGAAGACATTGCAGCCGATACGTTTGCCCAGCTTTTAAGTGCCCCTCAAAGCCTGGTCATTCGTGAACCGCGTGCGCTGTTGACGACTATCGCCCGGCGTTTGATCTTTCAACTGTGGCGTCGCCGGGATGTGGAGCGGGCCTATCTGATGAGCGTGCAACAGCAAGAACCCCTGCATTCACCCTCGCCAGAAACACTGGCCCAGGCCCTCCAGGCCCTGCAAGTGATTGACGCCCGGCTTGATGGTTTGCCCGACAAGGTCAAGGAAACCTTCGTGCTGTCACGGGTCAATGGCCTGACCTACCCCGAAATTGCCCAACAACTGGGAATTTCCCGGCGCAGCGTCAGTCACTACATGGTTCGTGCACTCAAGCGCTGCGCCATTGCGCAATCACCCTACCGCCCCTCCATAACAAGAGAATCCCCATGAGTAACTTGAAAAAATGGCTCGGTGGGCCGCTGTTGGCCGTGGCCCTTGTCGCTCAGCCAGTACTGGCCGAGCAGAAAACCCCGGTTCACTTCGGTGATATCACCTGGGAAAGCGGCAGCCTGATTACCGAAGTACTACGCCTTATTACCGAAAAAGGCTACGACGTGGCTACGGACACACTGCCGGGCAGCACGGTCAGCCTGGAAGCCGCACTGGCCAAAAACGATATCCAGGTGATTGGAGAAGAGTGGGCAGGGCGTAGCCCGGTGTGGATCAAGGCCGAAGCCGAAGGCAAGGTGCAGGGCCTGGGCGATATCGTCAAGAACGCCAGTGAAGGCTGGTGGGTGCCGGAATATGTGATCAAAGGCGACCCGGAAAAAGGCATCAAGCCAGTGGCGCCGGACTTGAAGTCTGTCAACGATCTGGCGCGCTACAAAGATGTTTTCCGTGATCAGGAAGACCCGTCTCGCGGTCGCTTTCTGAACAGTCCTACTGGCTGGACCTCTGAAATCGTCAATAGCCAGAAGCTCAAGGCCTACGGCCTGGACAAGGACTTCGTGAACTTCCGTACCGGCTCCGGCGCGGCGCTGGATGCCGAGGTCAGTTCATCAATCAAGCGTGGCAAACCGGTGTTGTTCTACTACTGGTCGCCCACCCCGCTGATTGGCCGTTACAAGCTGATCAAGCTCGAAGAGCCTGCCTTTGATGCCGAAGCCTGGAAAACCCTGGCCGACGTCAATAACCCAAACCCCAAGGGCACTCGTTCGTTGCCGGCGAAACTGGCCATCGGCGTGTCGACGCCGTTCAGCCAGCAATACCCGCAACTGGTCGAGTTCTACCAGAAGGTCGATTTCCCCATCGATCTGCTGAACACCACCCTGGCGCAGATGAGCGAAAAACGCACCGAGCCGCGCAAGGCCGCGCAGGCCTTTTTGCGTGAGCAACCGCAGATCTGGCACGCCTGGGTCACTCCAGAAGCTGCGGCCAAGGTCGATGCGGCGCTTAAAGCGAATTAACCTCTTGAACGCGAGCACTGCATGTTTCCTGACAATCTGACGTTTTCCATCGCAGGATGGGTCAACGACGGGGTTGATGCGCTGGTCAGCAACTACGGCGATGTGTTTCGGCACATCTCCGACACGTTGCTGTGGGCCATCGTCAACCTTGAAAACCTGCTGCGCCTGACCCCCTGGTGGCTGATGCTGGCCATCGTCGGGGTGATTGCCTGGCATGCCACGCGCAAAGTCGTCAGCACCTTGCTGCTCGTCGGCCTGCTATTTCTGGTCGGGGCTGTCGGGCTGTGGGACAAGCTCATGCAAACCCTGGCATTGATGATGGTAGCCACGGTCATTTCGGTGCTGTTGGGCATCCCCCTGGGGATCCTCGCCGCCCGCAACAACCGCCTGCGCTCGCTGCTGATGCCGCTGCTGGACATCATGCAGACCATGCCCAGCTTCGTGTACCTGATCCCGGTGCTGATGCTGTTTGGCCTGGGCAAGGTGCCAGCGATTTTTGCCACTGTGATCTATGCGGTGCCACCGCTGATCCGCCTGACCGACCTGGGCCTGCGCCAGGTTGACCGCGAGGTCATGGAGGCCATCAACGCCTTTGGCGCCACGCCTTGGCAGCAGTTGTTCGGCGTGCAATTGCCGCTGGCCATGCCGAGCATCATGGCCGGGATCAACCAGACCACCATGATGGCGCTGTCGATGGTGGTGATTGCCTCGATGATCGGCGCCCGAGGCCTGGGCGAGGATGTGCTGGTGGGCATCCAGACCCTCAACGTGGGCAAGGGCCTGGAGGCCGGGCTGGCGATCGTGATTCTGGCGGTGGTCATCGACCGTATTACCCAGGCCTATGGCCGCCCGCGGCACGGGGATCAGAAATGAGCGTCAACAAAATAGAAGTGCGCAACGTGTTCAAGGTGTTCGGCAATCGTGAAAAAGACGTGCTGGCCATGATCCGCGCAGGCAAGAGCAAGGAGCAGGTGCTGGCCGAAACCGGCTGCGTGGTGGGCATCAACGATTTGTCGCTGTCGATCGCGGCCGGGGAGGTGTTCGTCATCATGGGCTTGTCCGGTTCGGGCAAGTCCACGCTGGTACGTCATCTCAATCGCCTGATCGACCCCAGCAGCGGGCAGATCCTGGTGGACGGTGAAGATATCCTGGAATACGACATGCCGGCCCTGCGCCATTTTCGCCGGCACAAGATCAGCATGGTGTTTCAGAACTTTGGCCTGTTGCCGCACCGCAACGTGCTGGATAACGTCGCCTATGGTTTGAAAGTGCGCGGCGAGAGCACGGCGCAATGCCAGGCGCGGGCTCGCCACTGGATTACAGTGGTCGGCCTGCAGGGGTACGAGCAGGCCTTTATTCATCAGCTGTCGGGCGGCATGCGCCAGCGTGTCGGCCTGGCGCGGGCATTGGCCACCGACACCGATATTATCCTGATGGATGAGGCTTTCAGCGCCCTCGACCCGTTGATCCGCGCCGAGATGCAGGACCAGTTGCTCGAACTGCAGCGTACCCTGCAAAAAACCATCGTGTTTATCACCCATGACCTGGACGAGGCATTGCGCATCGGCAATCGCATCGCCGTGCTCAAGGATGGCCAGTTGATCCAGGTGGGTACCCCCCACGAGATCCTGCATGCGCCGGCGGATGATTACGTCGACCGCTTTGTCCAGCGTCGGCGTACCAGCGCCTAGCGATATCCTGATACCGCACGCAGTGCGGGTTTGTTGCGTTCAATCAGGCAATCCGGTTCTGCCCTGCACGGGCAGGGCCCTGTCTGCCATCCAACGCGATGAACTGCCATGCCAACACTTTCGACCACACCCGACTCACTGGTTCGTCACGCGGTTCTGGGCAATTTTGCGGCCCCGGATTTTGCCCGGCGCCCGACCTTTCAAAATGTTGCGGCGCTCTGCTTCAAACAGGCCCTGCTGGAGAAGTATCCGGCCCTGAGCGTGGACTTTACTCAACTGGCCATTGCCGAACCCGTGGAAAGCACCGATAGCTCCGGCCCGCCCCGGGGTTATCGTTTTGGGCACCCTGTGGATGCGATGATCCGCAGTTTTATCAACTCGACGCCGGTTACCCTGATCCAGGGCGTGCATCGCCTGACGGTCGATCCCAACCGGCTGGCCCCCCATCCGTTGGCCGTGGGCATGGCCGAGCTGCAGGCCATTATCAACGACCATGCGCCGCTGCTGATCAGGGCCTACCAGCAGGCGCTGGCCGAGTTCTGGAGTGACAGCCCTGACCGTTCGCTGCCGCCCCTGCAGTGGTTGCGGCGGGTGTTGCAGACTGCCCTGAAAAGCGCCGCCCTGGCTCAGGGCCGTACGCCCTCGTTGTCTGCCGAGCAGTCGGTGGCGCTGGCGGTGGTGGCGGCGTTCCCCGACAGGCAGGACCGGGCCCGAGGGACCGCGGAAACCCCGCTGAAAGCCTGGCTGGTGAATATTGACGGTAGCCATAACGATGCGCGGCAACGCTTCCAGTTGCCGGGCGTGATGCTGGTGACCCGGCAAATGCCCGATCGCCTGATTGTGCTGGGTTACTCCCTGGAACATGGCGTCGAGCTGTTCGCTTCGGTGCAAGCGTTTGCAACCTGTATGGTTACCCGCGTATTGCAAGACACGGCCCTGCGCTCCCTGAGCTGGAGCCTGCATGAGCCTGAAGGGGATTTTTTTACCGCGCTTGGCATCACCCTGCTCGATGAGCAGTTGCGTGACATTGCCCGCATAGGGGCTGATGCCCAAGCCGAAAAATACACGGTCGCGCGCCTGGAGCAGGCGCTGGATGAGGCGGGCAGGATGTTCCCGTTTTTCAGCCCCCGGGAGCGCCCCGAACTGCAGCGGGTGATGGCGGTATTGCCCGACTGGCTGAGGCAGGCCAGCCCGGCAGACCAGTTGGCCTGCAGCAAGCTGATTGGCGCCGAGGTTGCCTGGCAGCGCCAGACCCGGGGCCAGACGTTTCTCGAGGGTATCGTGGCCATGCCGGAGTATGCCGAGGGGCTTATCCGCCAGCGCATCGAGCAAGACCACCCGCAATCAGGGCTCGATATCACACAGATCGAGATCCATGACATCGGCGTCGAGAATTTGCAGTTGCCCATCTTCACCGACGATGTGCTGCCCTTCGCCGAGTTTGTCCTGACCTACCGGGGTGGTTGGCCCGTCGGCCTGATCGGGGTCAGGCAACGCTCGGGCGAAGCCGTACCCGACTGGTTGAATGGTGCCTATGTAAAAAACCTAGTGGATGAACTGGATGTGGGCAGCCGCTATATCGCGCTGCTGAAAAACCTGCTGGTGGACAACGAGGCCGAGGTGACGCGGCGCAAGGGGCTGTTCGCCTCGCAATTGCAGGTGCAATTGCCGTTATTTGCCCTGGAGCGAAAAATCAGGGGGCAGGCCGGTTTTACCCAGCAGGGCGTAGACATCTTGAGCCGGTTGATGGCCCCCGGCGGGCAGCACCCGGCCAGCGCTGCCGATGTGTGCGTGCGCCCCCTGGGGTTTCATGCCTATGAAGGAGCGGGCGTTGATACGGTGGCGAACATGTTTGTGTTTGGGGCCCGGCAGACTGGCACCGGCCCCTTTATTCTCTATCGCCTTTCTCGCCCGAACCGTTGCTGGAGTTCGCCAGCTGGGCCGCGCTGCTGGCGGCGATCAAACAGCCCGGCGATCTGCAGGAAAGCATACTGACCTGGCTGGACGATGATGCCCGCGGTTATTACGCCGACGGCGGCTTTGAGCGCCCGCATCTGGAAAGCGTGCTGCTTGAAGGTATCTTGGCCCTCCTGCCGCGCAGCCCGGCGACCCTCGGCACCCAGAGGGTGGTGGGGGATTATTTCGAGGCCATGTTCGATGCCAATGCCAAGGCCTTGATGACCTTGGCCGACAAGCAGACCGTCTCGACCGCCGAGCGGCGCTGGATCTTGCTTAAACGCTATGGCTGGAGCCTGTTCAACGGACTGACATTTTTCCTCAGCGGGCCCTTGCAGAAAGCCGCCTGGCTGTTCCAGACCCTGCTGAGCCTGGACAGCGGCCTGCAGGCGCGAATCAATGGCGACAAGCAAGGGGTGCAACAAACCCTGATCGACCTGCTGTTCAATATCAGCCAGGCCCTTCTGCATGCCGGCCTGAACTTCAAGGCGCAGGCCAATGAGCGCCAGCGCCTGCAAGCGCCGGTCGACGAGCCCCTGTTCAGCATCGCTAAACCACAGCCCCCACGGGTGGTAGAGCCCCATATTGTCTCGGTGCTTGCGCAAAAAAAACTGCCTGACCTCGATGGCCGTGCTGCCCGGGATTATTCCGCGCTGGATTTCTCCTGGTTCGGTGCGCAACAACGCCTGAACCAGACGCAGCAGGCGAGCTTGAACACGTTCGCCCTGGCCATCGACTTGAGCCAGGGCACACCCATCGAAGTCGGCCCGTTACAAGGGGTGATCAACCATGAAGGCAAGTCGTATGTGCAGGTCGACGGCCACACCTACCGCGTTGCCCGCGATGTCGATGGCTTGGTGATTCAGGACGACAGCCAGCCGACCAGATTCGGCCCGCGCCTGCGCAGCGATGAGGCCGGGCAGTGGCGCCTGGACCTGCGTCTGGGGTTGCGCGGCGGGGGGCCGAAAAAGGCGATCCAGGCATTGCGCGAAAAAAAGGCGCAGAAACTCGCCGCCCTTGAGCAACAGGCCGGGGAGCTGGATGTTGAACTGCACAGACGTGAGCGTGTGCTCAGGCTTACGGAGGAGTTGCTGGGTAAATACCCGGAGCGACACACGGCGCTGGTTGACCGTTACGAGGCCGAGATCGATGCATGGCGCACTACAGTGCTGGAACTGATCGCGGTGAAAACCCGTTCCCACGACATCACTCCCGTGGAGGGTTTTGCCATGAAAACCCAGGAAACCTGGGTACAACTGACCTTGCGCCTGTTCAAGTTGCAGAACTACCTGGAAGAAACGCTCAATCTCCTGCCGGTCTGCAACTCCAGGCCTTCTTACATTCCGGACCTGCTGGAGATGATGGCCGAGATATCCCGTGGCTCAACGCTGCCTTATGCGCGCTGGATCGAGGATTTGAAGCAGGCCGAGCAGGTAGAGGCCCGGCTGTATAAAAACTCCTTGCGCGAGAGCCAGGCCCTGACTGAGGTCAAGCGTCGGCCGTTGCCCAAGGAGAGCTCGCTGCTGGAAATCGCGAGCCAACCCGACGGCGACTATTTTGATCGCCACTGGGCGGCAGCCTACCTGGAAACCCTCTGTGAGCTGGTTATCCGTCGTGATGCATTCAACCTTAGCCCTGAAGAGCAGCACGCGTTTGATCTCTTCGGCCAAGGGACACTGATAGACACCGCCTGGTCGCAATTGAGCCTGCGCCGAGAAGGGACGCTGTACACCAGCGATCATCTGGATTTTTTTGACCGCACCATTGACCAGTACGATGCTGCCGAAGGGGTATGCCGAAACATCATAAGCCTTGGCTCAGAGCATTTTCGCAATGAGTACCTGCCGGAAATCATCCGTGTGCTAGGTGAACTACGAAACTTTGCAGAAGCCCAGATGCAGAACGTTATTCATGACTCGGAAAGCTCATCCTCCGAAGCCGAAGAGCCTGTGCCCGGGCCCAGCCGTGTCTTCAATCTGCCCAAGGCCAGTAACTCCTCGGCCCAGGGCTCTCAGCAAATCATCAAGACCACCCGCAACCTGACCCTGGTAGGGCAGCGCCGGCCTCCGTCAACCACTTCCGAAGGTTCGGATGAAGAGATTGTTGATGTGGCCGAAGGTATCGACCGCATGAAAATCCGCTCGTACCGCAAAACCCAGGCCGGGGACTGGGAAGAAATCGGCAGCAGCCGGCCACCGACCCTGCAGGCTTCCCAGGCCAGGCCACTGGCCGGGCTGCAGGTGGAGGCGCGCAAATTGCTGGAGCGTCTGTCGGAAGTCATCGCGCAGAACAGGGTCAGTGCCAATACGTCGAAGATCCCGGTGGAAATCGAGGAAATCCTCGATTTCAAGGCTCGCGCGCTGGACGAAGTCGCGCAGCAGATCGAAAAAATCGTGCTGGCGTCCAACCATAATGTCGAGGTTCTGGACCCGCAGCGTAAAACAGCCGCCCTGGCGCAAATTGCCGAGCTCAAGGCGGCGGCTGGCAGATTGCGTACGGAGGGTCGCAGCCTGCGTATCAATATCATCAAGCGGCTGCCACCCACTGGGGCCAATGTGGAGTACTTGCTGGCCCAGGGGGAGGTGAGCATTGCCCGTGTGGGGCAGCGCCGGCATTTGTCCCGGGGCCAGCGCAAGGACTACCTGGATGAATATGTCATCAAGACCCGGGAGGGTACCGAGCTGTGGTTTGCCCATTTTCATTACAAGGCCAAGGACACCCCCGTTGCCGAGTTTGAGGTGGCCCATTTGAAAACCGCCCAGCAGCGCACCTTGAGTGAGCAGGCGCTGTACGCCCGGGCGCAAAGCTCCCATGAATATATCGAGGTGTATCGGGCCAAGCTGGACCGGGCAATGGCGCTACGGCTGTTTCTACCGACCCCTGGGGGGGCTCAGTCCAACGTGTAGCGAACAGACAGCACGCCCTTTTTCTGGCTGACGGACAGCACGTTGACGGCACCCAGCTCGGCCAGGGAGCGCACATGGGTGCCGCCGCACGGGTAACCCGGCAATTCGCCGAAACTGACGGCGCGTTGTTGAGTGGCAAGGTGCACATGCCTTGGCAGGTCGGCGCTGATCCACTGTGCCAGCGCGTGCTGCACGGCTTCTGCTTCAAAGGGGGTCGGCTGGTCGCCGGGTACAAAGCTGACCCGGCACTCGCCTGGCCAGTGGTGCGCCCTGGTTGGCACCCAGCCCAGTTGTTCGCCGTAAACACCAATCAAATGCCCGGCCGAATGCAGGCGGGCATTGAGCCGGCGGCGCGCTTCGTCGACCCGGGCCTGCGCCTTGCCTGTGGTCACAGGGTGGGTGGTGTAGTGCACGATGGATTCCTGCTCCTGCATGACCCGAGTGACCTGGCTGTCGCCGATCCAGCCAGTGTCGCTGGGTTGCCCGCCGCCCTGGGGGTGAAAGGGGGTGGCGACCAGGGTGACGGCGAACCCGTCTTCATGGGGTACACAGTGGGTAACGTCAACGTCGCAGTTCAGCGCATCGTCGGTAAAAAAAAGGCGTTGGGTCATGGCTGTGTTCCTGAACGGGTTTCTTTTTTCAGTATAAGGGTGCGCTTGTGGTGTGATAATCCTCTCAACTATCAATGGACCTGTGCGCTGTGAGCATAAATCTACCTGTGACGTTGCTGACTGAGATGGTGGTGTTTGTGAAGGTGGTCGAGGCCGGCAGCTTTTCCGCAGCTGCGCGCCAGCTGGGTAGTTCACCCTCGGCGGTAAGCCGCAGCATTGCCCGGCTGGAAAAGGCCCTGGCGATTCGCCTGTTGCAACGCACCACGCGCAAACTGCGTCTGAGCGATGCTGGTGAAGAAGTCTTCAGGCGTTGTCGCGAGATGGCGGGCGCGGCCCAGGCGGTGATGGACCTGAGCGGGCGATTCACCCGGGAAGCTGAAGGCTTGATTCGCGTCAGCGTGCCCAAGGCGGTGGGGCGCTATGTGATTCATCCGCATATGCCTGAATTCTTGCGTCGGTATCCCAAGGTCGATGTGCAATTGATTCTGGAAGACCGCTATGTCGACCTGATCGATGACAACGTTGACTTGAGTATTCGTATCACCGACGAGCCGCCGCCGGGGCTGGTGGGGCGTGAACTGTTTCCGATCGAGCATTTGCTCTGTGCCACGCCGCAGTATCTGGCCGAGCAGGGGGTGCCGCAGCAGCCCGAGGACTTGCGCGAGCACAGTTGCATTGTGCTGGGGGAAACCCCGGCCGATGCGCGCTGGAAATTCAGGCAGGGGAGCAAATCGGTGACCGTGGGCGTGCGCGGGCGTTATGCGGCCAACCACACCGGGGTGCGACTGGACGCGGTGTTGCAGGATATCGGTATTGGCAGCTTGCCGTATTTCACTGCCCGGCAGGCGCTGGAAGAAGGGAGGGTGATTCAGGTGCTGCCCGAGTGGGATTTTATTGCGTCCTACCACGGCGGCGTATGGTTGCTTCAGACCCCGACGCGCTACCTGCAGCCCAAATTGCGGGTGTTTATCGACTTTCTGGTGGAGCGGCTGGCGCAGGAACCGACGCTGGGGATGTTGCGTAAAACGTAGCAGCTGCCGAAGGCTGCGTTCGGCGGCGCAGCCGTCGTAAAGTCAGCCACTGCGGTGCGCCCGACAAACACGGCTCTAACGATTTGCGACGACTACGTCGCCGAACGCAGCCTTCGGCAGCTGCTACAGAGCTTTGTGTTTGCATAAAAAAGCCCGCCAGGCAAAACCGGGCGGGCTTTTGGGTCGGAGCGGTATCAGTGCTGCGGGCTGTCTTGGGTGGTCGGCAGCGCCATCAGTTGTTTTTCCTGATTCCAGTCGAACGGCTCATCGTTCAGTTCGGCTTCATGGCGGCGCTCTTCCAGAGCCTGGTACATGTCCAGTTCTTCATCCGAAAGGAAGTTGAAGCATGCACCGCCGAAGTACCACAGCAGGTCACGCGGCACCAGGTGGGCGATCTGCGGGTAGCGTTCGATCACCTGGCACATGATGTCCTGGCCCAGGTACTGGCTGTTGATCGGGTCAACCGGCAGCGAGCTGCGCATGTCGTCAAAACGCTCCAGGAACAGCGCGTGGCTTTCCTCGGGGATCTGCTCAGCGTCACCGACAGCAACCAGGATGCTGCGCAGAATGTCGAGCAACACTAGGTTGTGGTTCAGGTCATTGGTGGCCATTGCGGGTGTCCTCTTGGGCAAAACGGGCGCGAGAGTATAAAGCTCATCGCGCTCGCTGTCCTGCTATCGAATCTTTCCGTCTGTGTGGCTGAGTTCTTCCTTGCTGAAGTCATCCACGTCGATCACCTTGCGCCGTGCCGCTTCGGCAGCGCGCAGGGTTTGAGCTTCGGCCGGTTGCAGGACGCCAGCTTGCAATGCGGCCTCGATGGCCGGTTCGCCCGCAGCTGGTTTGACCTGGCCGCTTTTCAGCGCTTCGTGGAGCTTTTTGTGCAGTGGTCGCGCCTCGGCCAGCAGGTCGCAGGCCTGTTGCAGGGCGCCTACGGCATCGTCTGCCGATTGCGGGCGATAGCAACCGGCAAGTACTGCTTCGAGGGTCGGATCACCCTTGGCGCGGCCCAGTACGGCGGCCACTTCGGCATCCAGCCGGTCGGATGGTCCGGTATGACGACGGCCGAACGGGAACACCACGACCCGTAGCAGGCAGCCCAGGGCACGGTTGGGGAAGTTTTTCAGCAGTTCGTCCAGAGCACGCTCGGCCTGGCCGAGACTTTCTTCCATGGCCCACTTGAACAGCGGGTCAAGGTGCGCAGGTGAGTCCAGGTCGTGATAGCGCTTGAGCGCGGCGCTGGCCAGGTACATATGGCTCAGTACGTCACCCAGGCGCGCCGACAGACGCTCACGGCGTTTGAGTTCGCCACCCAGCAGCATCATGCTCAGGTCGGCCAGCAGGGCAAAGGCTGCGGCCTGACGGTTCAGGGCGCGGAAGTAACCCTGGCTCAAGGCGTTGCCAGGTGCATGCTCGAAACGCCCAAGACCCAGGTTCAGGACGAACGTGCTGGCCATGTTGCTGATCGCAAAACCGATGTGCTTGAGCAGCAGGTCGTCAAACTCGATCAGCGCCTGGTCCTTGTCTTCACGGCTGGCGAGGGCCATTTCCTTGAGGACAAAAGGATGGCAGCGAATGGCGCCCTGGCCGAAGATCATCAGGTTGCGCGACAGGATATTCGCGCCTTCCACGGTGATGAAAATCGGCGCACCCTGCCAGTTGCGGCCCAGGTAGTTGTTGGGCCCCATGATGATGCCCTTGCCGCCATGCACGTCCATTGCGTGGCTGATGCACTCGCGGCCGCGTTCGGTCAGGTGGTACTTGAGAATCGCCGACAGCACCGAGGGTTTTTCCCCCAGATCCACCGCGTTGGCGGTGAGCATGCGCGCGCTGTCCATCAGCCAGGCATTGCCGCCGATACGTGCCAGTGCCTCCTGAATGCCTTCGAAGGCCGCCAGTGGCACATTGAACTGTTCGCGCACCTGAGCATACTGGCCGGTCACCAGGCTGGTGAACTTGGCGGCGCCGGTGCCTACTGCAGGCAAGGAAATCGAACGCCCCACAGACAGGCAGTTCATCAGCATCATCCAGCCCTTGCCGAGCATCTCCTGGCCGCCGATCAGGTAGTCGAGCGGGATAAACACGTCTTTGCCCGAGTTCGGGCCGTTCATAAAGGCTGCGCCCAGTGGCAGGTGGCGACGGCCGATCTCGACGCCGGGGGTGTCGGTGGGGATCAACGCCAGGCTGATGCCCAGGTCTTCGTTGTCACCCAGCAGGTGGTCCGGGTCATGGGCCTTGAACGCCAGCCCCAGCAGGGTGGCGACAGGGCCGAGGGTGATGTAGCGCTTTTCCCAGTTCAGGCGCAGGCCAAGTACTTCTTCGCCTTGCCACTGGCCCTTGCAGATAATCCCGGTATCGGGCATTGCGCCGGCATCGGAGCCGGCCAGCGGCCCGGTCAAGGCAAAGCAGGGGATGTCATCGCCACGGGCCAGGCGGGGCAGATAGTGGTCGCGTTGTTCGTCGGTGCCGTAGTGCAGCAGCAATTCTGCCGGGCCTAGGGAGTTGGGCACCATCACAGTGGAGGCGAGGTCGCCGCTGCGGGTGGCCAGTTTCATCGCGACCTGGGAGTGGGCGTAGGCCGAGAAACCCTTGCCGCCGTAGGCCTTGGGGATGATCAGGGCGAAGAAACCATGTTCCTTGATATGCGCCCAGGCTTGTGGCGGCAAATCCATCGCCTGGCCGATTTCCCAGTCGCTGACCATCGCGCACAGTTCTTCGGTGGGGCCATCGATAAAGGCCTGCTCTTCTTCGGTCAGGTGGACCTTGGGGTAAGCCAGCAGCTGATTCCAGTCGGGGCGGCCACTGAACAGCTGGCCATCCCACCAGACCGTGCCGGCATCGATTGCATCGCGTTCGGTTTGCGACATCGGTGGCAGGGTTTTTTGAAACCAGCTGAACAGTGGCGCAGTGAACAGTTTGCGCCGCAGCTCAGGCAACAGCAGCAGGGCGGTGGGCGCGGCCAGCAGTAGCCAGAGGATTGCCAGCAGCCAGCCGGGGACATGGCCGATGACCCCCATCGCCAGCAGATAAACCGCCGTCACGGCAATGATCGTCAGCGGGGCGATGCGCCGGTGAGCCATATAGGCGAGGCCAACAATCAGAACCAGTATCCACAGCAACAGCATATTCAATCCTCCATGAAACCTAGGGGCAGGCACCCTTGTGAGCTTAGTCGCAACTTTCGCCAAGGGTTACATGGATAGTGACCTTGTGTTGCAGACGGAGTTCGACAACCCGGCGTAGACTGCCCCGGCGTCTATCAATCAGGAGCCAGATCATGCTGAAAGTGTGGGGTCGCAAGAATTCGTCCAACGTGCGCAAGGCGTTGTGGTGTGTTGAAGAGCTGGCGTTGCCGTATAGCCGCGTAGAAGCGGGAGGCGCCTTTGGGGTGGTCAACAGCCCGGAGTATCGGGCGTTGAACCCTAATGGCCAGGTGCCTGTGATTGAAGAGGACGACGGCTTCGTGCTGTGGGAATCAAACACTATCGTGCGTTACCTCACTGCCAGATACGGTTCGGATACGTCCTGGTACCCGACCGATGCCCGTGTACGGGCGCAGGCAGACAAGTGGATGGACTGGACCAGTACCTCCTTTGCCGGGGTGTTTCGCACCGTCTTCTGGGGTGTCTTGCGTACACCTGCCGAGCAGCAGGATTGGGTGGCAATCAATGCTGCGATCAAGGCCAGCGGCGAATTGCTGGCCATTGCCGATCGGGCGCTGGCGGAAAAACCCTACTTGTCCGGTGACGAAATCGGCATGGGTGATATTCCCCTGGGATCCTTTATTTACGCCTGGTTTGAAATGCCCATCGAACGCCCGCCCCTGCCGCATTTGAGTGCCTGGTATGAGCGCCTGAAGCAGCGTCCGGCTTACCGAAATGCAGTAATGACCGCGTTGACTTAATAGCCACTATTAATACGGGCGACTGTACTTGTGCGGCGAGGCCAAGCACCATAGGTCCTTGTCGGACTTGCCCTACAGGCAGTTCGCCCCTATTTACACCTCTCCTTTCCCCCATCTTGGTGCGTAATCCGATATGAGTTCCGCTCTGTCCATACGGCAGCTAACCAAAACCTACGGCAACGGTTTCCAGGCCCTGAGTGGTATCGATCTGGATGTGGCCGAAGGTGACTTTTTTGCCTTGCTGGGCCCTAACGGCGCCGGCAAATCCACCACCATCGGTATTCTCTCGACCCTGGTCAACAAGACCAGCGGCACGGTGAATATCTTTGGCCATGACCTTGATACCAACCCGGCAGCCCTCAAGCGCTCGATTGGCGTGGTACCGCAGGAATTCAACTTTAACCAGTTTGAAAAGACCTTCGATATCGTCGTCACCCAGGCGGGGTACTACGGCATCCCGGCGAAAATTGCCAAGGAACGTGCCGAAAAGTACCTGACGCAGTTGGGGCTTTGGGACAAGCGCGATACGCCTTCGCGTTCGTTGTCAGGGGGCATGAAGCGTCGCCTGATGATTGCCCGTGCCCTGGTGCACGAGCCGCGCCTGCTGATTCTCGACGAGCCGACTGCCGGTGTCGACATTGAGCTGCGCCGCTCGATGTGGACCTTCCTCACCGGGCTGAACGAGCAGGGCACCACCATCATCCTCACCACCCACTATCTGGAAGAGGCCGAGCAGCTGTGCCGCAATATCGGCATCATCGATCACGGCACCATTGTGGAAAACACCAGCATGCGCCAGTTGCTTGGCCAGCTGCATGTCGAGACCTTCCTGCTCGACTTGAAGCACCCGTTGCAGACTGCCCCGCAGTTGATCGGTTACCCGAGTCAGTTGCTCGATGCCACAACCCTGGAAGTGCAAGTGGACAAGGTGGTGGGCATTACCGGCCTGTTCACTCAACTGGCCGCGCAAAACATCGAAGTGGTGAGCCTGCGCAACAAAACCAATCGCCTTGAGGAGTTGTTCGTGTCGTTGGTCGAGAAAAATCTGGCAAAGGTGGCGGTATGAGCTCGGAGCTGCGTCCCAACCTGGTTGCGTTGAATACCATTATTTACCGTGAAGTTCGCCGCTTTATGCGGATCTGGCCGCAAACGCTGCTGCCGCCTGCGATCACCATGGTCTTGTACTTTGTGATCTTCGGTAACCTGATCGGTCGGCAAATCGGCGATATGGGTGGTTTCACCTATATGGAGTACATCGTGCCGGGCTTGATCATGATGTCGGTGATCACCAACTCCTACGGCAACGTGGTATCGAGCTTCTTTGGTGCCAAGTTTCAGCGTTCGATCGAAGAGCTGATGGTGTCCCCGGTCTCGCCGCATACCATCCTGATCGGTTTTACCGTGGGCGGGATTTTGCGTGGCTTGATCGTGGGCCTGATCGTGACCCTGCTGTCGCTGTTCTTTACCCACTTGCAGGTGCATCACCTGGGCCTGACCATTGTGGTGGTGGTACTGACCGCGACGATCTTCTCGCTGCTGGGGTTTATCAACGCCGTATTTGCGCGCAACTTCGATGATATTTCGATTATCCCGACCTTTGTGCTGACGCCGCTGACCTACCTGGGCGGGGTGTTCTACTCGATCACGCTGTTGCCGCCGTTCTGGCAGAGCGTGTCGCTGGCCAACCCGGTGCTGCATATGGTCAACGCCTTTCGCTACGGCATCCTCGGGGTTTCGGACATCAAGATCAGCGTAGCGCTGACCTTTATGGTGGTGGCGACCATCGTCCTGTACTTTGGCTGCGCCAGGCTGCTGGTCAGCGGGCGCGGGATGCGCCAGTAGTCACGATACCTGCTGCATGAAAAAGGCCCCGACAAGGGGCCTTTTTCATGGGTGCCGGTTTTTCCGGGCCTTCCATTTATGGCTGACCCACCAGCGCCAGTAGAGCATGGTCAGGCAATAGGCCAATGCGCCAAGCACCACGCCGCAAACCACCGAGCCCAACAGGAATGGCTGCCAGACCGTAGACAGCTGGCCGCTGATCCATTCCCAGGTCAGCTCGTCGGGCAGGGTGCGTGCCGGTACGTTCATCAGCCAGGCGCCGAGCTGGTAGGTGCAATAAAACACCGGCGGCATGGTGATGGGGTTGGTCAGCCATACCAGGCCCACGGATATCGGCATATTGCTGCGCACGTTTATCGCCAGAAAGGCCGCCAGCAGCATTTGAAAGGGCATGGGGATAAAGGCCGCGAAAATGCCTACAGCCATCGCCCGCGCCACCGAGTGACGATTGAGGTGCCAGAGGTTCGGGTCGTGGAGCAAGGTGCCCAAAAATCGTAAGGACTTGTGTTCCCTGATAAGGGCCGGATCTGGCATGAAACGTTTGATCAAACGCCTTGGCATGGGCCTCTCCCTGGGGCAAGGGGGCAGTATGCCCAAATTCGACAGGATGCCTATTCAGACTTTGTGACATTTTTTTAATCGCAGAACGCCTGAGACCAACTAATCCGAGTCAAAAGGGTTAGTTGAGTATAGGCATGTACACAGGGATGTTGGCGCTGGCAGCGGGCCTGATGACGCTGCGCTTTTTACCGATTTTACCGTCTGTCGGGTGGTTGCTGCTGATGCTGGTGGCGGGGCTGTTGCTGTTGGCCTGCAGGGCCTGGCCGCTGGGGCTTTTTGTGCTTGGGTTGAGCTGGGCCTGCGTGCAGGGGCAAAGGGCGCTGGATGATCGTCTGGCGGATTCATTCGACGGGCGTACCCTCTGGGTTGAGGGGCGTGTTATCGGGTTGCCGCAGCAGTCCGGCAAGTCCGTTCGTTTTGAGTTGCAAGGGGCAAAGTCGCGGCACGGCGCGCTGCCCGCGACCATCAGGCTGAGCTGGTATGGCGGGCCCTCCGTGAACAGCGGCGAGCGCTGGCGGCTGGCGGTCAAACTCAAGAAGCCCAAGGGCTTGCTCAACCCTCAGGGGTTTGATTTTGAAGCCTGGTTACTGGCGCAGCGCATCGGTGCCACTGGCACAGTCAAGTAGGGGCAACTGCAGCAAGCCGCCAGCCACGCCTGGCGTGACGGCTTGCGCCAACGCCTGTCAGGGGTTGATGCCCAAGGCCGGGGCGCCTGGCTGGCAGCGCTGGTCCTGGGTGACGGGTCGGGCCTGAGCCGGGATGACTGGGCGCTGCTGCAGGCGACCGGCACGGTGCATTTGCTGGTGATCTCGGGGCAGCATATCGGCCTGTTTGCCGGCTTGATCTACGGGTTGGTCGCCCTGCTGGCGCGTTACGGGCTGTGGCCAGGCTTTTTGCCGTGGCTGCCCTGGGCGTGTGCCCTGGCGTTTATCGGCGCCACAGGCTATGGCCTGCTGGCCGGCTTTGAAGTGCCAGTACAGCGGGCATGCGCGATGCTCGGTCTGGTGCTGGCATGGCGTTTGTGGTTTCGCCAGCTGGGGGTGTGGCTGCCTTTTTTGCTGGCGCTCAATGCGGTGTTGATCGTCGAACCGCTGGCGAGTTTGCGGGCGGGGTTGTGGTTGTCATTCAGTGCCGTGGCGGTGCTGCTTTTTACCTTCAGCGGCCGTTTGGGGGCGTGGGGGTGGCGGGCCATGTGGCTGCGCCCTCAGGGCCTGATAGCCCTGGGCTTGTTCCCGGTGCTGTGGATCCTCGATTTGCCCATCAGCCTGACCGGGCCGCTGGCCAATCTGCTGGCGGTGCCCTGGATCAGCCTGGCGGTGCTGCCCACGGCACTGCTGGGGACCTTGCTGCTGCCTGTGCCCTGGCTGGGGGAAAACCTGCTGTGGTTATCGGGTGGCCTGATTGATGTGCTGGTGCAGGGTTTGAGCCTGCTGGCCGATGTGTTCAAGCCCTGGTTGCCCGCCTCGGTGCCGGTTTACCTTTGGTTGTTGAGTGCTGGTGGAGTGCTGATCCTGTTGTTGCCAGCGGGGTTGGTGTTGCGGCCGTTGGGCTGGCCGCTGGTGCTGCTGGCGCTGTTCGCGCCCCGGGAGCCAATCCCCCACGGTCAGGTCGAGGTGCTGCAACTGGATGTCGGCCAGGGCCTGGCCATTGCTTTGCGTACCCGCAATCACACGCTGTTGTATGACGCTGGCCCCAAGTTCGGCGATCTGGATCAGGGGGAGCGGGTGGTGGTGCCGGTTTTGCGCTCTCTGGGCGTTGGTGCGCTGGATTTGATGCTGCTCAGCCATGCTGACGCCGATCATGCGGGTGGCGCGCTGGCAGTGCAGCGCGCGATCAACGTGGCGCGGGTGGTCAGCGGTGATGTACCTGGGCTGGCGCCGCAGTTGCGGGCGCAACCCTGTGTCAGTGGCCACAGCTGGGAGTGGGACGGGGTGCGGTTTGCACTCTGGCAGTGGGCGGGGGCGAGCGACAGTAATCAAAAGTCCTGCGTGCTACAGGTGCAGGCTGGCGATGAACGGTTGCTGCTGACCGGGGATATCGACGCCAGGGCCGAGCGTGAGTTGCTGAAAAGCCCGTTGGCCGTGCCCACCCGTTGGTTGCAGGCCCCGCACCACGGCAGCAAGACTTCGTCGTCGATGGTGTTTCTCAAGGCGCTGGCGCCTGAAATCGTGCTGATATCCCGGGGGCATGGTAATAGCTTCGGTCATCCCCATCCGCAGGTGATGGCCCGGTATCAGGCGCTGGGGGTGCAGGTACTGGACAGCGCCGAGCAGGGTGCGGTGAAATTTCGTCTCGGGGTGTCGGGCAAGGCTGAAAGCATGCGTGACCAACGCCGCTTCTGGCGCGATTGACACTGCCCCTGTGGTAGAGTGGCGCACTTTTTCGAGGGGATTGTCACTGTGTGGGAACTGGTCAAATCCGGCGGCTGGATGATGCTGCCGATCATTCTGAGCTCTGTTGCCGCGCTGGGCATTATTGTCGAGCGCCTGTGGACCCTGCGTGCCAGTCGCGTGACCCCGGAGCATTTGCTCGGCCAGGTCTGGGTCTGGATCAAAGACAAACAGATGGACAAGGAAAAACTCAAGCAGCTGCGCGCCGATTCACCCCTGGGGGAGATTCTCGCTGCCGGCCTGGCCAACTCCCGGCATGGTCGCGAGATCATGAAGGAGTGCATTGAAGAGGCCGCCGCGCGGGTCATTCACGAGCTGGAGCGCTACCTCAATACCCTGGGCACCATCGCG
Organism: Pseudomonas fragi; assembly: GCF_900105835.1. Lineage (NCBI taxonomy): Bacteria > Pseudomonadati > Pseudomonadota > Gammaproteobacteria > Pseudomonadales > Pseudomonadaceae > Pseudomonas > Pseudomonas fragi. The sequence goes on from NZ_LT629783.1 coordinate 4,651,471, forward strand.
GCAATGGCGCCGTTGCTGGGCCTGCTGGGCACCGTGCTGGGCATGATCGATATTTTCAGTTCGTTCATGGGCTCGGGCATGACCACCAATGCTGCCATCCTGGCGGGCGGTATTTCCAAGGCGCTGATCACCACGGCTGCAGGCCTGATGGTGGGTATCCCGGCGGTATTCTTCCATCGTTTCTTGCAGCGTCGCGTTGACGACCTGGTGGTCGGCATGGAACAGGAAGCAATCAAGCTGGTTGAAGTGGTGCAGGGCGACCGTGAAGTCGACATGGTCGGGAGCAAAGCGTGAAATTTCGCCGCAAGCCACGGGAAACGGTCGATATCAACCTCGCGTCATTGATTGACGTGGTGTTTATCCTGTTGCTGTTTTTTGTCGTGACCACCACGTTTACCCGCGAAACCCAGTTGCGCGTCGATCTGCCCGAGGCCGTGAGCGGCTCGCCCAACGACGAGCAGAACGGCAAGCAGCTGGATATCGCCATCAGCGCAGACGGGGTGTTTTCGCTGAATAACCAGCTGTTGCCCAAGAATGACCTGGCCAGCCTGATGGACGCCTTGCAAAAAGAGTCCGGCGGCGATACCCGCTTGCCCCTGTCCATCAGCGCCGATGGCAAAACGCAACATCAGGCGGTCATCACCGCGATGGACGCGGCCGGCAAACTGGGTTTTACGCATTTGCGCATGACCACCGTTGAAGCGCAGACGACGCCCTGATGGCCATGTCCGATCGGTTACTGCGCGCCTGGTACAGCGGGCATCCGCTGCTGACCCTGTTGCGACCGCTTGAGTGCCTCTACCGACGGGTGGTTGAGCGCAAGCGCGCACGTTTTGTTGCCGGTGAGGGCCAGATCTACCGCCCACCGGTGCCGTTGGTGGTTGTGGGCAATATCACGGTCGGCGGCACTGGCAAGACGCCTTTGATCCTGTGGCTGATCGAGCATTGCCAGCGCAAGGGGCTGCGAGTGGGTGTGGTCAGTCGTGGTTATGGCGCGACCCCGCCTCAATTGCCGTGGCGCGTACGCGCCGAGCAAAGCGCCGCGCAGGCAGGGGATGAACCCTTGCTGATCGTGCAGCGCACCGGTGTGCCGTTGATGATCGACCCCGACCGTAGCCGGGCAGTCAAGGCGCTGCTGGCCAGCGAGGTGCTGGACCTGATCCTGTCCGATGACGGTATGCAGCATTACCGTCTGGCGCGGGACCTGGAGCTGGTGCTGATCGACAATGCCAGGGGCCTGGGCAATGGCCGCTGCCTGCCGGCGGGGCCGTTGCGCGAACCGGTCGAGCGCCTGCAAAGCGTTGATGCAGTGCTGTACAACGGCGCGGCCAGCGACCCGCGGGGCGGTTTTGCATTTGCGTTGCAACCCACCGCTCTGGTCAATCTGCTGAGCGGGGAGCGCAAGGCGCTGGACTTTTTCCCTGCGCAGCAGGCCCTGCATGCGGTCGCCGGTATCGGCAACCCCCAGCGTTTCTTCACCACCCTTGAAACGCTACACTGGCGGCCAATTGCCCATGCTTTTGCCGATCACGCGCCCTATAGCGCCGACATATTGAATTTCTCGCCGGCATTGCCAGTGGTCATGACCGAAAAAGACGCGGTTAAGTGCCGCGACTTTGCGTCGCCCGACTGGTGGTATCTGGCTGTTGACGCAGTGCCTTCCCAGGCCTTTGTACTGTGGTTTGACCAACAATTGCTGCGTCTTTTACCTGATCGTCTTTTACCCTAACTCATCTCAAGGGGAACATTTATGGACACCAAGCTGCTCGATATCCTCGCCTGCCCTGTTTGCAAAGGCCCGCTCAAGCTCAGCGCCGATAAAACCGAACTGATCAGCAAGGGTGCAGGCCTGGCTTACCCGATCCGTGATGGCATCCCGGTAATGCTCGAAACCGAGGCCCGCACCCTCACCGCCGAAGAGCGTCTGGAAAAATGATCCCGGTTTTTACCGTCGTTATCCCGTCGCGCTTCGCCTCGACCCGTTTGCCGGGCAAGCCGTTGCAGATGATCGCAGGCAAGCCGATGGTCCAGCATGTCTGGGAGCAGGCCTGTAAAAGCAGCGCACAGCGGGTGGTGGTTGCCACCGACGATGCGCGTATTGTCGAGGCCTGCAAGGCGTTCGGCGCCGAGGTGCTACTGACCCGTGCCGACCACGAGTCGGGCACCGATCGCCTGGCCGAAGTGGCCACGCAACTGGGCCTGGCCAGCGATGCCATCGTGGTCAACGTGCAGGGTGACGAACCCATGATTCCGCCACAGGTGATCGATCAGGTTGCCGTCAACCTGGCGGCCCACAGTGAAGCGAGCATGGCGACCCTGGCCGAGCCGATCGACGACGTTGAGACCCTGTTCAACCCCAATGTGGTCAAGGTGGTCAGTGACATCAACGGGCTGGCGCTGACCTTCAGCCGCGCTACATTGCCCTGGGCGCGGGATGACTTCGCCCGGCAACCGGATGCACTGCCAGCGGGCGTGCCTTACCGTCGACATATCGGTATCTACGCTTATCGTGCAGGCTTCCTGCATGATTTCGTCAGTTGGGGCCCTTGCTGGCTGGAAAACACCGAACGCCTTGAGCAGCTTCGAGCGCTGTGGCACGGCGTACGTATTCATGTGGCTGACGTGCTTGAAGCCCCGCCTGCCGGTGTGGATACCGCAGAAGACCTTGAGCGCGTGCGGCGGTTGCTGGAGTCATGAGTCTGGACATGCAGGTCAATGCCTCGCTCAAGCCGTTCAACAGCTTTGGCGTGGATGTGAAGGCGAGCCTGTTGGCGCAGGCGCACAACGATGATGATGTGCGTCAGGCCTTGCTGTGCGCCGAGGAGCAAAAATTACCGCTGCTGGTGATTGGCGGGGGCAGCAACCTGCTGTTGACCGGCGATGTGCCAGCGCTGGTTTTGCGCATGGCCAGTCGCGGTATCCGCTTGCTGGAAGATGACGGCGAGCGGGTGGTGGTCGAAGCCGAGGCCGGGGAAGTCTGGCATGCCTTTGTGTTGTGGACCCTGGAGCAGGGGTTGTCGGGGCTGGAAAACCTCAGCCTGATCCCTGGCACCGTGGGCGCTGCGCCGATGCAAAATATCGGAGCCTACGGGGTTGAGATCAAGGACGTCTTTGCAGGCCTGACGGCGCTCGACCGGCACACCGGCGAGCTGCGCGAGTTCAGCCTGGCCGAGTGCAACTTTGCCTATCGTGACAGCCTGTTCAAGCAGCAGGCCGGGCGCTGGTTGATCTTGCGGGTGCGCTTTGCCCTGAGCCGGGCCATGCACTTGCATCTGGAGTACGGGCCGGTGCGTCAGCGCCTGGCCGAACAGGGCATTGAACAACCCACGGCCAGTGATGTGAGCCGCGCCATCTGCAGTATCCGCAGCGAAAAACTGCCGGACCCTGCGGTGCTGGGTAATGCTGGCAGCTTCTTCAAGAATCCATTGGTGTCGGCTGTGCTGGCTGCTGAGTTGCAACTGGCCCATCCTGGCTTGATCGGCTATCCGCAAGCGGATGGCCAGGTAAAGCTGGCCGCAGGCTGGTTGATCGAAGCTGCGGGCTGGAAGGGCTTTCGCGAGGCCGATGCCGGGGTGCATCGTCTGCAGTCGCTGGTGCTGGTCAATTATGGGTCGGCCACCGGTCTGCAGTTGTTGGCCCTGGCGCAACGCATTCAGGCGGATATCGAGCAGCGCTTTGCGGTGCAGCTGGAGATGGAGCCCAACCTGTATTAGTGGTCTGGACAATCAATGAAGCCTATACCGGTAGCGGCGCTGGCGTTGGCCCTGGTGACGTTGACCGGGTGTGTCACTGCTCCGCCCAAAGATCAAAACAACCTGTGCAGTATTTATCGCCAATACCCGGCCTGGTACAAGGACTCGGTCGCGATGCAGGAGCGCTGGGGCACCCCTGTGCATGTTGCGATGGCAATCATGAAGCAGGAAAGCAGCTTCGTCGCCGACGCGCTGCCGCCCCGCGCTTATCTTCTGTGGGTCATTCCGTGGGGCAGGGTCAGCCCGTCTTACGGTTATGCGCAGGCCCAGCCCCCCGCGTGGCGTGACTTTGAAGCCAGCATGGGCAGTTCCGGCTCGCGCGACAATTTCGCGGACGCCATCATGTTTATTGGTTGGTACACCGCCGGAACCCAGCGGCAATTGGGGATCTCCAAATGGGATGCCTACAACCAGTACCTGGCGTATCACGAGGGCAGGGGGGGATACAGTCGCAATACCTATCGCGCCAAGCCCTGGTTGATGCAGGTGGCGCGCAAGGTCGAGCAACAGTCCAAAACCTATGGTGCGCAGCTTGGTCAGTGTCGTGGCGAGCTGGAGAAGGGGCGCCGCTCGTTCTGGCCATTCTGATTGCCCGCAAGCCATGACTTGGGGGAATAAAAAAAGCCCCGCCAGTTCAGAACTGGCGGGGCTTTTTATTGGCCTTTGGAATTAGGCGAGGGGTTTATCCTCGTGCTCCTTTTCCTGGGCTACGCCTTCGTGCGCAGTTGCCTGGGCGGCAGCTGCCGCTGCAGCAGCGGCTTCTTCACGCTTGCGACGACGGACTTCACGCGGGTCGTTAGGTGCACGACCATTGCTTGGGGCGCTGACCGCCGGGGCGGCAACCACGACCTCAACCACTTCAGTTGCCACAACAGCTTCGACTGGAGCCGGCTCTGCGGCAACGACCGTTTCAACCACGGCTTCGACGGCGACGACTGCAGGTGCGGCCGGTTCTTCGACAGCCACGCGCTCTGCGGCGGCTTCAGCAACGGCAGGCTCTGCAACGGGCTCGCGTACTACGCGGGCTTCGCGGGCAGGCTGTGGTGCCTTCTCGATCACCGCAGTCTCGACCACAGGTGCTTGCACCTCGGTTTCGACTACAGGCTCTGGTGCTGCTGCAACTGGTTCGGCAGCGGCCTGAACTTCAGGCTGTGCTTGCTGATCCGGAGCTACTTCAACTTCAGGTGCCTTGACCGCTTCGATCGGTGTCACGGCTTCCACGACAGGGGCTTCAACAACCGGCGTTTCAACAACCGGTGCTTCAACGGCGGGTGCCTGGGCAGCGACTGCTTCTACCGTGGTTGCTTCTTCAGCAGCGGCTTCAACAGCCGGCGCCTGGGCAGCAGCTGCTTCAACAACCAGCACTTCCTTGTCGGCTTCAACAACCGCTACGGTTTCAGCCGGGGCCGATTCCTGGGCTGCTTCGGTGGCGCGTTCTGCCTGCTGGTGCGCCTGGGCTTCAGCTGGAGCGCTGATGGCCTGGGTGGCAACCACTTCAGTCACGGCTACAGCGGCGGCGACTTCAGGTGCATTGGCAGGAGCGTTTTGGGCAGTGCCTTCTTCGCTGTTCTCTTCCGAGCCTTCAATCACATTGCCGTTGGCGTCACGCTGACGTTCACGACGGTTGCTGCGACGACGCTGGCCGCGGGAGCGACGACGTGGGCGATCGCCTTCGGCGTTGTCCTGGGTCTCGTCCTGGGACTGCTCTTCAGCGGTCAGCACTTCTTCGTCTTCAGCAGCGGCGACAACCTGCTCTTCGCGTGGTGCGCGTTCTTCGCGAGGGGCGCGCGGCTGGCGTTCTTCACGCGGTGGGCGTGGTGCGCGCTCTTCAGCTACGGCTGCGGTGGCAGCGGCAACAGCAGGTGCTGCATCCAGAGGTTCGCGCAGTTCACGTACGCGTTCTTCGCGTTCGCCACGAGGCTTGCGGTCTTCACGCGGTGCGCGTGGTGCACGCTCTTCACGAGGTGGGCGTGGTGCGCGCTCTTCGCGAGGGGCTTGGGCCACAACCGGAGTTTCTTCGCGCGGGCTACGTTCTTCGCGTGGTTCGCGTGCAGCACGTTCTTCACGTGGAGCACGTTCTTCGCGCGGCTTGCGTTCTTCGTCACGACGACCGTTGCGGTTACGGCTTTGCTGGCGACCGTTGCGGCGCTCTTCGTTGCGCGCAGGGCGCTCAGGGGTTGCCGGCTTCTCGACTACGGTCGGAGCAGCAGGCTCTTCCTTGGAGGCGAACAGGCTGACCAGCGACTTGACCAGGCCCTTGAACAGGCTCGGCTCGGCGATGGTGGCAGCAGGTGCAGGCGCGACCGGTGCAGCAGCGGCTTCGGTTGGAACCGGTGCCGAAGTGCGTGGCGGAGCAGTCTTGACCGCTGCTTCCTGGCGAACCAGGGTGCGGGTGGCTGCAGCCGGTTGAACTTCTTCCACTTCAGCAGCAGCGGCAGCGATTTCATAGCTGGACTGGTTGGTGTGGGCTTCCGGGCTGTCATCACGCAGACGCTGAACTTCGAAGTGCGGCGTTTCGAGGTGATCGTTCGGCAGGATGACGATGCGGGCACGGGTGCGCAGTTCGATCTTGGTGATCGAGTTGCGTTTTTCGTTGAGCAGGAACGCTGCAACCGGGATCGGCACCTGGGCGCGTACTTCGGCAGTGCGGTCTTTCAGGGCTTCTTCTTCGATCAGGCGCAGGATCGCCAGCGACAGCGATTCAACATCACGGATGATGCCGGTGCCGTTGCAGCGCGGGCAAACGATGCCGCTGCTCTCGCCCAGGGATGGACGCAGGCGCTGACGGGACATTTCCAGCAGGCCGAAGCGCGAGATACGACCCACTTGTACGCGGGCACGGTCGGCTTCCAGGCATTCGCGGACTTTTTCTTCCACGGCGCGCTGGTTCTTGGCCGGGGTCATGTCGATGAAGTCGATGACGATCAGGCCGCCGATGTCGCGCAGGCGCAACTGACGGGCGATTTCTTCTGCCGCTTCAAGGTTGGTTTGCAGGGCGGTTTCTTCGATATCGCTGCCTTTGGTGGCGCGCGCCGAGTTGATGTCGATGGACACCAGGGCTTCGGTCGGGTCGATAACGATGGAGCCGCCGGAAGGCAGTTCAACGACGCGCTGGAAGGCGGTCTCGATCTGGCTTTCGATCTGGAAACGATTGAACAGCGGAACGCTGTCTTCGTAGAGTTTGATCTTGCTGGCGTACTGCGGCATCACCTGGCGGATGAAGGTCAGGGCTTCGTCCTGGGCTTCAACGCTGTCGATCAGCACTTCGCCGATGTCCTGGCGCAGGTAATCGCGGATGGCGCGGATGATCACGTTGCTTTCCTGGTAGATCAGGAATGGCGCGGCGCGATCCAGCGAGGCTTCTTTAATGGCGGTCCACAGCTGCAGCAGGTAGTCGAGGTCCCACTGCATTTCTTCGCTGCTGCGGCCAAGGCCGGCAGTGCGCACGATCAGGCCCATGTCGGCAGGAGCGATCAGGCCGTTCAGCGCTTCACGCAGTTCGTTGCGCTCTTCGCCTTCGATGCGACGGGAGATGCCGCCGGCACGCGGGTTGTTCGGCATCAGGACCAGGTAGCGGCCGGCCAGGCTGATAAACGTGGTCAGGGCTGCGCCCTTGTTGCCGCGTTCTTCTTTTTCGACCTGCACGATAACTTCCTGGCCTTCGCTCAGGACGTCCTTGATGTTGACGCGGCCTTCAGGGGCTTTCTTGAAGTACTCGCGGGAGATTTCCTTGAGGGGCAGGAAGCCGTGGCGCTCGGAGCCGAAATCGACAAAGGCAGCCTCAAGGCTTGGTTCGATGCGAGTAATACGGCCTTTGTAGATATTGGCTTTCTTCTGCTCGCGAGCACCCGACTCGATGTCCAGGTCGTAGAGGCGTTGGCCATCTACCAGTGCAACGCGCAGCTCTTCAGGTTGAGTTGCGTTAATCAGCATTCTTTTCATGTTGTACCGTCGGTTTCCGGGCTACCGGAAACGGCGTTCGGCACACACGACTTCTCATGGTCGGTGTCAGGTGCGTCAGGAGTTGTTGGCCACTCCTGTGTACAACGAGGTTCGACCCTTGGGGGCGAAGTCGCGACTTACGCTTCCTGCTTGCTGTGGTGCTAAAGCACCTCTTAAGCAAAAGTCTGGTCAGGAGGAGGAATCAACCGGCGGCTGTGGACGAGATGAAGCGTCTTGATAAAGCCTATTGCTACACAGTCCGGCGGTTGTGCATCTCCACCCTACACGTATCCCTGATAATTCGGGTGCTGCCGCGCGCAGAATCCGCAGCGGGTTGGCATTTACCGTGTTCTCCAAAAGGGGAGTTCACGCATCATGGCTAATAAAGGCGTTGTTTCCGAAGCATTCGCTCGAAATTCCCGAGGCTGACTGCACTTTGTGAACTGGCCGTGAATATCGGCGTAAAAGGCGAGTTTGCACTCTGCTTTCCAGGCTCGCTTCAGGCCTCATGTCACCTGCGCTTGTTACAACTCCAGGTCTTGCGTATCCAGCAAAAGCCCCGTAGGACGGCCTCGCGTCCTGATCAAGAGCGTTGGTCAGGGCCGGTTGTTCACCGTTAATCCGCTGTCCAGGCCGCTTTTGGCGGCGTTCGCGACTATAGCAGCAATGATTAAGTGCTTCAATTCCATAAAAAATTGTTATCATTCGCGGCATGACGACGACTACCCCCCCGACCCCCAGCGTCCAGCTGCTTGAGGTCTCGCCGGAATATGCCGGCCAACGCATCGACAACTTTCTTCTTGCTCGGCTCAAGGGCGTTCCCAAGACCTTGATTTACCGCATTTTGCGTAAAGGCGAAGTGCGCGTGAACAAGGGCCGGATCAAGCCCGAGTACAAGCTGCAGGCTGGCGATATCGTGCGCGTGCCGCCGGTTCGCGTGCCTGAGCGTGACGAGCCGGTGCCGGTGGCGCAAGGTTTGCTGCTGCGTCTTGAGGCAGCGATTGTCTATGAAGACAAAGCGCTGATTGTATTGAACAAGCCGGCGGGTATCGCCGTGCATGGCGGCAGCGGCCTGACCTTTGGCGTGATTGAAGCCTTTCGTCAGATGCGCCCGGACGCCAAGGAACTGGAGCTGGTTCACCGCCTCGACCGTGACACGTCCGGCCTGCTGATGATCGCGAAAAAACGCAGCATGCTGCGTCACCTGCACGAAGCCCTGCGTGGCGATGGTATCGACAAGCGCTATATGGCCCTGGTGCGCGGCAACTGGGCGGCCTCCATCAAGCAGGTGCGTGCGCCGCTGATGAAGAGCAACTTGCGCTCAGGTGAGCGCATGGTGGAAGTCAACGAAGACGAAGGCAAAGAGTCGGTGACCGTGTTCAAGGTACTGCGCCGCTTCGGCGACTTTGCCACCATGGTCGAAGCGCGGCCGATTACCGGGCGTACCCACCAGATCCGCGTGCATACCCTGCATGCCGGGCATTGCATTGCCGGCGACAGCAAGTACGGCGATGAAGGGTTCTCCAAGGAGATCCGCGACCTGGGCGGCAAGCGTCTGTTTCTGCATGCCTATATGCTGACGGTGCCGATGCCCGATGGCACTGAAATGAAATTCCAGGCCCCGGTTGATGAGATGTGGGCCAAAACCGTGGAGCGTCTGAGTGCCCCTTACTGAGTACAAGCTGCTCATTTTTGACTGGGATGGCACGCTGGCCGATTCCATTGGTCGGATTGTCACGGCGATGCAGGGCGCGGCGCAGCGTGCGGGGCGCCCTGAGCGTGATGCGCCTGCTGTAAAAGGGATTATCGGCTTGGGGTTGCCCGAGGCGATCCTGACCCTTTACCCCGACATGACGCCTGAAGAGGTCATTGCCTTCCGTCAGCACTATGCCGACCTCTATATCGCTATGGATGCCGAGCCCTCGCCGTTGTTTGCGGGGGTGCGGGAATCGCTGGAAGCCTTCCGTGCCCAGGGCTATCGTCTGGCGGTGGCCACGGGCAAGGCGCGTCGCGGCCTTGATCGTGTGCTCAAGGCTCACGGCTGGGAGGACTTCTTTGATATCACCCGTGCCGCAGACGAGACCGCCAGCAAGCCCGATCCGTTGATGCTCAATCAAATCCTGGCCCATTGCGCTGTGCGCCCGGAGCAGGCGTTGATGGTGGGGGATGCGTCCTTTGATTTGCTGATGGCACGCAATGCGGGTATCGACTCGGTTGCGGTAGGCTATGGTGCTCAATCAATGGAGCGCTTGCTGACGTTCGAGCCCCGGTTGGCGATTGACAGTTTTCCCGAGTTGCGTGCCTGGCTTGAGCGTCAGGCTAATTAAGATCTTTGCTGGGGTAATGCATGGTCGATCAATGGAAAGCGCCCTCTGCGGCTGAAAACACTGTTGGTGATGATAAAAGCTGGCGGTTGCTGGAAAAAACCTTGTTGGCAGGTATTCAGGAGCAGCGCCGCTCGCGACGCTGGGGCATTTTCTTCAAGGTCTTGATGTTCTGCTACCTGATTGCGGTGTTGTTGCTGTTCACTCCGCTGGTGAGCATGGAGCGCAGCGCGGTCGGCGGCTCCAGCTATACCGCGCTGATCGATGTGCGCGGGCCGATTGCCGATAAAGAGCCGGCCAGTGCCGACAATCTGGTCACCAGCCTGCAGGCAGCGTTTGACGACCCGCGGGTCAAGGGCGTGGTGCTGCGCATCAACAGCCCGGGCGGCAGCCCTGTGCAGTCGGGTTATGTCTACGATGAGATCCGTCGTCTGCGCGGCTTGCATCCCGATACCAAGGTGTATGCGGTGATTTCCGATCTGGGCGCTTCCGGGGCTTACTACATTGCCAGTGCCGCTGACGAAATCTACGCCGACAAGGCCAGCCTCGTCGGGTCGATTGGTGTGACGGCGGCAGGTTTCGGCTTTGTCGGTGCGATGGACAAGCTGGGGATCCAGCGTCGTGCCTATACCTCGGGTGACCACAAGGCGTTCCTGGATCCTTTTGAGCCGGAGAAGCCGGACGAGACCAAGTTCTGGCAGGGCGTGTTGAATGTGACGCACCAGCAGTTTATTGACAGCGTCAAGCAGGGGCGTGGTGATCGCCTGAAAGACAAGGAGCACCCGGAGCTGTTCTCGGGCCTGGTCTGGACTGGTCAGCAGGCACTGCCGCTGGGCTTGATCGACGGGCTGGGCAATACCAGTTCGGTAGCGCGTGACGTGATCGGTGCCAAGGAATTGGTGGATTTCACGGTGCAGGAATCGGCGTTCGATCGCTTCTCGAAAAAGCTCGGTGCCAGCGTGGCTGAGCAATTGGCCATGTGGATGGGCTTTCAGGGGCCGACGCTGCGCTGATTACTTTGCTGTTGTGGGAGTTGGCTTGCCTGCGATGCAGGCGATGCGGTCTGTCAGATGCACCGTGTTGATGCCATCGCGAGCAAGCCCGCTCCCACAGGCATGTTGCAAACAAAAAAAACCGGCACGGCGATGCCGATTTTTTGTGGGTCAGGGAATCTCGACGCCCTCAGCAAGCAGCATATCCACCAGGCGGATCAGCGGCAGGCCGACCAGGCTGGTGGCATCATCGCCTTCAGTGCGCTGGAACAGGCTCACACCAAGCCCTTCGGCTTTAAAGCTGCCTGCGCAGTCGTAGGGTTGCTCGGCGCGCAGGTAGCGCTCGATCTGCTCTGTGCTCAGGCTGCGCATATGCACGGTAAATGGCACGCAGTCGGTCTGATAATGGCCGGTCTGGCTGTTGAGCAGGGTCAGGCCGGTCAGGAAGCTGACGCTGGCGCCACTTGCCCTGGTCAGTTGCTGGTGGGCTTTTTCGTGGGTGTGGGGTTTGCCGATGATCTGTCCGTCGAGAACTGCGACCTGATCCGAGCCGATAATCAGATGGTTCGGATGGCAGGCGGCGAGTGCGCGGGCTTTTTCCAGTGACAGGCGCTTGACCAGTTCGGTGGCAGTTTCGCCTTGATGGTGGCTTTCGTCGATATCCGGCGAGCTGCAAGTGAAGGGCAGGCGCAGGCGAGACAATAAATCGCGGCGATAAACCGAGCTTGAAGCGAGTAATAAAGGTAGCATGCGCGACTCCTGTAGGCAGTTGACGATTCTAATGCTCGTACGCAATGTCGCACAGACACAATTTCCTTTGACACGTGAAGGGGTCCTCCCTAGAATGCTGCGCCTATGTTGAATGACCCGATTCCACCTCACGTTGACCCGCGCAAATTGGCTGATCGTGGCACTACCCTTCAAGGTGAAGTGTTGCTGGCTGATTTGGAGAGACTCTGCGATCCGCTTTCCGACGATGTTGGAACGGTCCAGGCTAAATTTGTTTTTGAGCGCGACGAACGTAGATCTGTGGTAATACACAGCTCCATTGACGTCGAGGTCAAGATGGTTTGCCAGCGTTGTCTTGAGCTGGTCACCCTGCCGATCCACAGCGAATGCAGTTATGCCGTGGTGAAAGAGGGTGCGAATACCCAGTCGTTACCGAAAGGTTATGACGTGCTGGAACTGGGCGAAGATCCATTGGATCTGCATGCACTGATCGAGGAGGAGCTTTTGCTCGCCTTGCCCATTGTGCCTGCTCATCATCCGGAAGAATGCCAGCAGCCGGCGGGTCTCGATGAGCCCGAACCAGGCGAGGACGAGGTAACGCGGTCCAACCCGTTCAGTGTATTGGCGCAGTTAAAGCGTGACCCAAACGTTTAGGAGTTAATCAATTATGGCTGTTCAGCAGAACAAAAAATCCCGCTCTGCCCGTGACATGCGTCGTTCGCACGATGCTCTTTCGGCTAGCACTCTGTCTGTAGAAAAAACCACCGGTGAAATTCACCTGCGTCACCACGTATCGCCAGAAGGCGTATACCGTGGTCGTAAAGTGATCGACAAGGGCGCTGACGAGTAATCACTTGTCCGCTCAGGTCATCGCGATCGACGCAATGGGCGGGGACTTCGGTCCCCGCAGCATTGTTCAGGCCTGTATTGCCTGCCTGTCTGCTACTCCCTCGCTGCATCTGACCCTCGTCGGTCAACCCTCCATACTTGAATCCCTGATTGCCGGCCATTCGGCTGTGGATCGCTCGCGCCTGTCGATTACTCCCGCTTCTGAAGTGATTGCCATGAATGAGCGGCCGTCCCATGCCTTGCGCAGCAAGCCGGACTCGTCCATGCGCGTTGCTCTGGAGTTGCTCCGTGATGGCAAGGTGCAAGCCTGTGTCAGTTCCGGCAACACCGGTGCGCTGATGGCCTTGTCCCGGCATGTGCTCAAGACCTTGCCGGGTATCGACCGTCCGGCGATGGTGGCGGCGGTGCCGACCCAGACCGGCTACTGTCAGTTGCTGGACCTTGGGGCGAATGTCGATTGCACGGCCAGCCAGTTGTTCCAGTTTGCGGTGATGGGCTCGGTGGCCGCGCAGGCGCTGGGCGTGCCCCGTCCGCGGGTTGCATTGCTTAACGTCGGCACCGAGGACGTCAAGGGCAACCAGCAGGTCAAGGAGGCGGCGGCGTTGTTGCAGGCGGCACCAGGGCTGCATTACATCGGCTTTGTCGAGGGTGACGGGGTGTATCGCGGTGAGGCTGATGTGGTGGTGTGCGACGGATTTGTCGGCAATATCATGCTCAAGTCCAGCGAAGGCCTGGCGACCATGATTTCGAGCCGGCTTGAAGCGGTGTTCCGGCGCAACCTGTTCAGTCGCTGCGTAGGTATGCTGGCATTGCCGTTGATGCGGCGCCTGCAGGCCGACCTGGCACCGGCGCGGCACAACGGCGCGAGTTTTCTCGGTTTGCAGGGCATTGTGGTCAAGAGTCACGGTTCGGCAGGTGCTCAGGGCTTTCAAAGTGCAATTGAGCGCGCACTGATTGAAATCCATGAAGACCTGCCAAAGCGTTTGTATGGGCGCCTTGAAGGGTTGTTGCCGTAGGCGTTTTACCGGGTGGATGCTTAAATGTGACCGCCCGGTCCAATCAGCCATCCAACTGTCAGTTTCTTGCGTCCGCCACGGCAGGACGTCAATTCTCCGACGACAAGATCATTAGGGGCTTGTTACATGTCTACATCCCTCGCATTCGTCTTTCCAGGGCAGGGTTCGCAGTCCCTCGGCATGTTGGCCGAGCTGGGCGCGGAACACCCGCTGGTCCTGGAAACATTCAAAGAAGCTTCTGCTGCCCTGGGTTACGACCTGTGGGCGCTGGTCCAGGAAGGCCCTGCAGAGAAGCTGAACCAGACTGATATTACCCAGCCTGCCATTCTCACCGCCTCGATTGCCCTGTGGCGTCTGTGGCTGGCTGAAGGCGGCAAGCGTCCGGACTTCGTGGCTGGCCACAGCCTGGGCGAGTACAGCGCGCTGGTGGCTGCCGAATGCCTGACCCTGGCCGAGGCGGTCAAGCTGGTTGAGCGTCGCGGTCAGCTGATGCAAGAGGCCGTACCGGCCGGGCAGGGCGCCATGGCGGCGATCCTGGGCCTGGAAGATGCCGATGTACTGGCGGCCTGCGCAGAAGCTGCGCAAGGTGAGGTGGTCAGTGCGGTCAACTTCAACTCGCCGGGTCAGGTCGTGATTGCCGGGGCCAAGGCTGCTGTCGAGCGTGCCATGGAGCTGTGCAAGGCCAAGGGCGCCAAGCGTGCCTTGCCGTTGCCGGTGAGCGTGCCGTCGCACTGCGAGCTGATGCGCCCTGCTGCCGAGCGTTTTGCCGAGTCCATCGAAGCGATCGACTGGAAAATGCCGGGCATTGCCCTGGTGCAGAACGTCAGCGCCGCCGTGGCGGCCGATCTGCCGACCCTCAAGCGCGATCTGCTCGAGCAGCTGTACAAGCCTGTGCGTTGGGTTGAATCGGTGCAGGCCCTGGCGGCCAACGGCCCGGTTGACCTGGTTGAATGCGGCCCGGGCAAAGTCCTGGTGGGCATCAGCAAGCGTTGCGCCGAAGGCGTTACCACTCACAATTTGAATACCCCGGATGCCTTCGCCGCTGCGCGCTTGGCTCTGGTCTGAATCAGGAGAAGCCTGCATGAGCTTGCAAGGTAAAGTTGCACTGGTAACAGGCGCAAGCCGTGGCATTGGCCAGGCGATCGCATTGGAATTGGGTCGTCAGGGCGCCATTGTCATTGGCACGGCGACTTCCGCGTCAGGTGCCGAGCGCATCGCTGCCACCCTGAAAGAAAACGGTGTTCAGGGCACTGGCATGGAGCTCAACGTGACCAGCAACGAATCGGTTGCTGCGGTACTGGCAAGCATTCAGGAGCAGTTCGGCGCGCCGGCAATCCTGGTCAATAATGCCGGTATCACCCGCGATAACCTGATGATGCGCATGAAAGATGACGAATGGCATGATGTCATCGACACCAACCTGAACAGTCTGTATCGCCTGTCCAAGGGTGTTTTGCGCGGCATGACCAAGGCCCGCTGGGGACGAATTATCAATATTGGCTCTGTTGTGGGTGCCATGGGCAACGCAGGCCAAGTAAACTACGCCGCCGCCAAGGCAGGCCTTGAAGGTTTCGGCCGTGCACTGGCACGTGAAGTGGGCTCGCGCTCGATCACTGTCAACTCGGTTGCTCCGGGCTTTATCGACACCGATATGACCCGTGAACTGCCAGAAGCACAGCGCGAAGCCTTGCAGACGCAGATTCCGCTGGGCCGTCTGGGCCAGGCTCAAGAGATCGCTAACGTGGTCGCTTTCCTGGCATCCGACGGTGCAGCCTACGTGACCGGGGCTACAATTCCGGTCAACGGCGGGATGTACATGAGTTAAATGTGACGGATTGCTTCAAAAAAATGTCATACGAGCTGTCTAAAATCCGTTATAAAGCTGCAATCTTTTTATAGGCAGCCGGCTGTTGCGGAGTGAGTGCAAAGCTTTCAGTTGAAAAACCGAAAAGGCTTTCGATACACTTGCCCACTGGCCAGCTGCCTGAATTTGTCCATTAGGAGTGAAAACAAGGTATGAGCACCATCGAAGAGCGCGTCAAGAAAATCGTTGCCGAGCAACTGGGCGTTAAAGAAGAAGAAGTGACCAATGCCGCTTCCTTCGTTGAAGACCTGGGTGCCGACTCCCTTGACACCGTTGAGCTTGTGATGGCTCTGGAAGAGGAATTCGAGACTGAGATTCCTGACGAAGAAGCTGAAAAGATCACTACTGTACAAGCAGCAATCGACTACGTTACTAGCCACCAGGCGTAATAGTTTGTAATCGTTGCTCGCTGTCATGGAAAAACCGCACTGCCGCTCTGGCGTGCGGTTTTTTCTTTAGGTGTGATGCAAAGTGTCGTCAATAGAATAAAGGAGAGTGCTGTGTCGCGTAGACGCGTCGTAGTCACCGGTATGGGGATGTTGTCGCCACTGGGTGCGGATGTTCCGAGCACCTGGCAAGGCATTCTGGCAGGCCGTAGTGGCATTGGTCTGATCGAACACACGGATCTTTCTGCCTATTCCACCCGTTTTGGCGGCTCGGTACAGGGCTTTAACGTTGAGGATTACCTCTCCGTCAAAGAAGCCCGAAAACTTGACCTGTTTATTCAATACGGTCTGGCAGCCGGGTTTCAGGCTGTGCGCAATTCCGGCCTGGAAGTTACCGACGCCAATCGTGAGCGCATCGGTGTGGCAATGGGTTCGGGTATTGGCGGTCTGACCAATATCGAAGAAACCAGCCGTACCCTGCACGAGCAAGGCCCGCGACGGATTTCTCCGTTCTTTGTGCCTGGCTCGATCATCAACATGATTTCCGGCTTTCTGTCTATCCACCTGGGTACACAGGGGCCTAACTACGCCATCGCCACAGCCTGTACCACCGGTACGCACTGTATTGGCATGGCGGCGCGCAATATTGCCTACGGCGAAGCCGATGTGATGATTGCAGGTGGCGCAGAAATGGCTGCTTGCGGTCTGGGCATGGGCGGCTTTGGTGCTTCGCGTGCGCTGTCGACCCGCAACGACGACCCGACCCGGGCCAGCCGTCCTTGGGACAAGGGCCGTGACGGCTTTGTGCTGTCCGACGGTGCCGGCGCGCTGGTGCTTGAAGAGCTTGAGCATGCCAAGGCGCGTGGCGCGACCATCTACGCCGAGCTGATCGGTTTTGGCATGAGCGGCGACGCCTTCCACATGACCTCGCCTCCGGCTGACGGTGCGGGTGCTGCACGCTGCATCACCAATGCCTTGCGTGATGCCCGGGTCAACCCTGACCAGGTGCAGTACATCAACGCCCACGGCACCTCGACGCCTGCCGGTGACCTGGCGGAAGTTTCGGCGATCAAGTCGGTGTTCGGCGATCACGCCTACAACCTGGCCGTGAGTTCGACCAAGTCCATGACCGGTCACCTGCTGGGTGCCGCCGGCGCGGTCGAGGCGATCTTCAGCGTGCTGGCCATCAACAGCCAGATTGCCCCGCCGACCATCAACCTCGACGAGCCCGATGAAGGCTGCGACCTCGACTTCGTGCCGCATACCCCGCGCGAAATGCCGATTGACGTGGTGTTGTCCAACTCGTTCGGCTTTGGTGGCACCAACGGCTCGCTGGTATTCCGCCGGTACGCCGAGTAATGCAAAGCTGGGTCGACGGTCAACCGGCGAGCGCCCTGGCGTCGCTTAAAGACCGTGGGCTGGCCTATGGCGATGGGCTGTTCGAGACCATTGCCGTCAAGGCTGGCACGCCGTTGCTGCTGGAGCTGCACCTGCAGCGCCTGGCACTCGGTTGTTCCCGGCTGGCGATTGTTGCGGATCAAGCACTGATCCGCAGCGAATTGCTGGCTTACGCCCGCGCAATGGGCGAAGGCGTGCTCAAGCTGATCCTGACCCGCGGCGACAGCCAGCGCGGTTATGGCGCATCCCCCGGGGCCTTGCCTCGAAGAATTCTGCAGGCCAGCCCGACGGCTGCTTACCCTGAAGCCAATGCGTTGCAGGGTATACAGCTGTTCGACTGTGCCACCCGTCTGGCCGAGCAACCGCTATTGGCCGGGCTCAAACACCTCAATCGACTTGAACAGGTCATTGCGCGCTCCGAATGGCAAGACCCGGCCTGTGCCGAGGGCTTGATGCGCGATACCTCGGGGCGGGTGATTGAAGGTGTGTTCAGTAATCTGTTTATAGTGCGTGACGGGGTTTTGCTGACCGCCGACCTGAGCCGCTGTGGCGTGGCCGGCGTGATGCGCGCGGCACTGCTGGCTGAGGCCGGGCGCCTGGGTATCCCGTGTCATGTCACCGACATCAGCCTTGCGCAACTGCAGCAGGCCGATGAACTCTTCCTCTGCAACAGTGTGTATGGCATTTGGCCCGTGCGCGCTTTTGCAGACCTGAGCTGGCCGGTGGGGCCACTCACCCGTAAACTGCAAGGCATTGCTCGCACCCTACTGGATGTCTGATTCGTGAAACGTAAAATCTTGGTGCTGCTGCAGATGGGTCTGGTGCTGGCGGGCTTGGTGCTGGGCGCCAGCGCCTGGAAGCTCAACTCGGCGCTGGAGCAACCGCTCAACCTGACGCAAGAACAAATGCTCGATGTGCCCGCCGGCGCCACGCCCACCGGTACGTTCAATCGCCTGGAAGCAGACGGCACGCTGGACGACGCTTTCTGGCTGCGCCTGTACTGGCGCTTCAACCTTGAAGGCCAGCCCCTGCACAGCGGCGAATACCGCATGACGCCGGGCATGACCGCTCAGGACCTGATCGGTGTGTGGCAGCGGGGTGAAGTGGTGCAATACAGCCTGACCCTGGTTGAAGGCTGGAACTTTCGCCAAGTGCGTAGCGCCCTGGCCAAACACGAAAAAATCGAACAGACCCTCGACGGCCTGAGCGACAGCGAAGTCATGGCCAAACTCGGGCACGAAGGTGTATTCCCGGAAGGGCGGTTTTTCCCGGACACCTACCGTTTTGTGCGCGGCATGACCGATGCCCAGCTGCTGGAAAAAGCCTACGATCGTCTGGATAAAGTACTCGCCCAGGAATGGGAGCAGCGTGACCCTGCTGTGCCCTATGCCACGCCGTATCAGGCGCTGATCATGGCCTCCCTGGTGGAAAAAGAAACCGGTGTGCCGCAAGAGCGTGGGCAGATTGCCGGGGTTTTTGTACGCCGGATGAAAATCGGCATGCCGCTGCAAACCGATCCTACGGTGATCTACGGTCTGGGTGAGCGCTACACCGGCAAGCTGACCCGCGCCCATTTACGCGAGCCTACGCCCTACAATACCTACACCATCCCCGGCTTGCCGCCGACGCCGATTGCGATGGTGGGGCGCGAGGCCATTCACGCCGCGCTGCACCCGGCAGATGGCACCAGCCTGTATTTTGTGGCCAAGGGCGATGGCAGCCACACGTTTTCCGATGATCTGGATGCGCACAATTCCGCTGTGCGCGAATTCCAGATCAAGCGCCGTGCCGATTACCGTTCGAGCCCCGCGCCGGCCCCGGCGGCTGAACCGCAGACTTCCCCGGTCGAGCCGCAAGGCCCGACAGACACTGATTAAGGATTGCTGCCTGTGACTGGCTTGTTTATTACCTTGGAAGGCCCCGAAGGCGCGGGCAAAAGCACCAACCGCGAATACCTGGCAGAGCGCTTGCGCGCCGAAGGCATTGACGTGGTGCTGACCCGCGAACCTGGCGGCACGCCGTTGGCCGAGCGTATCCGCGAGCTGCTGCTCACGCCCAGCGATGACGCGATGTGTGCCGACACCGAACTGCTGCTGGTCTTCGCCGCCCGCGCCCAGCATCTGGCCGAAGTCATTCGCCCGGCACTGGCCCGTGGCGCGGTGGTGCTGTGTGATCGCTTTACCGATGCCACCTATGCCTATCAGGGCGGCGGCCGGGGCTTGTCCCATGAGCGTATCGCCACCCTTGAGACCTTTGTTCAGGGCGCGCTGCGCCCAGACCTGACCCTGGTGTTCGACCTGCCGATCGAAGTCGGCATGGCCCGTGCCAGCGCCCGCGGCCGACTGGACCGCTTTGAGCAGGAAGGCCGCACATTTTTCGATGCCGTGCGCAGCACCTACCTTGATCGCGCCAGGGCCGAGCCCGGACGCTATCGCCTGATCGATGCCGGGCAAACCCTGGATCAGGTGCAGGGCCAGCTCGACGCGCTGTTGCCGCAATTGCTGGGCATGCACCGTGGCTGAGGCCTATCCGTGGCAAGACAACCTGTGGCAGCAGATGGCCGGGCGCGCACAGCATGCCCATGCCTACCTGCTGCACGGCCCGGCGGGCATCGGCAAGCGGGCGCTGGCCGAGCGCTTGATGGCCAGCCTGCTGTGCAAGCAGCCGGTGGGGCTTGAGGCGTGCGGTGTGTGCAAGTCTTGTTCGCTGCTGGCGGCGGGCAGCCACCCCGACAACTACATTCTTGAGCCAGAAGAGGCCGACAAGGCGATCAAGGTCGACCAGGTGCGCGAGCTGGTCAGCTTTGTGGTGCAGACCGCCCAGCTGGGCGGGCGCAAGGTGGTGCTGGTCGAGCCGGTGGAAGCGATGAATATCAACGCCGCCAACGCCTTGCTCAAAAGCCTTGAAGAACCGTCGGGCAACACCATCTTGCTGTTGGTCAGCCATCAGTCGAGCCGGTTGCTGCCGACCATTCGCAGCCGTTGCGTGCAGCAGGCCTGCCCGCTGCCCAGTGAAGCGCTGAGCCTGGAGTGGCTGGCCAGTGCGCTGCCCGACCTCGTCGAAGCCGAGCGCGTCGAGTTGCTGACCCTGGCCGCAGGTTCGCCCCTGGTGGCGGTCAAGCTGCAGGCCCAGGGTGTGCGCGAGCAGCGCGCAGCGGTGGTGGAGGGCGTCAAGAAGCTGCTCAAGCGCGAGCTGTCGGCCAGTCAGTTGGCTGAAAGCTGGAAAGCCATTCCGCTGTTGCTGCTGTTTGACTGGTTCTGCGACTGGTCGAGCCTGATCCTGCGCTATCAACTGACCCGGGACGAAGCCGGCCTTGGCCTGGAAGACATGCGCAAAGTCCTGCAATACCTGGCACAAAAGACCCCCCAGGACAAAGTGCTGACTATCCAGGACTGGATTCTTGCCCAGCGCCAGAAGGTCTTGAGCAAGGCCAACCTTAATCGTGACTTGTTGCTCGAAGCGCTGCTGGTGCAGTGGGCTGGCCTGCCCGGCCAGCGCTGATTTGACTGAATTGATAAACAGGTAATTTTTGTATGCTGGTTGACTCCCATTGCCATCTCGATCGTCTTGATCTGAGCGCCCATGACGGCTCGCTGGATGCCGCCCTTGAGGCAGCGCGTCAGCGCGGCGTCGGGCATTTTCTGTGTATCGGTGTCAGCGCCGACAATGCGGCGGATGTCAAAGCCCTGACCGAGCGCTATGCCGATGTTGACTGTTCGGTGGGCGTCCACCCG
Organism: Pseudomonas fragi; assembly: GCF_900105835.1. Taxonomy (NCBI): domain Bacteria; kingdom Pseudomonadati; phylum Pseudomonadota; class Gammaproteobacteria; order Pseudomonadales; family Pseudomonadaceae; genus Pseudomonas; species Pseudomonas fragi. The sequence continues at coordinate 4,672,457 of NZ_LT629783.1, forward strand.
CTGGACGTGCAGCCTGGTGCAGCGCCGGCGCTGGACTGGTTGTTGGGCGAATTGAATCACCCGCAGGTAGTGGCCATTGGCGAAACCGGCCTGGACTACCACTACGAGCCTGAAGCCGCCGACCTGCAGCAACTGTCGTTCCGGGTGCATCTGGAAGCGGCACAACAGACCGGCAAGCCGGTGGTGATCCACAGTCGCGGGGCCCGCGCCGATACCCTGGCGATGCTGCGCGAGGCGGCCTTGCCCCAGGCTGGCGTGCTGCATTGCTTTACCGAAGACTGGGACATGGCCAGGGCGGCGCTGGACATGGGCTATTACATTTCGCTCTCGGGTATCGTGACCTTCCGTAATGCTGACGCGCTGCGCGATGTAGCCCGCCAGGTGCCTGCCGACCGCTTGCTGGTCGAGACTGACTCGCCTTACCTCGCCCCGATCCCGTATCGCGGCAAGCCGAACCTGCCGCAATATGTGCGGGAAGTGGCGGAATTCCTGGCCATGTTGCGCGGTGAGTCCTACGAGCGCTTCGCCGAGCAAACTACTGAAAATTTCAAGCGGCTGTTTCCGCTGGCCCGGGTCAGATAATTGCGTGGCTTTGTGGGAGCGGGCTTGCTCGCGATGGGATCGCTACGGTGTATCTGTTAAACCGGGTTGCCTGTATCGCGAGCAAGCCCGCTGCCACAGGTTTCGCATTTAACTGAACAGCAGGCAAAAAAAACCCGAACTCTGGGGAATTCGGGTTAAGACCATTAGGAGTAAAACAAAGGCGCACAGTCCATTGCGGCCAATATCGGCGCCACACTTTGGGGGGGATGTCGCACCGACATGTTAAGTATTGGTCAGCTTTGTCGAACGTCCAGCCGTGGTTGATCGTTTTTTAAACAGATTTGGAATACCCCAGCTTCGCTTGAGTGCTCATCGAATCGCGGGTAAATCGTTTGACCCCATCGATATGCAGGATGATCCGTGCAATTTAGCGTGACTAATGCATAATACTCCGCTTCGATTTTGACCCGAACAGACCTTTTCTTATGCACAAAGAACCCCGTAAGGTCCGTGAGTTTCGTCGCCGCGAGCAAGAAATTCTCGATACCGCGCTCAAGCTGTTCCTCGACCTGGGTGAAGACAGTGTCACCGTCGAGATGATTGCTGATGCCGTGGGTATCGGCAAAGGCACGATCTACAAGCACTTCAAGTCCAAGGCCGAGATCTACCTGCGCCTGATGCTCGACTACGAGCGCGATTTGAACGAGCTACTGCACTCTGCTGACGTGGACAAGGACAAGGAGGCGTTGTCGCGTGCCTACTTTGAGTTCCGCATGCGCGACCCGCAGCGCTACCGGCTGTTCGACCGCCTCGAAGAGAAGGTGGTCAAGGGCAACCAGGTGCCGGAACTGGTCGAAGAACTGCACAAGATCCGCGCTTCCAACTTTGAGCGCCTGACCCTGCTGATCAAGGGGCGCATCAGTGAAGGCAAGCTCGAAGACGTACCGCCATACTTCCATTACTGCGCGGCCTGGGCCCTGGTACATGGCGCGGTAGCGCTGTACCACTCGCCGTTCTGGAGCAATGTGCTGGAAGATCAGGAAGGCTTCTTCCAGTTCCTGATGGACATCGGCGTGCGCATGGGCAACAAGCGCAAGCGTGACAGCGACACCCCGGCGGTAGAGTAATCAAGGCCCGTATTTGCCTTCATGGCAGATGGCCTTGAGGCTTATACTCAGGCTTGGGTCTTGCCAAAACCTGATTTATGAGTCAGGTTTTGCAGCGGCCCATTTCCCCCGCGCCGGAGTCATCCATGATCGTTGATCGCCAAGGCAGACGTTTTCGCAATTTGCGTATCAGTCTGACGTCTGCCTGCAACTACGCCTGCACTTACTGTGTGCCCAACGGCAAACGGCTGGTGGCGGCGCAGAATGAGCTGTCGGCTGAAGCGATGGTGCGCGGGGTGGCCTACCTGATCGAAGCGGCAGGCATCGAGCGCCTGCGCATTACCGGCGGCGAGCCGCTGATCAGCCCCAAGCTCGAAACGTTCATGGGTGAGGTCGGTCAGCTCGGTCTGAACGATATCAGCCTGACGACCAATGGCCAGTTGCTTGCGCGCAAACTGCCGCTGCTGCTGGACGCGGGCATCGCTCGCATCAACGTTTCCCTGGATACCCTCGACCCTGAAGCATTCCGCCGCATTGCCCGGGGTGGCGACCTGGCGACCGTGCTCGACGGCATGCAGCGGGCGCGCGAGGCCGGGATCAAGATCAAGGTCAATATGGTGCCGCTGCGCGGGCAGAACCTGGACCAGGTCATGCCGTTGCTGGAGTATTGCCTGGAGCGTGGCTACGAGCTGCGTTTTATCGAGCTTATGCGCATGGGGCATCTGGCCAGTGACGGTAATGCCTTTCTTCAGCAGTTCGTCAGTTTGCAACAGCTGTTGGCGCTGATTGGCGAGCGTCATGAGTACTTGCAGGCCGATGCACCCATCGACGCCACGGCGGTGCGCTACCAGATTCCCGGGCACGGCTATTTCGGGGTCATTGCCAACGAAAGCGTGCCGTTTTGCCGGACCTGCTCGCGGTTGCGGCTGTCTTCGACGGGGTGGCTGCATGGTTGCCTGTCGTCGAGTAACCGGCACTATGTGGGCGACCTGTTGAACAAGCCGCGGCACGAGGCGTTGCCAGCGCTGCAAGGCCTGCTGATGAAAGCTCTGGGCGACAAGCAGGACATCGCCTTCTCGGGCGGCGCTACCGTGATGAAAATCATCGGCGGCTAACAATCTGCGTGGGAGCTGGCTTGCCTGCGATGCTGGCAACTCGGTCTTACTGATACCCCGAGGTGATGCCATCGCGAGCAAGCCCGCTCCCACAAGGGAGGAGGGTGTTGGCGCGCAATCTGCATCTCGGGGCTATTCGCCGGTTTTTTGTCGCCGGCCATCGGGAGAGCGGGATGCGTGGTCTGATTGTATTGCTGGCTTTTTTGACACTGGGCGGCTGCATGACCGTCAGCGATCTGGGTGAAAGCGCACGCTATCAAATGAGCGACGCCGGTCTGCTCGATCACAGCAATACGCGACGCAGCAATTCGCTGCGCATTCAACCGGATTCCTTTATCTATATCGCCCAAGGCCCGTTTGCACCGATCGGCGACCCCTATGTGCGGCCCAATATCGTTGCCGAGGAAGCCTTCAACGGCTTTGTCGAATACTTCCCCATGGTGCGCCGTGCCAAAGCGCCGGTCGGGCTCGACCAGGCGATGACCGAAGCGCGTAATTTTGGCGCTCACTATTTACTGTACACCCGCTTTGCCCGGGCCGATGACCGCATCGGCAACAGCGACGAATGGCTCGATCAGGAAGAAATCAGCCGCCTGGGCATCGACAGCGGTGTGATCCAGGTGATGTTGATCGAAACCAGCACCCAGTACCTGATCGACACCGCCACCATCCGCAGCCGCGGCGGTTTGCTGACGTTCCATGACAACAAGCCTGCCGACCTGATCGGTCCACCGCTGGCTAAATACGCCCGCAGCTTGATAGGCTTGAGCGATCAATAAGTCGAGGAGAGCACCATGAGCGAGCCGGTAGACGTCAGCAACCTGCTGGCGCAAATCCCCAGGGCCGACAAGGGCCTGCCGCCCGTTCACTTGTGGGATACGGCGTTTTGCGGTGACATCGATATGCGCATCGCCCGTGATGGCACCTGGTACTACATGGGCACGCCGATCGGCCGCAAACCGATGGTAAAATTGTTCTCCACCATCATCCGCCGCGATGGCGATGATTATTTCCTGATCACCCCGGTTGAAAAGGTCGGTATCAAGGTCGATGACGCGCCTTTTGTCGCCGTAACGCTGGACGTGGAAGGGGCGGGCGAGCAGCAAGTGCTGCGCTTTACTACCAATGTCGACGAGTCGATCAGTGCCGGTCGCGAGCATCCGCTGCGTTTCGTCATTGATCCCCAGACCCAGGAGCCTGCGCCATACCTGCATGTGCGGCGCAATCTTGAAGCGCTGATCCACCGCAATGTGTTCTATCAGTTGATAGAGCTGGCGGTGGTGCGTGAAATCGATGGGCAAAACTGGCTGGGTGTGTGGAGCGCGGGAGTGTTCTTCCCGATAGGGCTTGAACCCTGAGGGGGGTTGTGGGAGCGGGCAATCCGCTCCCACAAAGACGCTTTTAGGCTTTCAAGGTTTTCATATCGATCACAAAGCGGTATTTCACATCGCCTTTGACTACGCGCTCAAAGGCTTCGTTGATGTTTTTGATGTCGAGCATTTCGATATCGCAGGTAATCCCGTGCTCGGCGCTGAAATCGAGCATTTCCTGGGTTTCGGCAATGCCACCGATCAGCGAACCGGCCAGTACGCGGCGCTTGAACACCAGGTTGAAGGCGTTCAGTGCTGGCTCAACCGGCTCGATCAGGCCCACCAGAATGTGTACGCCGTCAAAGGTCAGGGTTTCCAGGTACGGGTTCAGGTCGTGCGGCACCGGAATGGTGTCCAGCAAGAAGTCGAAGTGCCCGGCAGCGGCTTTCATCTGCTCGGGATCGGTGGACACGATCACATGGTCGGCGCCCTGGCGACGGGCTTCTTCAGCCTTGGCTTCGGAGCGGGTGAACAGGGTGACTTCAGCGCCCAGGGCCTTGGCGAACTTGATGCCCATGTGGCCCAGGCCGCCCATGCCCAGAATCCCGACCTTGTCGCCCGCTTCCACGCCGTAGTGAACCAGTGGCGAGTAGGTGGTGATACCGGCGCACAGCAGAGGTGCGGCGCTGGCCGGGTCGAGGTTTTTCGGGATGCTCAGCACGAAGTGTTCGCTGACGACCATCTTGTCCGAGTAACCGCCCATGGTCAGGGTGCCGTCGATGCGGTCCGGGCTGGCGTAGGTCTGGGTCATGCCTTCCAGGCAGTATTGCTCCAGGTCTTCCTTGCACGCCGAGCAGGTGCGGCACGAATCGACCATGCAGCCCACGCCGACCAGATCGCCGACCTTGTGCTTGGTGACCTTGTCGCCAATAGCCGTGACCTTGCCGATGATTTCGTGGCCCGGCATCAGCGGGTAAGTGGCGAAGCCCCAGTCATTGCGCGCCTGGTGGATGTCGGAGTGGCAAACGCCGCAGTACAGCACTTCGATGGCAACGTCGTCCGGTCGTGGGGCGCGACGGTTGAACTGCATGGGCGCCAGAGGTGCCTTGGCATTCTGGGCGGCATAACCGATAGCGTTGTAAGTGACTGTGGACATGTGAACCTCGCGAAACGTTAACTGTGGAGAGGGGGCGATTTTGCGCCTGGTTGCTTTGCAGGACTATGACGATTCCTCCGCCTGTCATGCCTATTACTCCGGAGTGTCGGGCCGGCTGTCGCTTTATTGACCAATTCTGCGAAGATGCGGCTGTCTATTCCTCCTGTGAACCTTTATCCATGTTTTTGACCCGTCATCGCGACGAGAATGCCGCGCTGGTGTCTCTGATCGAACCCTTGGCAACACAGACCGGTTTTGTGTCGACCCTTTTGCCTGAAGTTCGGGTGGTTTCTGCGTGCCGGGTGGTGGCCCGGATGCCGCAGATCTATGAGCCTAGCCTGATGGTGATCGCCCAGGGCAGTAAATTGGCCTACTTGGGCCAGCGCACCCTGGAATACGGCGCCGGGCATTATCTGGTGCAGGCGCTGGCGGTGCCGTTCGAGTGCGAAACCTTCGCCAGTGAAGAAATGCCGCTGTTGGGAGTGGCCATCAGTATTGATCGTGCAGTGCTGGGTGAGCTGGTGCTGGCAATGGGCCTGACAGCGGATCGCAATGCCGTGGCGCAGACGCCGGAGTCAATGACCTCGGCGGTACTGGATGACGACATGCGCGAGGCGGTGGAGCGCTTGCTGCGTTGCCTGCATGATCCGCTGGAGTGCCGGATCATGGGTCAGGCGCGTTTGCGCGAGGTGTTGTTTGCCGCGCTGCGCGGGCCGCAGGCGGGGGTGTTGCGGGCTTTGGTTGAGCAGCAAGGGCAGTTTGCCCGGGTGGCGGCGTCGTTAAGCTATTTGCACGAGCACTTTGCCCGGCCGCTGAATGTCGAGACCCTGGCCCGTTGCGCAAACATGAGCGCGTCCACCTTTCATGAGCATTTCAAGCGCAGCACGTTATTGTCGCCGGTGCAGTACCTCAAGCGGTTGCGATTGTTGCGCGCGCAGCAGTTGCTGCTGAGCGAGGGCTTGGGAGTGGCGCAGGTAGCGGAGCGGGTGGGTTATCAAAGTACCTCGCAGTTCAGTCGCGAGTACAAGCGTTACTTCGAACGCAGCCCGGGGCATGAAGGGGTGGGGTGCTAGTCAATCGGTGTGACAGGCGTGTTGTGGGAGCGGGCTTGCTCGCGATGCGGGCAGCGCAGGCTGTCAGGCAAGGCTGGGCGATCCCATCGCGAGCAAGCCCGCTCCCACAAAAAAGCCGGGGGCAATAAAAAGGCTCCCGAAGGAGCCTTTTGACTTACATGTTCGGGTAAGTCGGCCCGCCGCCACCTTCCGGGGTGACCCAGGTGATGTTCTGCGAAGGGTCCTTGATGTCACAGGTCTTGCAGTGCACGCAGTTTTGCGCGTTGATCTGGAAGCGCTTCTCGCCGCTTTCCTGGGTGATCACTTCGTACACACCCGCCGGGCAATAACGCTGCGCAGGCTCGTCGTAGAGCGGCAGGTTAACGCTGATCGGGATGCTCGCGTCACGCAGCTTGAGGTGGCACGGCTGCTCTTCTTCATGGTTGGTGCTGGAGATAAACACCGAGCTGAGCTTGTCGAAGCTGAGCTTGCCGTCGGGTTTCGGGTAGTCGATCTTCTTGCAGTCCTTGGCCTGTTTCAGACACGCGTAGTCCGGCTTGGTGTCGTGCAGGGTAAACGGCATCTTGCCGCCAAAGATGTTCTGGTCGAGCCAGTTGAAACCACCGCCTACGATTGGGCCGAACTTGTGCAGTGCCGGGCCGAAGTTGCGGCTGGCGAACAGCTCGTCGAACAACCAGCTGGCCTTGAAGGCTTCAACGTAGGTGTTGAGTGCATCACCCCCTTCGGAGTCGGCGAGCAACGAGTCAGCCACGGCCTCAGCTGCGAGCATGCCGGACTTCATGGCGGTGTGGCTGCCCTTGATCTTGGAGAAGTTCAGGGTGCCCAGGTCGCAACCGATCAATGCACCGCCGTTGAAGATCATTTTCGGCAGCGAGTTCAGGCCGCCCTTGCAAATGGCGCGGGCGCCGTAGCTGATGCGCTTGCCGCCTTCCAGGTACTGCTTGAGCACCGGGTGATGCTTGAGGCGCTGGAATTCGTCGAACGGTGACAGGAAGGTGTTGCTGTAGGACAGGTCAACGATCAGGCCGACAACCACCTGGTTGTTTTCCAGGTGATAGAGGAACGACCCCCCGGTGTTTTCGCTGCTGACGATGTCCAGCGGCCAGCCTGCAGTGTGTACCACCAGGCCTGGCTGGTGCTTGGCCGGGTCGATTTCCCAGATTTCCTTCAGGCCGATGCCGTAGTGCTGGGCGTCGGCTTCGCTGTCGAGCTTGAAGCGCTCGATCAGTTGCTTGCCCAGGTGGCCACGACAGCCTTCGGCGAACAGGGTGTACTTGCCGCGCAGTTCCATGCCCGGGGTGTACAGGCCTTCCTTGGGGTTGCCTTCGCGGTCAACCCCGAGGTCGCCGGTGATGATTCCGCGCACCACATTGTTTTCGTCGAACAGCACTTCTTGAGCAGCAAAGCCCGGGTAGATTTCTACGCCCAGGTTTTCAGCCTGCTGTGCCAGCCAGCGGCACAGGTTGCCCAGGGAGATGATGTAGTTGCCTTCGTTGTGCATGGTTTTTGGCACAAACAGGTCTGGCACCTTGGTCGCGGTGCTGTCGCTGCGCAGTACATAGATATCGTCGCGGGTGACCGGAGTATTGAGCGGAGCGCCAAGCTCTTTCCAGTCCGGGAACAATTCGTTCAGGGCGCGGGGTTCGAATACCGCACCGGACAGGATGTGAGCACCGACTTCGGAGCCTTTTTCAACCACGCAGACGCTGATTTCTTTACCGGCTTCGGCGGCCTTCTGCTTCAGGCGGCAGGCGGCGGACAAACCGGCAGGGCCGGCGCCGACGATGACCACGTCGAATTCCATGTATTCGCGTTCCACAGGTTCTCTCCTACTCAAGGCTCAACGGTATTTTTCTAATTGGAGGTTTGGCGTTTCATCCATTATTCCCTCGGCGCAGGCCAAGGACGCAATGGATGAGGCGCCGCTCTCTCTATAAGGCCGGGCATTATATCTACACCACTGGCAGGGTCCAATACAAACGTTTGTTTGAATTCACTGCAAGCCAGACAAATCAAAGACGCGCGGCTTGAAACTGGCCCATTTGCTGTATTGACCGCAAATGGTGTTCCGGTCAAGATACGGGCGGTTTTGCGCTCGCCGTAGGCTGATTGTCGGTTTCAAGAGCACCTCTAAAGACAGGGCACAGGCACACGCCAGTGGGAGCCTGCCATTTTTGCAGCGGAGTTTACACGTCCTTTTGGTGGATGACTTGTTAGTCACATCGGACAGACGGTCGCAGGGGCAGTCGCTGGTACCCGTCTATTAATAAGGCAACGATCTTTGGAGGTGCCCTTGTGCTGACGAGCATCAACCGCCAGGTTCGCCTAGGCGACTTTCTTTTCACCGGAGAGTAACGAGGAATCCATGAAGGTTCTTGTAGCTGTCAAACGAGTGGTCGATTACAACGTTAAAGTGCGCGTCAAGGCGGACAACTCCGGCGTTGACCTCGCCAACGTCAAGATGTCGATGAACCCCTTCTGCGAAATCGCCGTGGAAGAAGCCGTACGCCTGAAAGAAAAAGGTGTTGCGACTGAAATCGTCGTCGTCTCCATCGGCCCGACCACTGCTCAGGAACAGCTGCGTACCGCGCTGGCTCTGGGTGCAGATCGCGCCATTCTCGTCGAGTCCGCCGAAGACCTGACCTCGCTGGCCGTGGCCAAGCTGCTCAAGGCCGTTGTCGACAAGGAACAGCCTCAGCTGGTGATCCTGGGCAAACAGGCCATCGACAGCGACAACAACCAGACTGGCCAGATGCTGGCTGCGCTGACCGGTTTCGGCCAGGGTACGTTTGCCTCCAAGGTTGAAGTGGCAGGTGACAAGGTTGCCGTCACGCGTGAAGTCGACGGCGGCGCGCAAACTGTTTCGCTGAGCTTGCCGGCGATCATCACCACCGACCTGCGTTTGAACGAGCCGCGTTATGCGTCCCTGCCAAACATCATGAAAGCCAAGAAAAAGCCGCTTGAAGTGCTGACGCCAGACGCGTTGGGTGTTTCGACTGCTTCGACCAACAAGACCCTGAAAGTTGAAGCCCCGGCTGCACGCAGCGCGGGTATCAAGGTCAAGTCGGTGGCTGAACTGGTCGAGAAACTGAAAAACGAAGCGAAGGTAATCTAATCATGACTATCTTGGTAATCGCAGAACACGACGGCAAGGCACTGGCTCCGGCCACGCTGAACACCGTAGCCGCCGCCGCTAAAATCGGTGGCGACATCCACGTTCTGGTTGCAGGCCAGGGCATTGGCGCAGTCGCTGAAGCCGCTGCACAGATCGCTGGCGTGGCCAAAGTCCTGGTTGCTGATAACGCGGCTTACGCCCATCAGTTGCCGGAAAACGTTGCCCCGCTGGTTGCAGAGCTGGGTGCCGGCTACAGCCACATCCTGGCCGCCGCGACCTCCAACGGCAAAAACATCCTGCCGCGCGTTGCTGCACAGCTGGACGTTGACCAGATCTCCGAGATCATCTCGGTGGTCAGCGCCGACACCTTCACCCGCCCGATCTACGCCGGTAACGCCATTGCCACCGTGCAGTCCACTGCGCCGGTGAAAGTGATCACCGTGCGTGCCACCGGTTTCGACCCGGTTGCCGCCCAAGGTGGTTCGGCAGCGGTTGAAGCGGTTGCAGCGGTTCACGATGCTGGCACTTCCTCGTTCGTGGGTGAAGAACTGGCCAAGTCGGACCGTCCTGAGCTGACCGCAGCCAAAGTCGTGGTTTCCGGCGGTCGTGGCATGCAGAACGGCGACAACTTCAAACTGCTTTACACTCTGGCCGACAAGCTGGGTGCTGCGGTTGGCGCATCGCGTGCCGCTGTGGACGCAGGCTTTGTACCCAACGACATGCAGGTCGGTCAGACCGGTAAAATCGTTGCGCCACAGCTGTACATCGCGGTGGGCATTTCCGGCGCGATCCAGCATCTGGCCGGCATGAAAGACTCCAAGGTGATCGTTGCGATCAACAAGGACGAAGAAGCACCGATCTTCCAGGTGGCTGATTACGGCCTGGTAGCGGACTTGTTCGAAGCAGTACCTGAGCTGGAGAAGCTGGTTTAATCCAGTCGCTTCACTTATAAAGAGCCCGGTGACCGGGGCGTGGGGAAGGGCAGGGCACTCAGTGTTTTGCCTGCTTTCACCGCCCGGGTAACCGGGCTTTTTTATGCCTGTCAATTGTGGAGGGAGCGTGAGGGGTATGGATATGCGTCAGATCAGCAGGCTGCTGGCGGGGCTGGCATTGTTGCCATTGCTGGCCGAGGCGGCGGGCAAGTGCGAACGCCTGATTGTCACCGGCAGCCCCGATGCGCCGCCTTACCTGTGGCGCGACCCGGCCGACCCGGCGCATTTGATCGGTGCCAGCGCCGACCTGATCCAGCAGGCGGGGCAGGAGCTGGGGATCAAGGTTGAAGTGCTGTATGGCGGCAAGCGCGCCCAGGCCCAGGACGAAGTGCGCACCGGACGCATGGACATGCTGCTCGATGCGCCGCTGACGGTAGCCGGGCTTTCGTCTTTTGATTACATCCACCCGCCGCTGGTACGCAACGATTACCTGGTGTGGACGCGCAAGGACTCGCCCCTGATCTACGAAACGCCCGCAGATTTGCATGGGCACAAGGGGGCTGTCTCGCAAAAGGCCCGTTTAAGCGAGACCTTCAACGAGTTTGCCCAGCATCAACTGACACTCGAGCTCCAGCCCGGGTTGACCCAGGCTTTTCAGAAGCTGCTGCTGGGGCAGGCCGAATACGTATTGGCCGGGCGCTACGCCGGTATGGCTACAGCACAGACCCTGGGTATTGCCGACGACTTGCTGGCGCACCCGCAACCGGTCGATCAGCCAGGGCTGTTTTTGGCGGTTTCCCACGACTCGGCCTGCAATGAGCCGTGGTTGCGCGGACAGCTCGCCAAAAAGATGACAGAATTGCCCGCCTCCGGCCTGACCGAGGCGGTAGTGCAACGCAACCTGGAGCGGTGGAAAACCCAGCTGCAACAACCGCTCAGCGCCCCAAAACAGTAGGAATCCCTAGTGACAATTCGACCTCTTTTCGCTGCCCTGGCCGTTGTGGCTCTGGCGGGTTGTGCAGCCGATCCTGCGCCGAATGAACAATTGCGTTTGACCGAACAGGCCCTGGAACAAGCCAGGGCGGTGGGTGCCAAGGCCGATGATCTGGCTGAGCTAAAACAAGCCGAAGACAAGCTGGCCCAAGCGCTGGCCGATATGGCTGATGAATCCTACAAAGACGCCCGCATGCACGCCGAGCAGGCCGAGCTTGACGCCCGGTTGGCCGAAGCGCGTGTGCTGACGCAAAAAAGCCAGGAACAATTGAACGTGCTCAATACCCGTATCGCGCGCTTGCGCAAACAACTGGCGGAGGCGCAATGAGCCTCAAACCCTTAGCTTGCATGGGTGCGCTGGTGGTCGGCCTGAGCGGTTGCGCCGGTCATCACAACAGCGAACAAGCCTTGCAGCAGGCCAGCACGGACTTCCAGGCCGTCAAGGAAGATACCAATGTGCTGCGCATCGCTCCCAAGGATGTGATCCGTTCCGGTGAGTCCCTGGCGCGAGCCGACCGGTTGTCCAGCTACTGGGGCAGCGGCGAAGATGTAGCGCATTACGCTTACTTGAGTCAGCGCTACAGCGAAATCGCCCGTGAGCATACCCAGCAAGTGCTGAATGAAGAACGTGCTGCCAAGCTCGAACTGGAGCGTCAGCGCCTGCAACTGGCCTTACGCGAAGCCAAGCTGTTGAGTGTTCAGCAGCAGGGCCAATGGTTGGAAGAGCAAATCATCAGCCTGGCCACGACCCAGACCGATCGAGGCCTGGTCATGACCCTGGGCGACGTGCTGTTTGATACCGGCGAAGCCGACTTGAAGAATTCGGCCAACCGCACGGTGCTCAAGCTGGTGCAGTTTCTGCAACTCAATCCCAAGCGCATAGTGCGAATCGAGGGTTACACCGACAGCACCGGCGGCACGGAGGATAACCTCAAGTTGTCCCTGGCCCGTGCCCAGGCCGTGGCGGATGTGCTGATTGATCTGGGAATCGATGAAAAACGCATCCAGGTGGAAGGTTATGGCGACCAGTACCCGGTGGATGTAAACGCAAGTGAACGCGGGCGGGCCCAGAACCGTCGTGTTGAAATCGTCTTTTCTGACGAAAAAGGCCAGTTGGGCGCTGCGCGGTAAACGTTTTACCCGAAACCCTGTAGATACTCTGTTGCAGGTCAAGCCCAACCAAAAGCCCCTCACCCTAGCCCTCTCCCGGAGGGAGAGGGGACTGACCGCACGCGGCCTCAAAATCTCCACAGATCAACCCCCTCTCCCTCCGGGAGAGGGTTGGGGTGAGGGGCTTTCAGCCATCACTTTTCCCCAGCGTGTAGCAGCAGTCTCGTCCCTTCGGCAGCTGCAGGGGAAGTTCCGTCCGCACCCATACAGTTTGCCCCGCACTCGGGCTGTACGGCTGAGATAAGTGACAACTGTGCCCGTACACTTCTAAACTGTTCCGGTATTGTTCCCACAAAAATAAAGCCTGAACATCGAGTGCGGCGCCATGACCAACCTTTTGCTTTACCAACGTATCGCTCAGCAGCTGGCTGAAGATATCCGGCGTGGCGTTTATCAGCCCGGCGAGCGCGTGCCTTCGGTGCGCAAGATGAGCTCGCAGCTCAACGTCAGCCATGCCACGGTGTTGCAGGCCTACGCCAATCTTGAAGACCAGGGGCTGATCCGGGCGCGGCCACAGTCCGGCTACTACGTTCACCAGACCCCGGCCCTCACCGCGCCCACTCCGGATATTGCCCGTGTCGAGCGCCCGGGGCTGGTCACCCGCAGCAGCATAATCCAGCAAGTTTTGGTCGAGTCCCGCCGCGAAGGCGTATTCCCGCTGGGCGCGGCAGTGCCCAGTGTCGATTACCTGCCTGTGCGGGCGCTGCACCAGCAATTGGCCAAGGTCACGCGCTTTCACAGCCCGCGGGCGTTCAGCTATATGTTCAGCCCCGGCTTCGAACCCCTGCGCCGACAGGTGGCCATCCGCATGCGCGACGCCGGGGTGGTGGTTGATCCGTCCGAGGTCATCATCACCCACGGCTGTGTCGATGCCCTGCAAATGTCATTACGGGTGCTGACCCGCCCCGGTGACCTGATTGCGGCAGAGTCGCCGACTTACTACGGCTTGTTGCAACTGGCCGATCTGCTGGGTTTGAAAGTCATTGAAATCCCCAGCGACCCGGCCACCGGCATGAGCCTTGAGGCCCTGCAGCTGGCCGCCAACCAATGGTCGATCAAGGCCCTGGTGCTGACCACGCGCCTGAGCAACCCGCTGGGCGGGACCATGCCTGAAGAGCGGCAAAAGCAACTGCTGCGCCTGGCTTCAGACTTTGATATCCAGATCGTCGAAGATGACATCTACGGCGAATTGATGTTCGAGGTCGGGCGCACCAAGGCCCTGAAAGCCTATGACCGCCTGGATCGGGTGATCTACTGTTCGAGCTTTTCCAAAACCCTGTCACCCGGTGTGCGTATCGGCTGGATGATTGCGGGTAAATTTCAGCAGGAAATCCAGCGTCTGCAAACCTTTACCACCCATTCGGCGTGCAGCGTGACCCAAATGGGCGTGGCGGCTTACCTTGAAAATGGTGGTTACGACCGCCATTTACGTTACATCCGCCAGGAATACAGAAAAAACCTCAGTGCATTCCAGTTGGCCGTACAGCAGCATTTCCCGGAAGGCACACAGATGTCACGCCCCAGCGGCGGTTTTATCCTGTGGGTCAGTTTGCCGGGCCGGGTCAATACCCAGGAGCTGCATGTGCGGGCGCTGCAGCAGGGCATCAGTATCGCGCCGGGGCTGATTTTCAGTAATACCGAGCAGTTCAATCATTGCATCCGGCTAAACTGCGGCACGCCCTGGAATCGGGAAGCCGAACGGGCCCTGATGACACTTGGCATGCTTGCCAAGCAGCTATGCCAGGAAGCGGCAGGTCTGTATGGCGGCTCGGCAACAGCCGGGATGGCATTTTGACTATAATTACCTTGTTCCCCTGTGCGTAAAGCGCGAGCATACGCACCTGAACCGTTAAAGCTGTGGAGTTATGAAAGCGACATATTGTGCAAGTCTTGTGTTGATGGGTGTTTTGGGTGCGCTCAATGCAGTCGTTGCAACAGCAGACCCGGTGCAACCTGCATCCACTTCTGCGCAGACGCCATCTGTCCATTCAGCGGCCCAACCTGCCGCCAGCGAGAAAAAAGCGCCCGTCAAAAAGCGTGAGCCGATTGCCTCCAAATCCAGGTCGGCCCATGACATCGCCAAAAAGCGTTTGCCTTCTGCCAAGCTGGACCTGCACCTGCCGCCCGAGATGGTCAGGCAATTGCGCCCCCTGGGTACGGTCCCCATGCCTGCCCACAAACCGCTGTTGCCCAATATGTTTGGCGAAAAGTCGGTCGAAGAAAGTCCGTTTCAACTCAATGGGCGTTTGCTCAGCAATGAAATGGACCTGCAATTGCGCAATGAATATCGGCGCAATGAAATCGAAGGTGCGGCGCTGGATTTCGAGTTCAAGCAATAAGTGCCGAACGTTGAAAAACAGACTTCTAAACTGACTAATCAGTCACCGTCAGTTATCGGCACATTCTGCTGAACGGTCAATTTCAAACACCTGTTCCAGCGAGTACTATCCCTTGTCATCTACACACTTTGCCCCGAACGAGGAGCTGACGTCATGAATTGCCGTGAAGGCTGTGGCGCTTGCTGCATAGCCCCTTCCATCAGTACACCGCTGCCCGGCATGCCCAATGGCAAGCCGGCCGGGGAACGCTGCCTGCATCTGTCTGTCGACTACCTGTGTGGTTTGTTCGGCCAGCCGCAACGCCCTGCGGTGTGCGGTGATTTCAAGGCCGATATCGAGGTGTGCGGCAGCAATCGGGAAGAAGCCATCAACCTGATCGGCTGGTGGGAGCAGGTGACTGCGGCGTAGTGTGTTGGTGTCCAGTGAACAAACCTTCAACAATAAGGAACAAGACAATGGGTTCGTTGCATAGAGTGGCATTGGTATGTGGTTTGAGCGCGCTGCTGGTGGGTGTGGCCCAGGCTGAAGACTGGAAGGTTGCCAAGGATCAGGACGGCATCAAGGTGTCGCTGAGTGAGGTCGCCGGTTCCCAGTACAAGGCGTACCAGGGCGTGACCACCATCAAGGCGCCACTGGCCAAAATCAGCAAGCTGCAGGAAGACGTGGCCAGCGCTTGCGCCTGGATCCATGAGTGTCAGTCGCAAAAATTGCTCAAGCATGAAGGCGACCAGAGCTGGACTTACACCCAGTTCAAGACCCCGTGGCCGGTCACCCCGCGTGATTCGGTGCTGCAGGTGACCACGGCCCAGGGTGCCGATGGCAGTCTGACCCGCACGCTCAAGGGCATGCCGACCTACATCCCGGAAGAAAAGGGCTTTGTACGGGTTGCCCAGGTCAACGGCTTCTGGAAACTGGTGCCCAAAGGCGACAACCTGACCGAAGTGACTTACCAGGTGCACACCGAGCCGGGCGGCAGCGTGCCTTCGTGGCTGGCCAACAAGTTTGTGGTCGATGCTCCGTTCAATACCCTCAAGGGGCTGAAAGAACGCGCTGAAAAGCCGTAACCCGCAGCAGTGCAAGCCGGGTCCTGGACAGCGCATCTGTCCGGGTACCGGGCGAGGTTTCCCCGGAGTGGGGTAAAAAACTGTTGAAATTCATGGCTTGCCCCCTTGGCAGAGGCCGCTCCCCGGGTCTACTCTGGATCCAGACCAGCGAAGTAATCGACTGGCTCTGATCTTGTTCGCTACATGCTTATTTCTTCCCCTGTCACGGCCCGAATGCGGCCAGAGGGAAGCGCTGAATGTCTATCCATTGCGAGGAGGACGTTTCATGAGCACAGCCCATCAAGAAGACCTCAGCAGCTATGTGCTGCGCCGCATGAAAGAAGGCGGTTTTGATTTTTCACGCATCCATCCCATCGAGTTTTACGCAATCTTCCCGGACGAGGAGCGGGCGCGCAGGGCTGCACAAAAATTTTGCGGTGAATCCCTCAATGCGCAGATCAATGTGCGTGATGACGGGGCCTGGCATCTGGAATTGAGCAAGGTGATGTATGCCACCTATGGTGGTATCGGTGATTTCGAGCAGGACTTTGAAGCTGTCGTGGTGCCGCTGGGCGGGATTATCGAAGGCTGGGGCGTCAAGCAGGAGGTGCGTGGCCTGCTCAATTGAACGGCGTTTGATGGATAAGCGGCTGGCCTCAGGGCTGGCCGTTCTGCTTTTTGCGCCGGGTACCCAGGCCCGCGAAGACGCGCAGGGGCTGCACGTCTTCGGCGCAGTGGCGTGTCTTTAACCGATAACCTTGGTCAGGTTCGGCAAGATCAGCAGCAAGGTGGTAGCAAAGAGGATAAGACCGGCTTGACGTACTTTCGTATGTTTGAACATGGCTATCTGCCTTTTTTTGTTTTTTCCGAACGACAATGCCTGCGCCAAGGGCACCATGCCTTGGAAAGAAAGCGGCCCCGGCGACAGGCTTAACAGTAGAGCCCTCATAAGACATGGCTTAGAACCCTTTCACATCATTCAAGTGCAGTAAGTTTCTAAAACGCTATTAGGTTTATTGCGCCTGACCTGCCGCCCCGCAGCTAGACGCAACGGACTTGTGGGGAGGGCATATTCTTAGCCACCTACCGTTCGTCAGTGCGTCCAGTTCCTGTTTGTTTTGTCCTACAAAAGCCCACGGTTTTCGGGGGCTGGAGGGTAATCACCCGCTTCAGTGCTTGCCATGAAATACCCTTTCAAGGCAGGCTCTGGCGAGCAGTCATCATTACTTTCGCCTTTATCGTGCCAGGTACTTTTATGTCGCTACGCATCTGCATTCTGGAAACCGACATTTTGCGTCCAGAGTTTGTTGACCAATATCAGGGTTACGGGCAAATGTTCGTGCGCCTGTTCTCCACGCAGCCTATTGCGGCACAGTTCAGTGTTTTTAACGTGATGCAAGGCGAGTACCCGTCTGATGACCAGGTTTTTGATGCTTACCTGGTTACCGGCAGCAAGGCGGATTCATTTGGCACCGATCCGTGGATTGAAACCCTCAAAGCCTACTTGCTGAGCCGCTACGAGCGCGGCGACAAGTTGCTAGGTGTGTGCTTTGGCCATCAATTGCTGGCGCTGCTGCTCGGTGGCAAGAGCGAGCGCGCTACCCAGGGTTGGGGAGTGGGCACCCATCAGTACAAACTGGCGGCCAGGGCGCCGTGGATGAGCCCGGTGGTCGAGGACCTGACCCTGCTGATCAGTCATCAGGATCAGGTCACAGCCCTGCCGCAGAACGCCACGGTCATTGCCTCCAGCGATTTCTGCCCGTATGCCGCCTACCATATCAATGATCAGGTGCTGTGCTTCCAGGGGCACCCCGAGTTTATCCACGATTATTCGCGGGCCTTGCTCGACCTGCGCCAGGAGCACCTGGGCGAGCAGGTCTACAGCACCGGTGTTGCCAGCCTGGGCCAGGACCATCATGGTCGCACCGTTGCCGAGTGGATGATGCGCTTCGTTTCGCACAAGCCGCAGACCGCCTGATATCCGGCTCGATACCTGTGGGAGCGAGCAAGCCCGCTCCCACAGGGTGGGGCGTTATAGCCAGCCAGAGCGCTTGAAGCTGGTCCACAGGCCGGTCACGCCCAGCGCAATAAACCCCAGCACGCCGAAATAGCCGTAATGCCAGGTCAATTCCGGCATGTTCTGGAAGTTCATCCCGTAAATACCCGCCACGGCAGTGGGGAAGGCGAGGATGGCGGCCCAGGCGGCGAATTTGCGCTGCACGTTGCTCTGGCGTGAAGATTCCAGCAACACCACGATCTCAATGGTCTGGGTCGCGGCATCGCGCAGGTTGGTGAGGTCTTCCATCTGCCGGGTGACGTGAATCTGCACATCGCGAAAGTACGGGCGCATGTTTTTGTCGATAAAGGGAAAGGTCAGGCGCTGCAGTTCTTCGCTGATCTCGACCATCGGCGCCACATAACGGCGCAGGCGCAGTACATCGCGGCGCAGGCCATGCAGGTGGACAATGTCGGCCTCATTCAGGGCGTTGCCCATGATGCTTTGCTCGAGCTGTTCGATTTCGGCGTGGATGGCCTCGCTGACCGGCTGATAGCTCTCGGTGACGAAGTCGAGCAGGGCATACAGCACAAAGTCTTCGCCATGCTCCAGCAGCAGCGGGCGAGCTTCGCAACGCTGGCGCACGGCCTTGTACGAGGCCGAATGGCCGTTGCGGCTGGTGATGATGTAGCCGTTGCCGGCAAAGATATGGGTTTCGACAAACTCCAATTTGCCTTCATGGCGAATCGGCGAATAGATCACGATAAACAGCGCATCGCCGAAGGTTTCGAGCTTGGGCCGGCTGTGCTGCTCAAGGGCGTCCTCGATGGCCAGTTCATGCAGGTTGAACTGGCGTTGCAAGTTGGCCAGCTCTTGCGCGTCAGGTTGCTCCAGACCGATCCAGACGAAGTGACCGGGCTTTTTCGCCCACTCAATACCTTCGTCCAGCGTGATATTGGTGACCTTCTTGCCTGCGTTGTAAACCGCAGCAGCAACAACTCTCCCCATAGTTCTAATCGCTTCTTCTTCAAAGGGTTATGGCACGAAGATGCAGCTTAGCGCGCTATTGACCACTTTGAGTCGCCAAAGGCTCAGAGGTTCGGGTTGGACACTGTCGAATTGCCCTTGGCCAGGGGCGGCAAGTGACGGTTTTGCGGGCTCAGCAGCTCGCGATCCATAGACTCGATGCATTCGCGCATCTGCGTATGGCACAGCTCCATCAGGTGCGGGATGTCATCCAGGGTCAGGCCGGCGGTCGGGATGGCCGGTAACGAGCGGATCAGGATATCGGCACTGTGCCAGCGGTTGAGCTGCAGATGCCGGCTATAAGTGCTGACACACACCGGCACAATCGGCACCCCGGCAGTGATTGCCATCTGAAATGCCCCTTTCTTGAAGGGCAGCAGGGTTTTGCCCAGGTTGCGCGTGCCCTCCGGGAACACCCAGATCGATGTGTCCTTCTCTTGCAGGGTGCGCGTTGTCGTCAACATCGACTTGCGTACTTTCTGGGCATTGCCGCGATCGATCAGCACATTACCCGCCAACCAGAACAGCTGGCCGAACAAAGGCACCCACTTGAGGCTTTTTTTGCCGATGCACACCGTGCGGCGCGGCACTACGTTGCCGAATACAAACAGGTCGTAGTTGGACTGATGATTGGCAATCACCACACAGCTTTGCGGCTTGTCCATCAGTGGTCCGACTTCGGCTTTGAGCCGGTAGCCCAGGATCCAGCGCGATGGCCAGGCATACAGGCGCGCGCACAGGCGGCTGTTGTCCGGATTGAAGGGGCGGCACATGCCCAGTAAGACACCCAGTACGCCTGCGAGCATAAAATGCAAAAACATCAACAACATACGCATCGAAAGTAGCATTTACAGGCTCGCCAAAACAAAAGTCGGCGCAGTGTACGGATGTGCACTGTCTTCAGCAATTACCCCGATACAAGTAGGAGATAGCTGAAGTTTTAGCATTTGTTTCAGCAAGCGCTGTAAGAAGCGGGCCAGAGGTGTTCAAGAATGTCAGGTGGGGGGTGTTGCGCAGGCACAATCCCGACCGCAGGTTGCGGTCGGAACCGGGTTTGCGGAGGGAGGAGGGTCAGAGCGGGTGGTGCTGATCTTCTTCGATGGCCTTGTCCAGGGTCTCCAGCAGCTCCTTGCGCACTTTGAGCTTGGTGTTCCTGTGAGCCTTCATATTGATCTTCTTCAACTGGCGGGCCACTTCCAGGGCTGCGGCGTGCAGCTCTTCAGGCTTGACCACCTTGTCGAGAAAGCCTGCATCTACGGCGGTGAGCGGGTTGAACATCTCGCCGTTGATCACTGAACGATGGAATGCCGATTTGCGCAGACGGTCGCGGGCCAGCTCGATGCCGGCGTGGTGCATGGTCATGCCGATCTGCACCTCGTTCAGACCGATACTGAACGGGCCTTCCACACCGATGCGGTAATCCACCGACAACAACAGGAACGCACCCTTGGCCACCGCATGGCCGGAGCAGGCGATCACCACCGGGAAAGGGTGTGCAAGCATGCGCCGGGCCAGGGTTGAGCCCTGCCTTACCAGCTCAATGGCTTGCTCGGGGCTGGCGGTCATCACCTTCAAGTCATAGCCACCAGAGAGAATGCCCGGTTGCCCGGTAATAATGACCACCGCGCGATCCTGCTCGGCCTGGTCCAGCGCGGCATTGAACGCAGAGATCACATCCGGGGAGATGGCATTGACCTTGCCATTGCTTAAGGTCAGCGTGGCGATACCGTCTTCCAGGTGGTAGGCAATCAAGTCACTCATGGCGCAAATCCTTGTTATGAAGTGGGTCAGACGTTACCCAGCCCTGTGGCGCAGGTAAAGGGCCATGACTGACTGGTGAGTCATGCAATTGGCCTTCGCCTTCTATATAGAGGGCAGCGCAGCAGGGGTTGCGCTGGAGCGAGCAACGTTGCGGTGCCGGAATTTGGCAGAAACACCCCCCTGGGGCCTACGCCCAAAAGGACTATTTTCGTAAGCACATGAAAATTCTGAAAAAAACATTTGTCATATCGAAAGCTTTCGACTACATTAGCGCGCCTCGACAGACAGAACTTGTTTGAAGAGATACGGTGAAGTGTCCGAGTGGCTTAAGGAGCACGCCTGGAAAGTGTGTATACAAGAAATTGTATCGAGAGTTCGAATCTCTCCTTCACCGCCACATTAAGTAAACACAAACCCCTGATTTTCCTAGAGAAAGTCGGGGGTTTGTGGTTTCTGGCGTCTGGAAAAGGGCGGTATGGGAACAATATGGGAGCACGACCGCTGAACTGCCCGTGTTCTGCTTGAATGCTCTTCTTCGAACCTAAATGGATTTAGACTTTTATGAAAGTGCTCCCCCTTGGTGTGCTGTTGTTGCTGACTGCAGGTTGCGTCCAGGTCCAGCAGTACACGCCCCCTCCCGGTGTACCCCAGGCGCAGATTCGCAGCGAAATGGACGCCTTGAGCAATTATCGCAACTACCTGACCCTGACCGAGGCGCCGATTGTGGGCTGCAAGTACGGCAGAACAGTGCCGGTGAAACCGGGTCGACAATTGTTCGCCGTGCGGGATAAGACATCCTGGCCAGCAGGCTTCATCCCGGTAGAAGCGGAAAAACCCGTCCATTTGGTAGTGGATGGCGCGGCTAATGCCGGCCGCAGATGCAAGATCGAGTTTGTCAGCGTGTTCGCCACGGGTGCCCGTTATGTCATTAAGGGAGGTATTGTCGAGAACCCCGAGACTTACGATTCTTGCCAAGTCAAAATCTTTAACGAGGACACCGGAGCCCCTCTGCTGATGCTCGAACCGTCAACGCTCAAGAACGACTGTGCTTTGGACAAGTTGCCGTCTACGGCGCGTTGATTGTTGCAGGCAAGGACCTGTAGTCGCTGACAAGCGGCGTGAGGCTGCGTCCGCCGACGCAGTCGTCGCACAATTCGCTGCTGCAAGGCACCCGATAAACCCGAATGACTGGATATGTGATCGCCGCGCCAGCGGGTCAGGGTAATGATGCAAACAGTCTCATATTTAATAGTGAGCGTTATCGGTAACTTAGAAGAGTATGAGTGGTGTCATATTTAACGAGTCGGGTTTATTTGTGCTAAAGCGCCTTGCATGTTTTTAGTTCTGATCTAATATTTGCTCGCACTAAGCAGCACGACACGATTCTAGGACCGGTTTTCTTTCGCGCTTGCTTTCCAATTGTTTGACGTAGAAGGAACTACGATGAGTGTTGACTGGCAAGGTGCGGGTGATATTCAGGCTATTTTTGGCACGCTGATCGACAAGGAGCTTAATTGCACCGTCGAAGAACGTGATCGTCTCTCTATTCCTATTTCCAATGCGCTGATAGAAAAGTTTGCACGACTGGGGTTGTATAAATACAACTTGCCCGCCGTGTGGGGCGGTCAGGAAGTTGGTTATGCTCAGTGGGGCCGTGTGCTGGAAAAGCTCGGGTATTTATCTACGGACTTATCGTTTCCCTTTTTGATATCCGTAAGGATGTCATTTATTTCATTTCTGATTGCAGTGGGGCGGGAAGATATAAATAACGAATACCTGGTTCACCTGATTGAGGGTAAAACAGGTGGTGCATTTGCTTATACAGAAGATGCCGATGCTTTTTCTTTTGTCTCCCGTGCAGTGCCCACTGCGGACGGAAAAGCCTATACGGTGAATGCCGTGAAAAAGATCGTCACCGGCGGTGAGACAGCGAATTATTTTTTGCTGTTTGTTCATGGTGATACCGCTGATATGCAAGTCTTTCTTGTGCACGCCGACGATCCGGGTGTTGTGGTGACACCTAGCGTGATGCATGGCTGTCGTTCTACAGGGATTGCCTGTTTAACATTGACAGATGTGCGCCTGGATAAACACCGCTTGTTGCTGGCCACGGACGGTCTGAGTTTTGCGCAGCGTTATTTCCTTAATTGCAGGCGCTCATTGCAAACCACCTTGTTTTTAGGGCGCGCCCGCGCCGTGATTGAAACCACTGTGGCGTATTTGCAAAACACTGTGCGCTACGATCAGCAATTGATCGATATGCAGCATGTGCAGGCCTGTATTGGTGAAATGTATATGGCGCTTGAGTCATCCCGCACCTTGGTCCATTACTCACTGGAGCGTCAGGTCAGGCAAGAGTCTGACCTGTACTGGGATGCAGCCGCTTCAATGGCCAAGTATCAGGCGGTGGAGGATGTCAACAAAATCGCCTTCAAAGCCCTGAACCTGACGGGTAGCTGGGGCTATACCGAAAGCAGCGGTATCGGTCGGGCGCAGCGCGACTTTGCGGCGCTGGTGGCAGGGGCTGATCCGCAGGAGAAGCTCAAGGTTGATATGGGCATTCGGATGGTGCACGACCTGGACATGATGTCCCGACGTTCTTCAAAAAAGGAGAGTTGAACATGAAGATCAAGTTGTCAGGCAATTTGGCACGTTTTGTTAACTATAAAAAAGAGTTGAAACTGGAGGGCGATGGTATTCAGACCGTAGGCGATGCGTTGCACGCGTTGGTGGTGAATTATCCGGTATTGAAAGATATTATTTTTGATAAGAATCACAGCGTTAAAAAAGGCTATTTGATTTCTTTGAATGGCGAAAAAGTTGACGCAGCAGTTAAAGTAAGTGCAGGCGGTGAGGGTGATTGTCTTGATATTTTTACTGCGATAGCCGGGGGGTGAGGCTATGCAAAGCAGAACAATAAAGGTTACGCATCCGATAGAGCCAACGCTGTTTGGTCCTTTCCAGTTTCATGCGCGCTCGCTGATGTTGATGAGTTACAGTTTGATGTGGTCCTGGTGTAGTACCTATCTGTCAGTGTCCTTTCCGGGGATGATCAAAGAGCATCACCAAAGCATGGTGGCCGTGGGTGCCGAAGTTGAATATGTCGAACCTTTTGAGATGTTCTCGGTCGATGAGTTTTCGGTGTCGGTCGATGAGTTCAAGGTGCGCCAGGGCAACTCTGTGTTTCAAGTGCTGCACCTGGTTCGTGCCCAGGGCATTGTGGTTGCCAGGGTCAAGGTTCGCTGGAAACTGCTGGAGCTGGATGGTGATGAAGCACTGTCCGCAACGCCTGGGGTTATTCGGCCTGCTTTACTGCAGAAGTTTCTTCCCGAGGAAGTTGACCCTTCACGGGTTGAGCGGCCTTTGCTGGCGCAACTGGATAGCTTGAAAGAGCATGGGCAGCTCGGTGCCGAGTTTGAATATGACTTCACCCTGTTTCGGCATCGTTGTGAAGTGGCCGATCAATGGGTGTTCTTTGAATTACCCACACTGGCTGCGGAAAGCAGGGAGTCATTAATTGATGCCTTGCAAGATGATCCTGACGAACTTTCCAGTTCGCTGGGCCTGGCCCTGAATGATATTTACATGGAGTGGCGTTGCCCTTTTTATCTTTTCGAAAAGGGCCGTATTAAAACGCAGGCTTATCGGCTGCAGGGCAAGCTGTATTTCGCTCATCATGTTTTCAACCTGACGCGCGCCAATACATTGGCAGCGATCGTGATTGAAGCGTTTTAAATTCGACTCAGGTTTTTTATCTGTCTCGTCAATCCGATCCTAGAAAAGTGAAGGGAGCAACGCCATGAGCAGGGAGGGTGATGCGATCGAGCATGAGCAACTTACCGCGGGTGAGATGGGGATGTACTCCCGTCATTTGCTGATCCCCGCGATCGGCATCAAAGGTCAACTGGCATTGAAAAATGCCAGTGTTTTAATGATTGGTGCTGGCGGCCTGGGGTGCCCGGCGCTGCTTTATCTGGCGGCTGCCGGGGTGGGGCGGCTGGGAATTATCGATGCCGACCAGATCAATGTGTCCAATGTGCACCGCCAGGTGCTGTTTCGCATCACCGATAAAGGTCAGAACAAGGTCGATGTCGCCAAGCGGCGTTTGCAAAAACTCAATCCCTATATCGAGATCGAAACCTGGATTGAGCGCTTCAACCTCGACAATGCCCAGGCGCTTGTGGCTGATTACGACATCATTGTCGATGGCACTGACAACTTTACCGCCAAGTACTTGATCAACGATGCCTGTTTCTATGGCGGCAAGCCGCTGGTGTATGGCGCCATCATGCAGTTCGAGGGGCACGTCACGGTGTTTAACGCGCTGGATGAGCAAGGCCGTCGTGGCGCCAATTATCGTGATCTCTACGATGGTCCGCCTGATGCTGCGTTGGCGCCCAACTGCGCGGAAGCCGGGGTGTTGGGGGTGCTGCCTGGCATGATCGGCTGCTTTCAGGCCAATGAAGTGATCAAACTGATTACCGGGATCGGGCGGCCGCTGGTCAACCGCCTGATGGTCTACGACGCCCTTGAGGCCACGAGCCGGGAGATCGTTTTTTCGCCTGTCGGCGATAACCCTCTCAGGGACCCGCTGCGCCAGCCAGTGCTGGAAGAAATGGCGCAAGTCTGTAGCGCGCCAGGTGTCACCGATGACTTTATGCTGAGCATTGAAGACTTTGCCGCGCTGATCAGTGAGACATCGATCCATCTGATTGATGTGCGTGAAGGGCATGAGCGCGAACAGGTTTCGATCGGTGGCGAACATGTCCCGTTGGAGCAGGTGGGCGAGCGGGTCGCACAGTGCCTGAGCGACAGGCCAATCGTGCTTTACTGCCAGTCGGGTGTGCGCAGCCAGAAGGTGGCGAGAATCCTCGCGCAGCAAGCACTCCGGTCACCGATTTTCAGTTTGAAAGGCGGCTTGAGCGCGTTTTTGGGCGCAGATACCTATGCGCAGATAATGGCTGAACTGGTGTTCTGCAAATGTCCCATGAGCCATCAGGCTCGCGTGTAAAGAACCTGTGGGTCAGGCTTGTTTGCGATGCAGATGAAGTGGATGTTCTGGCATTCAGTCTCGAGGCAATCGTGAGCTAGCCTGCTCCCACAGGGTCGTTTTCAGAGCGATGAGGAATGCGGGCCATTGATATCCAGATCCCTGGAAACAGCTTGCTCTGCCTCGATGAATGATGGCGTCTTGCCAGTATCGGCATAAATCTCCTCGCCTTCTTCAATCCGGATGACCTCAGAACCCTTTACATAGGGCATGGCTTGTTCTGCCTGTTCAAGGGCGCAACTTTCCGCTGGCCGTGCTGCAGACGTGCATGGTCGATAGCTGGGTGGAGTGGGCCGAGGACTCCAAGCCCTTTGCCTCACGGCCATTCGGTGACCGGCAGGAGTGGATCGGCTACGACCCGGCCGAGACGGGGGACTGCTCTGGGTTGGTGGTGTGCGCACCGCCGTTGGTACCGGGTGGGAAATATCGTGTCATGGAGCGACATCAGTTCCGGGGCATGGACTTTGCGGCGCAGGCGGCCTTTATCAAAAGCGTCTGCGACCGCAACTGGGTGACCTATATCGGCATCGATGTCACCGGCTTGGCAGCGGCGTGGCGCAGCTGGTGCGCCAGTTCTTCCCCAACGTCACCACGTTCAGTTCTTCGCCGGAAGTCAAAACCCGACTGGTACTCAAAGCCTCCGACGTGATCCACAACGGCCACCTGGAGTTCGACGCAGGGTGGACCGATAGGGCGCAGTCGCTGATGGCCTTCCGCAAAACCGTCACCGCAGGCTGTCGCCAATACACCTATACCGCAGGACGCAACGACACTACCGGCCACGCCGACCTGGCCTGGGCGCTCTTTCACGCATTGCACACCGAACCGCTTGAGGGGCAGATCGCTGCCAATACCGGGCGGATGGAGATTTTTTGATGAGCGATCAACAGGCAGAGGGCAGAGTTAATCAGTCCATTCAGGCGTTCAGCTTTGGTGAGCCCACCCCGGTGCTGGGCGGTCGGGCGGTATTCAACTATCTGGAGTGCTGGTTTAACGGGCGCTGGTATGAGCCGCCGCAATCGCTCGATGGGCTGTCGCGCTCGGTGGGTTCCAGCGTGCATTTGCACTCGGGCCTGGCTTTTAAACGCAACTTGCTGAGCAAGACCTTTATCCCGCTGCTCCAAGGTCACTTGTAGGGACACCCGACGTCCGCCTAGTTCAGGCGGGGGTTCTTGACGATGCTGTGAGCTAGTTTATTTCGGATTCAAAAGCATATTAGCTTTGGTTTCTTCGTCGATGATATTGCGAAGCGCCTCGAATAGAGGGGCGGCATCTGTGTATTTTTTGCCATAGGCAAGATTGAATTCGTAATCGAAGTCCGCTGGGTTCTTGCCTTGGTTGTGCTGAAGCATTGTTTCCAACTTATCTAGCGCCTTGACGGCTACCGCCTCTGGTGACAAAGCATTTTCGTAGTCGTCCCAAAGTGCCAATATCTCGGCTTTTAATGATTCATCCAGAGTATTGGTCAAGAGAATGAGGTCGCTCCTCTCTTGCTCGCTCTTGTTGGGGAACGAATCTTTATTGATGGCGGGAATGTCACCGCTGATGGCCTCTCCCAAGTCGTGAATTACACACATCTTGAGCATTTTTAACCTGTCGAGACCGGTCAGATAATCTCCAAAGACGACGGCCATCAGGCATAAGCGCCAGCTGTGCTCTGCCGTGCTTTCGGTGCGCCCGGAAGAGGTGTGTGCGCTTCTAAGTACATCCTTGAGCTTTTCCGCCTCACGCAGAAATTCAAGGCGCCCTTTGATTTTTTCGATGTCCATGAACACCTCTGACTCTGTGGGCCGGACAGAATGTCCGCTCACCTGGTTAAGCCAGACTAGATCTCAAGATAATTAGCGTCTACGCATAAAATATGCCGGGTGCAGTCAGAGCGACTCAACCAGGCGTGTTGTTGCTCCGTCCGAAAGGGGGATTTGTGTCCAGCGACATAAGCTTTGGCTGATCGGAACAATGGACGAATGATTGTCGCCCGTTAGAAATTCCAGCGCTGGTGGTGCGAAGGCTTCCCGCCAACCCAATCTATCCAGGTCAGCTTCCATGCTAATAATAGTTGGCGTAGCGAAGCGCCATAAAGAACTACCCAGCAGCTCGCTGACAGGACTTGCGAACTGGGCTGCTCGTGAAGATGAACAAGCAAGCAAACGGTGCGTCAAATCACAAATGAGATGAACGGGGCGCGAGCTTTCACGAACCATTCGGCCCAGCGCTTGATCTGCGGCTGTAGTGAGGCGAGCAGCCAGCAACTTCTCAAGCTTTTCGTGTGCGAGGGAATCCAAATCCAGTACGCCACTTTCCCAGCGAGAGATAGTCGATTGGGTAACGCTAAACAACTCTGCGGCATGTGATTGTTTGACTTGGTGCAAGAGACGCCATCGCCGGAGCATGACTCCAGGCAACGAAGGTTTTAGCAACATATCAGGCATATTGGGTTACAGAAAAAGTGGGAGTCTTGGCGAGTTTGATCTGCGCGAGCCCTGCATGCAAATTGCCTGGATAGGTGGAAGCTGGATCGACGTGCCAGCAGGCAATGTCTTTTGCGGAGCTGCTCGTAACGCCCCTTTAAATGACTGCCATTGAAGGGTGGCCGCCTCCAGGCTAAGTGAGCAGAGGCTGGGGCTCATATTTTGCGTAGCAGCATGCAAAAATGGCGTTTTCAGCAGTCAGTACATGGGCAGTCTGGAAGGGCCGACTTTTTCTACAGAATCAGCCGATAGCTGCCGTTCACGAAGGACTCCATCAGCTCGGATTCTCAGGAACGCTGACGGAAAAAGGTAACTCAATAGCGCACAGGTCTAAAGGTTGCTGGAAGCCCCGTGTTTGTTGGATTTGGCGTAGTACAGAAAAGATTGATTTTGAGTGATGCGCAAGGCAATGCAATTGTAAGTTATTGATTTATATAGCATTGATCTTTATAGGTTACTCAGATATTACCTGCACCGTATCGGCTGTAGCCCTTGAATCCGGGGGCCGTGATTTGAAAAAGCGGGGGCGGGCGGTATCGAATCTCTCCTTCACCGCCACATTAAGTAAACACAAACCCCTGATTTTCCTAGAGAAAGTCGGGGGTTTGTGGTTTCTGGCGTCTGGAAAAGGGCGGTATGGGAGCATCCGTGGGAATACGGCTGCAGGCCAGTTCGCGATCCGCCCCATACCACCTTGCGGTACAGTGATGCACTGATGCGGCACGCGCCTGATTTACCTCAGGCGCGTTATTGCTTGTTGTGTGTGCAGGCATCCTGCTGATCCGTGCAGCTTTAAATCACCGCGTAGGCAAGCGCCGCAAGGTTCTGGGCACGTGGATCGATCATCATGTGGCGACCTGATGTGGTTGTCACAAAGCTGAAGCTCACGTCACGCTCTGCATCGGCAAAGGCAATTGGGCCACCAAGCCCTATATGGCCGAAAGTGTTGGGCCCCATGCAGTGTGAAGCGTCCGGATCGGCTTTTTGCTCCATCATGCAGCCCAGGCCATAGCGCATTGGTCTTTTCCAGATTCGATCCAGGCCGTTGCTGTGCTCTTTGGTGAACTCATTGAGCATCTCTGTGCCGATCAAGCGCCCGGCCAGCAGGGCGCTGTAGAAACCGGCCAGCCCGGCTGCCGTACTGTGCGAGCATGCTCCGGGCTGTTGAAAAGCCCACCATTTACGGTCGGATGTACGCCCGGGGGATATTCCCGGGTTAGTAAATGCAAGCGTCGAAATGTCTTCTGAATGACCAGTAACCACATCACGCAAGTGCTTAGAGTAGGGGTCGCCCACTCGCCCCCTGGCCGCGTCATAATGGGCGATGCGGTAAAACTCCTGTTCTTCTACGCCAAGATGAACCTCTAGCCCGTTGGGTCGGGTTATTTCCTCGTGGATAAAGGTGCAAGGGTTGCGCCCGTCCGTTCGCCTTATCAGCTCGCCGATTATCCAGCCGTATGTTGTGGTGCCATACCCCAGCGCAGTCCCTGGTTGCCACCATAATGGCTCGGCAGCCAGTGTCTTGACCATCTGCTCCCAGTCATACATCGCAGGGTTGCGGTCCGGGAGTCTTAATGCCGGAATGCCAGAGGTATGGCTCATGACATGGCGCAAGGTCACCTGGCATTTACCGCCCTGCGCGAACTCAGGCCAGTAATCAGCCACCGGGATATCCAGCTCCAGTTTTCCTTTCTCGACCAGCATTAATGCAGCCACCGCAGCGAACGGTTTTACCGTACAAAATGTATTCGCCAATGTGTGTTTGTTCCAAGGTATGTTTCCCTGGAGGTCCGACGAGCCTGCCCATAAGTCCACAACCGTCGTGCCGCCAACGTTAATACATAGCCCTGCGCCTCGTTCTTGCGGGTCATTAAAGATGGCTTCAAAAGCGCTTTTGACGGCTTCGAATTCGGGGGTACATAGTCCTTTTGCTTCCATGCGTAATGCTCCATGCAGTAAACCAGTATTTATTAACGGCATATATAGAGGGCAGGGTCGATGCCCTGCACTAAAAGGTGCCGTTGAATAAGGCGTAACGCGCTCTGAAGGTCACTGGGTGTGGGGGTGTTCAGTGGCGCTGTTTTAGGGTGAGGTGATTTAAATAAAAGAGTGTGGCCTGATCAAACTTCGGGTTGCGAAAAGTTGTAGCGGTTTGAGCGCTTGTAAGTGCCAAAGTCATTGAATCTGACACCGGCATCCGCTAAAACTTTATGGGCGAAGGGTGCGGTCATTTGGCGCAGGTAGAACGGGTCCTTCACCACAAAGTGATGAATGCAGTGGGTACTTCCGAAGTTGAAGCAAAACAACTGGAATGGCCACAGCCACCACCGGTTCATGACCTGGGTTTGTTGCAGGGGATTGCGCGGCATGACGTCGCCGAAGTAGTGAATGTTGGAGCTGATAAAAAACAGGCAGAACTGGCGGATGATATTGGGCGCGACGATAATCACCACTGCAGCATTGACCACCTGCATCAGCAGTGCTGCGCCAGCCGAGAGCTCAACAGTGTGGCCCATCAACGAGTTCACCCATGTGTACAGGTGGTAACCCAGGAATATATACCAGCAGCCCCAGTACAGAAGCCCCATGGGCGCATTCAAGCGAAGCACCTTGACGGTCAGCCTGATTTTTTCTTTCCATGTAGATGCGAACAAGGCATTTACAATGCCAAAGACAAAACCATCGATGAGTTTTAAAAAGCGCTTGGCGCCCCACTGGCTGCCGCTGGTGGTAATCCAGGCTTCAACATCGGTCTGGGTGCCAGACTCTTTATGATGATGAAAGTGCAGTTCACGGCGCAGCCAGGGGCTGGGCATGCCGGGGCGGGCTATCCAGCACAACAGCATCATCAGGTTGTGCGCCACGGGTTGTTTGCGGAAATACAGGCGATGAATCAAGTCGTGCTCAAGTTCATGAATAAATGACGTCAATAACGCATTGATTAAAATACACAGCCAGCCGGGAATAAGACCTTTTATATACAGTGTGCCTGTGACGATCATGCCAATAATTGAAACGGCCATCACGCTGGCGCCGAGGGTGTTCTGGAAAGCCAGTATGCGATAGCGTTTACGCAGCTCATTACTGTGCTGGGTGATTTTTTGAGTAACGTCGTTAATTAAATCCTGCTCGGTTTTTGGCAGGGGTGTGCGGGGTGCTTGATTAGCAGTATTCATCACTTCATCCTTTGAAGACGATGGGTCGGGAACGCTCCTCTAGAAAAGCACATTTATTTTATTGGGCAAGTTTTAAAGTTTTTATGGCGAGTTGGTCAGACGAGTGGATATATATCGTTGTATTGTCTGACAATAACTTTGCAGTTTTGGACTAACTATTGCGCCGGATTAAATACCGCCCGGCCAACTAATGGCGTATGCCATATAACTGCCTGAACCGCATTGTTGTGCATGCTCCACCGGGTTGCCGGGATTGAAGGGTTACTCTGCGGGCCTGGCAATCATCAGGGACGACCGGGCGCAGCGCTGCCCGGTCACTGCCTAAGGCTAGCTTGAGGAAGACGGACTGTTTACCTCCAGCGCCCTGGAGATTGCTTGTTCTGCTTTCACGAATGCTGGTGTCTTGCCAGCATCGGCATAAATCTCCTCGCCTTCTTCAATCCGGATGACCTCAGAACCCTTTACATAGGGCATGGCCTGTTCTGCTTGTTCAAGGGCGCAATGAATCAGGCTTTGGGTAATGGTGGCCTCATCCAGGCCGTAGGCTTGGGCGAAAGCCTTGATTTTGACCAGATCACGCTTGTGCAGTGAAAGGCTGTATTCAACCCGCTCACTGGACTCCTGAGATCTGGATTCCCAGTTGTCGAGCATGGCCCTGAAGGCGTCCATATGGCTTCTCCTGTTTGGCGGCAAGTGCTGCTGGACAGTATGGCTCACGGTTCGCTGACGTGCTTTTAGTTGCCACCCGTCAGAAAAAACAGCTTTGATCTAAACCTTTGCCATCACCTGCCTTCAGATTCTGTGCAGGGAATAAACCTGCCTTTTTCTGGAGGACGTTATGAAACACCTGATTGGCCCCAAACGCTTCGTGGCAGGTTGTGCCCTGGTCTGTTCCCTGGTCGTGGCCGCCACAGCCGTCGCAGCCAGTCCGGCAGACTTTGTTGATGAGGCCCACGCAGCAGGGATTGCGGAGATCGAAACCAGCCGTATGGCGATCAGTAAAACGTCATCTACCGATATAGAAAGCTATGCCGTGGAGGCCATCAAGGACCATACCAACGCCAACCGGGACTTGAAGGACCTGGCCAGCCGCCTCGGCCTGCAGGTGTCCAGCGACGAGCAATTGCTCGACAAGGCGAAAAAACTGATGCTGCAAGTGCAGGAGGGGGACTCGTTTGATGCGGCTTATGCGGCCAATCAGGTCAAGGCCCATGAGCAGGCCATCAAGTTGTACAAGGAGCAGGCGCAAAACCCCGAGTCACCGGAGTTGCAGGCGTTTGCCGAAAAGTATCTGCCCAAGCTGGAAATGCATCTGCTGATGGCGCAAAAACTGGTGGATGCTCACCACAAGTCCTGAGCCTTTGAGATGCAAAAACGCCCGGTGAGTAATCGACCGGGCGTGTTGTGCAGCGGGGCGTGGTTCAGACCGCGATTTCGTTGAAACCGCAATATTCTTCCCAGCTCATGTCCAGGGCTTCGGCGACTTCCTGATGCACTTCAAGGCGCATGCTCTTGAGTTCTTCAGGGGAGCGCGCGATCAGCTCCAGAGCCAGTTCCCAGGCTTCCAGGCCGCGGCTTTCGGCTTCGTCTTCAAAGGCCCACAAAATCTGTTGCTGGCGGTCCTCGGCGCTCAGCTCTTTCATTTCTTCGATCAGTTCAGGGTGCGCCTTGATAAAAGTATCCAGGGCCAGTTCGTTACGGGATTCTTTAGGGATCATATGGCGTCTCGGATGGTCAGGGCTTTTTTCGCATGCTAGCGAGTTCGCATTACGATGAAAAGCGCCGTATAGCTGCCTAGCCGACCGGTTGCAGCTTGCTTTCACGCTGCAGGCTATAAGCCCACACCGCCAGTGCCAGTGTCGCGACCACTGCGCCGACCACGACAATGCCGTCCCAGCCATAGGTCGGGTAGGTTTGCGCACCCACCAGCGAGCCCAAAGCGCCGCCAATAAAATAGCAGGTGATATAACCGGCATTCAGGCGGTTGCGTGCGGCCGGGCGGACTTTGAATACCGCGTTCTGGTTGCTCACATGGACCAGCTGCACGGCAAAATCCAGGGCCAGTACGCCGATCAGCAAAGCGATCAATGAGTGCCCGGCAAATGCCATCGGCAGCCAGCACGCCAGCAGCACCAGCAGGCCGGCGGTGGTCGCCTGCTGCCCCTTGCCGCGATCAGCCATGCGTCCGGCCCAGTTGGCTGCCACTGCACCGACTGCACCGGCCAGGCCGAACAGGCCGATCACGGCGTCCGAGAAACTGTAGGGCGGTACGGCCAGCAAAAAGGCCAGGGGTGTCCAGAACAGGGCGAACAGCGAGAACGTCAGCAGGCCCAGCAGGGCGCGCAGGCGCAGTACTGGCTCTTCGACAAACAGGGTAAATACCGACTTCAGCAGTTTCGGGTAGCTCAGGCCTGCGCTCTGGTGATGGTTGGGCAGGGCACGGAACAGGGCGATGGCACTGACCAGCATCAGCGCGGCGGCCACCAGATAAATGGTGCGCCAGTCACCTGCCGACGACAGTGCGCCCGCCACGGTGCGCGCCAGCAATATGCCCAGTAACAGCCCGCTCATCAGGGTGCCGACTACTCGACCACGGCTTTGCGGGTCGGTCAGGCTGGCCGCCATCGGCACCAGCACCTGGGCCGATACCGAAAACAGCCCGGTCATTGCCGTGCCGATCAACAGCCAGGTCAACGAAGGGGCGAACGCGCTGAGCAGAAGACCCAGGGCGCTGAGCACGGTCATGGTGACGATCAGGCGGCGTTGTTCAAACAGATCACCCAGCGGCACCAGCAGCAACAGGCCGGCGCCATAGCTGAGTTGGGCCGTGATGACCACGGTGCCGGCGCTGCCCATGCTCAAGCCCAGTTCCTGGGCGATGGTGTGCAGCAAGGGCTGGGCATAATAGTTGCTGGCAACAGCCAGGCCGGTGGCGGTGGCCATCAGCAGGATCAGGGCAGTGCTAAGAGGCTTTGTTGCAGTAGTAGACGCGGACATTGGCTGTCTCGTTGGCATGGGGTATGCGACGAAGTATTGGAATGCCAGCGAAGAATGTCACTGAATATGTCGGTAATTTTAATTTATAAACCACAAAGCCCCTGGCGATAAACATCAGGGGCTTTGCTTGCAGGCGTTGCCGCCAATTTTTAGTTGCGACGGCCCAGCAGCAGGCCTACGACCAGACCAAAACCGGCCGAGATGGCCACGGTCTGCCACGGATGACCGCCGATGTAGCTTTCAGTGGCGTCGACCACAGGTTTGGTGCGCTCACGCACATTGGTCACTGAGTCCAGTGCCTGCTTGAGCTTGAGGCTGACCTGCGCACGCAGGGTTTCGCCTTCTTCGCCGATCAGGGACGCGCTGTCCTTGAGCAGCTTTTCAGATTCGGCAATCAGGTCTTGCAGCTCGCTGAACGCTTGATCCTTGATTTGATCTTCAGCTTGTACGGCATTTTTTCGAGCCATTGCGGTACTCCTTGCAGGTTAAAGGGGTGATAAGTAATGGAGTCAACCCAATGCTAAAAAGTTGCATCTGATTTGCGCCTGAGCTGACAGCGTAGTCAAAAACCAGACTGAGACACTTCTTTGTAGGGTGTAAGATGTCACCTAAATTTACGCCGCAGGAAATTCCCATGAGCTTCAACCTCGCCAACAAGCCTCTCGCAGAGCGTGCAGCGCTTGAAGATGAAAAATCCCGTTTGTATGACCTCTGGCAGAGCAACCTGGGCAAGGCCAAAGGCGATGCGGCGCGTTTGTTCGGTGAGCGCGCCAAGCGCAAGGGCAAGTGGGCTGAATGGGTACGTTCGGAACTGGACGCCATGTCGCCGCCCGAATACGCCAACATGGTGCGCAGCGAAGTGAACCGCATGATGGCTGCGGCCAAGTAATTCATACGCAAAAACTACTGTCTGTGGGAGCGGGCTTGCTCGCGATTCAGGCGCCGCGATTTATCTGAAAACCGGGGCGATGCTATCGCGAGCAAGCCCGCTCCCACAGTTGCCTAGAGCGTTTCGCAAACGCTGAACACCTGCACCGCGCCGCCCACATTGATCTGCACTTCGTCATCGAGCTGCTTGCCCAGCAAGGCAGCGCCCAGCGGTGAGCGCGGGGTGATCACAGTGACCGTCTGTCCGCCGTGTTCGAGCTTGAGCCCGGCGGCATCGGGGGCGAGAAACAGCCACTGCGCACTGCCGTTGTCAGCCTCCAGTTGAATCAGCGCCCCGATCTGTATGCCGCTTGCCGCGTCGTATGGCGCCAGGGGCATGGCCCGGCAGTTTTTCAGCGCCTGACGGATTTCTTCAACCCGGCGTGCCTGCCCCGTGGCCAGATACGAGGCTTCAAGGCCAAGGGTGTCGTATTTGTTTTCGGCGATATTTTCCGCGTGGGTCGCCGCTTCATAGGCGGTTTGCGCTGCCCGCTGGAGCACGTCGAGGTCGATGGCGAGCTTTTCCAGCATCAGCAAGTGGACTGCGGTCTTGTTCATGGCTCATGGCTTGCAGGAAACGAGCAGCGATTGTCGCACGAGTGCTGCGCAGATTAATCCGCATCAAGCCTTCTGTACGCGTGAAATTATGCGGACAATCACCCCTTTGAATGTTGGAGCCCGGAATGAAAGCCTCCTGGGATATTTTTTGCAGTGTGGTCGATAACTACGGCGACATTGGTGTGACCTGGCGCCTGGCCCGGCAGTTGGTGGCCGAGCATCAGCAGGGTGTGCGGTTGTGGGTCGATGATCTGCGGGCCTTTGTGCCGTTGTGCCCCGAGGCGGATGTGCAGGCGGCTCGGCAATGGCAGCAGGGGGTCGAAGTTTGCCAGTGGCCTCAACAGTGGCAACCGGCCGATGTCGCTGATGTGGTGGTCGAGGCATTTGGCTGCAA
Organism: Pseudomonas fragi; assembly: GCF_900105835.1. Lineage (NCBI taxonomy): Bacteria > Pseudomonadati > Pseudomonadota > Gammaproteobacteria > Pseudomonadales > Pseudomonadaceae > Pseudomonas > Pseudomonas fragi. Next base: position 4,708,708 of record NZ_LT629783.1, read on the forward strand.
GTTGCCTGAAGGTTACTTGCAGGCGATGAAAGCGCGCCCGGCTCCGGCGCTGTGGATCAATCTGGAGTACCTGAGCGCGGAAGACTGGGTCAGTGGCTGTCATGGTTTGCCCTCCTTGCGCCCCGACGGCCTGAAGCGGATGTTTTTCTTTCCAGGGTTTACCCCTGATACCGGCGGGTTGCTGCGTGAGGCCGACCTGCTGCAGCGTCGCCGTGCCTTTGAGCAGGATCCGCAAGCCAAGCAGGCTTTTTTGCAGGGGCTGGGGGTTACACCGGCAAGCGATGCGCGGTTGATTTCATTGTTTGCCTATGAAAATACCGGGCTTGCCAGCTGGTTGGACGCAATGGCAGCGGGCAGTGTACCGACCCATCTGCTGGTGCCTCAGGGGCGGATTATGGGTGATCTGCTGCGCTGGCTTGGGGTTGAACAACTGTCGGTGGGGCAGGTGCAGCAACGCGGGGCCTTGACCGTGCAGACTTTACCGTTCGTCCGTCAGCAGGACTACGACCTGTTGTTATGGAGCTGTGATTTCAACGCGGTACGCGGTGAAGACTCGTTTGTGCGGGCGCAATGGGCGGGGCGCCCCCTGCTGTGGCACATCTATGAGCAGGAAGAAGACGCGCACTGGGTCAAGCTCAATGCCTTCCTTGATTTGTACGTCAAAGGCCTTTCGCGGCCGGCTGCCCAGGCATTTACCGGGCTCTGGCATGCCTGGAATGCGGGTGCCGATATGGCGCAAAGCTGGAATTCGCTGCTGGAACACTGGCCCGAGATCACCGCGCACGCCGAGCGTTGGTGTCTGGAACAGTCATTACAGGCCGATCTTGCGCAAGCGCTAGTACTGTTTTATAGAAATTGGATATGATACGCGACCTAGATTTTTGTAAATCTCAATCCAAATTCGGATATTCGTAATGAAAACTGGTAAAGAGCTTAAACCCGGTACAGTCATCAAGCTCGAAAACGACCCTTGGTTGGTTCAGAAAGCTGAATTCACCAAGTCCGGTCGTAACAGCGCGATCATGAAGACCAAGCTGAAAAACCTGCTGACTGGCTACAAGACCGAAATCGTATACAGCGCTGACGACAAGCTGGAAGACGTGATCCTGGATCGCAAAGAAGCGACCCTGTCCTTCATCAGCGGCGACACCTACACGTTCATGGACACCACTGACTACACCATGTACGAGCTGAACGCTGAAGATATCGAAGCCGTTCTGCCATTCGTTGAAGAAGGCATGACCGACGTTTGCGAAGCCATCTTCTTCGAAGACCGTCTGGTTTCCGTAGAGCTGCCGACCACTATCGTGCGTCAGGTTGACTACACCGAAGGTTCCGCTCGCGGCGACACTTCGGGCAAGGTGATGAAGCCTGCCAAACTGAAAAACGGTACCGAGCTGAGCGTTGCTGATTTCGTTGAAATCGGTGACTGGATCGAAATCGATACCCGTGACGGTGGTTCCTACAAGGGCCGCGCCAAGGTTTAAACCTTGCGTTAACCGTACGATAAAAAGCCCGGCCTGTTGGTCGGGCTTTTTTTTGCCCGGCAAAAGCCCCCGCATAGCGCTTTGCCCGGGGCCGGGGACTGGGTAGCATGGGCGCTTACCAAGAGGGGCGGCAATGCTGATCGATTTTGTAATGTATGCAGCCTTGGGCGTCGCGATGGGCGCGCTGGGCGGGTTGTTCGGGATTGGCGGCGGCTTGATCGCCATTCCGGTGCTGGGGTTGTGGTTCGGGCTGGATCAGCAATTGGCGCAAGGCACGGCCCTGGCCATGTCGGTGCCCAATGTGTTTTTGGCGCTGTACCGCTATCAGCAGCGCAACCGGATCAATCTGCGTCAGGCATTGCCGCTGGTGCTGATGAGTTTTTGCTTCGCCTGGCTGGGGGCAATGTTCGCGGTCGGGGTGGATGCAGGGGTTATTCGCTGGGGCTTTATCGCCTTTTTACTGGCGATCACCCTCTACAACCTGATCAAAATGTACACCTCGGCGCCACCCTCAGTGACCGGTTCACGCTACGGCTGGCCGTGGTTCGGGGTGCTGGGGGCCGTAGCGGGCACGACCGGCGGGTTGTTTGGGGTAGGCGGGGCCGTGGTGGCGGCCCCTGTACTGACCAGCGTGTTCGGCACCACGCAGGTGGTGGCTCAGGGCCTGTCGCTGGCCCTGGCAGCGCCGAGTACTGCGGTTACCTTGCTGACGTATGCGGTGCATGACGAGGTCAACTGGGTCATGGGCGTGCCGATGGCCATCGGCGGCCTGTTGAGCATCAGCTGGGGCGTCAGGCTGGCCCACGCCCTGCCGGAGCGCATGCTGCGCGGCTTGTATTGCGCCTTTTTGCTGCTGTGCGCGGGGTTGCTGGCAATCAAGGCTTGAAGCCTTCAACGATGTACTCGGCAAAGCACTCGATAATGGGCGACGACGCGCTGTTGGCTTTGCGCAGCAGCACGATACTGGCGGAGGGCAGCACGGGCAGGTTCTCGGCCTCGCCGATAATGCGCAGGTCGGGCGTCAGCAGGCTTTGCAGCTGTGCGGTCACGGCCAGCCCGGTGCTCACCACGGCGTTGATTGCCGCCAGGCTGGCGCTGGTGTAGGCCACCCGGTATTCACGTTGCTGAATATCCAGCGCATTGCAGGCCCAGGTTCGGCAAAAACAGTCGGTATTGAACATTGCCAGCGGCAGGGGCGTTTGCTCGTGGGGCGAGAAGCCCTGGGCCACCATCCAGACAAAACGCTCCTGGCGCAGGATCTGGCCCATTTCGGTGCCGGGTTTGCGGGTGACGATGGTCAGGTCCAGGTCGTTGCGCTGCAACAGCTGCGATGACGGCTCGCAATGCACCTCGACATTGATCAGCGGGTAGTCCTGGGCAAAACGCGACAGCACCCCGGGTAGAAAGCGCATCACATAATCATCCGGCGAGCCGATCTTTACCGTGCCCACCATCTGTGGCTGGCGCAGGGTGTTGAACACCTCGCTGTGCAACTTGAGGATGCGCCGCGCATAGCCGAGCAGCACGATGCCTTCCTGGGTCAGGCTGACATTGCGCCCCTCGCGCTGGAATAGCGCACATTTCAGTACGTCTTCTTCCAGGCGTTTCATTTGCATGCTGACCGCCGACTGGGTGCGATTGACCACTTCGGCCGCACGGGTAAAACCGCCGTGATCGGCGATTGCGGCAAAGGTGCGCAGCAGGTCGGTGTCGATGCTGGGGAATTCAGCCATTGATCAATCTCGTAGATGTGTCGCATAAGAAACATTCGTTGGATTGATCTTATGCCCGCGCCGACACTTGAGCCATACCCCAGGAGGCTCAAGTGATGAAAGGTCAAATAGGCAGGGTGTGGATGGCCCGGATTTCGCGCTGGTATCAACTGTCTCGGGAGAGGGCCTGCTTGCGGCAGATCAGCGATGCGGCGCTCAAGGATCTTGGCTTGAGCAGGGCGGATATCGAAACCGAAAGCCACCGGGCTTTTTGGGATGATCCGTTTAACAAGTGAGGCGAGCTTGCCTCAACCCCTCTGTGGGAGCGGGCTTGCTCGCGATGGTATCCCCCGGCTTTGCCTGAGACACCGGGGTGTCCGCATCGCGAGCAAGCCCGCTCCCACAAGATCGGCATGCACACAGTGTGTGGGTCAGCGCTTGACCTGCTTGAGCGTCTCGGCAATCAAAAATGCCAGTTCCAGCGACTGATCGGCGTTCATGCGCGGGTCGCAGTGGGTGTGATAGCGGTCCGACAGGCCGTCTTCGGTAATCGGGTTGGCGCCACCGATGCATTCGGTGACGTTTTGCCCGGTCATCTCGATATGAATGCCGCCGGCATAGCTGCCTTCTGCCTCATGCACCTGGAAGAACTGCTTCACCTCACCCAGGATCTGCGCAAAGTCGCGGGTCTTGTAGCCGCTGCTGGCCTTGATGGTGTTGGCGTGCATCGGGTCGCAGCTCCACAGCACCTGCTTGCCTTCACCTTCCACGGCGCGGATCAGTTGCGGCAGGTGATCGCCGACCTTGTCGGCACCCATGCGCACGATCAGGTTGAGACGGCCCGGGTCGTTGTCCGGGTTGAGGATATCGATCAGGCGGATCAGGTCTTCGTTGTTCATGCTCGGGCCGACCTTGACCCCGATCGGGTTGTTGACCCCGCGCAGGAACTCGACATGGGCGCCGTCCAGCTGGCGCGTGCGGTCGCCGATCCACAGCATATGTGCCGAGCAATCGTAGTAATCGTTGGTCAGGCTGTCGCGCCGTACAAAGGCTTCTTCGTAGTTGAGCAGCAGCGCTTCGTGGGCGGTAAAGAAGCTGGTTTCACGCAGTTGCGGCGAGCTGTCCATGCCGCAGGCGCGCATAAACGCCAGGGTCTCGTCGATGCGGTCGGCCAGTTGGCTGTATTTTGCCGCCAGCGCCGAGTTGGCGATAAAGTCCAGGTTCCACTTATGTACCTGGTGCAGGTCGGCAAAACCGCCCTGGGCAAAGGCGCGCAGCAGGTTCAGGGTGGCGGTGGACTGGTGGTAGGACTGCAGCAGGCGCTCCGGATCCGGCACACGGCTTTTTTCATCAAAGCCGATGCCGTTGACGATATCGCCACGGTAGGCGGGCAGGGTCACGCCGTTGATGGTTTCATCATTGGCCGAGCGCGGCTTGGCGAATTGCCCGGCCATGCGACCGACCTTGACCACCGGGCAACCTGCCGCGAAGGTCATGACAATGGCCATTTGCAGCAACACCTTGAAGGTGTCGCGAATCTTCGCCGCCGAAAATTCGGCAAAACTTTCAGCGCAATCGCCGCCCTGAAGCAGAAACGCCCGACCTTGAGTGACTTCGGCAAACTGGCGGCGCAGCTCGCGGGCTTCCCCGGCAAACACCAGCGGCGGGTAACTGGCCAGGCTTTGCTCGACGCGCAGCAGGTGTGCAGCGTCCGGGTAGTGGGGTTGTTGCTGGATCGGCAGGGCGCGCCAGCTGTCAGGGGTCCAGATTGGGCTCATCGCAGACTCTAGTATTTGTTGGGGGTGGCCCATGTTAGCAGCAATTAGTGCGTGACCTGTTGCGCTGCAATGGCCGACAATCGCGCCTTTGCGCTCGCTATCGAGTGGCTGTTTTTTCAGCGTTGCGGGTAGTGCCGGAGCGCGGCAAGGAGTGGAAATGTCTGAGGAGCGCGTAGAGCGTCTGCTCGCCGAAGTTCACGATGACTTCGGCATGATTCGGGTACTGGAGGTGGCTGACTACCGTTTCCTCGAATTTGGCGATGCAATCGAGCAAAGTTGCGTGTTCACCGCTGACCCCAGCTGGCTGGAGTACGATTACACCCGTGCCATGCTGATCGGTGCGTTGTGCCATGACGCCCCGGAAAGCGCGTTGTTCCTGGGGCTGGGCGCCGGAACCCTGACCCAGGCCTGCCTGAAATTCTTGCCCCTGGAAGATGTCGAAGCCATCGAGCTGCGCCCTGATGTGCCACGCCTGGCCATTGAATACCTGGGCCTGGACGATGATCCGCGGTTATTTATACGCATTGGCGATGCGCTTGAACTTTTGGACAGTGCCGAGCCGGCGGACCTGATTTTTGTCGATCTGTACAACGACCTGGGTCCGGCTGCGGGGCACCTGGCCTGGACCTTCCTTGAAAGCTGCCAGAAAAAACTGGCCCCCAACGGCTGGCTGATCATCAACCAGTGGGCCACCGATGATGGCAAGCCGCTAGGTGCTGCCCTGTTGCGCGGCCTGTATCACCGCCATTACTGGGAGCTGCCGGTCAAGGAGGGTAACGTGATCCTGATGGTGCCTGCCGATCTGGAACAGACCCTGGACATCGACGCGCTGACCGTTCGTGCGCAAGCCCTGGCACCGCGTCTGGGCTATTCGCTGGAGTCGCTGATCAAGGCAATTCGCCCGGCAACCTGATGCCCGACGGTGAAACGTTTTAGCGTTTGCCCCAGGGTGGCCCGGCACGAAACGCTTTTTCAGGGACGAAAAAATCGTTAAAGCCCGGTCTACAGAGGGGTACAGGCGTTTTTACAGTAAAAAACCCCTTCTTTTTTTTGATAAATCCGGTATAGTGCGCGCCGGCCTTTAGCCGGGCCACGTTTAGGTGTCGCATTTCCCGAAGCACGCTTCGGCTGCTCGTCCGTTTCGCGGACAACCCCTGAACGCTCCATTCATTTAACGTTTTCGCAAATCCCCGCCGACAAAGCAGCCAGGGCGACTCTTGAGTCTTACACGGCATGCGCAGCTTTGGAGCATGGGTCTTTGCGGATGCACTTAGAGGCAGACCCATGACCCAGGAAACCGGCGGCTTCGCCGCTTTTAATCTTAACCCGAACATTCTTTCTGCTGTCATCGCGACTGGCTACGAAGAACCTTCGGCTATTCAGCAGCAATCGATCCCGATCATCATGGCCGGTCACGACATGATTGGTCAGGCGCAAACCGGTACGGGTAAAACCGCCGCGTTCGCCCTGCCGATCCTGCACCGCATCGATCCTGCTAAGCGCGAGCCGCAAGCCCTGATCCTGGCGCCAACCCGTGAGTTGGCGCTGCAAGTAGCAACCGCTTTCGAAACCTACGCCAAGCAAATGCCGGGCGTTACCGTTGTGGCCGTTTACGGCGGCGCCCCTATGGGTCCACAACTGAAAGCAATCCGTAATGGCGCACAGATCGTTGTCGCCACTCCGGGCCGTCTGTGCGACCACCTGCGTCGTGACGAAAAAGTGCTGTCGACCGTGAACCACCTGGTTCTGGACGAAGCTGACGAAATGTTGAAACTGGGTTTCATGGACGATCTTGAAGTTATCTTCAAGGCACTTCCGCCAACCCGTCAGACCGTATTGTTCTCGGCAACCTTGCCGCAGTCGATCCGTGCCATTGCCGAACGCCATCTGCGCGATCCGCAACACGTGAAGATCCAGACCAAGACTCAGACCGTTACCGCGATCGAACAGGCTCACCTGTTGGTTCACGCTGACCAGAAGACCTCGGCTGTATTGAGCCTGCTGGAAGTTGAAGATTTCGACGCCCTGATCATGTTCGTTCGCACCAAGCAAGCGACCCTGGACCTGGCCAGCGCCCTTGAAGCCAAAGGCTACAAGGCTGCAGCACTGAACGGCGACATCGCCCAGAACCAGCGTGAGCGCGTGATCGACTCCCTCAAGGATGGCCGTCTGGACATCGTTGTGGCGACCGACGTTGCTGCTCGTGGTCTCGATGTTCCACGTATCACTCACGTGTTCAACGTTGACATGCCTTACGATCCAGAGTCCTACGTTCACCGTATCGGCCGTACTGGCCGTGCCGGTCGCGAAGGTCGCGCACTGCTGCTGGTGACTCCGCGTGAGCGCCGCATGCTGCAAGTGATCGAGCGTGTAACGGGTCAGAAGGTTGCGGAAGTCCGCCTGCCGGATGCCCAGGCTGTTCTGGATGCTCGCATCAAGAAGTTGACCAACAGCCTGACGCCGCTGGTTGCTGACGCTGAAGCCACTCACGGTGATCTGCTGGATCGCCTGATTGCTGATATCGGTTGCAGCCCGCGTGCCCTGGCCGCTGCTCTGCTGCGCAAGGCCACCAACGGTCAGGCCCTGACCCTGGCTGCCATCGAGCGTGAGCGTCCACTGGTGCCGAACAGCGCACCGCGTGAGCGTTCCGAGCGTTCGGGTGACCGTCCGGATCGTGGTGATCGTGAGCGTCGTGCTCCGGTTCCATTGGCCGAAGGCCGTGCTCGTTGCCGTACCGCGCTGGGTGCGCGTGACGGTATCGCTGCCAAGAACCTGCTGGGCGCTATCCTCAACGAGGGTGGCCTGGCGCGTGAAGCGATCGGTCGCATCCAGGTGCGTGACAGCTTCAGCCTGGTAGAACTGCCGGAAGCCGGTCTGGAAGGTTTGCTGGCCAAACTGAAAGACACCCGCGTTGCTGGCAAGCAGTTGAAACTGCGTCGCTACCGCGAAGATTAATCACTGTTGCAGTGATTGATCGCTAAAAAAATCCCCGCCTGGTGCGGGGATTTTTTTTGTCCGTCATTTGTACTGTCTGGCCTTTGTGGGAGCGGGCTTGCTCGCGATGCTGGCGGCGCGGCAGTGCAGTTGAACGGCGTCGATGCCATCGCGAGCAAGCCCGCTCCCACAGGATATGGGGCGCTAGCCAAACCGGTAGATATCCATGCCCAGCGCGCCCAGCGTCCAGCCCTGGTGGGCAATGCTGAACGGGCCGCCTGCGGCGCGGGCAAAATACAACGGCAGCAGGTGCTCGTCGCTGGGGTGGTTTTTGGCGGCGAAAGGCGCCTGTGTGCGATAAGCATGCAGTGCGGTTTCGTCATCAGCAGCCAGTTTGTCGATCATCCAGTCACGGAAAGCCTTGGCCCAGGGCTCAATGCTCTCAGGGCCTGCGTGCCAGTCCAGTTCGCGCAGGTTGTGGGTGATGCTGCCCGAGCCGATGATCAGCACGCCCTCGCTGCGCAGGGCCGCCAGTGCATGCCCGACTCTGGTCTGGCCGGCCGGGCCAAGCTGGCTGGGCAGCGACACCTGCACCACCGGAATATCTGCGTCCGGGTACATTAATGACAGTGGCACCCAGGCACCGTGGTCAAAAGGCCGTCTGGCGTCCAGTCGGGCCGGCAGGCCGTTATCTGCCAGCAACGCGGCGATCCGCGCCGCCAGCGCCGGCTCGCCGGGCGCCGGGTATTGCACGGCAAACAGGGCTGGCGGGAAGCCGCCGAAGTCGTGCCAGGTCTCGGGCGCCGGGTTGCTGGCGACCCGCAGGTCGGGGCTTTCCCAATGCGCGGACACCAGCACGATGGCTGTTGGTCGTGGCAGTTCGGCCGCCAGGCGTTTGAGCGCCGGGCCACTGGCGCCCGGTTCCAGTGCTAGCATGGGGGAACCGTGGGAAATAAACAGGCTGGGGAGCATGAACGATGTCCTCAAAGTTAAGATGCGTCATCTTCATCCCGATCATTGATCTAAATCCAATATAAGTTTTAGTACTTATCTATCGAATTTAAAGGTGAATCATGCAGCCCGAATTTTGGCACGACCGCTGGGATCGCAATCAGATCGGCTTTCACCTGCAGCAGGTCAACCCTTACCTGCCGCGCCTTTGGCCCACTCTGGGCCTTGAGCAGGGCGGGTGTGTGCTGGTGCCGCTGTGTGGCAAGAGCCTGGATATGAGCTGGTTGGCTGCCAACGGCCATGAAGTGCTGGGGGTGGAGCTGACGCAGACGGCCGTGGAGCAGTTTTTCAGCGAGCAGCAGGTCGAGCCACAGATTCGCCAGCAGGGCGCCTTCAAGGTGTACGAGGCAGGCCCGGTGACGATCCTGTGCGGTGACGTGTTCGCCCTGACTGAGGCCGACGTGGCCTCCTGTGTGGGGCTGTATGACCGCGCTGCGACTATCGCATTGCCTGCCGAAATGCGCGCAGCCTACGCTCAGCACCTGAACCGGATTCTGCCGAGGGGTTGCCGTGGCCTGTTGATAACCCTCGATTACGATCAATCACAAATGAACGGCCCGCCGTTTTCGGTGCCGGACGCCGAGGTGCAGAGCCTGCTGGCACCTGCCTGGACGCTGGAAATCATTGAGCAACCCGATGTGCTCGATCAGGAATGGAAGTTCCTCAAGAGCGGTGTGACGCGGCTGGTGGAGCGGGTGTATCGCCTGGAAAAAACCGCCTGAGCGAAATCGCAGGCACAAAAAAGGGCGACCGCAGTCGCCCTTTTTTGTGTTCGCCGTGGGTTAGCCGCGGCGACGCAGAGCATCGATACGTTCTTCCAGTGGCGGGTGGCTCATGAACATCCGCGCCAGGCCTTGCTTGAGGCCGCCGTTGATGCCGAAAGCCGCCATGGTGTCCGGCATGTGAACCGGCAGGCCCTGTTCGGAGCGCAAGCGCTGCAAGGCGCTGATCATGGCCGTGGTGCCGGCAAGCTGCGCACCGGCTTCGTCAGCCCGGAACTCACGCTTGCGCGAGAACCACATGACGATGGCGCTGGCCAGGAAGCCCAGGACCAGCTCGGCGAAAATGGTCGCGACGTAATAGGCAATGCCGCGGCCTTCATCGTTCTTGAACACCACCTTGTCGACAAAGTTGCCGATGATCCGTGCGAAGAACATCACGAAGGTGTTCACCACGCCCTGCACCAGTGCCAGGGTGACCATGTCACCGTTGGCAACGTGGCCGATCTCGTGGGCCAGTACCGCTTTGACTTCATCGGGCGAAAAACGCTCGAGCAAACCCTGGCTGACCGCGACCAGGGCATCATTTTTGTTCCAGCCTGTGGCAAAGGCATTCGCCTCATAAGCAGGGAAAATCCCCACTTCAGGCATTTTGATTCCCGCCTCGCGGGACAATTGCTCAACGGTTTGCATCAACCATTGTTCATGACGAGTACGAGGTTGAGTGATCACCTGGGTGCTGGTGCTCATCTTCGCCATCCATTTGGAGATGAACAGCGAGAACAAAGACCCTGCAAAACCAAAGACCGCACAGAACACCAACAGCTGACTGAGGTTCAGATCAACCCCGTTGGCCGCCATGAACCCGTCGAAGCCGAACAGGCTCAAGGTGATGCTGGCAATCAGCACGACCGCCAGGTTAGTGGCCAAAAACAGCAGAATGCGCATCATGGTTGTAAGAATCTCCTCGTCTTAAAGGTGTTGCCGTATGCGGGTATATAAGGTGCTGCCCCAGGCTATTCAACCAAGTGACTATTTCAAACTGTGTCCTTCAGCCTGATTCTAGTTGCATGCGGGGCATTTCCTAATATGAAGGAACGTTTTTCTGCGCCAGAAGTTCCACCTCAAGCCAATAAACACGGGACTTTGTCGTTTGCAGGGGGTTTTTGAGGGGGGAAGAGGGCGGCAGCAGGCAGTGCGTGAAGAATGTTTCATCTGACACATGCTGTGCGACTTTTGATTGGTCGCACAGCATGCTCAGAAATTACTGACGGTAGGTCTTCAGGAAATTACCGATCCGGCCGATGGCCATATCCAGCTCGTCGACACGCGGCAGGGTCACCACACGGAAGTGGTCAGGCCACGGCCAGTTGAATGCCGTGCCTTGAACCACCAGCAGTTTTTCCGAGAGCAGCAGGTCCAGCACGAATTTTTCGTCGTTAAGGATCGGGCACACTTTCGGGTCGATACGCGGGAACGCATACAGTGCCCCCATCGGTTTCACGCAGCTGACCCCGGGGATGTCGTTGAGCAGTTCCCAGGTGCGGTTGCGCTGCTCCAGCAAGCGGCCGTTGGGCAGGACCAGGTCATTGATGCTCTGATAGCCGCCCAGTGCAGTCTGGATGGCGTGCTGGCTGGGCACGTTGGCGCACAGGCGCATGTTGGCCAGCATATCGATGCCTTCGATATAGCCCTGGGCGTTTTGCTTGGGCCCGGAGATGGCAATCCAGCCTGAGCGGAAACCGGCCACCCGGTACGACTTGGACAGGCCGTTGAAGGTCAGGCACAGCACGTCCGGGGCCAGGGACGCGGTGCAGATATGCACGGCGTCGTCGTAGAGGATCTTGTCGTAAATTTCGTCCGAGAACACCACCAGGTTGTGTTGGCGGGCAATTTCCAGCATGCCCAGCAGCACTTCCTTGGAATACACCGCACCGGTAGGGTTGTTCGGGTTGATGATGACCATCGCCTTGGTGTTGGGGGTGATCTTGGCTTTTATATCCTCAAGATCAGGCCACCAGTTGGCTTGCTCGTCACACAGGTAGTGTACCGGGTGGCCGCCGGCCAGGGTCACGGCTGCAGTCCACAGCGGGTAGTCAGGTGCAGGTACCAGCACTTCGTCGCCATTGTTGAGCAGCGCTTGCAGCGACATCACGATCAACTCGGACACACCGTTGCCCAGGTAGATGTCTTCGATGCCGACCCCTTCCACCTGTTTTTGCTGGTAGTACTGCATCACGGCCTTGCGGGCGCTGAACAGGCCCTTGGAGTCGCTGTAGCCCTGGGCAGTCGGCAGGTTGCGGATCACGTCCTGGAGGATTTCGTCCGGCGCTTCAAATCCAAAGGGTGCGGGGTTGCCGATATTCAGCTTGAGGATGCGCTGGCCTTCCTCCTCCAGACGCTTGGCGTGCTTGAGCACCGGGCCGCGAATGTCATAACAGACGTTGGCGAGCTTGTTTGATTTGCTGACCTGCATGGCGATGTGATCCCGAAAATGAACGATCCAGGCGCTGTGATGACCACGGCACTGGGAAATTCTGTGTTTGCACACAGTGGCTAACACCGCTTTGCTTCAAGAATCCGTTTGAATGCAGTTGGGGCGGGTGCCAGACTGGTGTTTAACGAGGCGCAATCATACGTGCCACCCGACCCCTGGAAAAGCCACTGGTCGGGGTTTTTCAGTTGCAGAGGCATAAGCATGGAAAAGTTGAACAAAACCCTGGACGAATGGAAGGCCATGCTCGATCCGGAGCAATACAACGTGTGCCGGCTCAAAGGCACCGAACGGCCGTTTTCGGGCAAATACAACGGCACCAAAACCGACGGCGTTTATCACTGCATTTGCTGCAACGCGCCATTGTTCGATTCCAGCGCCAAATTTGATTCCGGCTGTGGCTGGCCGAGCTTTTACCAGCCCATTGGCGACAGTGCGATGGTCGAGATCCGTGACGTGAGCCACGGCATGGTGCGTACCGAAGTGGTCTGCGCCAAATGTGATGCGCACCTGGGCCATGTGTTCCCTGACGGTCCGCCACCCACCGGGTTGCGCTACTGCATCAACTCGGTGTGCCTGGACCTGGTTCCCCGCAACTGACCTTTTGAGGCGCCGTCATGAACGACAACCTGTTCGATATCCCATGCACCACTCTTGGCGGCGAGCCGAAAACCCTGGCGGATTTCCAGGGCAAAGCCGTGTTGGTGGTCAATACGGCCAGCAAGTGTGGTTTTACCCCGCAGTACAAGGGGCTAGAGGCGCTGTGGCAGCAGTATCGCGACCAGGGGTTGGTGATCCTGGGGTTTCCATGCAACCAGTTTGGCCAGCAGGAGCCGGGCGACGAAGCGGCCATTTCCGAGTTTTGCGAGCTGAACTTCGGCGTGAGCTTCCCGCTGTTCAAGAAGGTTGACGTCAATGGCCCCAAGGCCCACCCCTTGTTTGTCCAGCTCAAGAAACGTGCGCCGGGGTTGCTGGGGTCGCAGGGAATCAAGTGGAACTTCACCAAGTTCCTGGTCAGTGGCGATGGCCAGAGCGTCAAGCGTTATGCCCCGACTACCAAGCCCGAGGCGCTCAAGGCCGATATCGAGGCGCTGCTGCGATCGATTTAATGGTAAGACGGTTTATCTTAAGCCGCTGACGAGTGGAACGAGGCTGCGAACGGCGGCGCAGACGTCGCAAATCCTGAGTCCGGATCTGACTGGCGCACCGTTGCGTGTGATTTAGCGACCGCTTCGCGCTCGATCGCAGCCTCGTTCTACTCGTCAGCGGCTACACAAACCTGCCTCTTTCAGGCTTTTTGCGGCACCCACACGTCAATCAGCGTCGCCAGCTCTTCACGTCGAAACGGTTTGGCCAGGTAGTCGTTCATGCCCGCCGAGCGACAGCGCTCGCGCTCTTCGGGCATGGCATTGGCCGTCAGGGCCACGATGGGCAGTTTTGGCCAGCGCCCGCGCTGGCGAATTTGCCGGGTGGCCTCGTAGCCATCCATCACCGGCATATTGCAGTCCATCAACACCAGATCAAAGGTCTTCTGTTCCAGCAGGCTCAGGGCTTCGCCACCATGCGCCGCCACCCTCACATCACAGCCCAGTTTGCTCAGCATGCCCTTGGCCACCAACTGGTTGACCGGGTTGTCTTCAACCAGAAGAATCCGTGCCCGGCGCTGGGCAGGGGCGCTGTCGCGGCGCGCGCCAGGGTTTACGTCGTCATCTTTGAGCAGCAGATGCTGCAAGGTTTTATACAGCGCATAACGCGAAAGCGGCCGGGCTTTTTGTTGCAGGGGGGCCAATGCATTGACTTGATCGCCGGGCATGAAGTTGCCATAGGCGGTCACCAACAGAATGGGCGCGTTGATGGCAGGCCGCAGGCCAAACAGGCACTCGGGGCAGTCGGTGATCAGCAGGTCAGGATCGGTACCCGCCAGGGAGTCGTTCAGGGAATAGCGTTTGTAGTCCAGCCCCCAAAGTGGCAAATAGCTGCTGAGCAGTTCGCTCAAGCCACTGCTCGCCGCGCTGACGCCAATCACCCGCCCGCACAGCGTCTTTTGCTTGATCGCCGGGGTATGGCAGGGCAGTGGGAGTTCGGCGCAAAACTGGCTGCCAAAGCCGACTTCCGAGCTGATGGTCAGCCGCCCGTGCATCACTTCACACAGGCTGTTGGTCAGTGCCAGGCCTAACCCGGTGCCGCCAAACTGGCGGGTGATGCCTGCCCCTGCCTGGGTAAAGGGGCGGAAAATTCTCGCTTGTGCTTCCTGGGCGATGCCGATACCGGTGTCGCACACTTCGATACGCACTTGGTCGCTTTGCGCACTGAGGCGCACATCCACTCGGCCGAAGCGGGTGAATTTCAGGGCGTTGGACAGCAGGTTGCTGACAATCTGGCGGACCCGGGTCGGGTCGCCGAGTACCAATGCCGGGAAATCCGGGTCGATCAGGCACGTCAGCTCCACACTGGGCGCGGCGTTTTGTGACAACAGGTTGGCGGTGTCTTCGATCAACGTGCCCAGATCGAAAGCAATATGCTCCAGTTCCAGTTGGCCAGCATCGAATTTGGACAGGTCGAGAATGTCGTTGAGCAGTTCGACCAGGACCTTGCCCGAGTCGTGGGCAATGGACAGTTGCTGGTATTGCTCGGCATTCAGCGGGCTGTCCAGGCACAGCGCCAGCATGCCCAGCAGGCCATTGAGCGGGGTGCGGATTTCGTGGCTCATATTGGCCAGGAATGCCGCGCGGGCCTGGGCCATTTCCAGTGCCGTGCTGCGCGCAGCTTCCAGCTCTTCATTGGAGTGACGCAGTTGCTCGTTGATTGTTTCCAGCTCTTGGGTGCGCTGTGAAACGATGGTTTCCAGCCGGGCCAGGTAGTCGGTGAGGCTGTTTTCGGCACGGCGGCGGTGTTCCATCTCCAGGGTCATGGCTTCGAACTGCTGGTTGGCAGCGTTGACCAATACGCCAATTTCGTCGTCTTCGTGACCGGGAGGGCAGTGCATCCGTGATTGACCAGGGTGGCCGGGCTTGCGCTGGCTGAGTTCGCGAATCACCCGCACCAGCGGCTTGGTCAGCATCACATAAAACAGCCCCATCAGGATAAACGTCAGGATGAAGCTGCGGATAAAGCCGCTGAGCAAGGTGACTTCTGCACGCTGCAAAAATCGTTTGCCGAAAGGGTAGGTGTCCACTTCCAGGTGCAGCATGCCCATGCTCATTTCAGGCAGGTGGTTGAAGTACAGGCGCTCGTCAAACGAGCGGTTGGCACCAAACAGAAAGTCGCTCAGGGCCCGGTAGCGCCCGCTTTCGGGTTGATCCTGCACCGCCGAAAGGACTACGCCGTCGCTATCGACCAGTTGCGCACCGATGATCGCCGGTGAGCGCAACAGGCCCTGCAACAGTTCCTGGGCCAGCTCGGCGTCAAGGTTGTAGGCGATGCGCGATGCCGGGTTGTGGCTGATCTCAAGCAGTGACTGGATTTCGCGATTGATGGCGGCGTTTTCACTGGCATAATCGATGCCGATTTGCAGCAGGCTCAGCATGGCCCCGAGCACCAGCCCAACCAGCACAGTCAGCTTGGCTTGCTTGAAAGACAGGCGATGGGTGAGTTTTGTATCCATTGGGGTGCAGCACCTGTTTCCATTTCTTGCGGGGTGCAAGAGTAGTCGATTAGTAGGTCAATCGGCAGCCTGATTGAGCTGCCTGCGGTTAGCCGAGCGAGTCATTTTGCGGATGGCTGTCGAATTCTGGCAATGTCAATGTGCCATCATTGTGTATCAGTCCGAGGAAATGTTGTGAATTCTAAACTGGATGCCTTTCTGGAACGGGCCGAAGCGGTCCTTGCACGTCTTGAACCTTTGCTGCCGGCGCAGCGCGAATCGATCGAGTGGGACCAGTGCCTGGCAGCCAGGTGGCAGCGTGAAGGTCGCTCAGGCTATCTGATGCCGTTGCAAGTCAGCCTTGAAATGCGCCTTTCGGACTTGATCGGGGTGGATAACCAGCGTGACCAGCTGGGGCGCAACACCAAACAGTTTCTCGACGGCTTGCCTGCCAACCATGCCCTGCTCTGGGGCTCACGGGGCACCGGCAAGTCTTCAATCATTCGGGCCTTGCTGGCCGAGTATGGCCATGCGGGGCTGCGTCTGATCGAGATCGAACGCGATCATCTGGCCGACCTGCCGCGCGTGGTTGAGCAGTTGCAGGGCTTGCCCCAGCGCTTTGTGCTGTTTTGCGATGACCTGTCGTTTGAAGCTGGCGAGAGTGATTACCGGGTGCTGAAAAGTGTGCTGGATGGCTCGCTGGAGCAAGCGCCGGATAACGTGCTGCTATATGCCACTTCGAACCGTCGCCACCTGGTGCCGGAAAAGGAAAGCGACAACGAGAACTGGAAGAACGTTGACGGTGAGTTACACCCCAATGAGGCCGTGGAAGACAAGATCGCCTTGTCTGACCGTTTTGGCCTGTGGCTGTCATTCTATCCCTTTACCCAGGATCATTTTTTGAGTGTGGTCGAGCACTGGATCGAGGTATTGGCCCGCAAAGCCGGTTTGCAGTGGCAACGCGACGAGGCACTGGATATTCTGGCCGTGCGCTGGGCGACCGGGCGTGGCAACCGCAACGGCCGTTGCGCCTATCAGTTCGCGCGTTATTGGGTGGGTTTGAAATTGTTGGAGCAAGTGAATGATTGATTTGAACGCCACAGGTGCAGGCCTGAACGGCTACACCCTGTTGCAGGCTCAGCTGGAGTCGTTGTTGGCAGATGAGCGTGACTTTATTGCCAATGCTGCACAGTTCTCGGCGTTTTTGTATCACCAGCTTGATGATCTGAACTGGGCCGGTTTTTACCTCAACCGCAATGAAGAACTGGTACTGGGCCCGTTCCAGGGGCAGATTGCCTGTGTTCGTATCCCGTTCGGGCGGGGCGTGTGCGGGGCTGCGGCGGCGAGCCGGCAGACCCAGCGGGTTGAAGATGTGCATGCATTTGCCGGGCATATTGCGTGTGACAGTGCTTCCAACAGTGAGTTGGTGGTGCCCTTGATCAAGGATGGCCGCCTGATTGGCGTGCTGGATCTGGACAGCCCGAGCATCGGGCGCTTCAGCGAGCAGGACCAGCAGGGCATTGAAGCCCTGGCTGCGATCTTCTTGCGTTTGAGCGATTGCTGAGGCCGCTAGCCGCTTAGCCCGGCCTTGAGCATCAGGGCGTCGATATCGACCGGGTCGATTTGCTCCGGGTCGAGAAACTGCCGGGCATACTGCATAAACACCTGTTCGCGCATAAATAGCGCGAACAGTTGTGGGTCAATATGCGCATCGTGGCACATGGTGGCCATGATGCTCAGGGCTTCGCTTAACGTCTTGCTGCGTTTATAGGGGCGGTCCGAGGCGGTCAACGCCTCGAAAATATCGGCAATCGCCATCATCCGTGACTCCAGGCTCATCTCTTCGCGTTTCAGGCGTTTTGGATAGCCGGTCCCGTCCATTTTTTCGTGATGCCCGCCGGCGATTTCGGCAATGTTGCTCAAGTAGGCGGGCAGGGGCAGGCTGCTGAGCATCAGGATGGTCTGCACGATGTGGTTGTTGATGATGTAGCGTTCCTCGTTGGTCAAGGTGCCGCGCCGGGTGCTCAGGTTGTACAGTTCACCCCGGTTGAACTTGTACTGTGGCACCTCGAGCTTGAAGCCCCAGGGGTTTTCAGGGTCAATCAGGTCGGCTTCAGGGCGAAGGAACAGGTGCTCGGGCTTGTCGGCCAGCAGCTGTTCGGTTACCGGCAAGTCGTGCTCCTCACGGGTTGACTGGCGCTTGTTCTCCTCCCAGGACACCCCCAACCGATCATCCAGGGTTCGCTTCCAGGTACGCCGGGCGATGGCGTTCAAGCGCTCAAGGTCGGCCTCCTGCATGGCCTCGCCGCCCAGGTTGCATTGCGCGACAAAGGCGAAGTCCTGGTCCAGGGCCGCCAGGCTGGCTTCGCGTCGTTCACTCAATTGCGCATCATCGCCACCCAGGGCCCGGGCTTGCCAGTAGTCGACCCAGGTATCGCGCTTGAGCACTTCAAAGCGGGTGCGAATTTCGTGGATGCGGTCGTACAGGGTTTCAAGCTTGGTGGCCTTGTCGACCACATACTCGGGGGTTGTGACCTTGCCGCAGTCATGTAGCCAGGCCGCGATGCGCAGGGCCTCCCACTGTTCTTGCGAGGGGTCGTACTGCTCGAATTCGGGCTGCTGGCTGGCGGCCGCTGCCTGGGCCAGCATCAGGGTGAGGGTCGGCACCCGTTGGCAATGGCTGGCGGTATATGGGCTTTTGGCGTCGATGGCGCCCGCCAGTAGTTGTATCAAGGCATCCAGCAGCTGCTTCTGACGTGCTTGCAGGCGCTGGCTTTCGATCGACACGGCGGCGGTGCCGGAGACGGCCTGGATAAAGGCGATGCGATCAGCCCGCAAGTGGTCCTGGTCGTCACTGGAACCACTGTCGTTCAACACCAGCAGCAAAATGCCCACGGTTTCGCCGTGGCGGTTGTGCAGGCGAATACCGATCAGGTGGATACTCTGGCTGCCCAGTTGCGCCATGATTGGCTGCAAATCCCCCGCCTGCTCAAGGCTGAGCGAATGGGCGACGCTGTCATGGCCCTGGAACAGCCCTTGTAGCCACGGCGGATTGTCATTGCTGTCAGGGTCTATATCCGGCTGTGGTTGGGTAGTCAGGTCCTGGGGCTGGCCATTGATGATCAGTCCCTTCAACTCCAGTTGACGGCTGTCGTTTTGCGTCAGGTAGATCAGGCCGGCCTGTGCCTGGGCAATCTTGATCGTTTCCAGCAAAACCGACTGCAGCAATGGCTCAAAACGGGTGTGGGCCGAGAGGCTGGAGGTGATTTCAAAAAAACTGGCGAGGGTTTCTTTCATGCGTGACATCGACCCCTCCAGTTGGTCGATTTCAAGCACGATCGATTTCTGCTTCAGGGGGTAGTTGAAATCGAACCGCCGAATGGCATCGGCTTCGCGGACCAGCGCCTGCAAGGGCTTGACCAGCAAGCGTGAGGTCACCCAGCCCATCGGCAGGCACAGCAGCAGGGCCGCCAGTGTCACCAGGGCTCCCTGCCATCTGAGCCGATAGGCATCGGCCAGCAATTCGTCTTCCGGCACCATCATGGCTAATTGCAAGCCATTGGCTCCGCCATCCTCTACGTTGAACCGTGTCACGACCCATTGGCGCTGGCCGTCGTACAGGCGCCGCTGGGCGTCCGGGCCCTGGCTGACCAGGTAGCCCAGGGCCGGGTTTAATTCCGCGATTTTTGGCAGCTTTTCCGGGTCCTGAGCGGTGAGCAGCTTGCTGAAGTCCGGGTAGGCGATAGCGCGGCCATCGGCGCCGTACAACACGATTTGCGTGCCGGGTGTTACCTGATGCGCCGCCAGGGTGGCGGACAGTTGCGACAGGGTCACGTCGGCACCCAGCACCGTGTTGCCAGCGCTGCGTTTGGCCAGTGTTGTGCCAACTTCGTGGGTGGTAAAAAACAGGTAGGGGGTGGTGGTGGTTTGATCGTGCTCGGCATGTGCCGGGATAAACCACTTTCGGCTGCGGGGGTCATAGGTTTCATTGGCAATAGTTCGCTGTGCCAGCTCGACCAGGGACGCATCCAGGTACAGTTTTTTCGACTCAACGCCACCTTGTCGTGCCGAGCGGGTTATCGACCAGACTTCGTAGCGTGCTTGGGCTGGGGCCTGGAGCTGGAGCCTGATGGCCTCGTTGCGCAACGGCCTGACGAGAAAGAGATTGCCGTTGTCATCCCCCAGGTACAGTGCTGACAAACTGTGGTTGTCTTCGAGTGTTTGCACGAAAGGCAGCAGCAGCCCCGTTCGCCGCTCCGGCTGGTCGGTCACGGCGTCAGGGTTGAGGGTCAACAGGTTCAGGGCATGCCTGATGGGTTGGTAGGCGTCGAGCAGGTCGCGTTGAACATCCTGCTCCAGGTAACCGAACAGTTTCTGGCTGCTGCCGAGAATGATCTGGGTGGTTTGCTGGTAGTTGAACACACCCAGCACCAGGCCCAGCAGGAGCAGCAAACATGTAAACATCGCACTAATGTGAACATGCAGCGGCAGTTGGCGCTTCCGGGATTGCGCAACATTGCGCATGTGCAGTTACTCCGCGATTGGTTCACCTGCCGATGCCTTTAAGCATAGTGAAACCGGGCCAACCTGCTCAGCCATTGGCCGGTTTTGCGGTTGGCGCTCAGGTGCCGCTGGCCAACTTTTGAAGTTGACGGGCCAGTACCTGCTCCAGGGCCTGCATGGCGGCTTGTACGTCATTGCGCGCCTGGATGAGGTTGGACGGGCTGGCGTGCTCAAGTATTTCGCAGTGTTTGATCAACTGCGCGGCACCGACGATGCGGGCCGCGCCTTTGATCCGGTGAGCAATGTCGGCAAATGGCTTCAAGTCCCCGTTGTCGGGCAGGTGCATCAGGGCCTTGAGATCCTGGCCATTGCTGCGCAGCAGCTCCTCCAGCAAGCGTTGTTTGCGTTCGTTATCACCGCCCGAAAGCGCGTTGAGGGATTCCAGGTTGAAGGCCTCGTTGCCAGTGTCGAGCGGTACCAGGGCTGCCAGATGCTGGCTGAGCAGGGTCAGGCTGATGGGTTTGAACAGGCAGTCGTCCATCCCGGCCATTGCGCAGCGCTGGCGCTCCTCAGGCTGGGCGTTGGCAGTAAAGCCCAGCACGGTGCATGGCCGTTGCTGCGACGCCTGCTCGTACTGGCGTATGGCCCTGGTGAGGTCATAACCGTTCATGACGGGCATGTTGCAGTCGGCAATGACCAGGTCGAATGTGCCTTCTTTCCAGGTTTTGAAGCCGGCCGCGCCATCGTGCTCAGTGGTAAAGCGATGCCCCAGGTACCCCAGTTGCTGGCACATCAGCAGTCGATTGGCAGGATGATCGTCCACCACCAGCACGTTCAGGCGGTGCGCCGCAGGGTTGATTACCGGTTCATGCGCGGCGCTGCTCAGGCAGGGCGGCAAGGTGGGCAGCCTGAGCTTTATCTCAACCAGGGTGCCCACGTTTACCTGGCTGCTCAGTTCCAGCGTGCCCCCCATCATTTCGCACAGGCTGCGGCAGATCAGCAGGCCAAGGCCTGCACCGTTGAGGGCCAGTTGCCCGCTGTTTTCGGCCTGGGCGAAGGGTTCGAACAGACGGGCCTGATCGCGATCACTGATACCGATACCTGTGTCCTGGACACTCAGTTGCAGTTCGGTATGGTCGGGGGTGCTGGCAGGCAGCAGGTTGATCGCCAGGGTGACCTGGCCCTGGCGGGTGAACTTGATCGCATTGCTGACCAGGTTGGTCAGGATTTGCTTGAAACGTAGCGGGTCGATCAGCACATCGGGCGCATCGCCCCGGGGATGGAACTGCAGGGAGAGCGTGAGGTTTTTTTGCCTGGCCAGGCCGTCAAACACCCTGATCACCGAATGGGCGAGGTTGCGCAGGTTGACGCGCTCCGGGGACAGGTTCAGGCGGCCTGATTCGATCCGGGCAATATCGAGAATATCGCCGATCAACTCCAGCAGGTCCTTGGCCGAGTGGTAGGCCACCTCAATGGAGGGGCGGTCGAGATGCCCCTGGTCGGCGCGTTTTAGGGTGAGTTCCAGCAAACCGATCACGGCATTCATCGGTGTACGGATTTCATGGCTCATGGTGGCCAGAAAGGTGCTTTTGGCACGGTTGGCGTCGTCGGCCAGTTCTTTGGCTGCGCGCAGCTCATCCAGAAGGTGGCGCCGTTCACTGATGTCGATCCAGCCTCCGATAATGCCCTGGACCTCGCCCAGTGAGTCGCGGAAGGGCAGGATCCAGTGATAGATGGTGAAGTTTTTACCACCGATATTGAGCGGGCGATCCAGGACCAGCGGGGTGCCCTCAGCCATGACGCGCAAGTAGTCGGCCTGATAATCGTGGGCTTCGCACTCATTGCTCAGCAAGCCGCAGGCCTGCATCACCGTTTTGCCAATGACGTCTTCACGCCGGGCTGAAAAGGCCTGCAGGTAGCTGTCATTGCAGGTTTTAAGTATGCCTTCGCGATCGCGGACATAAATGGGATGAGGCGTGCCATTGACCATTGCCCGCATGAATTCAAATTGATCGCTGAGGGCTCGCTCGGCTATTTTTCGATGACGGATCTGGCGGCGCATGTAGGCATTCCACACCAGGGACAGCAACAGCAACAGGCTGGTGCCAATGATGATCTGGTATATCAGGCGATGGTAGTTGCGCCAGTAGCTATCGGATGCCGGGGCATAGCCACGCCAGCGGCTGTTGATGATGCCCAGTTCATCCGGCGCAATGCTCAGCAGGGCCTTGTTGAGGATTGAGTGCAACTCGGTGGCATCCCGGGCAGTGGCGAGGGCAAAGGTTGCAGGCTGGGTGCCGAGGGTGGCGCTGATTTGCAAACGATCCCGAAACATTTGCGAGGCGAGCAGGTAGTTGGCAATCACCAGGGTATTGACGGCGCCTTGTACTTCACCCTCTGCCAGTAACTCTGTTGCTCGGTAAATACTCTCTGTTTCGACCAGTGTTATCCGCGGGTACTGGCTGCGCAGGTAGTCGGTCAGGGGGTTGCCCTGGCTCAAGGCCAGTTTCTTGCCCGCCAGTTGTTCGAGGCTTGCAGGTGCCTGGCGCCCCTTGGCCGTGAGCAGGACAAACGAGTTGACCAGGTAAGGACGAGTGAACTTCAGGGTGCTTTCTCGCGAAGCGGTCGGGCTGATGGCCGAGATAATGTCGGTTTCGCCCTGCTTGACCCTCTGTATCATGGTATTTAGGCCGTGGGCGCGCTGTATCTCGAAGCGCAGGCCGGTACGCAGGCGGATCATTTCCAGCAGGTCCGCGGTGATGCCCCTGAAGTTGCCGTGGGCGTCAAAGAAGGTCAGCGGTGCCAGGGTTTCACTGACCACGACTCTGACCACCGGGTGCTGGGCCAGCCATTGTTCTTCGCGCCCGGTCAATTGCAGCTTGTTATCGGAGAGCAATATGTCACTGCCCGCGCTCCAGCGCTTGGCGATGCGCTCCTGCTCGCTGTCGGGTACGGCCTTGAGCGTGGCGTTGATGATAGCGAGCAGTTGCGCATTGTCATGGCGTACTGCAAAGCTGAACCCTTGGGCTTCGTGCCTGCCAAAGTTGGCCATCTTGATGTTCTTCAGATAGCCCTTGTTGATCATGTAATGGGTTGAGACCGTGTCCCCCAGGAATACATCCGCCTGATCGAAAGCCACGGCATTGAGTGCGTTTTGATAAGACGGATATGACTGGATGATGGCCTTGGGGTAGAGCGCCTTGATCTCATCCAGGGGCAGGTAGTGGTAAACCATGCTCAGGCGCAAGCCTTCAAGGCCTTGTGAAAGCGACCGCGTTTCGCCCTCGCGGGTCACCAGTACGGGCTGGTCGATGGCGTATGGCGCAGAAAGCAGCAGGTTGCGGTTGGCGGCTTCAAACCCATTGGACGTACCGAGCAGGTCGATCTGGCCCTCTTCAAGGGCCTTGATGGCAGCGTCTCTGGATGCAAAGCGCTCAACTTTTATTGATACATCGAGGGTTTTGGCCAGGATGCCGACGTAATCGGCGGTGAGCCCTTCGTAGTCCTGACCGCTGTCGGTCATGTCGAAGGGCGGGTAATCGGTAGTTGAAGTACCCACCCGAAGCTCGCGCTTGTGCTCCAGCCAGGAACGCTGCGCGTTATCCAGCGCAACTTCCACGCCAGAGGTGGCCGAGCGGCTGAGCAATGAAAGGGTTTCAGTGCGGGCGGGTTCGGCGGACACGCAGGTGCACAGCACTAAAGCAGTGAGCAGTGATAAATACTTGTTTAACCGCGTGGGCATTCTGTTTCTCACACCAGGCCGTTACGTTTGGCCATTTCGATAAGTTCAACCAATGAGTGGGCTTTTAGTTTTTGCATGAGCCGTTTTTACAGCTTTTTCATATGTGTATAATTATTGCTTCGGCACTATTCCGGGGGCGTTATGCCTACAGCATTCAGTTACTCACGTTTTTCCAGTGTCACCCAGAAGCGCGGATCAAGCCTTGAGCGTCAGCAGTCGATGGTTTCTGAATGGCACGTTCGTCACCCTGAATATTCGTCAAGCAAGTTGACGTTCCAAGACTTGGGCAAGAGCGGTTGGAAGGGGGAGCACATCAAGGAGGGGGGTGGCTTCGCTGATTTACTTGCGGCTGTAACAGCTGGTGTTATTCAGGAGGGCGATGCCGTCCTTGTAGAGTCTGTGGACAGAGCTGGGCGCTTGGATACGTTAGACATGCTGACGAGAGTGATTTCTCCGATTCTCCGTGCAGGTGTGTCGATCATCACTCTGGACGACAACGTGATCTATACACGCCAGAGCTTAGATGGGGGGGCCATTTACATCCTGCTCGGGAAGATCCAAGCAGCTCGGCAATACAGCGATAACCTGAGTCGTCGCCTTAAAGGTTCATACGACTCTCGACGTCGGCTCGCCAATGAGGGTAAGACACCCAAACGCAATACGCCTGCATGGCTGACATCGAAAGGGGAGGTGGTTGTAGAGGTCGCGGCTCAGGTGAAGCTGGCGTTTGAACTTTACGCATCCGGTCTGGGGAAGGCTGTAATCGCAAAGCGTATGCGGGAGAGTGGTGTCGAGGCGCTGGCCAAGTGTTCTGGCCCCGGTGTGGAAGGCTGGCTGAGGAATGAAGCTGCGATTGGCCGCTGGGACGGTGCCCAAGTATATGAGCCTATCATCGACATTTCGTTGTATCACCTTGCCCAACTCGAAGGTCAGAGGCGTAAGACGTCCAAAAAGATTAAAACAGCCGCACATTTCTACGTTGGATTAATCAAATGCGGCTGCTGTAGTCATAACTTCATTATGCGTACTATCAAGGGTGTGCAGGTTTCCATGCGGTGCAGGAAGCGACAGGAGTTGAATGGATGCGACAACAAGAAAGTCATCCCCAGAGAAATCATTGATGCTGTGTACCTTCGCACTTCTGCGACGGCAGCCCTTAGAGCTGTAGAGCGTAACCATACAGGTGTGAACGAACAGGCAATCATTGCTGCTGAGGTTAAGTTGCTGGAAACCTCTAGGATACTGAAGAGCTATTCATCCGCTATTGAAGTTGTTGGCGACATTCCTGAGGTGTTAGATCAGCTCATGCGTGCAGATGAAGCACGCAAAGTTGCTGAGCGAGAGTTGGCCATGCTTAAGGCGACTGTAGTCCCCGATGCAGGACGTAACTGGCAAAAACAAGGGGATGTTTGGACATTAGAAAGAAGCGACCCACAAAGGCTCTCAGCAATGCTCCGTAGTGTCGGATACAGTATTACAATTCATTCAGACGGTCGTCTTGTGTCGGATTCTGGTGCAACATTTCGTTATGCTGGTGTTGATCGAAAGCTAAACCGATACAAGCTGATGTGGGGTAACGATCTCATATTAGTCTTGAAAGGGCCGGATGAGGATTATCCGTACTGGGAGCCGTTTGAGGAAATAGCGGGTAGTGCTACGTGGGATAATGCGGATTATGAAAACCTTCGCTTGCAATACGAATGACGAGAAGCAGTTATTAAGTAGTTCTTAGTTCACCAGCGGAAACTTTTATTTTATGAAATGCCATTCATAAGATTGACTTTCCTCACTTCCGTGGTAAAATATGTATATAAGCAGAGGCGAAGTTTCTTTATCAGTTGACTGGCACCTTCCATTGCCTTCCTCCAACTGGCTAGGTAACTTCGTATTTCTGCAAGCGGTGTCTCTCAGGGAGCATCGCAACTAGAGAGGGCGTCTCCCAAACGCTCTCTTTTTTTTCGTCCCCAAAAAATCATATCACTAACTTCGGAGGGCTAATAATGGCCATGCTTCACGTTTCCACCTGCCCGGTCTGCGGGCAATCAATGACATCTCGCCGCAAAGATAAAACCGTCTGTAGCCACAAGTGCTATATGCGTGTGTACCGGGCAAGAGCTAGAGCAGCTCTTGTTCCACTGCTAACAAACACAGATCGTGCAAACCAATTCGTAGCTGCTGAATACATCGCAGCCATGTTCCTACAACTCAACTTACAGGAGACAAATCATGTCTATTCTACGCAAGCATAACAAACAAGAACTTAACGCCCTCCAAGAGGTCGCTGTAGCCTCGTACAAGAACCGTCCGCATGGATACGATGCTTATGCCGACACTGACCCTAGAACAGGCAGACCTATCGGCAAGGTGCTGGTGGGTGCCTATATCTCAGAGCTTGTTCTAGCTCCCGCTCAGATCATCCCTGTGTACCTAGCCAAGATGGAAGAGGGCTACACGCTGCACGAGCTAGGGACGCTGCCATTCGCTGGAACTTCTCACCACATCTACTTTTACAAGCCTCAAGCAGAACAAGATGCTGACATAAAGGTGATCCATGCAGCAGTTGAAGCAGAGTACAAACGCGAGATTGAGGACAGTAATCGCCTGATTGTAGAACGTCAAGTAGCACTTGAAGAAGCTGCGATTGATCGTCAGGTTGAAAAAGAGTTAGCAGCAGAGCGTCAGACTCAACGCGATGCTATCGAAGCTCGTGTTCGTCTGGAACTTGCCAAGTAACGCTGTTACCCCATCAGACAAATCCTAGTTCCCATCATATAAGAGGTAAGAATGAACAAGACCTGCACATGTAATCATTGCGGTCACGTGTTCTCAGTACAGAAGCGGCGACGTTATTGCAACGCTCGCTGCTTTCACTCTGACCCGTGCAACCCCAAAGCCCAGAATCCCATAAACGCCAACCATAATGGAGCCTATAACAATGACTGCAAGAACCCGAACAACAACTGAACGCCGCCCGACATGCCCTCAGTGCAAGACGCGCTTTCGCACCAGAAGCAATACAGCGAAATTCTGCAACACTTCTTGTCGCACCACTTCCCACAACATAGCTCGTCGCGTTAAAAAGATTGCCAGCGCCAGCACTTCCCCATTCTTCTACGAACTTGCCCGTCAGGCTATT
This sequence comes from Pseudomonas fragi, assembly GCF_900105835.1. NCBI lineage: Bacteria > Pseudomonadati > Pseudomonadota > Gammaproteobacteria > Pseudomonadales > Pseudomonadaceae > Pseudomonas > Pseudomonas fragi. The sequence continues at coordinate 4,735,807 of NZ_LT629783.1, forward strand.
AGAGCCCGCACCATCCAGATTTATCATCACTTCGACCAGCAACAACTTGAAGATCTTTACGATGTATATGCAAGCTGTCAGAAGATGAATGGTTATGGTCTACGCAGGGAGCACGGTGAAGATCCGTTTGAACTTTCCCACATTGCCCCTGTACGTGGCAAAACGTCAGTCGGCCTGTTCAGAGCTGACAATCTTGTCATTGCACCAATGGCACTCAATCGTTCTCACGGTACAAACCATTACAGCGGCGGGGCTTCAATCTCTCGTGCAGACCTCTTGCCGCGATTCGCAGTGTCCAAAGACGATAGCGTTTCTGAGGTGGTGCAGCGCGTCATTCAGTTAATCGGCGAAGACGTGGTTCAGGCTGTTGTCCAATCCCGCAAGATCAAGCCTAGTACGCGACAAAAACACTATTCGTGGTTGATTGAGCATCTCGACCCAGCCAATCCCGATCATGCAGAACATTTCAAGATACTCGACACGGCCTCGTCTTTCATTCTGGAAGGTATTAAGCGCCAGCTCGAAGGTAAGGAGCCTGTGGGTGATTTCCGTGTGTGGCTCGGCTACCACTGCGACACCAGTGTTCTCTTGAGCGAATGGGAACGCATCGGCAATAGCTATCGCCCCGAATTGCTATCCGCCCTTGAACGTATCCAGTTCGTGCTCGCCAACACGGGGCGGCGTTTCAGTTATAACTTCACCTTCGACGCCATCGACCTTCGATTGATTTTTGACATGCTGCATGGAAAGCCAGTCCACACCGTCACTTCGATCATTGATGCGATGTACTCCAAGGTAGTGGCAAGTCCGCTGCTGTACTGCCCAACTGAAGCCCTTGTGTCAGTTGCTGCGAAACCTCTGCATGTTCCCCTGAATGTAACAGAGTCGTTCCTTGAAGACATGGATGATGACTTGCCTTACGTTGCTCTAGACGCCTTGTACGCCGTCCCGGCATCACTTGGTCATGACTTTGGCCCAGTGCCGTTCTGAAACAAACGCATGCACCCAGTAGAAGTGTAACGCACACGGTGCGATTCGCTTGTAGCCCTTGTATTACTTGGCTTGCAGCCATTTTATGTGGACATAAAAGTGTGCGTGTGTTCAGTGCTACGAGGGAGCAATCAGTTACTAAGATGCTTTCTTGGAACGAAATCCTCGAATTACCCACCGCACCGTTAATATCCCGAGTAATGCAGCTACGTTTATCCCTAGCCAATATCCAAGAGACGTTGCCACCCATTGGAACTGCCTTTCAGGCAGTAATCCGAGCTTGTACTTATATGCTTCCAGCTCGTTTTCAAGTGACTGCTCCGCGTGCTGCCTTTTATAGCTGGAGCAAGGTGAGTCTCTGTTGAACTTTCCTGCGTCCATTTCTTGGAAGTAGACTTTGCAACCTCGCCAGAAGGTGATGTTGTAGCGATGCTCCGAGGCGATTTTTTCTTGGGTTGGGAATTGCTCATATCTCAATACGCCTATTGCGACTACCACCACCACACTCGCCACGAGCCACAATCTTTGCCATCCATTCATCTTGAATTCCTACATGGGGTGTACCTGAGCGGACGCAAGGATGCAGCACGAGGGTGAGGTAGGTCTACTACAGCCCCATAAGAGGGAGCCTCGGTCACGGCCTTAAAACCCCTGTAAACCCCCCAGAAACCCCTGTAAACCTAGGTTATTGGGCTGGTTCACGGCCAGACATTTGTTGTGCAACCTCTGTAGCCCTGATTCTACGGGGCCTCCAGCTTTCATGTGCGTAGCAAAGGCCGTTTCTCGCAGCAGAAAACAGTTTTTATTCAGGGAATAGCCAGTTTTCCCCTGCCAAGTAGCATTTGATATGCGTTAGCTCATCCCCTTGAAGGATGGTGGCCCTGTGGGCTAGAGCCAGCAGCTCAAGTGAAGTTCATCAGAACGCCGTCAATGCATTACTGATTATTGATGAGAACGCATCTGCTATCAGTTCAGCTATCAGTGCTGGAATTCTCAAAATCAGGCTGGGTCGGTAAAACGAACGTCTGCCAGACCCAGTAGGAACAGCTTAAAAGATGGGCCATAAAATAGGGTTTACTATTAATAGACCCTTGCGTATTATAGACCCACGTTAAAGAGACCCAGTCAGCCAGATAGGAGCCACCCAGTGTCCCGCACTTTCGTATATGCCCGTGTATCGACCGACGATCAGACTACAGACAACCAAGTGCAGGAAGTTGAGCGTGCTGGTTTCAACGTGCAGGCGAGCCGGGTAGTGGTTGAAACGGTATCGGGGTCAATAAGCGCCAGCGAACGCAAAGGGTTTCAATCTCTCTTGCACAAGATGGAAGCGGAAGACGTGCTGATTGTAACTAAGCTGGATCGTCTGGGCCGTAACGCAATGGACGTTCGCACCACCATTGAAAATCTGGAGTCACGTGGTATCCGTGTTCACTGTCTCGCCCTTGGCGGCGCAGACCTGACCAGTTCAACGGGTAAGATGACAATGCAAATCCTTGGGGCTGTTGCTGAGTTCGAACGTGACTTGCTGATCGAGCGTACACAAGCAGGCTTGGCACGTGCAAAGTCCGAAGGTAAGAAACTGGGTCGTCCTGTCGCCACTGGCACCATCGAAGACGTTAAAGCCTGCAAGGCCAAAGGTCTGACACAAGCTCAGACAGTACGTCACCTTTCCATCGGCCTCACCACAGTCAAACGCTACTGGAAGGCTGCATAAACCCTACGACTTCGCCTGAAAGATTTACACGCCACCCCAGACCTCGCCTGTGCGGGGTCTTGTCGTCTCTGACTGAGAGCGTCAGGTTTATTTTGTATTTAAGACAGCTTTCAGATAGGCCACCCGTGTCCTGTTAAGCACCCCCAGCAGCGCACCGCCTCATTATATTTCCAGCTGAAACGTCAGCCCGATGTTGAAGTGCACCTGAAATTTTTCAGCGGGGATGGAATTCTTTAAACAGCTTCAGGCCACGGGGCGTATGGCTCTCGGGGTATATTCATTTGGATATATATCGAAACGAGCATACCCGTCGCAGGATATAGAGGAGCGTGGGGCACCCGTACCCTGCTCAGTACCCCCAGCGGCGAACCGTTCATTATTTTTTCCAGCCGAGACGTCACGTCTATGTTGAAGTGCACCTGAAAAATTTGAGCGGGCCAAGGATTCTCCAGAACGACTACAGTTCACGTGCTACAGGGGCTGATTATGCTAGATCTGGTATTAGCGTCGCATGATATAGAGGAGCGTAGGACAGCTTCCGGTGAGAGTGCTATTCCAAAGGTACACCTGGGGTACAGTGGTTTTCTGGAACAGCTTGGCAGCTCAGATAGCCGAGAAGGAATGATGTTACAGTAGTGGCTCATTCAGCTCGGAGTTAAGGATCAATGCCTATCCGTAGAAGTGGGGATTTTGCCGAAGGTGCAGGTGTCCTGCGTCTTACAAGAGATAAGCTCGCTGGCTTCTTGAGCGAGGAAGAGCTAGCCCAGACAGAGGTGAAGCTCACGGGAGGTAGACTCTCGTTCAACGCTCCCGACTCCGTGCTGAAGAAGATTACGAAACATTTTGGGCCACCTGCTGGCTGATTTGCTTTACGAGATTTGCCCGTGCCCCGTACGGGCAATATGGAGGGGGAAGACATGGGTGACACGGATACACCAGACTTCAATAAAGCCCGAGGTTACTTGCTGGGGTTTTCAACTGTAGTCCTACTGTTATGGTACTTCGGAGCTGACCTTTCGGCTTTCAAGCTTCTTGGGAATGAAATCAAACTCAAGGAGAATGTTAAAAATGTCTGGCTGGTTCTGGCGGGTATTAATGTCTATCTATGGCTAAGACTTTATCAGCGCACTCCGGCAGGCAGCTTCCGCTTTGACCTCCCCATGCATGATCTGTATGAAAAGACTCTAATTAAAGTGGTGAAGCGTTTAAGTAGGCGTAAAATGCATGCTCATGTGCTTGACGCAATTGTTACAGGGCCAGAGACAGTTGCTGGTGAGGTTGTAATAAAAACAATCGCCTCAACTGGCAGAATGGCTTACTACTTTAACTTGACTACTTCGCAGCAGGAATCTGACGATAGGCTTTATAAAATCCGAGACTTTCCGCATGCTCAAAGGAATAAAGTGGTGTACACTTGCACGGTCAATTATGACATTGGTAGTAGCAATCAAACACAAAGGGGCGGAAATCCATTTGTGACACTTCCACATCTCTGGGTTACGATACTGGTTAAATGGTATGTATTTGTCAGGGGGGCTCTTGTATCACCTTGGTTCTTCGACCATGTGACGCCTTTCGTGCTAGGCGTAGCGAGCATATGTGTTGCACTATTTAGCTGGTGGCAGATCAACTACCTCTAGGCGTAGCTGGGGGTAGTTACATGAGTGTATCTGGTAGAGAGTCTTGATCTATTAAGGAGTGGGAATATTTGGGTGGTAAATATGACCCCCCCCCCCCTCTCTCTCGTGGCTGAGGAACTAGATATAGAGAGGTTGGCGGTGTGGGTTAGTCTTGGCTCTTGGGGCGGAATCCTCTATATATCCAGTTTAAAGTCAATCCGCTTAAATACGTTAGCGCAGATGCGCCTAGCCAGAGACCTAATAGTGCGAGGCTGCTCTTTACTAGGGCGGGAGTAGCAGCTTTTAAGTCTGTTTCGAGTTGGTTGTTCAGGTTTATAATATATGTATTTAGTTCGTTTATTTTAGTGCTTGGATCATCCCCGTATAGAATTCTATCTATTGTACTTATAGGTTGGGTACTGTCCTTGCGAGACTTAATCGCTTCGATTTGACTTCGATATTCGTTAATTCGACGCTCATGCTTGTCTAATAAGCTGCCCTTTGTGTCCAGCGTGACCACACCGAACGCTATGGTGTACATGCCCAAGGCAACGGTTCCTACTATCCAAAGTCGTTGCCATCCGTTTAGCCTTTTCACTCTGTAATCCTAGTCAGTGTTTAGTCAGGGGGGGCGAGTGTACACCACTTCACTAGAGGTTTTGGCGAGCGTGTGGAGGTTTCTAGAAACGCGACAGGTCAGGTAGTACAAGGGCTCTAAGGCTGATTTTGCTAGATTTATTAACCCGTTCGTACAATGAAGAGATGGGGTGTCCGCTCTCGATGCCACCGAGCGGGATCAAAAATGTGAACATAAGAAATTGTTGCTTGTAAGTGCTCACGGTCTTGTTGCTCAGAAACATGCCGGCAGCAATTTCCTTGTTTGTTTTGCCTTGCGCGAAGAGCTTGAGAACCATGAGCTCCCGGTCATTAACTTGCTTGAATAGCTCGATTTCGGAAAAGTTGTCGTTTTCATTTTTGTCAGGCGTCAATGCCTGGCTGGGGAAGTAATTGTAGCCAGAAAATACAGCTTTTATTGCACTCACAAGTTCGCTGAGTTCTTCCTGTTTGCACACATAGCCGGCAGCACCTGACTGCATGCAGCGCATGGCGAAGAGCTTGGGCGACTGGGCGGTTAGGACCAGGGTTTTGAGGGTTGAATTCATCGAATTGAAGCGCGACAGGACTTCCAGGCCATCGAGTTTTGGAATGCTGATATCGAGAATGATCAAATCGGGAACGCATTCACGGATCATTTGCATGGCATCGACGCCGTTGTCAGTTTCCCCGACTATTTCATAGCCTTCATGTTCTAACAACATGCGAATTGCCAGGCGGATAACCGGGTGATCATCGACAATAAAAACGCTGTTCATATTGGCTCCCCATAATGTGCTGTATAGAAAGAGCGCACCTTAGCTCAGATATAAGTGCAGGGGCACGAATCAGGTCGCCTACAAACGTAGTATGGGAATATTCCTACGTTAAATAAGGCGTGAACTTACGAATTATTTGAGTGGTATGTCCGGAGTTGTCGGGTAATTGGACGGATGTTTAATGCAAAGAGTCGTTTTGGTTTGTTGTTGTCGATTATATTGAGAATGGTCCTACAGTTTTGTTCTTTTTTTCTACTTTGCGTGTGGCTTTTTACGGTGTGTATGTTGCTCGACAGGCATGCTTGAAAAAGCGGCTTGGGGTGCAATGCCAAACAGGGCACCCGGGCCTGTGCCCGCCCTTTTGTGCAAGGGCGGGCCGGGGCTATCAAATGGGGGTGGAGTGCCCGGTCATGGCTTTTGCCATTTCCGTGGCATAGCTGTCGGTCATGCCGGCGATAAAGTCGATAATGCGCATAAACGAGCGATGCAATGGCCAGTCCGGATCCGGGGCATTGTTGCCCAGCAAGTCGAGGATACGGCGGTTCTTGAACGATGGGGTGCGCCCACCGTGTTGCTCCAGCGCTGCGCCACAAAAGGCATTGAGGAGGATTTCCAGGGACGTATAGGCACCGATTTCATGCAGGGTTTTGCGCTTGTCCTGAAAGATCCGCTTGCGTGCCATGTCCTTGGCATCAAGCACGCAGCGTTTGGCCGGGCCGTGCATATGTTCGACCAGATCACCCGGCAATGTGCCTGCCAGCAGGGCATCCTGTTGCTCCACAAAGGCCTTGGCCGCCGCATTGGTCAGGTGCTCGATGGCCTTGCCACGCAGTATGGCCAGTTTGCGCCGCCGGGAGTCATTGGGGCCCAGCAGGCGATACGTCTCGGGCAAGTCATCGCCCACCAGGTTCAACAGCAACGACTCGACCTCGCTGTACTGCAGCAGGTCCATTTCCAGGCCGTCTTCCAGGTCGATCAGGGCGTAGCAAATGTCATCGGCCGCCTCCATCAGGTAGACCAGCGGGTGGCGTGCCCAGCGCTGCTCTTCCAGCTGCGGCAGGCCCAGTTTGTGGGCGATGCCTTCAAGCAGGTGCAACTCGCTCTGGTAGCAGCCGAACTTGTGCTTCTTGTAACCCAACGAATCGGCATGCCGCGCGGTCCACGGGTATTTGAGAAAGGTGCCCAGGGTGGCGTGGGTCAGGCGTGTGCCACCGTCGAACTGGTGGTATTCCAGCTGCGTCAGCACCCGAAAGCCCTGTGCATTGCCTTCAAAGCTCAAGAAGTCGTTACGCTCGACATCGCTCATATCATCCAGCCAGCCGCGCTTGGCGGCCTGCTCGAACCAGTTGCGAATGGCGTCTTCACCGGAGTGACCAAACGGCGGATTGCCAATGTCATGGGCCAGGCAGGCCGATTGCACCACCATGCCCAGATCGGCGGGGTCGCACCATTCGGGCAGGGCACTGCGGATCGTTTCGCCCACGCGCATGCCCAGGGAGCGGCCGACGCAACTGACTTCGAGCGAGTGGGTGAGGCGGGTATGGATATGATCGTTGCTGTTGACCGGATGGACCTGGGTCTTGCGCCCCAGGCGGCGAAACGCCCCCGAGAAAATGATGCGGTCGTGGTCTTTGTGAAAAGGGCTGCGCCCGAGTTCTTCCGGGCTGTGGTGAGGCTTGCCGAGGCGTTCGCGGTTAAGCAGGGTTTGCCAATCCAAGGCGCAATGCTCCGTTAGTGACTGATCACCCAGCTTCTCGCTTCATGGCGGATGACGCAAGTGGCGCCATGATCAGGAGCGCCGCATTGTGGGAGCGGGCTTGCTCGCGATAGCGTCGACGCGGTTCGACTGAAACACCGCGCCGCCTGCATCGCGAGCAAGCCCGCTCCTGCAGATGGGGGGCTGCTCAGGGCTTGCGCGTGGCCTGGATGACCATCTTGATCAGCGGTATCAGCCCGGTGGTCAGTCCGATCCAGCGGGACGTACCCTCGGTATTCTTGCTTTTGGCGCCTCTGCCCGTCAGGAACCCGAGCAGGGTGACAATCCCCACGCCCCATAACGGCGCGTGCTTGATCCCCAGGGTTTCTTGCCAGTTGCTGGTCATCCCGCGCATTTTTTGCAGGGGTTGCAGCAACTGTTGCGATTCATGACGAATCTCCTGGCGGTGCATTTCCATGCGCAGGCGAATCAGGGTTTTGCGCAACTCCTGGCGTGATGCGTTTTGCGGCAGTTCAGGCAGGCTCATGGCAACAAACGCTCGCGGTCTTTGGCCAGCTCTTCAAGCGTGGCGTTGAAAGGTGAGGACTCATCGAAGATCGCGGCCTTGAGACGCAGCCCGCAGAACACCGCGGCCAGGGTATAAAACACACACAGCCCGATAAGGCCCGGGATGCGGTAGCTGTCCCAGAGCAGGATCATCACCAGCGCCGACAGGCCGATCAGCAGCAACAGGGCGAACACCAGTGCCAGCCCGGCAAACAACAACAGGCTGACGGTGCGCGCCTTCTGCTCTTGCAGTTCGATGCCCAGCAATTCGACATGGCTGTGCAACAGACCCAGAAACGCGGCACCCAGGCGCCGCGGTGAGGAACGGGGGGAGCCGGATTCGTCTGTCATATCAGCGCCGCGTTGCCAGCAGGCCCAGAACAAAGCCGACACCCGCCGCGATGCCCACGGACTGCCAGGGGTTTGCCTGCACATAATCTTCGGTGGCCACTACGGCGGCCTGGCTGCGGTCCTTCAACGACTCCTTGGTTTCTTCCAGGGTTGCGCGGGCTTTGAACAGGCTGTCCTTGATCTGGGCGCGCAGTTCTTCAGCCTGGTCGCCGGCCAGGGACGCGGTGTGTTCCAGCAGTTTTTCGGCGTCGAGTACCAGCGTCTGGAAATCGGCCATCAGAATTTCTTGAGCATTCTTTGCTGTTTTACGGGCCATGATTCACTCCATTAGTGGCTTGATGATCGTTCGAGTGTAGGCCTTCGGCGAAGGTTCACTCGTTTCCCTGGCATTGCTCACGCTTTTAGTCAGGCAATGCCAGAGCTATCTTAGGTTTACCAAGGCAAAACCTTACCTTAAATCAGTCGTTTTCGCGGGTGATTGCAGCTTCCAGCGCGTCTTCGCTTTCAAAACAGCCTTCGAGCAAGTGATAGCGGTCATGACGTACCTGATCGACCCGGCGCTGTACGGTTTTTTCGGACAGGCCCAGCAAGATCAAGGCATGGGAGGCTAGCATAAGGCTCGACTCGAGTAATTCCGGCACCACCTCGGTGGCGCCTGCGGCCTTGAGCTCGGTGAGCTGGCTGTCATCGCGGGTCCTGACCAGAATGGGCACTTCGAGGGTGATCAGGCGGGCTTCCTTGAGCACGCTCATGGCCACCTCGGTGTTGTCCACGGCAATCACCAGCAGTTGCGCACGATCCAGCCCTACAGCACGCAGCAGATCGCCGCGGCGGGCGTCGCCGTAGTGTACGCAGCTGTCCGCTTTTGCCGCTTCCTCAATGCGGTCGGGGTCGTAGTCCAGCGCGACAAAGTCCTTGTGTTCGCTGCGCAGGAAGCGGCCGATGGACTGGCCCACGCGGCCATAGCCGCACATCACCACATGCCCCTGGAGTTCCGCGTTTTGAGTGGCGATTTCTTCCAGCTCTGCCTCTTCATAGGATTGGCGGTGCAGGCTGGCGGCGATCAGTGGCGCGGCGCGCAGCAGCAGGGGGGTCAGCAGCATCGAGCAGAACGTGGCGGCCAGCAGGTAGGCAGCCATATCCGCCGGGATCAGCGAATTGCTCTGCATCTGCGCCATCAGGGCAAAGCAGAACTCACCGCCCTGGGCCAGGGCCAGGCCGCTGCGCCAGGCGGTTTCTCCGTCGCTGCCACGCAACTTGACCAATAGTGCGACCACGGCGCCCTTGATCAGCATCAGGGCCAGGGTCAGGCCCAGGATCAGGAAGCCGTGGTGAACGAAAAGCTGCAGGTCGATCAGCATGCCGATGCTGACGAAAAACAGCCCCAGCAGGATGTCCCGGAAGGGGCGGATATCGGCTTCAATCTGATGCCGATAGTGGCTTTCACCCAGCAGCATGCCGGCCAGGAAGGCCCCCAGCGCGGGGGACAGGCCCAGCAGGTGGGTGAGCCAGGCGGTGAGCAGTACGATCACCAGCGCCAGCAACACGAACAGCTCGGCCGAACGCGACGCGGCGACTTCGTGGAACAGGCGCGGCAGCAGGAAGCGGCTGGCAAACAGCAGCCCCAAAAACAGGATCACAGTCTTGCCCAAGGTCACCGGCAAGGCCCAATACCAGGCCTGGTCGCTGCTGCCGGCGAATACCGGCACCAGGGTCAGCAGCAGTACCGCGACCACGTCCTGAAACAGCAGTACGCCGATAGCATTCTGACCATGACGACTGAAGATTTCCCCCAGGCTGGTCAGCTCTTTACTCACGATCGCCGTGGATGACAGGGCGAGCCCGGCACCCAGCAGGAAGGCGCCGTTAAGGCTCATGCCAAAGGCATATAACAGGCCGCCCAGGGCCACGGCTGAACACAGCACTTGCAGGCTGCCCAGGCCAAATACCACCCGGCGCAGCTTGAGCATCTTGGGCAGCGAGAATTCCAGCCCCAGGGAAAACAGCAAAAATACCACACCAAGCTCGGCCAGGTCCGGCAGGTCGGGGCTGTCGTTGATCCAGTCCAGGGCGGTGGGGCCAACGAACAGGCCGACACACAGATAACCCAGCACCGGCGGCAGCTTCAGGCGCCGGAACAGGGCGATGACCACCAGTGACGAGGCAAGGATGATTAACAGGTTGGCAAACACAAAAGGCTTCCTTGGCAGGTCGAGAAAAAAGTCGCGAGCATCCGGCAAATGCGAAAGGCTGTCGCTGATGTGGGTCAAGCGTAGTCGCAAGCAGTGCAATAGAGCGATGGTAGTGGCAAATCATTCGTCCGGCTGCGGGTCGACGGCAGCGGGCCAGGCTCTTAAAATAAACGCTTTAGTTCTCAGGTCGTAATTTATGCCTCCCGAATGCCAATTGTTCGGCACCCTGGGGTGTCACCTGTGTGAGTTGGCCGAGGCGATGCTGATGCCTTTGGTGGAACACGGGCTGATGGTCGAACTGGTCGATATTGCCGACAGCGATGGGTTGTTTGAGCGCTACGGTTTGCTTATTCCGGTGCTGCGCAGGGTCGACACTGGGCAGGAACTGGGCTGGCCGTTTGATACTGCGCAGGTGGTCAATTTTCTCGGATAAACCTGCATAATCACCGGCTGCATATTCCGCTCGAGTTCCTTTATGTCGTCCCAGCCTTTTATCGCCGCCGAGCATCAAGCCAGTACCTTGCACCTGCCGCCAGGCAAGTGGCCGACGGTGCTCGACTGTCTGAGTGAACACTTCAGTGCCATCAGCCGCGAGCAGTGGCTCGACCGTATCGCCCGTGGCCGGGTGCTGGACGCCGACGGCGCGCCGATCAGCGCGCAGCTGGCGTACAGGGAAGGCCTGCGCATTCATTACTTTCGCGAAGTGCCCAATGAAACGCCCATCCCGGTGCAGGAAACCATCCTGTATGCCGATGAGCATCTGGTGGTGGCGGACAAACCGCATTTTCTGCCAGTGACCCCGGGCGGTGAGTATGTCGAGCAAACACTGTTGCGCCGCCTGATCCGCACCCTGGGCAACCCCCATCTGGTGCCCCTGCACCGTATCGACCGGCACACGGCGGGCCTGGTGCTGTTTTCTGCCAATCCGGACACTCGCTCGGCGTATCAGTCGCTGTTTCCCACGCGCAAGATCGAAAAGCGCTACGAGGCTATCGCTCGTGCCCTGCCTGAGCTTGAGCTGCCGCGGGTGCATAAAAGCCGGCTGGTGGAAGGCGAGCCGTTTTTCCGCATGAAAGAAGGGCAGGGCGCCAGCAATACCGAAACGCTGGTCGACGTGTGCGAGAAAAACGGGGAGTTGTGGCGTTATGCGCTGTACCCCGTTACCGGGAAAAAGCATCAGCTACGGGTGCATATGGCAGCGTTGGGGGCAGGGATATGCAATGACCCGTTCTACCCTGAGGTGATCAGGGACGCCGTGGATGACTATGCCAACCCGCTGAAGCTGCTGGCCCAGAGCTTGCGTTTTGTGGATCCGGTGACGGGGCAGGAACGCTGCTTCGAGAGTCGGATTCAGCTCGACTGGTAGTGGCTGTATTCTTCATCGGACCGGGCAGTCAAATTCGGGTTTCAGGGTCGGGTTTGGTGTCGAAAACAAGGCTAAGGTCGGAGAAAATACAAGTAACGTCGGACAAGATCGAAGGTGAAAAACTCTTCATAAACAGCTGGCTCGAACATTGATAGCTTTCTTGGCGCTGTCCAATAATTCGAGTCCTAATAATGAATAAAAAACTGCTCAAAAGCACGCTGGCGCTGTCCGTTACCTTTGTTTCCACGCAACTGTTTGCCGGTGGTTTTGCTCTCAACGAACAAAGTGTCAGCAGTATGGGTACCGGTTTTGCCGGCCGGTCCTCTTCTGCCGACGATGCCAGCACGGTGTATGGCAACCCCGCCGGCATGGCCCGGCTCAAGCACAACGAAGTCAGCTTCGGCGCCACCTACCTCGATGCCAAATCCACTATCAAGGACGCCAGTTCTACACAGTTGGGTGCCGATAACCCGGGCACCAACAAGGGCGACATGGTGCCCGGGATTGGCGTGCCGTTTGGCTACCTGGTGACCCCGATCGACGAACACTGGGCGTTCGGCCTGGGCGTTTATGCCCCGTTTGGTCTGGTCACCGACTATGAACACAGCTTCCAGGGCAACGGCTTTGGCAATAAAAGCAAGGTTCAAGTCATCACGGTCCAGCCGACGGTCAGCTATGCGTTCAACGACAAGGTTTCGGCAGGTTTCGGTCCGACGTTCAACCGTATCAGCGGCGAGCTGGGTTCTAAAGTGCCGGCGTTTGGCCTGGGTACGGAAAACGTCAAGATCAAGGGTGACGACACGGCCACCGGTTTCAACGCCGGCCTGTTGGTGCAGGCGCTGGCCAGCACTCGCCTTGGCGTGACCTACCACTCGCAAGTGGTTTATCACCTCAGTGGTGACACCAGCGCCTCGGGTTTTCTTACCGATCTGGTGGATGGTGGGCCGCAGCGTTATGACGCCAAGCTGAATATCACCACGCCGTCGTCGGTGGATTTCTCCGTCACCCACCAGCTCAACGATGACTGGACGCTATACGCGGGCAGTACCTACACGCGCTGGAGCCAGCTGAAGAAAATCACGGTCAACAACGCGGGGGTGTCTGACGCTGCTGTCGCGCTGGCCGGCCTGAATGCCATTACCGAAGAACAGCACTGGCATGACACCTGGTCGCACGCGATCGGCGCGTCGTACCGGGTTAACCAGCAACTGGTTTTACGCACCGGCTTCTCGGTGGACGAAACGCCCACCAACAATACGGATCGTTCGGTTCGTATTCCTACAGGGGACCGTACGGTCTTCAGCCTGGGTGCCGGGTGGACGCCGGTCGATAACCTGACCCTGGACGTTGCCTACTCCTATCTTAAGGAGGAGCCGATCAAAGTCCGTGATAACCAGCCAGCATTGGGTTTGACCTACGATGCCAAGTATGAAAACAGCGCCAACGGCTTTGGTGGTTCGGTGACGTACCGTTTTTGATCGCGTGTGTTTACCGGGTCGGTTCGCAGGCAGCAGCGTCTTGACGCCGTTGCCATCGCGCTACAAGCGTTATCGCATCCTGAAACAACAAAACCCGCACAAGGCGGGTTTTGTTTTAAGGCCAGAGAGCGGTATTACAGCTCTTTAACGGTACGAATCTGGTCTTTGTTGATGCGGGTTTCTTTACCGTCCAGTTGCTTGAACTGGTAGAAACCTGAGTTGTCATCGTATTTAGGCGCGTCAACAGTCTGGATTTCGCGACCGTCGTTGAGTGTGATCACCGAAGGCGAGGAGCAGCCGGCAAGGGCGGCCATGCCAGCAGCGAGCATCAGGGCGGCGAGAGTCCGGTGAGTCATGGTGTATCTCCAACTAGTGAATGTACTGTTAATGATTACTGTCCCTGAGACGTATACATCGGCTGCAAGTTCCATTGCTAGTCCCGGGCAGGCACTGGCGCGGATTATTTCAGCAAATCCGCCGTATTGAAATTGGTCAGTCGCACGTCATTCTCGGCGCATTGCCAGGCCTGTGCATTGAGCTGGAGCATGATCTTGCGCGGGCTGCGTTCGCCGGCCTGCCAGGCGGTGTCGAAGGCCCCCTGCAAGGCGCAGGGGATAACACATAGCAAGGGCTCCCAGTGCTCGCCGTGGCGCACCATCAGCGGTCGCTCAGGGTGTTCGGCGGCGGTGCCCAGCAGGGCGAGGAGCAGGTCGCGGTCAATATTGGGCACGTCGCAGGGCAACACCAGCAGGTGTGCATGGCGGGCCGCAGCCAGCCCTGCGCGGATCCCCGCCAGCGGCCCGGCAAAGTCATCATTGCCATCACTGACCAGTTGATCGGCGAAGCGGGCGTACTGATCGGGGTTGCGATTACAGGAAATGATCAGGTCATCGGTCAGCGGGCGGGCAACGCGCTGCGCATAGGCTATCAGCGGCTGGCCCTGCCAGGTCACCAGGCCCTTGTCCTGCCCGCCCATGCGCTGGCCGCGGCCGCCCGCCAGCAACAAGATGGAGCATTGAATCAGGCTCATGAGGCACTCCGTGCAACCAGGCAAAAGAAGCGCTGTGATATAACACCGGGCTGTTTCTCCGACAACTGGACCTCGTCTATGAAAGCCAAGGTTGATGCACCTTTCGTACCTCTGAATATCGCCGTTCTTACCGTCAGTGATACCCGAACCCTGGAAACGGATACTTCGGGCCAGGTCTTTGTCGACCGTCTGCGTGATGCCGGGCACACCTTGGCGGCACGGGTGTTGCTCAAGGATGACCTGTATAAAATCCGCGCCCAGGTTGCCAACTGGATCGCCGACGATACGGTGCAAGTGGTGCTGATTACCGGCGGCACCGGCTTTACCGCACGCGACAGCACACCTGAAGCGGTGAGCTGCCTGCTGGACAAGCAGGTGGATGGCTTTGGTGAACTGTTCCGCCAGATATCAGTGGCTGATATTGGTACCTCGACCGTTCAGTCCCGTGCCCTGGCCGGCCTGGCCAACGGTACGCTGGTGTGCTGCCTGCCGGGTTCGACCAACGCGGTACGCACCGGTTGGGACGGGATTTTGGCCGAGCAACTGGACTCCCGCCATCGCCCGTGCAACTTCGTCGCCCATTTGAAGCAGGCAGCGGCCTGTGACAGCCGTGGGTAAGCCGGGCCGCAGTGGCGCGCTGATGCCGGTTGAAGAGGCCCTGGAGCGTCTGCTGGCCCTGGCTGACGCAGCGCCGATCCTTGACAGCGAATCGGTGCTGGTGGGCGCAAGTGATGGCCGTGTACTGGCCCATGATCTGGTTTCCAGCCTTGATCTGCCGCCCTGGCCCAACAGCGCAATGGACGGCTATGCACTGAACAGGGCCGATTGGTCGGGGGAGCCGTTAACGGTCAGCCAGCGTATTTTCGCTGGCACGGCCCCCGAGCCGCTGGCACCGGGTACCTGTGCCAGGATTTTTACCGGCGCCCCCGTCCCTGCCGGGGCGGACTGCGTAGAAATGCAGGAAAACGCCGAGGTGCAGGCCGACGGGCGTGTGGTGTTTAGCCACCCCCTGCACGCAGGTCAAAATATTCGTCCTCAAGGGCAGGAAACCACCGTTGGTGAGGTCGTCTTGCCTGCGGGCACGCGCCTGGGGCCGATTGAGCAAGGGCTGGCTGCGTCCTTGGGCTGTGCCGAACTGCAGGTGGTTCGGCGGATCAAGGTGGCGGTATTGTCGACCGGCGATGAGTTGATCGAACCCGGACAACCACTGGGGCCGGGGCAAATCTACAACAGCAACCGTGTCGTGTTGTGCAGCTGGCTGACGCGGATGGGCTGTGAGGTGGTCGATGGGGGGATTTTGCCTGATGATCTGCCGGCAACCCGGCAGCGACTGGGGGAATTGGGGGCGGTTGACCTGATTTTGTCCACGGGCGGCGTGTCGGTGGGCGAGGCAGACTTTTTGGGCATCGCGCTGCGCGAAGAAGGCGAGCTGGCGCTATGGAAACTCGCCATCAAGCCGGGCAAGCCGCTGACCTGCGGGCACTTTCGCGGTGTGCCGGTGATCGGCTTGCCGGGTAACCCGGCGTCGACCCTGGTGACGTTCGCGCTGCTGGCGCGGCCTTACCTGCTGCGCCGTCAGGGCGTGCAGGCGGTGGCGCCGCTGAAGTTCCAGGTGCCTGCGGGATTTGTCTGGCCCAAGCCGGGCAATCGTCGCGAGTACTTGCGCGGGCGCCTGGAGCTGGGGCGGGCGGTGATCTACAAAAACCAGAGTTCGGGCGTGCTGCGCAGCGCGGCCTGGGCCGAAGGGCTGGTGGAAGTGCTGGAAGAGCGCACCCTGGTTGAAGGCGACCTGGTGGGGTTTATTCCTTTGAGTGAAGTGCTGGGTTAGCACTGTTGCTCCATCTGTGGGAGCTGGCTTGCCTGCGATGCAGGCGACCCGCTCTTTCAGGTCAATCGCGGTGATCCCATCGCGAGCAAGCCCGCTCCCACCACAATGAACTCAAACCGGCACGCGCCCATAGATATCAGTCAGGCGCACGATGTCGTCCTCGCCCACATACTCGCCGCTTTGCACTTCGATCATGACCAGCTCGGCTTCCCCGGTGTTGCCCAGCCGGTGGGGAGTGCCGGGCTGGATAAAGGTCGATTCGTTGGTGTCGAGCCGCAAATCACGGTCGCCATTGGTGACCTGTGCAGCGCCGCTGACCACGATCCAGTGCTCGCTGCGCCGCTGGTGTACCTGCAGAGACAGCGCGGCCCCGGGCTTGACCACGATGCGCTTGATCTTGAACCCGGGGCCTTCCTCCAGCACGGTGTAAGTGCCCCACGGGCGGGTGACGGTGCGGTGCAGGCGGTAGGCATCGTGGCCCTGGCGCTTGAGCGCTTGGGCGATGTGCCTGACGTCCTGGCTGCGCCGGGCGTCTGCCACAAGCAGTGCATCCGGCGTGTCGATAATGATCAGGTCGTTGAGTCCGACTGCGCCCACAAGGCGTTTTGGCGAATCGATGTAGCAGTTATGCACATCGTGCAGTACGTTTTCGCCCGTACACTGGTTGCCATTCTCGTCAGCCCGGGTCAGTTCGCGCACCGCCTGCCATGAGCCGATATCACTCCAGCCCAGTTGGCAAGGCACCACGGCCACGTGTTGCGAGCGCTCCATCACGGCGTAGTCGATGGAGATATCAGGCACCCGGGCGAAGCTTGCGCTATCCAGTTCGAGATGACGTTGTTGCTGGCCCTCAAATATCTGACTGTGCTCCAGGCAGTGACTCACCGCATCCAGCACCTGGGGCGCATGGGCCTTGAGTTCTCGCAGCACACTGTCGGCGCGCATGCAGAACATGCCGCTGTTCCACAGATGCATGCCACCGTCCAGGTAGCCTTGGGCCGTCAGGGCGTCAGGCTTTTCTACAAATTGCGCCACTTTAAAGCTGTCAGTGTTAAGTGCCGGGCCTTTTTCGATGTAGCCAAAACCGGTTTCGGCTCGGGTTGGCAGGATGCCGAAGGTCACCAGCCAACCCTGTTCGGCCAGTTGCCGGGCGCTGTCGACGGCCTGAGCGAAGGCGGCAATATCGGTGATCAGGTGGTCGGCGGGCAGCACCAGCAGCTGCGCATCGCCGCCGTAGCGCTGCGCCACCTGCAAGGCAGCTGCGGCAATCGCCGGGGCGGTGTTGCGGCCAAAGGGTTCGAGGATAAAGCCCAGTTCGATGGCGGCAGTGTTCAGTGCACGGTAATCATCCAGCGTGCGAAAAAATACCTCCCGGTTGGTCACGGTCAGCAATTGCGCCACATCAGGCAGGTTCGCGGCGCGGGTAAAGGTCTTTTGCAGCAGGCTCTGGCCGTCGGGCAGGCGCATGAAGGGCTTGGGCATGGCCTCGCGCGACACGGGCCACAGCCGGGTACCCGCGCCACCGGCGATGATGCAGGGGACCAGTGTGCTCATGGAAAACGCCTCTAGAATCATGGGACTGCTGTCAGGGGCTGAAGTCTGACGGGTTCTGCGGTTTTGATCGACCCGTGAAGGTTAAATCATCCGTGCATGGGTCTTTCTGGCCTGGCTGTTGTCCAAGCAGTCAGACCGATTATGTTGAGGGATGGAACATGAGTGCAGGCAAGGCGTTTTTGATTTTGCACGGCAAGCAGGCGCTTAACGAAGACGTGCGCGCCGCCGTCGAGCAACAGCGTGCGGCGGGCCGGGAACTGGCGGTGCGCCTGACCTGGGAGGCCGGCGATGCCCAGCGCCTGGTGCGCGAGGCCCTGGAGGGCGGTTACAGCCAACTGATTGCCGGCGGTGGTGATGGCACCTTGCGCGATATTTGCGAGGCGATGGCCATGGCCGATACCGAGGCCAGCCTGGTCTTGTTGCCGCTGGGCACCGCCAATGACTTTGCGCGGGCCGCGGGGGTTCCCCTTGAACCCGGCCCGGCCCTGGCCCTGCTGGATGCGCCAGCCCGGGCCATCGACCTGGGTGAAGCTGACGGCAAGTTGTTTTTGAATATGGCCACGGGCGGTTTTGGCAGCCAGGTCACCGCCAATACCTCCGAAGACCTGAAGAAGGTACTGGGCGGCGCGGCTTACCTGTTTACCGGATTGTCCCGCTTCAGCGAACTGCACGCCGCCTACGCCGAATTGCAGGGGCCGGACTTCCACTGGAAAGGCGAACTGCTGGCGCTGGGCATCGGCAACGGTCGCCAGGCCGGGGGCGGGCAAGTGCTGTGCCCCGAGGCGCTGGTGGATGATGGTTTGCTGGATATCAGTATTTTGCCTGCGCCCCAGGAAATCGTCGGCACCCTCAAAAGCCTGATGGCCGAAGGCTGGGGGCTGGATAACCTGTTTGTCCGCGCGCGGTTGCCCTGGGTTGAAATCAAGACTGCCGAAGGGCTGGCAATCAACCTCGATGGCGAACCCCTTGCCGGCGATGCCGTGCGCTTTGCCGTGCGCAAGGGCGCACTGAAGGTTCACTTGCCGCCGGGCTCGCCTTTGCTGGGCCAGTAATCGCGGGCGGGTTAATTGATGGCTAACCGATATCAAGCTCCGGGAAAACCGGCCGATAAGGTCAGGCATCAAGCACCTACGCTCAGGAGTTACTTATGGCCGGCATTCTCGACACGGTAGACCAGCGCACCCAGCTGGTCGGTGAAAACCGACTGGAACTTCTTATGTTTCGCCTGGCCGGTCGGCAGCTGTTTGCGATCAACGTGTTCAAGGTGCAAGAAGTCCTGCAGTTGCCCAAACTGACCCTTATGCCACACCGCCATCCCCATGTGTGTGGCGTGGTTAACCTGCGCGGCAAGACCCTGCCGGTGATCGACCTGTCCCAGGCCATCGGCATGCGTGCGCTGGTGCCTGGGCCTGACAGCACCATTATCGTCACCGAGTACAACCGCTCGGTGCAGGCCTTTCTGGTGGGCGGGGTCGATCGCATCGTCAACATGAACTGGGAGGCCATCCTGCCGCCACCTGCCAGTGCCGGGCGCAGCCATTACCTGACCGCCATCAGCAAGGTTGAAGAACAACTGGTGGAGATCATCGACGTGGAAAAAGTCCTGGCTGAAATTGTGCCGTACAACGCCAAGGTCTCGCGCGAGAAGCTGGCCGACCCGATCTTTGAGCAAGTGCGCGGGCGGGAAGTGCTGCTGGTCGACGACTCCAGCGTGGCCCTGGCACAACTGCGCGAAACCCTTTCCCAACTGGGGATCAAGATGCACATCGCCAGCGATGGCCTCAAGGCGCTGAACATGCTCAAGGCTTGGGCCGATACCGGTCAGGTCATGACCGACAAGCTGCTGATGATCTTCACTGATGCTGAAATGCCGGAAATGGACGGCTACCGGTTGACCACGGAGATCCGCAATGACCCGCGCCTGCGCAGCCTGTATGTGGTGCTGCACACCTCGTTGTCCGGCAGCTTCAACGAATCAATGGTGAAAAAGGTCGGTTGCGACAATTTCCTGTCCAAGTTTCAGCCGGACAAGCTGGTGGATGTCGTACGTCAGCGTTTGATACTCGACCAGGTACCTGCCTGAGGTCTCCCATCTTTGCATCCGTGATCGGCTCGTATACTGTGGCTTTTTTACCTCGCAGGGAGCCAGAGTCATGCTGCATCTAAGTGCGCTTTATCGTTTCCCACTCAAGTCCGGCAAGGGTGAAAGCCTGCCCCAGGCCCGGCTGGACAAGCTGGGGCTGGAAGGTGATCGCCGCTGGATGTTGGTGGACGAAGCCAGCGGGCGTTTTCTGACCCAGCGTGCCGACCCCAAAATGAGCCAGTTGTCGGCCTTGTGGAATGCCACCGGTGGCTTGACCTTGAGCGCCCAAGGCTTCGAGGCACTGGATGTGGCAGTGCCTGATGCCGACACAGACTTGCGTGGCGTAACGATCTGGCGTGACTCCCTGCGTGTGCCGGATGCAGGCGATGCCGCTGCCGACTGGCTGAGCCGCTTTGTCGAAAAACCGGTGCGCCTGGTGCATGTGCCACTCCCCAGGGCGCGCACCACTGAAGCGGGCTACGGTCGGGACGATGACCAAGTGGCGTTCGCCGATGGTTACCCGCTTTTGCTGATTGGTCAGGCTTCTCTGGATGACATTTCGCATAAGGTCGGGCGACCTCTGGATATGCTGCGCTTTCGTCCCAACCTGGTGATCGAAGGCAGCGAAGCCTTTGCCGAAGACGGCTGGAAGCGTATCCGCATTGGCGACGTGGAGTTTCGTGTGGTCAAGTCCTGCTCGCGCTGCATCCTCACCACAGTCGATCCGCAAACGGGGGTGCGTGATGAACAGCGGGAACCGCTGGCGACGCTGATGACCTATCGCAAGCAGGAAAACGGCACCATGTTTGGTCAGAACCTGGTGAATGATGGTAACGGCGTACTGGAAGTCGGTATGCCGGTAACCATCCTGGAGTAATACCGTCTCTGTGGGAGCGGGCTTGCTCGCGATGTGGGCAACGGGGTCTGGCAGGCAAACCGCGTCAATGCTATCGCAGGCAAGCCAGCTCCCACAGGGAGCAGGCATCTTCAGCTGTCACTGATCATCAAAATAGCGTTCATGCCAATCCACCACAGGCTGTGGTGCATTGAGCTTCTGCCCGTAGATCACCGAATAAGACAGCACGTTCTGCACGTATTGGCGGGTTTCGTCGAACGGGATGCTCTCGATCCATACGTCGAAGCCCAGGTGGTTGGCGCCCTTGAGCCATTGGCGTACGCGCCCCGGCCCGGCGTTGTAAGCCGCCGAAGCCAGCACCCGGTTGCCATTGAACTGGCCATGCACCTGGCTCAGATAGGCTGCGCCCAACTGAATGTTTTTGTCGGGGTTCAACACTTGCTGCGGTGAGGCCAGCGGAATGCTGAATTTTCGTGCGGTCTCTTTGGCCGTGGCTGGCATCAACTGCATCAGGCCGCTGGCGCCAACGCCGGAGCGGGCATCATCCATAAAGGCGCTTTCCTGACGGGTAATAGCGAATACCCAGCTGGAATGCAGGCCGCGCAGTTTGGCTTCACGCACCAGGGTGTCGCGGTGGGCCATCGGGAAGCGAATGTCCAGGTCATCCCAGTACTGGGCCTGACTGATGGTGCGAATAGCCGGGAAATACCACTTCAGGTCGTAGGCCAGCTTGGCCTGGGCGACCATTTCATCGCGGCTGAACAAACGGCTGACGTAGTACCACTCGCGGCGTCCATCGACCACCTGGCCGCGATCATGGAACTCCAGGGCGCGCTGTACCCCCGGCGTATTGCGTACTTTCTTGATCAGTTGCGGGCTCAGCACCAGCGGCCGGTTGTTCAGTTGGTAAGGCGTCTGGGCCCGGTCGGCGGCGAGGAAGCCATAGAAATCACGCTCGTTGGCGACTTTTTTGAACAGTACCTGGGCTTGCGGGTTTTTCGGCTCGGCCAGCTCCAGGCTGCGCGCCTGCCAGTAGCGCCAGCGGCTGGTGGTTGCCAGGTCCTGGGGCAGCTTGCGGGTCAGCTGATAAGCGTCTTCCCAGCGGCCCAGGCGCAGCAACAGGCGCAGGCGCCATTCGGTGACGGTGTTGTCGCGCAGCTCGGGATCGTACTGGGTCATGATGGCCAGGCCGCGACTGTCGTAGCGGCGGGCGAACGTCAGGCCGATTTCCCGGGCGATGGCGACTTTTTCATCGCGGGAAAAGTGCATGTTGGTGGCGTAGGTGTCGAGCAGGGATGCGGCTTTTTCCGGGTCCTGGCGCGCCAGGCGGCGCAGGCCCAGGCCTACGGCGTCAGACATGGCTTCGCTGGCCGGGGCAAAGCGTGATGGCTGGCTGAGCATATCGGGCTTTTGCGCCACCTCGATCATCAGCCGGGCTTGCGGGCCCAGGGTATTGAGGCCATTGGCCAGTTGTGTGGCCAGGGCGTAATTGCGTGCTTCAGCAGCCAGCTTGACCCGCTGCCAGCGCTTTTGCTCGGTCAGCTGGCCGGCGGCGGCCCACTGGCTGAACAGGGCGTCGCAGGCGACAGGTTGCGCTTTGCCGACCATCCACAGTTTTTCTGCGCTGGCATAACCCTCGGCCTTGCGGTTGTGTTGCAGCTCATATTGGCCATTGAGGCAGTCCAGCTCGGTGAAATTGAGCTTGGGGTCGTAGTATTTTTCGAAAGTGGCCCAGTCGCCACGGTCTGCCAGCCAACGCAACCAGCGCAGTTTCATCCAGTTGGCTTGGGGCAGGTCGCCGTGCTCGGCCAAAAACTGTTCAATTTCAGTGTTGCTGGCCGACTTCAGGCGAGCGGTCAGCTCGTCATAGGCCAGGTACGGCGTGAGCGGGTAGCTGCGCAGGGCTGCAGCATTCTGGAAATATGGGCCGGAATCGCCTTTGGCCAGGGCGCGCTTGGCCTGGTCGTACAGTTGGCGTTGTTGAGTCAGGTCTGCGCCGTGGGCGGCTTGCACGGCGCAACTGGTGAGAAGCAGGCAGGATAAAAAGTTGAAGAGACGACTGCGCATGAGGCTTCCGTACTGATAAAAAACGCGACGAGCGCAGACCGGGCCTGCGCTGATTATTTCGTAGCTTAGCCTTTTGCCAGCGACGCGTGAACGTCTTGCCGGCCAAGCGCAGCAACTTGGCACTAAATGAAGGCAAGTCGGCACCGTACACGAAATACCCGGCCGCCCGAGGGGTTAAATCAGGTAGAATGCGCGCCCAGTTTTTGGAGAAGCTCATGACCCTGCTCAAATTCAGCGATGTGTCCCTTGCTTTCGGCTCTATGCCGTTGTTGGACAAGGTGTCCTGGCAGATCGCCCGTGGAGAGCGGGTGTGCATCATCGGCCGCAACGGTACCGGCAAGTCCAGCATGATGAAGCTGGTCAAAGGTGATCAAAAACCCGATGACGGCTCTGTTTGGCGCGCGCCCGGCCTCAAGATTGGCGAATTGCCGCAAGAGTTGCCGGTAGCCGACGAGCGGACCGTATTCGACGTTGTGGCCGAAGGCCTGGACGGTGTTGGCGAACTGCTGGCCCAGTACCATCACCTGAGCCAGAACATCGTCACCGATGCTGACCTGGACAAGCTGATGCACGTTCAGCAAGACCTCGAAGCCCGTGATGGCTGGCGCTTGCAGCAACTGGTAGACAGCACCCTGAGCCGTCTGCAGTTGCCGGCCGACAAAACCCTCGCCGAATTGTCCGGCGGCTGGCGTCGACGCGTCCTGCTGGCCCAAGCACTGGTTTCCGAACCGGACTTGCTGCTGCTCGACGAACCGACCAACCACCTGGACATCGGCGCAATCGCGTGGCTGGAAGAGGCCCTCAAGGACTTCCAGGGCGCGGTTCTGTTTATTACCCACGACCGTTCATTCCTGCAGAACCTGGCCACCCGGATTCTGGAGCTGGACCGTGGCGGCCTGATCGACTGGAACGGCGACTACGCCAGCTTCCTGGTTCACAAGGAAGCCACCCTGGCCGCGGAAGAAACCGCCAACGCGCTGTTTGACAAGCGCCTGGCCCAGGAAGAAGTGTGGATCCGCCAGGGCATCAAGGCCCGTCGTACCCGTAACGAAGGCCGTGTACGCGCCTTGAAAGAACTGCGCGTAGAGCGCAGCGAGCGTCGCGAGCGTACCGGCAAGGCGAATATCCAGCTGGATACGGCAGACAAGTCCGGCAAGCAAGTGATGGTGCTGGAAAACGTCAGCTTCGCTCACCCGGGTGGTCCGTTCCTGCTCAAGGACTTCTCGATGGTCCTGCAGCGCGGCGACCGTATCGGTCTGCTGGGTGCCAACGGTACCGGTAAAACCACGCTGCTTAAGCTGATGCTGGGCGGCCTGGTGCCAACCGAAGGTACGGTTGAAGAGGGCACGCGCATTGACGTGGCTTACTTCGATCAGCTGCGCCATCAGCTGGATCTGGAAAAAACCGTGATCGACAACGTGGCTGAAGGCCGCGACTTTATCGATATCGACGGCCAGAGCCGCCACGTGCTCAGCTACCTGGGCGACTTCCTGTTCAGCCCTCAGCGTGCCCGTACGCCGGTCAAGGCACTGTCGGGTGGTGAGCGTGCGCGTCTGTTGCTGGCCAAGCTGTTCAGCAAACCGGCCAACCTGCTGGTGCTCGATGAGCCAACCAACGACCTGGACGTTGAAACCCTGGAGCTGCTTGAAGAGGTGTTGCTGACCTTCAAGGGCACCGTGTTGATGGTCAGTCACGACCGGGCATTCCTCGACAACGTGGTGACCAGCACTCTGGTTTTCCAGGGCGAAGGCAAGGTTCGCGAGTACGTGGGCGGTTATCAGGACTGGCTGCGTCAGGGCGGCTCGCCGCGCCTGCTGGGCGTGACCGAGAGCAAGTCCGGCAAAGCCGACCTGAACTCTGCGGTGGTCGAGGCTGCCCCGGCGCCTGTGGCTGCACAGCCTGCTCCTGCAGCGAAAAAGAAACTCAGCTACAAACTGCAGCGTGAGTTGGAAGCCCTGCCGGCCGATATCGACGCCAAGGAACAGGCCATTGCTGCGGTTGAAGCAGAAATGGCTGACGCTGGTTTCTATCAACTGCCTGCGGCCAAAACCGCTGAAGTGATTGCCAAGCTTGAAACATTGCAAGCCGAGCTTGAGCAACTGGTCGAGCGTTGGGCTGAGCTGGATGCCTGATTGATCGCGTGCTGAACTGAAAAGCCCGGCCCTTTAACAAGGTGCCGGGCTTTTTTGTTGTTACATGCAGATAAACTTAATCAGGTTTTTTCAGGCTGACGGCCAGCACGTCGCACGGTGCGCCATGCAGTACGTCGTTGGCGGTGGAACCCAGCAGCAGGGCGAGGCCGTGGCGGCCGTGGCTGCCAACCACGATCAGGTCGCAGTTTTGCGCCTTGGCCAGGGCATGGATTTCCTGGCGCGGCTGGCCGTAGTTGAGGTGGCAGTAGTCCTTGTGCAGTTGCGGGTACTTGGCGATCAGCCGCTCAAGGCGCTCTTTGGCCTGGTCGAACTGTTGCTGCTGCAATTGCGAAAGATCCATCGGCACGTCGCCGCCGAACGCCATCGCCATCGGTTCGACGATGTGTATCAGCGACAATTTGGCGCCGTTGGCCTTGGCGCTTTCACTGGCGCGGTTGATCACGGGGTCGCATTCGTCGGTCAGGTCTACGGCGACCAGGATATGTTCGTAGGGCATGTGGGGTGCTCCTGTAGATGGCGATTAATTATGAGTATGGCCCTTTTCCAGAGCCTTGGTTCAAGTCTGGGTCACGCGTTTATCAAGTAATGAGAGTACAGATATGACGGTATGGATAGTGGTGTCAATCCTGGCACTGGTTCTGAGCCCCCTGGCGTGGTTACGTCCCTCCCGGGGGCAAAGTGGTCGCATGGACCTGCGCATGGAGGCGCGGCGCATGGGTTTGTCCATGCAGCTGGCGCCCCAGGAGTGGCCGCACTGGCTTGAGCCGCAACCCCCCGGTTCCTGCGCGCAGTACCACCGCCCGCGCCGCAGTACTAAGCCTGATATTTGGTGCTATTGGCAATCGGCACCTGGGAAATGGCTCAATCGCTGGCAGGAAGAATGCGAGGACGAGCGCCTGCTGGCGCAGTTTCGCAAGCTGCCGGCCAATGTCTACAAGGTTGAGGCGGATAAACAAATGATCGTGCTGGTCTGGGGCGAGCGGGGCGAGGCCCAGGTACTCAAGGCCATTGACGAGGTGCTCATGGCCCTGGCTTGACCCTTGTGGGAGCGGGCTTGCTCGCGATGGAGTCGGCGGGGTGTGGCAGACAAATCGCGTCGTCTGAATCGCGGGCAAGCCCGCTCCCACACTTTTCGCCTGCAAGGCGCCTCAAAGGTTTCGGGCGCTCATACGGCAGGTGTCTAAACTGACTGCCGGGTCGTTTTGTCATCATTGTTTTGGACAATTGACAATCGATCGCTTTTCCGTGAAGGTGTCGACACCCAAATCAAACGGGCGTATGAATTGAGTGTTTGTCATCTAAGACGATGCTTGTTCAATCCCGATTATCGCGTTGGCGGGTGTGCCTGGCGGATTGGCAACAGCATTGACGCAAAGGTCAGTGACAGCCAGACGCTAGCTTCTGACGTGTACTGTTCAGCTTCCATATCCTGGAGATCAGTTGATGATTTACGAAGGTAAAGCCATCACGGTTACGGCTCTTGAAAGTGGCATCGTCGAACTGAAGTTCGACCTCAAGGGTGAGTCCGTCAACAAATTCAACCGTCTAACCCTGAACGAATTGCGTCAGGCGGTAGATGCGATCAAGGCCGACGCTTCGGTCAAGGGTGTCATCGTTTCCAGCGGTAAAGACGTATTTATCGTCGGCGCCGACATCACCGAATTCGTCGAAAACTTCAAGTTGCCGGATGCCGAGCTGATTGCTGGCAACCTCGAAGCCAACAAGATCTTCAGCGATTTTGAAGACCTCAATGTACCCACCGTCGCAGCCATCAATGGCATCGCGTTGGGCGGAGGCCTGGAAATGTGCCTGGCAGCCGACTTCCGGGTCATGGCCGACAGCGCCAAGATCGGTCTGCCGGAAGTCAAACTGGGCATCTACCCGGGCTTTGGCGGCACCGTACGTCTGCCACGCCTGATCGGTGTTGATAACGCGGTTGAGTGGATTGCCTCCGGCAAGGAAAACCGCGCAGAAGACGCTCTGAAAGTCAGCGCCGTTGATGCTGTGGTCACTGCTGACAAGCTGGGCGCAGCTGCCCTGGACCTGATCAAGCGCGCCATCAGTGGCGAACTGGACTACAAGGCCAAGCGTCAGCCGAAGCTGGAAAAACTCAAGCTCAACGCTATCGAACAAATGATGGCTTTCGAAACCGCCAAAGGTTTCGTGGCTGGCCAGGCCGGCCCGAACTACCCGGCCCCGGTTGAAGCGATCAAGACCATCCAGAAAGCCGCGAACTTCGGTCGTGACAAGGCACTGGAAGTGGAAGCTGCTGGTTTTGCCAAACTGGCCAAAACCAGCGCCTCGAACTGCCTGATCGGCCTGTTCCTGAACGATCAGGAACTGAAGAAAAAGGCCAAGGTCTACGACAAGATCGCCAAGGACGTGAAGCAGGCGGCCGTTCTGGGTGCAGGCATCATGGGCGGCGGCATTGCCTATCAGTCGGCGTCCAAAGGCACGCCGATCCTGATGAAGGACATCAACGAGCACGGTATCGAGCAGGGCCTGGCTGAAGCCGCCAAGCTGCTGGTAGGTCGCGTTGATAAAGGTCGCATGACCCCGGCAAAAATGGCTGAAGTGCTGAACGGCATTCGTCCTACTCTGTCCTACGGCGATTTCGGCAACGTCGACCTGGTGGTCGAAGCGGTTGTCGAGAACCCGAAGGTCAAGCAGGCCGTATTGGCGGAAGTGGAAAACCACGTTCGCGAAGACGCCATCCTCGCTTCCAACACCTCGACCATTTCCATCAGCCTGCTGGCCAAGGCCCTCAAGCGTCCGGAAAACTTCGTCGGCATGCACTTCTTCAACCCGGTACACATGATGCCGCTGGTTGAAGTGATCCGTGGCGAGAAGTCCAGCGACCTGGCCGTGGCCACCACCGTTGCTTACGCCAAGAAAATGGGCAAGAACCCGATCGTGGTCAACGACTGCCCGGGCTTCCTGGTCAACCGCGTACTGTTCCCGTACTTCGGCGGTTTCGCCAAGCTGGTCAGCGCCGGTGTCGACTTTGTGCGTATCGACAAAGTGATGGAAAAATTCGGCTGGCCGATGGGCCCGGCGTACCTGATGGACGTGGTCGGTATCGACACTGGCCACCACGGTCGCGACGTGATGGCTGAAGGCTTCCCGGACCGCATGAAAGACGACCGCCGCTCGGCGATCGATGCGCTGTACGAGGCCAAGCGCCTGGGTCAGAAGAACGGCAAGGGCTTCTACGCCTACGAGGCTGACAAAAAGGGCAAGCAGAAGAAACTGGTTGATTCGAGCGTGCTTGAAGTGCTCAAACCAATCGTTTACGAGCAGCGCGACGTGACCGACGAAGACATCATCAACTGGATGATGATCCCGCTGTGCCTGGAAACCGTGCGTTGCCTGGAAGACGGTATCGTTGAAACTGCAGCCGAGGCCGATATGGGCCTGGTCTACGGCATTGGCTTCCCGCTGTTCCGTGGTGGCGCGCTGCGCTACATCGATTCGATCGGTGTTGCAGAGTTCGTCGCCCTGGCCGATCAGTACGCTGAACTGGGCGCGCTGTACCACCCGACTGCGAAGCTGCGTGAGATGGCCAAGAACGGCCAGAGCTTCTTCGGTTAAGCGCCCCATTAGAGTGAGAGTGAAATTATGAGCTTGAATCCTAGAGACGTGGTGATTGTAGACTTCGGTCGCACCCCGATGGGCCGCTCCAAGGGTGGCATGCACCGCCACACCCGTGCTGAAGACATGTCCGCGCACCTGATCAGCAAAGTGCTGGAGCGCAACAGCAAGGTTGACCCGAGCGAAGTGGAAGACGTGATCTGGGGCTGTGTGAACCAGACCCTGGAGCAGGGCTGGAACATCGCGCGCATGGCGTCGTTGATGACCCAGATCCCGCATACCTCGGCAGCACAGACTGTGAGCCGCCTGTGCGGTTCGTCGATGAGCGCCCTGCACACAGCTGCGCAAGCGATCATGACCGGCAACGGTGACGTTTTCGTGGTGGGTGGCGTCGAGCATATGGGTCACGTGAGCATGATGCACGGTGTCGACCCTAACCCGCACATGTCGCTGTACGCGGCGAAAGCCTCGGGCATGATGGGTTTGACCGCAGAAATGCTGGGCAAGATGCACGGCATCAGCCGTGAGCAGCAGGATGCCTTTGCCGTGCGTTCTCACCAGCTCGCCCACAAGGCGACGGTAGAAGGCAAGTTCAAGGACGAAATCATCCCGATGCAGGGGTATGACGAAAACGGCTTCCTGAAAATTTTCGACTACGATGAAACTATCCGTCCAGATACCACCCTGGAAAGCCTGGCGGCGTTGAAACCTGCGTTCAACCCTAAAGGCGGTACCGTGACTGCCGGCACTTCGTCGCAAATCACTGACGGTGCTTCGTGCATGATCGTGATGTCGGCCCAGCGTGCAAAAGACCTGGGTCTTGAGCCGCTGGCCGTGATCCGCTCGATGGCAGTTGCCGGTGTGGATCCTGCGATCATGGGCTATGGTCCAGTACCGGCTACGCAAAAAGCGTTGAAGCGTGCAGGCTTGAATATGGCCGATATCGACTTCATTGAGCTCAACGAAGCTTTCGCTGCACAGGCCCTGCCGGTGCTGAAAGATTTGAAAGTGCTCGACAAGATGAATGAGAAGGTTAACCTGCACGGCGGTGCCATCGCACTGGGTCACCCGTTTGGATGCTCGGGCGCTCGTATCTCTGGCACTTTGCTCAATGTAATGAAGCAAAATGGCGGCACCTTCGGGTTGTCCACCATGTGCATTGGTCTTGGCCAGGGCATTGCCACCGTCTTCGAACGCGTCTAAGCGTTGCGATGATGGAAGCCGGGGCCTTGTGCCCCGGTTTTTGTTTTTAAGCGGATTTATTTTTTTATTTTGCAGAGGGGCCGCAACATGCCGCTACAACCTGGGCTCTATCAACATTACAAAGGTCCGCAATATCGGGTATTCAGTGTGGCACGCCACTCCGAAACCGAAGAGGACGTAGTGTTTTACCAAGCCCTGTATGGCGATTACGGCTTTTGGGTGCGCCCGCTGAGCATGTTCCTGGAATCGGTGGTGGTGGAGGGCGAACAGGTCCCGCGCTTTGCCCTGATTCAGGCCGAACCCAGCGTTTTTTCAAGGCCATAAGGCAAGGTCGCGCAGAACCCTGTGCTTGACCTCACCTTGTAGCCACTATATATAGCGGTGCCGCGTCAGGCGCGAACCGCCTTTCACTTCTAGAATTCAGGAATTTTCTGATCCATGGGCAAATCGCTGGTCATTGTGGAATCCCCGGCTAAGGCCAAGACCATCAACAAGTACTTGGGCAACGAGTACGTGGTGAAGTCGAGTATCGGCCATATCCGAGACCTGCCCACCAGCGGTTCGGCTAGCGCCAGCAAAGAACCGGCTGCCAAGCGTGGCAAGGCAGCGGCGGGCGAAGCGCCGGCCCTGTCGCCGAAAGAGAAGGCTCAAAAGCAGCTGATCTCGCGCATGGGCGTTGATCCCGAACACGGCTGGAAAGCCAAGTACGAGATCCTGCCTGGCAAGGAAAAGGTCATCGAAGAGCTGCGCCGGCTCGCCAAGGATGCTGACACCATCTATCTCGCAACCGACTTGGATCGCGAGGGGGAAGCCATTGCCTGGCACCTGCGCGAAGCCATCGGTGGTGATGACACCCGCTACAAGCGCGTGGTGTTCAACGAAATCACCAAGAAAGCGATTCAGGAAGCCTTCTCCAAACCGGGCGAGCTGGATATCAACCGCGTTAACGCCCAGCAGGCTCGCCGCTTTCTCGATCGCGTAGTGGGCTACATGGTTTCGCCACTGCTGTGGGCCAAGGTTGCCCGTGGCTTGTCGGCAGGTCGCGTGCAATCGGTGGCCGTGAAGCTGGTGGTGGAGCGTGAGCGCGAGATCCGTGCGTTCAACCCTGAAGAATACTGGGAAATCCACGCCGACCTTGGTACCGCCAAGGGTGCGAAGGTGCGTTTCGACGTGGCCCGCGAAAAAGGCGAGGCGTTCAAGCCGCTGAACGAAGCGCAGGCAATGGCTGCGCTGGAGAAGCTCAAGGCTTCGAACTACAGCATCGTCAAGCGTGAAGACAAACCGACCAGCAGCAAGCCGTCGGCACCTTTCATTACCTCCACCCTGCAACAGGCAGCGAGCAATCGCCTGGGCTACGGGGTGAAGAAAACCATGATGATGGCCCAGCGTTTGTATGAAGCGGGCTACATCACGTATATGCGTACCGACTCCACCAACCTCTCGGCCGATGCGGTCGAGATGGCGCGCACCTACATTGAAGGCGAATTTGGCGCGGACTACCTGCCGCCGGCGCCGAACGTGTACAGCAGCAAGGAGGGCGCACAAGAGGCTCACGAAGCGATTCGTCCTTCTGACGTAAACATGCACCCGAGCAAGCTGACGGGCATGGAGCGCGACGCTGAGCGCCTCTACGAGCTGATCTGGCGTCAATTCGTGGCGTGCCAGATGCTGCCGGCCAAATACCTGTCGACCACCGTCACGGTGGCGGCCGGTGATTTTGAGCTGCGTGCCAAGGGCCGCATCCTCAAATTCGACGGTTACACCCGTGTCATGCCGCAAATTGCCAAGCCGGGCGACGATGACGTACTGCCGGACATGGCCCAGGGCGATGCCCTGAAGCTGATCGAGCTCGACCCGAGCCAGCACTTTACCAAGCCTCCTGCGCGTTACTCCGAAGCCAGCCTGGTAAAAGAGATGGAAAAACGTGGCATCGGTCGTCCTTCGACCTATGCGGCGATTATCTCGACCATTCAGGACCGTGGTTACGTGGCGCTGCATAACCGCCGTTTCTACTCCGAAAAAATGGGCGACATCGTTACCGAGCGCCTGTCCGAGAGCTTCTCCGACCTGATGGACTACGGCTTCACGGCCGGCATGGAAGAGAACCTCGATGACGTGGCGCAGGGTGAGCGCGACTGGAAAAACGTGCTGGACGAGTTCTACGGCGACTTCAAAAAGAAGCTCGAAGTAGCGGCGGCGCCGGAAGGCGGCATGCGCGCCAACCAGCCGGTAATGACTGACATCCCGTGTAAGGAATGCGGTCGTCCGATGCAGATTCGTACAGCATCGACCGGCGTTTTCCTGGGTTGCTCGGGCTATAGCCTGCCGCCTAAAGAACGCTGCAAGGCCACGGTCAACCTGGTGCCGGGTGATGAAATCGCCGCGGACGACGAAGGCGAGTCCGAGTCGCTGGTACTGTTGGGCAAGCACCGTTGCCCGATCTGCAGCACCGCGATGGATGCCTACCTGCTGGACGAGAAGCACAAGCTGCACATCTGCGGTAACAACCCGGATTGTGTTGGCTATGAGATCGAAGAAGGCAACTACCGCATCAAGGGCTACGAAGGGCCGAGCCTGGAGTGCGACAAGTGCGGCAGCGAGATGCAGCTTAAAACCGGGCGTTTCGGCAAGTTCTTCGGCTGTACCAATGCCGAATGCAAAAACACTCGCAAACTGCTGAAAAGCGGTGAAGCGGCGCCGCCGAAAATGGACCCGGTGAAAATGCCGGAGCTTAAGTGCGAGAAGGTCAACGACACGTATATCTTGCGTGATGGTGCTTCGGGGTTGTTCCTGGCGGCCAGCCAGTTCCCGAAAAACCGTGAGACCCGCGCACCGCTGGTGATCGAGATTCTTCCTCACAAGGACGAAATCGATCCCAAGTACCACTTCTTGTGTGAGGCACCGAAGAAAGACCCGGATGGCCGCCCGGCAGTGATCCGCTACAGTCGCAAAACCAAAGAGCAGTACGTGCAGACTGAAGTGGATGGCAAACCGACTGGCTGGCGTGCGTTCTACGACGGCAAGGCCTGGAAGGTTGAAGACAAGCGTAAAGAAAAAGACGCCTGATCCGAGCTGATCGCTGAATCAAAAACCGCGCAAGGGCTGCATGCCTTGCGCGGTTTTTTGTTTTGGCTAGAAGGTTTGTAGCAGCTGCCGAAGGAACGAGGCTGCGTTCGGCGGCGAAGCCGTCGTAAGTCAGGCGACTCGGTGTGTCAGCAATATTGAGCGCTCTAGTTTTACGACGACTGCGTCGCCGAACGCAGCCTTCGTTCCTCGGCAGCTGCTACGAGACCTATGTGCAACGCTTGCGCCAGCACGCCTTGATCCCTGAGACTGCACCACCTGCCTTTATCCATTCGTTGTGGAGCGCCCCCATGGCTCACGAACTCTATACCCGTACCAATCAGAAGATCTATTTCGCTGGCCTGGCCCTGGAGGCCATGAACAAGGCGAGTGAAGGGCGGGCCATGAATGCTCAGGCGCTGGTTCAGGCTGAACGCGAATCGGCGATTTTCCACCTGTATGGCGCATTGCTTGGCTTGTGCCATGAGATAGCGGGGTTTTATCGCCTGTCTCAAGCCAGCGCGCCACGGGTCGAGTTGCTGCTCACCCGCCAGGTGCTGGACGAGAAGGCCATCCCTGAGCTGGCAGAGCTGGTCGAGCTGGCTTGCGCGCCGCAAACCTGGCTGGCGCAGTTGGTGGCCACCCATGCCGCGCTCTATCAGCCCCTGCAGGCGCCGAAAAAGGTCAAGGTGGATGTGTTCCAGCCTTTGATCGATACGGTCAACCTGGAGGACGAGGCGCCGCTGGGGCTAAGCCGCGAAACCCTGGAAGAGTGGCGCCAGAACCTCAAGGCGCTGGCCATTCGGTTCCGTGACGGACTCAACGAGTGCTGAGGGTCAAAAGCGAAACGGTACAGTCATTCATCAGTCTGTAGGCCTAAGCACTACAGATCCTGGGAATTTTCAGCAGGATGGCTGATATACTCCCACGCTTTCGTGGAGAACACATTTATATGCCAACGTCCTTTCTAGAAATTGTCGAGTTGCCAGACGGCCGCATCGAGTTGCGCCGTGCTGAAGACGAAGGGTCTTTGGTCACGCTGAATTTTTCTGAAGATGCCAAGGCTTTTCTTCAGGGGCAGCACGTTGAGGTGGCTAAAGCCATGCTTAGCGTCGGTGTACAAATGGCGGGTCGGCTGGCCGAAGGCGAGCTTGAAAAAGACGATGGGCCGCGCATTCTTCATTAAGCGCTCCCGGATCCGGTGCCACAGTCAGGCAAGTGCGTTCTGCACTGGCCCTGTGGCGGCGTCGGTTGTTTAGCCCAAACGAATATTCAGGCTTTGCCCGTTGCCGGTACGCGCAGCGCTGATCAACTGTTGACGCGCAGCACTGGCCAGCGGGTTGATCCAGCTGACCACTGTGTGGCTGCGGCCCAGGCGCAGTGCTTCGCAGGTGAGCTGCAAGGCGCTTTTATTGCCGTTGGGCTGCAGCAGCAGAATGCGCTCGCGGTTCAGCCCGGCGTCGCGCAGCCAGCTTTGGGTCAGGCTTGCAGGCGGTGCGATCAGGGTCAGCCAGCGGGCGTTTTGTTGCTCGCTCAGTTCGCGCAACATGGGGGCAAGCAGGTTCAGGCAGTTTCCGGCGGCACCGCGTAGCGACAGTTCACTGAATACTTCAGGGTCGGCGCTCCAGGGTGAGTCGAGCACGCCCTGGATTGCCGGTGTCATGGGTTGTGCCATAAACGCCTCGAACAGGGTGAGTTGTGCTGGCAGCGGTGTGTGGGGAAACTGCATGACGCCTCCTATTAGCGGCGAATAACGCCGACGCTCAGGCCTTCAATAACCAGTTCCTGCTCCTTGAGATTGACTTCAATAGGGGCAAAATCCGGATTTTCAGCGATAAGCCAGACTTTGCTGCCTTCACGCTTGAAGCGTTTTACGGTCACTTCGTCGTCGATGCGTGCCACCACAATCTGGCCGTTGCGCGCTTCGCGGCAGGTGTGTACAGCCAGCAGGTCACCGTCGAAGATGCCGACGTCCTTCATGCTCATGCCCTGTACGCGCAGCAGGTAATCGGCCCGCGGATGGAAGAAGGTCGGGTTGATGTTGCAGGACTCTTCGACATGTTCCTGCGCCAGGATCGGCGCGCCGGCAGCGACACGTCCGATGATGGGCAGGGTGGATTCGTCAGCCTTGGCTTCAAAGCCCGGGATGCGAATGCCCCGTGAGGCGCCTGGAGTCATCTCGATGGCGCCCTTGCGGGCCAGGGCCTTGAGATGTTCTTCGGCGGCATTGGGGGACTTGAAACCCAGTTCCTGTGCGATCTCGGCACGGGTGGGCGGGTATCCGTTGTCATCCAGGCATCGCTTGATGAAAGCCAGGATCTCAGCTTGGCGTGGCGTCAGTTTTAACATGATGATCGCTCTGTCTTTTTATACAGTGACTGGGATTATATACAGTGAAGGCGTATTGGCAATCATCCATTTCCGGCAGTCCGCTGGACGGTCATTGCCAGGTCGCGTGGCCCGCACTTTATCAGGTGGGGCCTGGCTGGCCGAGGCTGTGGTTAAATGCGAAACCGCCCGGTCGCAAAACGAATACGTCATCTTGACTTTTCACAAGCTGAAACGTATGTTTCAAACAAGTGTTTAAATGTTTGTCAGGCGGAGTAGTCATGGCCCAGTCGGAAACCGTTGAACGTATCCTTGATGCTGCCGAGCAGCTGTTCGCGGAAAAAGGGTTTGCTGAAACCTCATTGCGGCTGATTACCAGCAAGGCCGGGGTCAATCTGGCGGCGGTCAATTACCATTTTGGTTCAAAGAAAGCGCTGATCCAGGCGGTGTTCTCACGCTTCCTGGGGCCATTCTGTGCCAACCTGGACCGTGAGCTGGAGCGCCGTCAGGGCAAGCCGGAGAATCGTCCGACGCTTGAGGAGTTGCTGGAGATGCTGGTCGAGCAGGCGCTGGTGATCCAGCCACGCAGCGGCAACGACCTGTCGATCTTCATGCGTTTGCTGGGGCTGGCCTTCAGCCAGAGCCAGGGCCACTTGCGCCGCTACCTTGAAGACATGTACGGCAAGGTGTTCCGTCGCTACATGTTGCTGGTCAACGAAGCAGCCCCGCAGATCCCGCCCATCGAGCTGTTCTGGCGCGTGCATTTCATGCTCGGCGCCGCGGCCTTCAGCATGTCCGGGATCAAGGCGTTGCGTGCCATTGCCGAGACCGATTTTGGCGTCAACACCTCGATCGAGCAGGTGATGCGCCTGATGGTGCCGTTCCTCGCGGCCGGCATGCGTGCCGAGAGCGGTGTCACGGATCCGGCAATGGCCAGTGCCCAGCTTCGCCCGCGCAGTAAAACCGCACCGGTCAGCGCCAAGGTTTGACCTGCTGCGGGTGGGCGCGGCAGCTTTGTTCCGCTAAGCTAGCTGCCATGCCCAGCCCTGTCTTGTTCCCGTCTGTCGATTCGTCGCTGCCTCTCTGGAGTGCGGCGCGCAGGCCCGTGCCCGCGCATCCGGACCGGGCAACAAGCGCTCTCTTTCTTAAGGATTTCCCATGAGTTCTGCCTTGCAAGGCTCCTTGATGGTAGACGTCGCCGGTACCTGGCTGACGGCTGAAGACCGGCAATTGCTGCGCCAGCCTGAAGTGGGTGGGTTGATCATCTTTGCACGCAATATCGAACACCCGCGCCAGGTGCGTGAGTTGAGTGCGTCTATTCGCGCCGTGCGCCCGGACCTGCTGCTGGCGGTGGACCAGGAAGGCGGCCGGGTGCAGCGCCTGCGTCAGGGCTTTGTGCGCCTGCCTGCCATGCGCGCGATTGCCGACAACCCCAATGCCGAGTATCTGGCCGAGCAATGTGGCTGGATCATGGCCACTGAAGTACTGGCGGTGGGGCTGGACTTGAGCTTTGCCCCGGTTCTGGACCTGGACTACCAGCGCAGTGCGGTGGTGGGCAGCCGCTCGTTCGAGGGCGACCCCGAGCGCGCCGCTGTTTTGGCCGGGGCATTTATTCGCGGGATGAACGACGCGGGCATGGCTGCCACCGGTAAGCATTTTCCGGGGCACGGGTGGGCTGAAGCTGATTCTCATGTAGCCATCCCTACAGATGAGCGCAGCCTGGAGCAGATCCGTGCCCATGATCTCGTACCTTTTGCCCGGCTGAGCAAGCAACTGGCAGCCGTCATGCCGGCCCATGTGATCTATCCGCAAGTCGACAGCCAGCCAGCAGGCTTCTCCCGCCGCTGGCTGCAGGATATCTTGCGCGGCGAGCTGCAGTTCGACGGGGTGATTTTCAGTGACGACCTGTCGATGGCAGGTGCCCATGTTGTCGGTGATGCTGCCAGCCGTATCGAGGCGGCCCTGACGGCCGGTTGCGATATGGGGCTGGTGTGCAACGACCGTGCATCGGCAGAGCTGGCGCTGACTGCGGCCCAGCGCCTGAAGGTCACGCCGTCGCCGCGCATTGCGCGCATGCGCGGTCAGGCCTGGGCCAGCACCGATTATCGGCAGAACCCGCGCTGGCGGGTAGCGATGGGCGCACTCAAAGATGCTCAATTAATTGATTAAGGGATCTGCCTCAATGACGGTTTACGCAATTATCGGCGGCACGGGGCTTACCCAGCTGGAAGGCCTGACCATCAGCCGCTCCCTGGCGCTGGACACGCCTTACGGGCCGACCTCGGCCGATATCCAGATCGGTGAATTCGGCGGGCGCGAAGTGTTGTTCCTGGCCCGCCACGGCCACCCGCACCGGGTGCCGCCGCATCAGGTCAACTACCGCGCCAACCTGTGGGCGTTGAAACAGGCCGGGGCCGAGGCGATTCTGGCGGTCAATGCGGTGGGTGGTATCCACATGGCGATGGGTACCGGGCATTTCTGTGTGCCGCACCAGTTGATCGACTACACCAGCGGCCGCGAACATACCTATTTCGCGGGAGATCTGGAGCATGTGACCCATATCGACTTCAGCTATCCCTACACCGAGTCGTTGCGTGAACAGTTGATTGGCGCGCTGGCATCCGAGGGGTGTTCCTACAGCAGCCACGGCGTTTATGCCGCGACCCAGGGGCCGCGTCTTGAGACCGTGGCAGAGATTGCTCGTCTTGAGCGTGACGGTTGCGACATTGTGGGCATGACCGGCATGCCGGAAGCGGCTCTGGCCCGTGAGCTGGAACTGGATTACGCGTGCCTGGCGCTGGTGGTCAACCCGGCGGCGGGCAAGTCGACGGCGATTATCACCATGGCTGAAATCGAGCAGGCGCTGCATGACGGCATGGGCAAGGTAAAAGCGACGTTG
Organism: Pseudomonas fragi; assembly: GCF_900105835.1. Taxonomy (NCBI): domain Bacteria; kingdom Pseudomonadati; phylum Pseudomonadota; class Gammaproteobacteria; order Pseudomonadales; family Pseudomonadaceae; genus Pseudomonas; species Pseudomonas fragi. Next base: position 4,773,811 of record NZ_LT629783.1, read on the forward strand.
GCGCGGGTTCTGGCGGGCTAAAACTTACAGATGACTTGTGGGAGCGGGCTTGCTCGCGATGCAGGCGCCTCGGCCTGTCTGAAACACCGAGGCGATACCATCGCGAGCAAGCCCGCTCCCACAATAGGGGTGTGCAATTTTCAGCGCTTTTCAGTTTTAGGCGGCAGCGGCGCAAACAATGCGTCGATGTCGTCGTCCTGCAGTTTCCAGTCCCCGGCTATTCGCCCGTCCAGTACTCCTGCCGCCAAATCCGATTTCTCCTGCTGCAAGTGCTGGATTTTCTCTTCAACGGTGCCGCGGGCAATCATCTTGTACACAAACACCGGTTTTTCCTGGCCAATGCGGTAGGCACGGTCGGTGGCCTGGTTTTCTGCCGCCGGGTTCCACCACGGGTCGTAGTGAATCACCGTGTCGGCTTTGGTCAGGTTCAAGCCAACGCCACCCGCCTTGAGGCTGATCAGGAAGATCTGCAGCTTGCCGCTCTGGAAGTCCTTGACCGGCGTGCGCCGGTCGCGGGTTTGCCCGGTGAGGATGGCGTAGGGCACCTTGCGTTTTTTCAGCTCAGCCTCGATCAGCCCCAGCATCGAGGTGAATTGTGAAAACAGCAGGATGCGTCGGTCTTCGGCAAACAGCTCTTCGAGCATCAGCATCAGGCTGTCGAGCTTGCCTGAGGTGCTGCCTTTTTTCGGCGGGGTGTCGCTGACCAGGCGCAGGTCGCAACACACCTGGCGCAGCTTGAGCAGTGCTTCAAGAATGATGATCTGGCTGCGCCCCACGCCTTTGCGGGTGATTTCGTCGCGCACTTTTTTATCCATCGCCAGGCGCATGGTTTCGTATACGTCACGCTGGGCCTCGTTGAGATCGACCCAGTGGATGATTTCGGTCTTGGGCGGCAGTTCGGTGGCGACCTGCTCCTTGGTGCGGCGCAGCAAGAACGGCTTGATCCGCGCATTGAGGTGCTGCAGGCGCTCGTCGCTGCCCTGGCGCTCAATGGGCACCCGGTAGTCGCGGTTGAAGGTCTTGACGTCGCCCAGCCAGCCGGGCAGCAGGAAGTGGAACAGCGACCACAGCTCGCCGAGGTGGTTTTCCAGCGGGGTGCCGCTCAGGCACAGGCGCTGGCGTGCAACCAGCTCGCAGGCGGCCTCGGTGGCCTTGCTGCCGGGGTTCTTGATGTACTGCGCCTCGTCCAGCACCAGCAGGTGCAGCGGCAGTTTTGCCAGGTGCTCGATGTCCTTGGGCAGCAAGGCGTAGGTGGTCAGGATCACGTCGTAGTCATTGAGGTGCGCAAAGTGCTTTTTGCGCGTGGCGCCATACAGCGCCAGCACCTTGAGCTGCGGGGTGAAGTGCGCGGCCTCGTCCAGCCAGTTGGGGATCAGGCTGGTGGGCATCACCACCATCGCCGGGCGATCCAGGCGGCCAGCGTTCTTTTCGCACAGAATATGCGCCAATGTTTGCAGGGTTTTGCCCAGGCCCATGTCATCGGCCAGCACGCCGCCCACCTCCAGCTGGCGCAAGGACTGCATCCAGCTCAGGCCTTCGAGCTGATAAGGGCGCAAATTGGCATTGAGCCCTTCGGGGGCTTCGACGCTGAAATCCTTGATGTCACGCAGGCGCTGGGCGAAGCCGCGAATCTGCTCGCCGCCTTCCCAGCGCAAGGGCAGGGCATCCAGCGCGTTGAGGCGCGGTGCATCGGCACTTTTGATCCGCAGCGAAGTGGCGTCCGGCTCGCCCAGATAAAACTCGTCCAGAGTGGCCAGTACCGGTTTGAGTCGCCCATACGGCAGCGCAACCTGCAGCGGACCATGGCCGCTGGCCGGGTTGGCCGGGATATTCACCAGGATCAGTTCGTCATCCTTGCGTCGGGCCAGTTTTTCGCGGTTGAGCAGGTCGCTGTGGGAGCGCATCAGGTTGAGCAGGATCGGCAGCAGGCTCAGGTGCTGGCCATTGACGATGATGCCCAGCTCCAGGTCGAACCAGTCGCGCTCCGGGGCTTCATCGACAGTGGCATACCAGTCTTCGACCGGGGTCAGGTCAAAGCCGAAATCTTCATCGATCTGCAACTCCCAGCCCTGATCGCTCAGGCTCTGCAGCTGGTTGAGGGTGAAATTCAGCCAGGCGCTGTCATTGACCAGCTCAAACAGCTCGCCAGCGCTTTCCGGCAGCGCCTTGCTCTGACGCGTGGCGATTTTGAAACCCAGGCTGCGCAGTTGCTCGCGGTAGAGGTTTTCGACCTCGGGCTTGCGCTTGATGCGCAGGGTTTGCTGTTCCTGGCGCAGCAGGACGTCGGCGTTCTTTTGCCCGCTGACGTACTGGTCCAGGTAGTTGAACGACAGGGCGGCACGGTGCTGGATATAGCGCTGCATCCTGCCGTTGCGCGGCTCGAAGGCGCTGAATTCGGCACTCGCCAGCCACAGCCGCGGCACGGGTTGCACGTCGTCGACCAGTTGCTCGGGCAGATTGTTGGGGCGACGTGAGTCGAGTACGGCCTGGAGCTTTTCCAGAAGCTCGGCATCCTGAGCGGCGGCGGGGTAGTTCAAGGTTTCTTCAATCTTCAGTAAGACAGCAGCGGTGTGCTTGCAATTGACCCGCACAGGGCAGGTGCAGTGAGCGCTGACCAGCAGCAAGGTGCCTTTGGCCGACTCGCGCAGTTCAATGGTCTGGCGGTAAGTGTTTTCACCCGAGCCCTGACAGCTGGCGGTAATCAGTCTGTCGCCGATCTGGACGATCCTGACCCGATTTTCCTTGGCGTAGCGTCGGCCACGCTCAAGGCTTTGTTCCTTGAAGCGACTGACCCAAGTCGCGGCAAGCGGCTTGGTCAGTCGGGCAGTGGGGCTCAGGGGCATGGGTTTTTCATTCAGGAAGACTTCGGCGTCAGACGCTCGAACAGCGCCTCAATGGTATTGAAGCGTTCTTCCGGGCGCTCCATCGGCACCATGAACTTGAACAGGGTTGCGCCCTCGAACTTGTAGCGGTTGGGCTGGCCCTGGATCAATTTGATCAACACCATCGGGTCGACCGGGGTATCGGCGGCAAACTCGATGCGTCCGCCTTGCGGGCCGGCGTCGACTTTCTTGATGCCCAGTTGCTCGGCCTGCAGCTTGAGCAGGGTGATGCGCACCAGGTTCTTGGTCGGCTCGGGGAGCAGGCCAAAGCGGTCGATCATCTCCACCTGCAAGTCCTTGAGGCCCTCTTCATCGGTGGCCGATGCGATGCGCTTGTAGAGGATCAGTCGCGCATGCACATCCGGCAGGTACGACTCGGGAATCAGCGCGGGTACCCGCAGGTTGATTTCCGGGCCACCGCCCAGCGGCTGGTCGAGGTTGGGCTGCTCGCCCTTGCGGATCGACTTGACCGCACGCTCGAGCATTTCCATGTACAGGGTAAAGCCGACCGCCTGGATCTGGCCGCTTTGACCATCCCCCAGCAATTCGCCAGCACCGCGGATTTCCAGGTCATTGGTGGCCAGGACAAAACCGGCACCCAGGTCCTGGGTATTGGCGATGGCCTCCAGGCGTTTTTGCGCGTCGCCGGTAATCTGCTGGCGCGGCGGCGTGAGCAGGTAAGCATAGGCCTGGTGGTGGCTGCGCCCGACGCGACCGCGCAGCTGGTGCAGTTGCGCCAGGCCGAACTTGTCGGCGCGCTCGATGATGATGGTGTTGGCGCTGGGCACGTCGATCCCGGTCTCGATGATGGTCGAGGCGATCAGCACGTTGAAGCGCTTGTGATAAAAGTCGCTCATCACCTGTTCGAGTTCGCGTTCGCGCATCTGCCCGTGACCGATGCCGATCCGTGCTTCAGGCACCAGCTCGGCCAGTTCGGCGGCGCATTTCTCGATAGTCTTGACGTCGTTGTGCAGGTAGTAGACCTGCCCGCCGCGCAGCAACTCACGCAGCAGCGCCTCTTTGACCGTGCTTTTGTTCTGTTCCATGACGAACGTGCGCACCGACAGCCGGCGGGCCGGTGGCGTGGCGATGATCGACAGGTCGCGCATGCCCGATACGGCCATGTTCAGCGTGCGCGGGATGGGCGTGGCGGTGAGGGTCAGGATGTCGACTTCACTGCGCAAGGCCTTGAGCTGTTCTTTCTGGCGCACGCCGAAGCGGTGTTCCTCGTCGATGATCACCAGGCCCAGGTTTTTGATCTTGACGTCGTCCTGCAGCAGCTTGTGGGTGCCGATCACGATATCGATCTTGCCTTCGGCCAGGTCGGCCACCGCCTGGTTGATCTCTTTGGCCGACTTGAAGCGGCTCATCACCTCCACTGTCACCGGCCAGTCGGCAAAACGGTCGCGGAAGCTGTTGTAGTGCTGCTGGGCGAGCAGGGTGGTGGGCACCAGAATGGCCACCTGACGGCCACCGTGGACGGCGATAAATGCCGCGCGCATGGCCACTTCGGTCTTGCCGAAGCCGACGTCGCCGCACACCAGGCGGTCCATCGGCTTGGGCGACAGCATGTCGGCGCGTACGGCTTCGATGGTGGTCTGCTGGTCCGGGGTTTCTTCGAACGGGAAGCCGGCGCTGAACGTGGCGTAATCGGCTTTCGGATCGGCAAAGGCATAACCTTCGCGGGCGGCACGGCGGGCGTAGATGTCGAGCAGCTCGGCAGCCACGTCGCGCACTTGCTCGGCGGCCTTGCGCTTGGCTTTTTGCCAGGTTTCCGAGCCCAGGCGGTGCAGCGGCGCCAGTTCATCATCGCTGCCGGTGTAGCGGGCGATCAGGTGCAGGTTGGCCACGGGCACATAGAGCTTGGCGCCTTCGGCGTATTCCAGGGTCAGGAACTCGGCCACCTGATTGTCCACTTCCAGGGTCGCCAGGCCCTGATAACGGCCCACACCGTGGTCGATATGCACCACGGGGGCGCCTTCGCGCAGCTCGGTGAGGTTCTTGATCACCGCATCGTTATTGGCGTCGGCGCGTTTTTCCCGGCGCCGGCGCTGCATCACGCGCTGACCGAACAGCGGGCTTTCGGCAATCAGTGCCAGCGCCGGGTCGTCCAGCAGCAGGCCTTCATCCAGCGGGGCAATTGTGATCGCCAGGCGATGTTTGCTGGCCACGAAATCGGGCCAGCTGTCGACTGTTTTAGGCCGCAGCTTGAGGCGTTCCAGCAGTTCGAGCAGCACTTCGCGGCGACCGGCCGATTCGGCGGTAAACAGCACTCGGCCATCAAACTGTTCGAGGAAACCGGACAGGGCCGCCAATGGCTGGTTGGCCTTGGCTTCGATGGCCAGGTTGGGCAGCGGTTGTGCCGGGAAGCGTTCACGGCTGCTGCCGGTGTCCACGTCATCCTGGCTGGCAACCACCCGCGGCCAGCTTTTAAGACGGGCGAAGCAGTCTTCAACCGGCAGGAACAATTCGGCCGGCGGTAACAGTGGCCGCGACGGATCGATGCGGCGCTCTTCGTAGCGGTTGCGTACGTCAGACCAGAAGTTCTCGGCGGCCTGTTCAATGCCTGGCAGCGAGAACACTTGCGTGTCAGCCGGCAAATAGTCGAACAGGGTCGAGGTTTCATCGAAAAACAGCGGCAGGTAGTACTCGATACCTGCGGGAGTAATACCGCTGCTCAAGTCCTGAAAGATCGGGCAGCGGCGGAAGTCGACATCAAAACGCTCGCGAAAGCGCGCCTTGAAGCGGGTAACCGCGTCTTTTTGCAACGGGAACTCACGCGCCGGCAGCAGGCGCACCGATTCAACCTTGTCGATCGAGCGCTGGGTCTCGGGGTCGAAGGTGCGCAGGGTCTCGATTTCGTCGTCGAACAGGTCGATCCGGTAAGGCAGTTTGCTGCCCATCGGGAACAGGTCGATCAACGCGCCGCGCACGGCGAATTCGCCATGTTCATACACGGTATCGACGCATCGATAGCCACTGGCCTCAAGGCGGGTGCGCATTTGCTCCACGTCCAGCTTCTGGCCGATATCCAGCACCAGGCTGCTGCCGAGCAGGAACTTGGTCGGGGCCAGGCGATGTAGGGCGGTGGTCACCGGCACTACCAAAACGCCATGACTCAGCTCCGGCAACCGATAAAGGCTGGCTATACGCTGGGAGATGATGTCCTGGTGCGGCGAGAACAGGTCGTAGGGCAGGGTTTCCCAGTCGGGGAAATGCAGCACCGGCAACTCGGGCGCAAAGAACCTCAGCTCTTGCTCAAGGCGTTCGGCACTTTGGCTGTCGGCGGTCAGGAGCAGGGTGAAGCGCCTGGCGGCGCTGGCGGCCTCGGCAATCGCGAGGCTCAGGGCGGCACCGGGCAGATTGCTCCAGTGCTGTTTACCTGCCGTGGCAGGGAGTTTCGGTAGACGCAGGACGGGCACGGAAGGTTGAGCTCCAAGCGTTGCGACAAAGTCGGCAATTGTAACGGGCCAAGGGGTTGGCTGTCAGTTGCAGTCTGTAACCGCTGCGCAAAACAGCGCGTGGTACTCAACATGGGGGTGCCAGAGGCGCTGTGCAAGGCTTGCAGGCCGGTAAAAAGGCCAGTGTTAAAAAAATATTCGCCTATATTTATTGGTGCTTAATCGTTTCAGTAAAGCCGTGTGACAGGCGTGCATTGCCCCTGCATGGGTGCAGCGGCATAATGTAGCCCCTTTTTTCAGCCCCTACATGTGGAAGGTTCCCGTGACTCAGAAGCCCGACCAGTGTCTTGGTGAATGGATCGACCGTGAAGCACTCGCAGAAGCGATGATTCCGCTTATCGGTCAGCTTTACCGCAATAACAATGTGGTTAGCTCGATCTATGGCCGCAGCCTGATCAACCGTTCAGTCATTGCGATTCTCAAGGCTCACCGCTTTGCTCGCCATCGTCAGTCCGATGACATCGAATTGTCCGTGCACGAAACTTTCCCGCTGCTCAAGGCAATGAGCGAGCTCAAACTCGGCGCTGCTTCGGTAGACCTGGGCAAGCTGGCCGTGAAATTCAAGGCCGAAGGCAATGGCCGCACGGCTGAGCAGTTTGTACGCGAAGAACTGGCCGATGTAGTGGGTCAGCAAAATGCTTCTGCACGTAAAGGCACTGACGTTGTGCTGTACGGCTTCGGTCGTATCGGTCGTCTGCTGGCGCGCATCCTGATCGAAAAAACCGGTGGTGGCGACGGCCTGCGCCTGCGTGCCATCGTGGTGCGCAAAGGCGCCGACAACGATCTAGTCAAGCGTGCCAGCCTGCTGCGTCGTGACTCGGTACATGGCCCGTTCGATGGCACCATCGTGGTCGATGAAGCCAACAACACCATCACTGCCAACGGCAACCTGATCCAGGTGATCTACGCGAAGAACCCGACCGAGGTGGATTACACCCAGTACGGTATCCAGAACGCCCTGCTGGTGGACAACACCGGTGTATGGCGTGACGCCGACGGCCTGGGCCAGCACTTGCAGTGCCCTGGTATCGATCGCGTGGTCCTGACCGCTCCGGGCAAGGGCAAGCTGAAGAACATCGTTCACGGCATTAACCACGGCGAAATCACCGCAGACGACAAGATCGTATCGGCGGCATCCTGCACCACCAACGCCATCGTGCCGGTGCTCAAGGCTGTCAACGACAAGTTCGGCATCGTTAACGGTCACGTTGAAACGGTTCACTCGTACACCAACGACCAGAACCTGATCGACAACTTCCACAAGGGCGATCGTCGTGGCCGTAGTGCCGCGCTGAACATGGTGATCACCGAGACCGGTGCTGCTACCGCTGCGGCCAAGGCATTGCCTGAGCTGGCCGGCAAGCTGACCGGTAACGCGATCCGTGTTCCGACGCCGAACGTGTCGATGGCCATCCTCAACCTGAACCTTGAGAAGCCGGCTACCCGTGAAGAAATGAACGAGTACCTGCGTCACATGGCGCTGCACTCCGATCTGCACAAGCAAATCGACTTCGTGAGCTCCCAGGAAGTGGTGTCCACTGACTTCGTGGGTTCGCGTCACGCTGGTGTGGTGGATGCTGAAGCGACTATCTGCAATGACAACCGCGTTGTTCTGTACGTTTGGTACGACAACGAATTCGGTTACAGCTGCCAGGTCGTACGCGTGATGGAAGACATGGCCGGGGTTAACCCGCCAGCGTTCCCGCGCTAAGCACCCGCTGCAACTGAAAACGCCCCGACTTGTCGGGGCGTTTTTGTTTTAAGAGTATTCACGTCCCGTAGCAGCTGAGGAGCGGAGCGAGACTGCGTCCGGCGGCGAAGCCGTCGTAAACCCTGAGTGCTGGTTTTAACTGGCACACCGCGATTTATTATCTTGCGACGGCTTCGCCGCCGGACGCAGCCTCGTTCCTTCGGCAGCTGCTACATTATTTATGTCAGGCGTTACCCGCCACCGCCGATTGCTCTGTACGCAACTGATGCTGATTGCCACGGAACAACACCACGGTGGCGATCAGGCCCAGTACCGCCGCGCCGGTCAGCCACAGGCCGGGGGCGGCCTTGTTGTCCAGGGCATGGATCAGGTAGGTGCAAGCCGCCGGGGTAAAGCCACCAAAGGTCGCGGTCGCCAGGCTGTAGGCCAGGGAGAAACCGGTAGTACGCACTTCAACCGGCATGATTTCGGTCAGGGCAACCACCATCGCGCCGTTGTACGAGCCGTACAGGAACGACAGCCACAGCTCGACAATCAGCAGATGGCTGAAGCTCGGGTTGGCCACCAGCCAGGACAGCGCCGGGTAAGCGGTCAGGATCGCCAGGATGGTCGCCCCCAGCAGCAGCGGTTTGCGCCCGATCTTGTCCGACAGCGAGCCCATGACCGGCAGCCAGAAAAAGTTCGACAGGCCAATGCACACGGTCACCAGCAAGGCATCGAAATCCGACAGGTGCAGCTCGGCCTTGCCGAAGGTCGGGGTATAGGCGGTGATCAGGTAGAACGACACGGTGGTCATCACCACCAGCGCCATGCCACCCAGTACCAGGCCAAAGTTCTGGCTGACCGAGCGAAGGATTTCACGCAGGGTAGGGTGATGTTTGCGCGCTTCGAATTCAGGGGTTTCTTCCATCGAGCGGCGGATCACAAAGATCACCGGCACGATCATGCAGCCCAGCAGAAACGGAATGCGCCAGCCCCATTCACCCATTTCTTCAGGGCTTAGCCAGTGGTTGAGGCCAACCCCCAGCAAACCGGCAAACACCACAGCAGCCTGCTGGCTAGCCGATTGCCAACTGACGAAGAAGCCCTTGCGCCCCGGTGTGGCGATTTCCGCCAGGTACACCGACACGCCGCCCAGTTCCACGCCTGCCGAAAAGCCTTGCAGCAAGCGTCCGAGCAACACCAGCAGGGGCGCTGCAACACCCAGGGTGGCGTAGCCCGGCACGCAGGCGATCAGCACGGTGCCCATTGCCATCAGGGCCAGGGTAATGATCAGGCCTTTGCGGCGGCCATGCCGGTCGATATAGGCACCGAGAAAAATCGCACCCAGCGGGCGCGCAAGAAAGCCGGCACCGAAGGTGGCCAGGGCGAGCATCAGTGAGGCAAAAGCGTTATCGCTTGGGAAGAAGGTTTTGGCAATGGCCGTGGCGTAAAAGCCAAAGACCATAAAGTCGAACATCTCTAGGAAGTTACCGCTGACAACGCGAAAAATCGCCTTGCCTTTGCCCGTACTGGAGGCCATCAGAAATTACCCGCTATTATCTGTTTTTATGCGCAATCCGTGTTTTTACTCGTCCACACTGCAAGGCCATGGCCTGCGCCATGGTGCAAAACAGTTTTGTAACCATATGTGTAACAAAGTATGTAGGCAACATTTGTTGGCGCTACACGGGCGGGCTAGGGCCTTTGTGCAAGCAGGTTAAGGCGCAGTGTGTCGGGCAGGCCTTGAGGTGCGAGCCAGATTCCCAGATAGACCTTGGCCAGTTCCTGATTCTGGCTATTGAAAATAACGGCGCCATTACGCTCGACGTTCAGCCCGCGTTGGGGGTTGTAGTCCAGGGCATAGCGATCGCCGCGCTTGATGTTGCCGAAGCTGGCTTGCAGTTTTTTTAACGGGGCGTCGAGTCTGGCCAGGGTGGTGGCGGGGTGTTGGCGTTTCAGGATGGTGGCAGATGCCTGGGTGATATCGCTGTGATCCAGATCGCGCAGATAGAACAGCTCAAGGCGCAGGTCGCTCTGATCGTTGAACGCCTGTTGCGCGCTGATGCCGGGCGGGGTGAACAGGGCGGCGGCATAGATGTCGGCCCAGAGGTAGGTCAGTACGATCTGGCCTTTACGCGCCATGACCTGATTCCCGTCGCGCCATTGGGGCGGGAAGTTGGCTTCTTTTAATCGCGCTGACTCGTCGGCCAGGCTGGTGGTGGAGTAAAGCAGCAACAATACGATCAACATCTGGCGCATGGTGGATGGGCTCTGATCGATGGGTTGTGAGAGGTTTTGCCAAGTATGCGGCTTGGCCATGGCGTAGCAGTTGCCGCAGGCTGCGTTCGATTGCGCAGCGATCGTAAAACCAGAGAACCAATCTTAGCTGACTTCTCGCCGTGCCCGTATTTACGACGGCTTCGCCGCCGGACGCAGCCTGCGGCAGCTGCTACGCAGGCTTTTGCGCTCTATGCAGATGTAGTGAACACAAAAATAGCCAACGACCAGACCAAGGGTTAATGTTCGCGGCGTTCAGGCTTCTATAGACTGTGCCCCACGTTTTGATCCTTCATGGCGCTGGCCGCGACATGATTTAGCCGTAGGTGCCCAAAGCGGTGCCACGGCCTGTTCTGAGGAGTACGCATGGCTGTCTACAACTACGACGTAGTGGTACTGGGTTCCGGCCCGGCAGGAGAAGGTGCGGCAATGAACGCCGCAAAAGCAGGGCGCAAGGTCGCGATGGTCGACAGCCGGCGCCAGGTCGGTGGCAACTGCACGCACTTGGGCACCATCCCGTCCAAAGCCCTGCGTCACTCGGTTCGCCAGATCATGCAGTTCAACACTAACCCGATGTTCCGGGCCATTGGTGAGCCACGCTGGTTCTCGTTCCCGGACGTTCTCAAGAGCGCCGAAAAAGTCATCTCCAAGCAGGTTGCCTCGCGTACCGGCTACTATGCCCGCAACCGCGTAGACCTGTTCTTCGGCACCGGCAGCTTCACCGACGAGCAAACCATCGAAGTGGTCTGCGCCAATGGCGTGGTTGAAACCCTGATGGCCAAGCAAATCATCGTGGCCACCGGCTCGCGTCCTTATCGCCCGGCCGATATCGATTTCACCCACTCGCGCATCTACGATAGCGACACCATCCTCAGCCTGGGCCACACCCCGCGCAAGCTGATCGTGTACGGCGCTGGCGTGATCGGTTGCGAATATGCCTCGATCTTCAGCGGCCTGGGTGTGCTGGTCGAGCTGGTGGACAACCGTGAGCAACTGCTGAGCTTCCTCGATTCCGAGATCTCCCAGGCGCTGAGCTACCACTTCAGCAACAACAACATCACCGTGCGCCACAACGAAGAGTACGAGCGGGTTGAAGGCGTCGAAAACGGCGTGATCCTGCATCTGAAATCGGGCAAGAAGATCAAGGCCGACGCCTTGCTCTGGTGTAATGGCCGTACCGGCAACACCGATCTGCTGGGCCTGGAAAACATCGGCATCAAGGCCAATGGCCGTGGCCAGATCACGGTTGACGAGAACTATCGCACCACCGTGCCGAATATCTACGCCGCAGGCGATGTGATCGGCTGGCCAAGCCTGGCCAGTGCCGCCCACGACCAGGGTCGTTCGGCAGCGGGCAGCATCGTTGATAACGGCAGCTGGCGCTTCGTCAATGACGTGCCGACCGGCATCTACACCATTCCCGAGATCAGCTCGATCGGCAAGAACGAGCAGGAGCTGACCCAGGCCAAGGTGCCGTATGAAGTGGGCAAGGCCTTCTTCAAGAGCATGGCGCGTGCGCAGATTGCCGGCGAGCCCCAGGGCATGCTGAAAATCCTGTTCCACCGTGAAACCCTGGAAGTGCTGGGCGTTCACTGCTTCGGTTATCAGGCGTCGGAGATCGTGCACATCGGTCAGGCGATCATGAACCAGCCGGGCGAACTCAATACCCTGAAATACTTCGTCAATACCACGTTCAACTACCCGACCATGGCCGAAGCCTATCGGGTAGCTGCTTACGATGGTCTCAACCGGCTTTTTTGAGCGGCTCCGGCCGGTGGCCTGAGCCGGCCGGGGAGACCGATTTCAGCCATTCCCGAGGGTGGCAGTGGCCAAACCGGGAAAGTCTGTAATCAGGCTATCTACGCCGAAGTCGGCGAGCCTGCGCATCAGCGCAGGTTCGTTGACTGTCCATACCGACACATGCAAACCCTGACGCTGGGCCTTCTCCAGGCGCTCGGGGGTACAGAGTGTCCAGTTCAACGCCAGCATGTCACAGCCATAGCTCTGGGCGACCTTGATCGGGTCGAGCCAGGCGTATTCGGCCACCAGCCCGCGCGACAGGTCGGGGGTCAATTCCACGGCGGCCTTGAGCACTTCCCGCGAACTTGAGGTGACCGTGACCTTGTCCATCAGGCCATGGCGCACTGCCATCTCGCGAATTGCCAGTACGGTGGTTGCGGCACGGGTGCGCGAGGCGCTTTTGACTTCCAGCTGCCAGTGCTCGAAGTCGCACTTTTCAAACAGCTCTTCCAGACGCGGGATCGGGCACGGATGCAGCCAGCCCGGGCCGCCCTTGCGTGCGTCATAGGTCACCAGGTCGGCGGCGGTGTGCTCGATGACCTTGCCGCGCCGGTCGGTGGTGCGCTTGAGCGTCGGGTCGTGGATGACCATCAACTCACCGTCCTTTGACAGGTGCAGGTCGAGTTCACAGCGACGCACGCCATGCTTGAGGCACTGCTCAAAGCTGGCAAGGGTGTTTTCCGGTGCTTCGCCTTTGGCGCCGCGATGGCCATAAATCAGGGTCACATTTGCTCCTTGTACATAGTGGTCGCCGGTTCCGGGTTACTCGCCCGCGGACTCTTGCTGCTCGCGGGCCAGGCGTCGTGCCTGGGCCTGTTTTTGCAGAATGTAGCGCGCCAGAAGCTGACGCTGGGTATCGGTGAGGGACTCGAATTCAGTGTTGATCCGGTAACCGCCAGCCTGTGCCTGGCAATCGACTACGCGGGCGCGCAGCAGCAAGCCCAGGGCCTGGGGCATCAGTACCAGTTTGATCGACAGATGGCTGCCTGTCGCGCAGGGCTGCGGGTGCTCAAATTCGATACCACCTTCGGAAAGCTGCACCGGCTGCAACTCGCCGATCTTGCCCAATACGGTCTGGGCAACGATCTGGCTGAGCAGTTCGACCCGTTTGTTCAGGGTCTTGAGGTAGCTGGAAAGGGTGCGGTCGCGTTCGCTGATCTGGCGCAGCAGGTGCTGGGACTCGAATTCACTCAGGTGCAGTTCACTGAGCAAATTGAACAGCGGCGACGCATCCTGCAACACTTCGCCGCTCGCGGCTTCGGCGGCTGCCAGCGGGGTTATTTCCAGTGCGATCATATCCTCGATACGGTAGTATTCGCGGCGATCTGCTTCATCTAATGTCGACATGGCGAACCCATGATGGCGGCTGTGGTCTGAGTGTAAAGCTGCTTATCAGGCCCCGCCACAAGGACGTCTTCTTTTCCCTCGAACAAGCCCCGACATGTTCAGACCTCTCTCGTTATTTATTGGCACGCGTTATACCCGTGCAAAGCGTCGCAATCATTTTGTGTCGTTTATTTCCCTGACCTCGATGATCGGGCTCGCCCTTGGCGTGGTCGTGATGATTGTGGTGCTGTCGGTGATGAACGGCTTCGATCATGAGATGCGCACCCGCGTGCTGGGCATGGTGCCCCACGCGACCATCGTCGGCGATCAACCGATCAGTGACTGGCAAAGCCTGGCTGCGAAGGTCAAGCAGAACCCCAAGGTGGAGGCGGTTGCGCCGTTTACCCAGATGCAGGGTTTGCTGACCAATGATGGCAATGTGCAGAAAGTCCTGCTCAATGCCATCGACCCGGCGCAGGAACGCAATGTCTCGATCATTGACCGGTTTATGCAGCAGGGCCAGCTCGACTCGCTGACCCCTGGCAGCTTCGGCATCATCATCGGCGACAAGGCAGCGAAAAAGCTCGGCGTAAGCGTCGGCGACAAGCTGACCTTCGTTGCACCGGAAGTCACGGTGACGCCAGCGGGGATGTTCCCGCGCATGAAGCGCTTTACCGTGCAGGGCATTTTTCATGTCGGCGCCGGTGAAATCGACGGTTACCTGGGCATCACCAACCTGCAGGACCTGGCGCGCTTGCAACGCTGGAAACCTGACCAGGTGCAGGGCCTGCGGCTGAAGTTCGATGACCTGTTCCAGGCTCCGCGTACCGCGTGGGAAATCGCCCAGCAGCTCGGCGAGAGCCAGTATTACGCCCGCGACTGGACCCGCACCCACGGCAACCTGTACCAGGCCATCCGCATGGAAAAAGCCATGATCGGCCTGCTGTTGCTGCTGATTGTGGCCGTGGCTGCGTTCAATATCATTTCCACGCTGGTGATGGTGGTCAATGACAAGAAGGGCGATATCGCCATCCTGCGCACCCTGGGTGCGACGCCGGGCACTATCATGGCCACCTTTATGGTGCAGGGCACCGTTATCGGTGTGGTCGGTACGGCCATCGGTGCTGTGGTCGGGATGCTGGCCGCGCTCAATGTCAGCGCCGCGATCTCGGCCCTCGAAGGCCTGATCGGGCACAAGTTTCTCAATGCCGACGTGTATTTCATCGACTACCTGCCCTCGCAACTGCAGGCCCAGGACGTGTTGATGGTGTGCGGTGCGGCATTGGTTCTGAGTTTCCTCGCGACCTTGTACCCGGCCTGGCGTGCTGCGCGCACCCAGCCTGCGCAGGCGCTTCGTTATGAGTGAGTTGGGCATGAAAGAACAAGCAGTGTTGAGTTGCCGCGACCTGGGAAAATCCTACGAGGAAGGCCCGGAATCGGTGGTGGTACTGTCGGGCCTGCAGCTTGAATTACACCCCGGTGAGCGGGTAGCGATCGTCGGCACTTCGGGGTCGGGCAAAAGTACGTTGCTCAATATGCTCGGCGGCCTCGATACCCCGACCACCGGCAGTGTCTGGCTGGCCGGTGAAGAGCTGTCGGCGCTGGGCGAAAAGGCCCGTGGCCTGTTGCGTAACCGCTCGCTGGGTTTCGTGTACCAGTTTCACCACTTGCTGCCCGAGTTCACTGCCCTGGAAAACGTCTGCATGCCGCTGCTGATCGGCAAGACCGCGATCCCCGAGGCCCGTGAGCGGGCCACGGCGCTGTTGACCCGTGTCGGCCTGGGCCATCGCCTGGAGCACAAACCGGCGGAGCTGTCGGGTGGCGAGCGCCAGCGCGTGGCCATTGCTCGGGCTCTGGTCAACAAGCCGGGGCTGGTGATGCTCGACGAACCTACGGGCAACCTCGATTCCCACACCGCACAAGGCATTCAGGATTTGATGCTGGAACTCAGCACCTCAATGCGCACTGCGTTCCTGGTGGTGACCCATGACATGAGCCTGGCCCGCCAGATGGATCGTGTATTGCACCTTCAGGAAGGTCGCCTGACCGCGATCTGACCGGCCGCAACCCGACGCCTGCAAGCGGGTGTCGGGTCTTCAATTTTTATACGGTGCCCGCGAATGTTCAGACCGTTATCGATTTTTATCGGCACGCGCTATACCCGCGCCAAGCGCCGCAATCGTTTTGTTTCGTTTATCTCCATGACCTCGATGATCGGCCTCGCCCTGGGCGTGCTGGCAATGATCGTGGTGTTGTCGGTGATGAACGGCTTCCAGCGTGAAATGAGCAACCGCATCCTCGGCATGGTGCCCCACGCGACCATCGTTGGCGTCAAGCCCATCGATGACTGGCGCCCGGTGGCCGAGGCGGCGATGAAAAACCCCGAGGTGACGGCAGCCGTACCGTTTACCGAGCTGGACGGCATGCTGTCCTATAAAGGCTCGATGCAGCCGATCCAGATCAGCGGCATCGATCCGGCGCAGGAAAGCAAGGTCTCGATCGTGACCCAGCATATCGTGCAGGGCAGCCTGCAGGACCTTAAGCCCGACGAGTATGGCGTGGTGTTGGGCGATATTGTCGCGCGGCGTTTCCGTCTGGGTGTGGGTGACAAGATCACCCTGATCGTGCCCGAGGCCAGTACTGCCCCGGGGGGGATTACCCCGCGCCTGCAGCGCTTGAACGTGGTGGGCATCTTCAAGGTCGGGGCCGAGCTGGATGGCACTATGGGCCTGATCCATATGGCCGATGCGGCCGCCATTCAGCACTGGGAGCCGAACCAGGTACAAAGTGTGCGCCTGGCGGTCAAGGACCTGTACGCAGCGCCGCAGGTGTCGCAGCAGGTGGCGGCGGGCCTGGGTGACGGCTACAAGGCCGATGACTGGACCCACACCCAGGGCAGTCTGTTCAGTGCCATGAAAATGGAAAAAACCATGATTGGCCTGTTGCTGCTGATGATCGTGGCGGTGGCTGCTTTCAACATCATCGCCACGCTGATCATGGTGGTGAACGACAAGGGGGCCGACATTGCCATCTTGCGCACCATCGGCGCGACGCCGCGCCAGATCATGGCCATCTTTATGGTGCAGGGTACGGTGATCGGTATTGTCGGCACCTTGATCGGCGGCGTGCTGGGGGTGATTGCGGCGCTCAATGTCAGTGAGCTGGTGGGCTGGATGGAGCGGGTGACCGGCCAGCACATCTTCAGTTCCGATGTGTACTTTGTCAGTAATCTGCCATCAGAGCTGCAGGGCGGCGATGTGGCGTTGATCTGCGGCGCGGGCTTTGTGCTGAGCTTTCTGGCCACGCTGTATCCGGCGTATCGGGCGGCGAAGATTCAACCGGCCCATGCGTTGCGCTATTCCTGATCAAATTTGCACTGTTCTGTGGGAGCGGGCTTGCTCGCGATGGCATCGACGCGGTGTGACTTAAGCACCGCGCCGCCTGCATCGCGGGCAAGCCCGCTCCCACAGTTGAATAAACCGGTCAGGCTGGCAACTCAATCACAAACCGCGTTACCCCCTCCTGCGACTCACAACGAATCTGCCCGCCATGGGCGCGAATAATCGACTGGGTAATCGCCAACCCCAACCCCGCATGCTCACTGCTGCCTTCACGGCGGGCCGGGTCTGCCCGGTAAAACCGGTCAAACAGGCGTGGCAGCAGTTCTACAGGAATCCCTGGGCCCGTGTTCTCGATGCTGATGCGTGCGCTGCTCGGCAAAGCCTCAATCAGCAACCTGATCGCGCCACCCGCCGGCGTATAGCGCAATGCATTATCTAGCAGGTTGGAGAGGGCGCGGCGCAGCATGCTGCGGTCGCCTGGCATGTGCGCGTTGCCTTCGCCGGTCAGTTCGATGTGCGAGTCTTCAGCCAGCAGCGCATAAAACTCCAGCAGCGCCTCCACTTCGCGACCCAGCTCCAGCGGCTCGCGGCGCGGCGTCAGCAGGCCGTGATCGGCCTTGGCCAGATACAGCATGTCGTTGACCAGTTGCGCCATCCACTGCAGCTCTTCGAGGTTGCTGTGCAGGGCCTCGCGGTATTCTTCAATGTCCCGGGGGCGGGTCAGGGTGACCTGGGTATGGGTCAGCAAGTTGGACAGGGGCGTACGCAGTTCATGCGCAATATCGGCGGAGAACGCCGACAATCGATGAAATGAATCGTCCAGTCGCGCCAGCATGGCGTTAAAGGCTGTGGCCAGCTCTGCCAGCTCGGCAGGCATTTGTTTCTCGGGCAGGCGTGAGTTGAGCGAGTCGGCCGACACACTGGCCGCAATCGCGCTCATGCGCCGCAAGGGGCGCAGGCCGCTACGGGCAGCCCAGGCGCCGAGAATCGCCGTGGCCAGCGCCGAGAGGCCGACAGTCATCCAGATCAGCCGCTGCATGCGCTGCAAAAAGTGCTGGTGATGGGTGATGTCGAGTAGCAGTGTCAGTTGCGGTGCATCCGGGCTGTCGTTTTCTGGCGCCAGCACACGGTAATCGGTGCCGTTGATCTGCAGGCTGCCCAGGCCCGGTTGTGTCTCAAGCTCCCGCGGCAGGCGCGGCGAGCTGTCAAACCACAGATGCCCGTCCGGGCCGCGTACCCGCACTGCCAGGTCCGGCTGATGGGCCAGGTCCTGCAGCAGGGCGGGCAGGCGCTGGGTGAAGCGCTCCAGGGTGTCAGCCCCGTGCAGCGTGCTGCGCAGTACGGCGAGGCGACTTTCCATCAGTTGCTGGTCCAGCTCGACAAAATGTACCTCACTGGCCCGCCCGAACAGCACCCCGGCAAACAGCGACACCACTGCGGTACAGCCGGCAAACAGCAGGGCCAGGCGACTGCTCAGGGACAGGCGGCGCATCAACTGCTGCGCTCCTCAAGCACATAACCCATGCCGCGCACGGTGTGGATCAGCTTTTGCTCATGACTGTCGTCGATTTTCAGGCGCAAGCGGCGAATTGCCACTTCGATGACGTTGGTGTCGCTGTCGAAGTTCATGTCCCACACCTGCGAGGCGATCAGGGACTTGGGCAGCACTTCGCCCTGACGGCGCAGCAGCAGTTCAAGCAGGGAGAATTCCTTCGCAGTAAGGTCAATGCGCTGGCCGTTGCGCTCGGCGCGGCGACGGATCAGGTCCAGGCGCAGGTCGGCCAGCTGCAGGTTGGTCTCCTGGGGGGTATTGCTGCCGCGGCGCAGCAGGCTGCGCACCCGCGCCAGCAACTCGGAAAAGGCGAACGGCTTGACCAGATAATCATCGGCGCCCAGTTCCAGGCCGTGGACGCGGTCATCGACTGCATCGCGTGCGGTCAAAAACAGCACCGGTATGCTCAGCCCTGCGCTGCGCACGGCCTGCAGGATTTGCCAGCCGTCGCGCCCGGGCAACATGACGTCGAGAATCAGCAGCGAATAATCGCCGGTCAATGCCAGGTGTTGCCCGGTAATACCATCGGCCGCCAGTTCGGTGGTGAAGCCGGCCTCGCTCAGGCCCTGGCGCAGGTACTGCCCGGTTTTCACCTGGTCTTCGACAATCAGCAGTTTCATGATCGACTCATCGTAAAAATTAACCTCAGCCTTATACCTTGGTGCAGGTTATGCGGGGGCAAGCTGACAAAGTTGTAATCTTGCGGTCAGTTAAATGCCAGTGCCGCTATTTTAAAGTGCTGCCAAGCCTGACATTTTTGTTTCTGGGAGTAAGTATGACCGCACGTATCCGTTTGTCGCTCGCTGGCTGTTTATTGGCCTTGAGCCTGCCGGTCATGGCATCACCGGCGGCTCATTTCGATTTCGGCCAGCCTGCACCTGCCGCCAGCGCGACGCGTACGGTGCAGGTCGAGATGAGCGATATCGCCTTCAGCCCCAAGACACTGGACGTTAAAGCCGGTGAAACCGTGCGTTTCGTACTGGTCAACAAAGGCCAGTTACTGCACGAGTTCAACCTGGGCAATGCGGCGATGCATGCGGCGCACCAGAAAGAAATGCTCGACATGCAGCAAAGCGGCATGCTCACCCCGACCGGCATGGGCCACGGCGGCATGGATCACTCGGCGATGGGGCACGGCTCGATGGACATGCCGGGCATGAAGCACGATGACCCCAACAGCGTGCTGGTCGAGCCGGGCAAAACCGCCGAGCTGACCTGGACCTTCACCCGCGCTGACAACCTGGAATTTGCCTGCAATGTGCCCGGTCACTACCAGGCGGGCATGGTCGGCAAGGTCAAGGTTGCACCTTAAAACGCCCTGATCGTCAGTCAACGCTGAAAGCCTGGCTTAAACCCGATAGAATTGCCGGGTTTTTCTAGCCAGGTTTTTGTCATGCATCCCGCCGCCGAACATTCCCCGCTGGGCAAGTCCAGTGAATACATCAGCACCTACACCCCGTCCTTGCTGTTCCCGATCCCGCGCGCGGCGAAATGGGCCGAGCTGGGGCTGAGCGCCGAAACCCTGCCGTATGTCGGCGTGGATTTCTGGACCTGCTTCGAGCTGTCCTGGCTGCTGCCCTCGGGTAAGCCGGTGGTGGCCATCGCCGAGTTCTGCTTTGCTGCCGATTCGCCGAATATCGTCGAGTCCAAGTCGTTCAAGCTGTATCTGAACTCGCTGAACCAGACGGTATTTGCCGATACGCCAAGCCTTGAGGCCACGTTGCGTGCAGATTTGTCAGCCGCTTCCGGCAAGCCTGTCAGCGTGCGCGTACGCAGTCTGGATGACGTTCAGGCTGATGGTGTAGGCGTTTTGCCGGGTGTGTGCATTGATGACCTGGACATCACGGTCAGTGATTACGCGCAGCCGCGTCCTGAATTGCTCAAGTGTGATGATTCGCAGGTGGTTGAAGAAAGCGTCTACAGCCATTTGCTCAAATCCAACTGCCCGGTCACCAGCCAGCCGGACTGGGGCACGGTGGTGGTCGAGTACCGTGGTGCGGCACTGGATCACGCCAGTTTGCTGGCCTATCTGGTGAGCTTTCGCCAGCATTCGGACTTTCACGAACAATGCGTGGAGCGGATCTTTCTCGACCTGCAGCGTTTGCTCAAGCCCGAGAAATTGACCGTGTATGCGCGTTATGTGCGCCGTGGCGGGCTGGATATCAACCCGTACCGCAGCACCGAAGCGGTCGAGTTCCAGAATGTGCGGCTGGTGCGTCAGTAATACGATTCAGCCTTGTGGGAGCGGGCTTGCTCGCGATGGTGTCGACGCGGTTTGCCTGACAAACCGCGTCGCCTGAATCGCGAGCAAGCCCGCTCCCACAGCGTTCAGTGCATTGCTCAGCCGTTATTCAACGCCTTTGCCTGCTCCAGCACGGCCTCGACATGGCCCGGCACTTTCACTCCGCGCCACTCGTGACGCAACACGCCGTCCTTGTCGATCAGGAACGTGCTGCGGTCCACGCCCAGATACTCCTTGCCATACAGCTTTTTCAGCTTGATCACGTCAAACAGCTGGCACAGGGCCTCGTCCTTGTCGCTCAGCAACTCAAACGGGAAGCCCTGCTTGGCCTTGAAGTTCTCATGGGACTTGAGGCTGTCGCGGGACACGCCAAACACTTCGGTATTGGCCGCCTGAAACTCCGCGTAATGGTCGCGAAAGCCCTGGCCCTCAGTGGTGCAGCCCGGCGTGCTGTCCTTGGGATAAAAATAGATCACCACCTGCTTGCCCTTGAGCTGCGACAGGCTGACGGTTTTTTCACTCGTTGCCGGGATCTGGAAATCGTCTACGGGTTGGTCAATTACAACGGCCATTGAGTCGGTTTCCTTACATCGGGTTCTGTGGGCGCCACGGTTCGATCAGTGCATCCAGGTTCAGCGCATCGGCGAAGTCCAGGAACTGATCACGCAGCCAGCTGATTTGTACGCCAGCCGGCAAGGTCACGGTAAAGGTGGCGTTAAGCATGGTGCCGCCGGTTTGTGGGGCCTGATAGGTGTCGCATGTCAGGTTTTCCAGCTCAACGTTGTGGTCCATGAAGAACTGGCACAGCTCGTTGATGATGTCCGAGCGGTAGGCCGAGCTGACATAGGCCACATACGGCAGTGCCTGCGGGCGGGTTTCCAGGGCAGCGCTGCGCACTACGTTGACGCTGAACGCGTGCTTTTTGGCCAGCGCAGGCAAGCCTGCTTCAAGGCGTGCCAGAGCGTCCCAGCTACCGGTTACTTCCAGAACCAGGGCACTGCATTCGCCGTGGCGGGTCAGGCGCGAGGTCACGACAGCGCAGCGATTTTCATGGCTGGCGCGGCACAGCACGTTAGTCAGCTCCATTGGGTTGGCGCCAAGGGCACTGATGACAAGGAATTGTTCGCGAACTGTGGGGGTGGACATTCAACCTTCCTAAAACGATGAGCGGTCAGTACGGTCGATGCTGGGCAAGTTGCCTGGCAGGCGCAGCTGGAGCGCCACAAGCCCGTCAAACCAGCGAAACAGGCGGTTTGCAGGCTGTGCAAACCGGGCTTGGCGGCGTTTGGACGGGGCTTTGGACGCCTGCAGAAGGCCTGTGAAACAGACTTGCACGCACATCAGTACCAATCAAAGGCTGAAGGGTAGCGAAAAGCAACGCGAAGGGGAATGCTCATCGGGCGCGCTGTTGCTTGTGCAAGGGTCATGGCGCCAGTACCATTACGGCTCTCTTTTTCCGGCAGGAGCGGTTGCATGATTGCGGGCAGTATGGTGGCACTGGTCACACCTATGGATGCACAAGGTCGTCTTGATTGGGACGCTCTGAGCAAACTGGTGGACTTTCACCTGCAAGAGGGCACCAACGCCATTGTTGCCGTTGGCACTACAGGTGAATCGGCAACTCTGGACGTGAACGAGCACATTGAAGTGATTCGTCATGTCGTCAAGCAGGTTGCAGGGCGTATTCCGGTGATCGCCGGCACGGGCGCCAACTCGACGCGTGAAGCGATCGAACTGACCACCAATGCAAAGGCCGCTGGCGCCGATGCATGTCTGCTGGTGACGCCGTATTACAACAAGCCGACCCAGGAAGGCCTGTACCAGCACTTCAAGGCGATCGCCGAAGCAGTCGATATCCCGCAGATCCTGTACAACGTTCCGGGTCGTACCGCCTGTGACATGCTGCCGGCCACCGTGATCCGCCTTTCCACCGTGCCGAACATCATCGGCATCAAGGAAGCCACCGGTGACCTGACACGCGTACCCGCCATCCTGGCCGGTGTGAGCAGCGATTTCCTGGTGTACTCCGGTGACGACGCCACCGCAGTCGAGCTGATCCTGCTCGGCGGCAAGGGCAATATCTCGGTAACCGCCAACGTTGCCCCGCGTGACATGAGCGACCTGTGCGCCGCCGCGATGCGTGGCGATGCCGACACGGCCCGTGCGCTGCACGAAAAGCTGATGCCGCTCAATAAAACCCTGTTTATCGAATCCAACCCTATCCCCGTGAAATGGGCGCTGCATGAGATGGGCTTGATGTCGGACGGTATCCGTCTGCCACTCACCTGGCTCAGCGAGCCTTGCCACGAACCACTGCGTCAGGCAATGCGCCAGTCCGGTGTCTTGGTTTAATTGAGGAAGCACTACGCATGAAGCGATTGGCCGGACTTTCCGCACTAGCCGTGATTATTTCCAGCACCAGCGGTTGCGGTTGGCTGTGGGGTCAAGAGGGTTACTTCCGCGACCGCGGCAGCGATTACCTGGAGGCGCGTCAAACCGCCCCGATGCAATTGCCGCCGGGTGTCCAGACTGACAAGCGCCTTGTGCCGCTGTTGCCGATCCCCAGCAACGTGCCCGACGACAACGTCAAGGGCGAGTTTGAAGTACCGCGTCCACAGCCCTTGGCTGTAGCTGCCAGTGCCAGCGATTTCAGCCTGCAAAAAAGCGGCGATAGCCGTTGGGTGATGGCGCAGCGTTCGCCGTCTGAAGTCTGGCCGGTGGCGATGCAGTTCTTCCAGGACAATGGCTTCCGTATCGACGAGCAGCGCCCGCAAACCGGCGAGTTCACCACGAGCTGGCAGCGCGCTGACGAACTTTCCGCGCCGATTGCCCGCCATGTGGGCAGCAGCGGCCTGGCCTCTGACAGCGAAACCCGCCTGCGGGTACGCATTGAGCCGGGTGTGCAGCGCAACACCAGCGAAATCTATGTGGTCAGTGCCAACCGCCCTGCGGGCAGCAGTGCCAATGTCGACTTCGGCAACCGTTCGGTCAACACCGGCCTGGATGCTGCCCTGGTTGATGAAATGCTGATCAGCATGAGCCGTAACGCCGAAAAGGGCGGATCGGTCTCGTTGCTCGCTGCGCGTGATTTCGACACCCCGGCACGGGTTACCCTCAGTGAAGACGGCAGCGGCAACCCGGTGCTGACCCTGACCGAAGACCTCGACCGTGCCTGGTCAGGTGTCGGCCGTGCGCTTGAACAGGGCGAATGGCGCGTTGAAGACATCAACCGCACCTTGGGCCTGTACTACATCAACCTGGCCGAAAAAGCCGAGAAGAAGGACGAGAAACCTGGTTTCTTCTCCAGTCTCTTTGGCAGCAAGCCGGACAAGGAAGAAGTGGAAGCCCGTGCCCAGCGTTATCAGGTTCGCCTGAGCAAGGTGGGTGATAGCGTGCAGGTTACCGTCGAAGAAAACATCAACACCGTGGCTTCGCCAGAAGTGGCACGCAAGGTGTTGGGCGTGATTCAAGACAACCTGGGCTGATCCTATGCGTTTTGCCGTTCTCGGCAGTGGTAGCCAAGGGAATGGCACGCTGATAGCCAGCGACAGCACTTATGTACTGGTCGATTGCGGTTTCTCGTTGCGAGAAACCGAGCGTCGTTTGGCACGATTGGGCGTCAGCGCCCATCAATTGAGCGCGATTCTGGTCACCCACGAACATGCCGACCATGTGCATGGCGTGGGTTTGCTGTCTCGGCGCTACAATTTGCCGGTGTACATGAGCCGTGGCACACAGCGCGGGATGCGCAAGCCTCTGGAGGCCGCCGGTTACGTGGCGGGTGGCCAGACGCTGCAAATCGGCGCGTTGACCGTCAGCGTGACCCTGGTTGCCCATGATGCCCAGGAGCCCACCCAGTATGTATTCAGCGACGGCAAGCGGCGTTTTGGCTTGCTCACCGACCTGGGCTCGTATTGCGCCGGGGTACTGGACAGCTACAGCGGCCTGGATGCATTGATGATCGAGGCCAACCACTGCCGCGACCTGCTCGCGCGTGGTCACTACCCGGCTTTTCTCAAGCAGCGGGTAGGAGGCCAGGAAGGACATTTGAACAACCACCAGGCCGCAAGCCTGGTGGCCGAGTTGGGCTGGCAAGACCTGCAACACCTGGTACTGGCCCACCTGAGCAGCAAGAACAACCTGCCGCAGCTGGCCCGGCAATGTTTTGTCGACACCCTCGGGTGCGACCCGGACTGGCTGCAACTGGCCGATCAAGATTCAGGGCTCGACTGGCGCACAATCGCCTAGCCCACCTACTTAGCATGCGGAGCCCATCATGGAAAAACGTGAAGAACTCTATCGCGGTAAAGCGAAATCGGTTTACAAGACCGACGACGAAAACCGCTTGATCCTGCTGTTTCGCAACGACACCTCGGCGTTCGACGGCAAGCGTATCGAACAACTTGATCGCAAGGGCATGGTGAACAACAAGTTCAACGCCTTCATCATGCAGAAACTCGAAGAAGCCGGCGTGCCGACCCAATTCGACAAACTGCTGGGCGACAACGAATGCCTGGTGAAAAAACTCGACATGATCCCGGTCGAGTGCGTTGTGCGTAACTACGCAGCGGGCAGCCTGGTCAAGCGCCTGGGTGTGGAAGAGGGCATGAAGCTCAACCCTTACACCTTCGAACTGTTCCTGAAAGACGACGCCAAGGGCGACCCGTTCATCAACGAATCCCACGTTGTGGCATTCGGTTGGGGCACGGCCGAGCAACTGGCGCGCATGAAAGAACTGTCGCTCAAGGTTAACGACGTCCTGAACAAACTGTTCGACGACGCCGGCTTGCTGCTGGTCGACTTCAAACTTGAGTTCGGCGTATTCCACGACGGTTCCATCGTCCTGGGTGACGAATTCAGCCCGGACGGCTGCCGTCTGTGGGACAAGGCTACCGGCAAGAAAATGGACAAGGACCGCTTCCGTCAGGGTCTGGGCGACGTTATCGAAGCCTACGAAGAAGTTGCAAACCGCCTCGGCGTCCCGCTTTAAGCAGTAAAGGCGCGCAAGCAACTGATACAGCGCGGTTTTTTTGAAAAAAGGCTTTGCCAAAATCAAAAACCGCGCTATTATTCGCGCCGTTGGAGAGATGCCAGAGTGGCCGAATGGGACGGATTCGAAATCCGTTGTACTGGCGACAGTACCTAGGGTTCGAATCCCTATCTCTCCGCCATTATTGAACAAGACGAAGCCCCTGAAATGGTTAAACATTTCAGGGGCTTTTTCGTGGGCGTCGATAAATGCGCCGCCAATCTACCCTCAGGCCGACACCACCCGGTTGCGACCGCTTTCCTTGGCGCGGTAAAGGCGTTCGTCGGCCCGTTTAAGTACCTGTTGTGCGGTCATTGGCGCGTTCGCCTTGCTGGCCACCCCTATGGATATAGTCAGCTTGCCGACTTGCGGTATACGCGCCTCGGCGATGCTTTGGCGTATGCGCTCGGCAATGGCTCCGGCTGTTTCTTGTGTCGTGTCCGGTAGCAGCAGCGAAAATTCCTCACCACCGCTGCGACATGCCAGGTCGTTTGCCCGGGAGTTTTGCTTGAGGATTTCGGCAACCTGCTTGAGTGCCACGTCACCTGCGTCGTGCCCGAATGTGTCATTGACCTTTTTGAAGTGATCGATATCCAGTGCCAGTACCGAGTACGCTTGCTCAGTCTGCTCCAGTACATTGAGCAGCTCATCCATCGCCCGGCGATTGGCCAGGCCGGTCAGAGGGTCGCTTTGTGCCTCGTGGCTGAGCCGGCCAAGCTTTTGCTGCAGCAGCTGTACGCCCGCCAGCATGGCCTGGCGGATGGCCGAGGCATCGTGGTACCAGGCGTTGATACGTTGCAGTTGCTGTGGGGTTTGCGCTGCCGATAACTGTTGGGCGGCTGCGGACAGCTGGCGCAGCGGTCGGGCGATCAGGGTGGTGCCGGCAAGTACCAGGCCCAGCCCCAAAACACCTGCCGGCAGCATGCCCATAAGCATGTCGTGCATCAGTTGCCTTAAGGTCGCCAGGCTCAGCGCCCTGGGCCGTTGCACGACCACTGCCCAGTTCGAGTCCGGCACCTGAGCGTAACCGGCCAGCATGTCGACGTTCCGCGAGTTGGCCACTTCCATTGAGCCGCGTTCGCCGCGCAATGCGGCATCGATCGCCGGGCTCCAGCTCAGCACTTCGGAAATCCGCTTGGGGTCAGGGTGGTAGAGCAGCCGGCGATGGCTGTCGGCAACAAATGCAAAAGTGCCTTCGTGATGAAAGTGGCTGCTGATGACGGTGTGCAAGGCGCTTTGCTCAAGCAGGTAAACCGAGCCCACCACCACGCCGAGAAACTCTGCGCCTTTGCCGAAAACCGGTTGTGAGATGAACACGACCAGATTGCCCTGCCTGGAAATATGGGTCGAACTGACCAGCGGGCGGCGCTCCTTGAGGGCCTGCTGGATGCCGTCTGCGCTGAAACCTGAGTCGCCAACTTGCGAGGCAGGCGGGTTCGCTGCGAGGACGTTGCCGTTGGCGTCGATGATTTCAATGGCATTGAAGTACAGGTCCTGTGCCTTCAGGCGCAAGGCCTCTTCATGCAGTACCTGCGGATCGTCCCAGTGCTTGCCGAGAATTTTGGCGCTGTAATTGAGGTTGCTGTGCGCCGCCCGCAAAAACTCACCGATGCTGGAGGCCACTTTTGCTGCATAGGCTGCATTGGACTCCAGGGTCGAATGGATCAGGGCGTCGCGCTGTACTCGATAAGCCACGACAAGACTGTTGCACAGCGTCGCCAGGACCGACATCAGAACAATGCAAAGGATCAGGCCGCGCAGGTTTACGGGCAATGGTCGTGATGGTTTGAAACGGTCGGTCATGGGCAGGTTCGATAAGCGTAATAAGCTGCAGTGGAGGATCGGATTCCAGAACCTGGCGGCGCGCAGGTCATTTGCAGAATAGGTACGGGTGAGCGCTCTGTCACACCCGTGAACAAGAAAAATGCTGACCTGCTATTCCCCTGCGGTCATGCACGAGGGCGGTTGCTGGCTCAAGGGCGGCGTTTGCCCGGGGTCAACAACTCGCGGATATCGCCTGTTTCGAGCACCGCCCTGGGTGCTCCGTGACGAACTACCTCAAGCATTGCCACACCAAGCTCCTCGGTGCTCAGCACATGTCTTGGCAGCAGTCGGCGTGCCAGCGACAGCAAGGGCCCGGTGAGCGTGTAAAAAATGTTGTAGGCAGGCGTTTTTGAGCGCACTCCGTGCAACGGCTGAATCACCCCGGGGCGGAACATATACGCGGCCTTGAAGGGCAGGGCCAGCAGATCTTGCTCGGTACGCCGCTTGACCCGCGCCCACATTGCCGACTGGCTGCCGGTGCCTGCGCCAGAGACGTAGGTGAAGGTCAGTTGCGGGTTGAGCGAGGACAAGGTGCGTGCCGCCGCCAGCGGGATATCGTGATTGATCCGCATGTAGCCGGCTTCGTCCAGCCCCATGGCGGACGCACCCAGGCAGAAAAAGCAGGCATCGTAGCCCGTCAGTTGGTCTTGCACCGGGGTGTAGTCGAGCAGGTTGCTCAGTACCAGCACGTCAAGTTTTGGATGGTTGATGGCCAGCGGTGTGCGGCCAACGGCCAGCACCTGGCTGACGTCATCAGCATTGAGTGCCTCGCGTAGTACGCCTTGGCCGACCATGCCGGTGGCACCAAAAATGATGATTTTCATGCAAATACTCCCCTGGACCCGTTCAATGGGCAGGCAAGGGCGCCTGCAATGCCCGCCAGCGCGCCGGTGTGGTGCCCTCCCAGGAGCGGAAGGCGCGATAAAACGAATTGGTGTCTTCGTAGCCGAGCAAGCAGGCAATTTCGTCAATTTCGATCGATGGCTCCGCCAGCAAATGGCGCACGATCTCCTGGCGTGTTTCCAGCATCAGCTGGCGAAAACTGGTGCCTTCTTCGGTAATGCGCCGTTGCAAGGTGCGCTCGCTCATGCCGAGTTCCCGTGCCACGTCGAGCATGTCCGGGCGGCCGCTGGCGAGGATGCGCTTGAGGGCTGTCTTTACTTGCAAGGCCATGCTGGCAGGTGCCGTGGCCTCGGCCAGCGCTGCAACGAGCGCCGGGTTGAGCATCTCCAGCAGTTGCGGGTTATGGCCCGGGAAGGGTCGATCCAGGTCGGCAGTATCGAGCACCAGGGCATTGCGCCCGGCACCAAAATGGACCGGGCAACCGAAAAAGTCGGCCAGTGCGCTGCTGCCATCATCAGGCCGGGCCAGCTCCACCCACTGCGCAACGATGTGCACCCGCGAGCCCCGGCGCCCCAATTCGATAAATGTGGCAAACGCCGCGTCGACCAACAGTGCGGGCGGTTGTTGCGCGGTGTGCAGCCAGTCGAGGGAGATCGTGCAGTGGCGTCCCGCTTCGCTGACGCGCAGGCGTTCGGGGGTACACAGTTGCTTGAACCTGGCCAGGCGGTGCAGCCCGTCGCGGTAATCGCGGGCTATAAATGCGGCAAAGCTGGACGGCGGCAATATGGCGATATCCAGCCGCGTTACCAGCAGGATACCGGCGGCCGGGTCAGGGTTGAGCACGTGCACGGCCTCCCAAAGATGGAAGAATTCCTGTGTGCTGACCTGGCGCCGGTCACGCAGCTCACGAATGCCCAGGGTAACGGGCAGCCGTGCCTGACGCAGAACCATTGCCGGCTCCAGGCCGATCAGGGTCAGACCATGCCAGAACGCATCGGGTACATTGAAACGCGAAGCGATGAGGCGGTTGGCGTCAGACATGGGGCTCCTTTGCCTGCTGTTTTGAGTGGGTTCAGTCCGATGCGGACACGCTGAGGTCGTGCCATTGTTGATCCGCCGCGGCAAGCTCGGCTGCCGCCCGGGCTGCGTATTGCACCGCGTCGCTACCGATCAGCAAGCGTAGTGGAGCATCCTCGGTCATTGCCAGTTCAAGCACGATTTGCGCCACTCGGTCCGGCCGGGTGGGCAGAATGCCGGGTGAGCCGAGCAACTCGATCAGTGCACCGACTGTTTGCCGGTAGGGCGCACTGACCGGCGGGATGGTCATGGAAGCCCCGGCCCAGTCAGTCTGCATACCGCCCGGCTCCAGCACGGTGACCTTGATCCCCAGTGGCGCCACTTCTTGAGCAAGCACCGTGGAAAACCCG
Organism: Pseudomonas fragi; assembly: GCF_900105835.1. Classification (NCBI taxonomy): domain Bacteria; kingdom Pseudomonadati; phylum Pseudomonadota; class Gammaproteobacteria; order Pseudomonadales; family Pseudomonadaceae; genus Pseudomonas; species Pseudomonas fragi. The sequence continues at coordinate 4,803,508 of NZ_LT629783.1, forward strand.
CCCACCGCCCATTTTGCGCTTTGGTAAGCCGCCAGGCCCGGCATGCCGATACGGCCACCCAGCGACGAGACCTGGAAGATATGTCCGCTGCCCTGGGCACGTAAATACGGCAACACCGCCTTGCTCACATACACCACGCCATAGAAGTTGGTGTCGATCTGGGCCTTGAAGGCCTCAAGGGTGACATCTTCGACGGCGGCTATATCGCCATAACCCGCGTTGTTGACCACCACGTCCAGACGGCCGAAATGCTCCACCGCTGCCGCGACCGCACTGACCACCCGGGCGTTGTCGGTGACGTCCAGCGCCAGCGGGTAGACCGCATCGCCGTACGCGGCCACCAGGTCATCGAGCTGGCGCGGGTTGCGTGCTGTCGCAACCACCCGCTCGCCGGCGCGCAGGGCGGCCAGCGCAATGGCGCGGCCGAGGCCACGGGAACTGCCGGTGATAAACCATACTCTGGACATTCGAACACCTCGTTATGTGAGACCGCACAAACAATCTGTGAATCCATGATGGTCCAGACCGCGAGGCTGATCACTAGCAGCAGCACGCCAGACGACTTGCAAACGACGCCATTTGCTGTGCAAGCAAGCCAGCACCGGCACAGAAGCTCCCGCCCGATGGCGGCATCGGATTTGCTTAAAGGATCTACGCTGAAACTCGATCCCGCAGCTCCCCAGTCCTTTGTGCGCCCAAGGAAACGTGATGAACGCCGATCTGATCCTGTTCAATGGTCAATTCAACACCGTCGACCGCGACAATCCGCAGGCCAGTGCCGTGGCCATCCGTGAAGGCCGTTTTGTCACGGTCGGCACCGATGCCCAGGCGATGGCCCTGCGCGGTCCGGGCACGCAAGTCATCGATCTCAAGGGCCGCTGCGTCATTCCCGGGCTTAATGACTCGCACCTGCACCTGATCCGCGGTGGCCTGAACTACAACCTCGAATTGCGCTGGGAAGGCGTGCCGTCGCTGGCCGATGCATTGCGCATGCTCAAGGCGCAGGCCGCACGCACGCCCACACCGCAGTGGGTGCGCGTGGTGGGTGGCTGGAACGAATTCCAGTTCGCCGAGAAACGCATGCCGACCCTGGACGAACTCAATCAGGCGGCCCCGGACACCCCGGTGTTTGTCCTGCACTTGTATGACCGCGCCTTGCTCAACCGGGCCGCGCTGCGAGTGGCCGGCTATACCCGTGACACGCCGAACCCGCCAGGTGGCGAGATCGTGCGTGATGCCAAGGGCAACCCCACCGGCATGCTGGTGGCGCGACCCAATGCGATGATCCTCTATTCGACCCTGGCCAAGGGGCCAGCGCTGGCGCTGGAGTATCAGGTCAATTCGACCCGCCAGTTTATGCGTGAACTCAATCGCCTCGGGCTCACCAGCGCGATTGATGCCGGTGGTGGCTTCCAGAACTACCCCGACGACTACCGGGTCATCGAGCAACTGGCCAAAGACCGACAACTGACCATGCGCATCGCTTACAACCTGTTCACGCAAAAGCCCAAGGAAGAACTCGCTGACTTCAAGCACTGGACCTCCAGCGTCAAGCTGCACCAGGGCGATGACTTTTTGCGCCACAACGGTGCCGGGGAAATGCTGGTGTTCTCGGCGGCTGACTTCGAAGACTTCCTCGAACCGCGCCCTGACCTGCCGCAGACCATGGAAGACGAGCTGGAACCTGTGGTGCGCCATTTGGTGGAGCAGCGTTGGCCATTCCGCCTGCACGCCACCTACAACGAGTCCATCAGCCGCATGCTCGACGTGTTCGAGAAGGTCAATCGGGATATTCCGTTCAATGGCCTGCCATGGTTTTTCGATCATGCCGAAACCATTACCCCTCAGAACATCGAGCGGGTCAGGGCGCTGGGCGGCGGTATCGCGATTCAGGATCGCATGGCGTTTCAGGGCGAGTATTTCGTCGAGCGCTACGGCGCCAAAGCCGCCGAAGCCACGCCACCGATCAAACGCATGCTGGCCGAAGGCGTGCCGGTGGGCGCGGGTACCGATGCCACCCGGGTATCCAGTTACAACCCGTGGACATCGCTGTACTGGATGGTCAGCGGTCGCACCGTGGGCGGGCTCGAGCTGCATGCCGAAGGCCTGCCGCGGCTGACCGCGCTGGAACTGTTTACCCACGGCAGTGCCTGGTTTTCCTCCGAGCAGGGCAAGAAGGGCCAGATCAAGGTCGGCCAGCTGGCGGACGTCGCGGTCCTAAGTGCGGACTTTTTCAGCGTCGATGAAGAAGCCATCAAGTGGATCGAGTCGGTGCTGACCGTAGTGGGCGGCGAGGTCGTGTATGCCGCCGACGACTTCGAAAAACTTGGCCCGGCCCGGCTGCCGGTCTTGCCCGACTGGTCGCCGGTGGTGCAAGTCCCTGGCCACTGGCGCCCGGGCGCACCGTCCCTGGCCCACCAGTGCAGCGGGCCGTGCGCGGTGCATGCCCACGGCCATGAGAAGGCGCGTTTGTCGACTGCGCCAGTCAGCGATTTTGCCGGTTTCTGGGGCGCCTTCGGCTGCTCCTGTTTTGCGTTTTGATCCCGTTACACCCATCTATCAAGGAGTTCCATATGAGCCACGTTCCATACAAACGCCTGAACAAAGATGATGCTGTGGTGCTGCTGGTTGATCACCAGACCGGTTTGATTTCGCTGGTGCAGGATTTCTCGCCGAACGAATTCAAGAACAACGTGCTGGCGCTCGCTGATGTGGCCAGGTTCTTCAAGCTGCCGACCATCCTCACCACCAGTTTTGAAACCGGCCCCAACGGCCCATTGGTGCCCGAACTCAAGGAGCTGTTCCCCGATGCGCCCTACATCCCGCGCCCCGGTCAGATCAATGCCTGGGACAACGAAGATTTCGTCAAGGCGGTCAAGGCGACCGGGCGCAAGCAACTGATCATTGCGGGCGTGGTGACGGATGTGTGCGTAACCTTTCCGACGCTGTCGGCGCTGGCTGAGGGTTTCGAGGTGTTTGTAGTCACCGATGCTTCGGGCACCTTCAACGAAACCGTGCAACAGGCGGCGTGGGCGCGGATGACAGCGGCGGGTGCGCAGTTGGTCAACTGGTTCTCGGTGGCGTGCGAGCTGCAGGTTGACTGGCGCAACGATATGGAAGGCCTGGCCAACTTGCTGTCACCACGCATCCCCAACTACCGCAACCTGATGAACAGCTACTCGGCGTTTACCTCCAGATAACCCTCAACCTCCGTATCTGTTGATGAGTGGGACGAGGCTGCGTTCGGTGAGATGCGGCACCCCGAGGCAGCCTTCGTGAAACCCGAGCATGCGGTGTGTCAGATAAACCGCGCGCTCAGGTTTACGATTGCTTCGCAATCGAACGCAGCCTCGTTCCACTCGTCAGCTGCTACGGGGCGCTGGCTGCCCTTGCTCAATGCCGGTGCAACCAACTCAAAAACCCGCCTTTGCTGATCGGCGCCGGCGCGGTCATCAGCGCCATGCGGCTGCTTTGCTGGCGCACCGCCTGCAATTTGCTCAAGGCCTGGCCAACCTCGGCCCGCTGCACCATGCAGTCCCGGGTCAGGGCCTTGTCGATCTGATAAATGATGCTTGAGGTCAAGGCGGTAAAGGTCGCCAGGGACGGCGAGTCCGTGAGCACGCTTTCTTCGCCCATGATCTCCCCCGGCCCCATGCGCCCGGCTTCGACGGGGCCCTTGGGATCCGGCAGGGTGACGCTGATCACGCCGGTGCCGATCACCATCAGGCTGTCGGGTACCTCGTCATGGGCCAACACCACTTCACCGGCCGCGTATTGCCGGGCAACCATCGAGCGGGCGATCTGGTCGCGCTCCTGTTCACTCAACGAGCGGAAGATTTTTACGTCATCGAGCAACGCCCGGGCACGGCTCGCGGATTCGATGACCCTGTCGGGCTGGCGTGAAATGCCCACGGCCTCCAGGTGCCGGTGAGCCAGGTCGAACAACTGGTTGCGCACTTCGCTTTTTTTGCCCAGCTCGGCAATAAACCCGCTGGCCACGTATTCGGACAAGCTCTCGCCGGTTTCCTTGAGCGCCGCCCGGGGCGCCGGGTCGTGCAACAGGCTGCTGCTGCCCTGCAGGGTGCGCTCCAGGGCGTCCAGCACCCGCCGCGGGCGAACATGGTTGGGCACCTGGATACTGATCGACACCCCGTGCAGGTTGCCGGGCCGGCTCAGGTTGACGATTTTTGCCTTGGCTGCCACCGAGTTGGGCACCACCGCCGTGCTGCCTGCGCTGGTCAGCAGGTGGGTGGCGCGCCAGTCGATGTCCAGCACCTTGCCTTCGACCCCGTCGATCACCACCCAGTCATCCACCTGGTACGGTTTGGTGGTGTTGAGCACGATGCCGGAAAACACGTCGCTCAAGGTGCTCTGCAACGCCAGGCCGACCACGATGGCCACCACCCCGGAAGTCGCCAGCAGGCCCTTGACCGGTAGTTCCAGGACATAACCGGCCGCGGCGACGATGGCCGCCAGAAACACCAGCGCGCCAATGACATCCTGCAGCAGGCGGCCGCTGTGGCCGATGCGGCGCATCAGCGCCAGGCCGATAAGCTCGGTGAGCACCCGCGCCGCATACAGCCACCACACAATCCCCAGCGCGGTTGCCCCCAACTGGGCGACCCGATCATCGGTAAACAGCGGCGGCTGCAACGGGCTGACCCCGGCGTTGAAAACGATCACGCTGAATAACGCAAACAGCGCCAGGCGCACCGCGACCCGCGTAATGCGCTGCCTGAAGGGCGCCAGATGCCACAGCACGGCGTCGCTCACCAGCAGCAGGGCACTCCAGGACAACGGATGGTCGAGAAAAATGGACATGGGCAAATTCCGGTAAGCAAACAGGCGGGACTGAACACAGGTTAGCCGGATGTTGCGAAGGGGGCGCACGGATGCAAGGGGGTATTTATGCATGCAAGGTATAAGTGCTATCCGGTAAGCGCCGTTTATTAATCAGTCCCCAGTCGCTAAGTTACTTCTATATTGAATACGCGCTCGCCCCCGGTGGCCGTTTCCTGCAGAAGTTTAACTTTGAGAGGGAGATTTTTATGACGTTTACAGTACTTAAAGTCACGCTCATGGCTGCAATGGTCGGTATGTCAGCCGCCGAGGCGGGGGACTACAAGGCCAACCCGTTCACCCTGACCTACGCCGATGCAATCACTCGCAACGAACCGGGCAAGGTCAATATCCATCCTGTTACCTACAAGCTCAACGGCCTGGATATCGCCGCCAATGTGTACACGCCGGCCAACTACGATGCGGGCAAAAAATACCCGGCCATCGTCGTCGCGCACCCCAACGGCGGGGTCAAGGAACAGGTCGCGGGCCTGTATGCCCAGCGCCTGGCTGACAAGGGCTACATCACCATTACCGCCGACGCCGCCTACCAGGGCGCCAGCGGTGGCCAGCCGCGCAATGTCGACAAACCCGCCAACCGTGTCGAAGACATCCACGGCATGGCCGACTTTATTGCCAACTACCCCGGTGTCGACACCAAACGCATAGGCCTCCTGGGCATCTGCGGTGGCGGTGGTTATGCGCTGAAGGCCGGGCAAAGCGACAAGCGCTTCCAGTCGATTGCCACCGTTAGCATGTTCAACTCCGGGCTGGTGCGCCGTAATGGCTTTATGGATTCGCAACTGGACACCATCCAGGAACGCCTGCAGCAGTCCTCCGACGCCCGTGCCCAGGAAGCGGCAGGCGGCGAGGTGGTATACACCGGGGATGTCAAACTCACCGACGAACAAATCGCCAAACTGCCTTTTGACCTGTATCGCGAAGGCTTCGAGTACTACGGCAAGACTCACGCCCACCCCAACTCGACCTTCAAATACACCCTCAGCAGCCTGATGGACCTGATGAGCTTTGATGCCACCAACCAGCTTGAACTGCTCAACAAGCCGCTGTTGATGATTGCCGGCAGCAAGGCCGACACCCTGTACATGACCGAGCAGGCGTTCGCCAAGGCCACGGGCACCAAGGACAAGACGCTGTTCAAGATCGATGGCGCAACCCATATCCAGACTTACTGGGTACCTGAGTATGTCGACGCAGCCATCAGCCAGCTGGCTGATTTCTACGCCAGAACACTCTGATACGAGGAGGTTTGCATGAACCGCACACTATGGACTCTGGCAATGTGTGTAGCGGCGCCCCTGGCGGGCGCCGCCGGCTCGGCAGCCGCTGACGACAAGGCCCGGGCGCAGCAGATTATCCGCAGCGTCGACCAGGTCTCGACTGCCGGTCCCGAGGATTACTTTACCGGGCAGGTGCGGGTCGATCCGTTGTTTCCCGCCAGCCAAGAAATCAACGCCTCGGGTGCCTACGTTACCTTCGAGCCGGGCGCGCGTTCGGCCTGGCACACCCATCCTGCCGGACAGCGGCTGGTGGTGGTGTCCGGGGTGGGCCTGACCCAGGAGTGGGGCAAGCCGGTGCAGCAGATTCACCCCGGCGACGTGGTGGTCTGCCCGCCGGGGATCAAGCACTGGCACGGTGCCGCCCCGGGCGGTGCCATGACCCATCTGGCCGTCACCGGCACCGTGGACGGCAAAAACGTGACCTGGATGGAGAAAGTGACGGATGAACAATACCAGGGCCGTTAAGTTCCAGAGCCCAGCCATGCTGGCTGCGGCCTTCGCCCTGAGCCTGGGGCTGACCATCGATTCAGTGCAGGCGGCCCCGCCCGTCGACGGCTCCCGTGCCGTCAGCGGGGTGGCCGGGCAGGGCCTGACGCCACGCCAGCGGGCCATCCCGCTGATCGCCGCCGCCATGGCCAGCAGCAATATGCCCGCGCTCGATAGCGCCTTGAACCAGGGCCTCGATGCCGGTCTGACGGTCAGCGAGGCCAAGGAAATTCTGGTGCAGTTGTATGCTTACACGGGCTTCCCGCGAAGCCTCAACGCCCTCGGTCAGTTGATGAAGGTGCTCGATGCCCGCCGTCAACGGGGCATTGAAGACGCCCCGGGGCGTGAACCCGAAGCTGCGATCCCTGCGGGTGAAGAGCTGCTGGCCCTGGGCAAGGCCAATCAAACGCGGATTTCCGGGGCGCCGGTGCAGGGCCCGCTGTTTGATTTTGCCCCGGTGATCAACCAGTACCTGCAGGCGCATTTGTTCGGCGATATTTTTGCCCGGGACAATCTGGACTGGCAAAGTCGCGAGCTGGCCACGGTCGGTGCCCTGGCCGCCACCCCCGGTGTGGAGCCGCAACTGCGTTCACACATGGGCGCCAGCCTGCGTGTTGGTCTCAGCGAGGCGCAATTGCGTGAGGTGATCCAGGTGCTCGCCGAAAGTGGCGATGGCGATGCCGCCCGGCGCGCCAGCGAGGCACTGGACGCCCAACTGGCTGCTCGTCAGTCGCGGTAGCGCAAGGCTTCACGCAACAGGGTGAAGGCCGGCGAGGACTGGCGTCGACTCGGGTAGTAGAGGTGGTAGCCGGAATACGGTTCGCACCAGTCCTCCAGCACGCGGATCAGGTGGCCCTGCTCGATATGGGGCCGCACTGCGTCTTCAGGCATATAGGCCAGGCCCAGGCCCTGTAGTGCCGACTCCAGGCGCATGGCAATGTTGTTGAACACCAGTTGGCCTTCGATCCGCACTTTCAGGGCCTGGCCGTTTTTCTCGAACTCCCACATAAACAGGCCGCCGTGGGTAGGCATGCGCAAGGTAATGCAGTTGTGGGCCACCAGATCGGCCGGGATCACCGGCTTGGGGTAGCGGCTGAAGTAAGCGGGGGAGCCGACCACCGCCATGCGCATGTCAGGCCCGATGCGCATCGCAATCATGTCCTTGGCCACCTGTTCGCCCAGGCGCACGCCAGCATCGTAACCCTCGGCGACAATATCGGTCAGGCCGTAGTCGACGATGATTTCGATGCTCAAGTCCGGGTGGTCGGGCAGCAGCTGTGCCAGTACCGGTTGCAGGACCGCAATCGCGGCATGCTCACCCGCGGTGATGCGCAATTTACCTGCCGGCCGGTCGCGAAACTTGCTGAGCAGCGCCAGCTCGTTGTTGATCTCGTCGAAGCGTGGTGCAATTACCTGCAGCAGGTGCTCACCCGCTTGTGTGGGGGCAACGCTGCGGGTAGTGCGCGCCAGCAACCTGACCCCCAGGCGCTCCTCGAGCTGGCGCATGGCCCGGCTCAGGGCCGGTTGCGACATGCCCAGGCGAGCGGCGGCGCGGGTAAAGCTGCGCTCCTGGGCAACCACTGCGAAGATCGCCAGCTGGTCGTAGCTTTCAACTGTCATATCGCCATCCCTGTGCAGTGCCTGTCAAACAATGGCGGGGTAGTCGGCCATAGTGTCCGGCCACGGGCTCAGCACCTCAAAGCCGTTGTCAGTCACGGCCACCATATGTTCCCACTGGGCTGATAGCGAGCCGTCCCTGGTGACCACGGTCCAGTGGTCGGGCAGGGTTTTGACGTGGCGCTTGCCGGCATTGAGCATCGGCTCGATGGTGAAAATCATGCCGGCTTTGAGCTTCATGCCCTGGCCCGGATAGCCGTAGTGCAGCACTTGCGGCTCGTCGTGGTAGACCTTGCCGATACCGTGGCCGCAGTATTCGCGCACCACACTGAAGCCTTCCTTTTCAGCCAGGCTTTGGATAGCGTGGCCGATGTCGCCCAGGGTCGCGCCGGGGCGCACCATGCGGATCCCGGCGCACATGGCGTCGTAGGTGGTTTTCACCAGATGCCGCGCCGCGGGGCTTGGTTCGCCGACGAAGTACATGCGGCTGGTATCGCCGAACCAGCCATCCTTGACCACCGCGATATCGATATTGACGATGTCGCCGTCCTGCAGCACCCGGTTTGACGGAATACCGTGGCACACCACTTCATTGACCGAAGCGCACACGGTTTTGGGAAAGCCGTGGTAGCCCACGTTGCCGGGGATGGCCTTTTGCACGTTGACGATATAGTCGTGGCAGATCTTGTCGAGCTGGTCGGTGGTGACCCCGGCCTTGACGTGCTCGCCGATCATGGCCAGCACTTCGGCGGCCAGCTTGCCCGCGACCTTGGACTGGGCGATCTGTGCCGGGGTGTTGATAACGACGCTGGCCTTCATGAATGTGCTCCGGTTGCGAGGGGGGTGTCTTGCAGTGCCACATTCAAGTCCAGGCCGCCCGCCTGCTCGGCCCGCACCAGCAGGCGGCAGATCTGGTTGTGATCAAGGTTGGGGTGCAGTTCGGACAGCATGCCAATACGCATCCAGTGTTCGGCTTGCGCATTGATCGAGCGGCTCAGCGCGTTGCTGGCGACCCGCAGGTTTTCGTGCATTTGCTCGGATATCTTGACGATGCCCATTAGCGTTCCAATATGAAATGTATATGGAACGTATATTAGGCGAGAGCTGCCCGGGATCGCAAGCTGAAGCGTTTTTCAATCATGTGAGACTCTGTTGCCGGTCAAGGCCTCCCTGTGGGAGCGGGCTTGCTCGCGATGAAATCGACTCGGTTTACCTGACAGACCGCGCCGCATGCATCGCGAGCAAGCCCGCTCCCACAAAGTACTGCGGCTACAGGGAGTTCATTAACGCCACAAATTGACTTTGGCCAGGTCGATCAGCTCCCGTGCGCGGCCGTCCATCACGGTCTTGAGCATAAACAGGCTGAAGCCCTTGGCCTGCTCGAAGGTCTTGGTCGGTGGCATAACCAGTTCCTGGCGTGCGCTGACCACGTCCACCAGTACCGGGCCATCATGGCTGAGGGCTTCGCGCAGGGCGGCTTCGAGTTCGGCCGGGTGCTCGACCCGGATGCCTTTCACGCCCATCGCCTGGGCCATTGCCGCAAAGTTCGGGTTTTTCAGGTCGCAACCCACATCCGGGAAGCCCGCGGCTTTCATTTCCATTTCCACAAAACCCAGGGTGCCGTTGTTGAGCACGATGACCTTGATCGGTAAACCCACCTGGTTGAGGGTCAGGAAGTCGCCCATCATCATGGTGAAGCCGCCATCACCCGACATGGAAATGACCTGACGCTCAGGGAATGTTGCCTGGGCGCCAATGGCCTGGAGCATGGCATTGGCCATAGAACCGTGGTTGAACGAGCCGATCAGGCGCCGTTTGCCGTTCATCTTCAAGTAACGTGCAGCCCACGCGGTGGGCGTGCCGACATCGCAGGTGAAAATCGCATCCTCTGCCGCCAGTTCGCTGACCAGGCGATTGAGGTACTGCGGGTGGATGATGGCGCTGTCAGGGCCGCTTTCGGCCAGGGCGTCGAGGTCTTCGCGGGCTTTCTTGTAGTCGTCGAGTGCTTTGTCGAGGTGCTCGCGGTCGGGGTTTTGCATCACCTTGGGCAGCACTGCCTGCAGCGTCAGCTTCACATCACCGAGCAGCCCCAGCTCCAGCGGGCAGCGGTTGCCCAGCGCTTCGGGGCGCAGGTCGATTTGCGCGATGTAACCGTGTTCGGGGTAGAACTGGCGATACGGGAAGTTGGTGCCGAGCATCAGCAAGGTGTCGCAGTTCATCATCGCCTTGTACCCCGAGGCGAAGCCGATCAGGCCGGTCATGCCAACGTCATAGGGGTTATCGTATTCCACGTGTTCCTTGCCGCGCAGGGCATGCACGATGGGCGCGTTGAGGCGTTCGGCCAGGGCGAGGATTTCGCTGTGGGCACCGGCGCAGCCGGCACCGCAGAGCAGCGTGACTTTCTTGCCATCATTGAGAAATGACGCCAGCCGGTCGATATCGGCCGGGGCCGGGCAAATCTGCGGCGTGGTAGGCTTGAGCCACTGGGGTACCTTGGCCTCGGTGGCTTGCAGCGCCACGTCGCCGGGTATCACCACTACGGCCACCCCGCGTTTGGCGATGGCTGTGCGCATGGCTCGATGCAAAATCTGCGGCAACTGCCCGGCATCAGACACCAGTTCGACGTAGTGGCTGCATTCCTTGAACAGGCTTTCGGGGTGAGTGGCCTGGAAATAATCAATACCGATTTCGCTGCCGGGAATATGCGCGGCCAGGGCCAGCACCGGTACGCCGCTGCGATGGGCGTCGAACAGGCCATTGATCAAATGCAGGTTGCCCGGCCCGCAACTGCCGGCGCATACCGCCAGTTCACCAGTCAAATGGGCTTCGGCACCGGCGGCAAACGCGGCGGACTCTTCGTTGCGCATATGGATCCACTCGATCTGTTCCTGGCGGCGCAGGGCATCGGTAAAGCCGTTGAGGGAATCGCCCACCACGCCAAACACACGCTTTACGCCGGCTTGCTGCAAGGTTTGGGTGATGAAATCGGCAACGGTTCTGGTCATGGTGCGGGCTCCTCGAAGCAGTAGGGTGGATCAAGCAGGATAGACACTGCATGCGACCTTGCCGGGGTTTGAAACGTTCACCAGAGCGCTGGAAGGTGGCTTGTTGTGGGAGCGGGCTTGCTCGCGATTGCATCACCCTGGTTTGCCGGATGATCGCAGCGCCTGCATCGCGGGCAAGCCCGCTCCCACAGAGTGGGGCGTATGTTTAGCGCCGATGTAACCAAAGGTATAAAACCCTGCATTTAAACAACCGACCCGGGCGTGTGAGGCTGGGTTCCCTTTTTGGCAACGGTTGCAGGTATGAGCAGCACTCAGTGCCCCTGGCAGGCCTTTTGGGCCTTGTTTCACTGCCGTCATGCCCGCCCGCCGGATCTTGTCGCCCCGTCAAATCCTGAATGACTGCGCCCCCGTGCGCCTTTCTGATACGAGCCGATGAGTATTGCCATGAGTGCCACAACCGCGTTTGCCCCGTTGCAAGAAGCCCTGGATTTTCTGCAACTGAACCCGGACATCGAGATGTTCGAGCTGTTTATCATCGACAACAACGGTGTGCCCCGAGGCAAGTTGCTGCACCGTGACGAGCTGCTGGCGGTCTATGAAAGCGGGCGGCCGTTGCCCAGCACGATCCTGGGCTTGAGCATCAATGGCCATGATGTGGAGAACACCGGGCTGGTGTGGGATGTGGGCGATATCGATTGCCGCGCCTACCCGATCAGTGGCAGTTTGCAGCGCATGCCGTGGCGCCTGATACCGACAGCGGCGGTGCAGGTCAGCATGCACCCGCAGCAGGGCATGCCCGCCACGGTGGCCGACCCCCGGCACTTGCTGGCCCGGGTGATCGACGACCTCAAGGCCGACGGTTATTACCCGGTGATGGCCGCCGAGCTGGAGTTTTATCTGCTCGACCAGCAGCGTGACAGCAACGGCCGCCCGCAACCGGCCCGCGATGCCGATGGCCAGCGTCCGCGAGCAACCCAGGTCTACGGCCTGCGCGAGCTGGAGCAGATCGAGCCATTCCTTGCCGATCTGTACAGCGCCTGCAAGCTCCAGGGTATACCTGCGCGCACGGCGATTTCCGAATATGCGCCGGGGCAGGTGGAAATCACCCTTGAGCACCGCAGCGATGCCTTGCAGGCGATGGACGAAGCGGTGCGCTACAAGCGTCTGGTCAAGGGCGTGGCGCACAAGCACGGCATGCAGGCCTGCTTCATGGCCAAGCCCTTTGATGACCTGGCTGGCACCGGCATGCATATGCATGTCAGCCTGGCCGACAAGCACGGCAACAACCTGTTTGCCAGCGAAGCCCCAGAGGGCACGCCGTTGCTCAAGCAGGCGGTGGGCGGCATGCTCAGCACCTTGCTCGATTCGTTATTGATGTTTTGCCCCAATGCCAACTCCTATCGCCGTTTCCAGAGCAACAGCTATGCGCCGCTGGCTGCAACCTGGGGCGTGGACAATCGCACGGTGAGTTTGCGGGTGCCGGGCGGTCCGGCTTTTTCGCGGCATATCGAGCACCGCATCTGTGGCGCCGATGCCAACCCGTATCTGGCTGCAGCGGCCATTCTGGCCGGGATTCATCGCGGCATTCGCCAGCAGATGGACCCGGGTGCGCCGGTCGAAGGCAATGGCTATGCCCAGGCCAGCGAGCGGCTGCCCACCGACTGGCTGACCACCTTGCGGGCGCTCAAGGGGTCAGAGTGGGCAAAGGAAGCGTTTGGGGCGCCATTTTTGAAGGTGTACCTGGCAGTCAAACATTCGGAGTATCGCCAGTTTATGGGCGAGGTGGGGGAGCAGGACTGGCGCTGGTATTTGCAGCAGGCTTGATCTGTGGGAACGGGCTTGCTCGCGATGCGGTGAGGCGATTTGTCTGAGTAAACGGGTCGATTCAATCGCGAGCAAGCCCGCTCCAACCGCGCCATGCCTATTTTCATGGATTTCTGACAATTTTTTCACTGGCGCCCCGTTAATCTCTGTGTCGATCATCATCAAACACAAGAGTTCGCGGACCATGTCGTCGCAGCCACCTTCCACCCCGATTGAGCATGAGTTCGCCGAGCGTTATGACCGCGAGCATGCGAAGGTTTGCCAGCAGGCACAGCCGCAAGGCTTTGTGCGCAGGCTGGCGTTGTGGCGCGAACGGCGCCTGGTGCGCCGGGCGCTCAAGATCGCGGGCGAGCCCGGCCTTATCCTCGATCTGGCCTGCGGCGCCGGGCGTTACTGGCCGGTACTGGCCGAGCACGGCAACCGGGTGATCCTGGCCTGCGATTCATCCCGGGACATGCTCAGTCATGCCCAGACCCACCATCCTGCCAGCTTGCTGGCGCGTATCAAACTGTTCCAGAGCTCGGTGTTTTCCATTGATATTTCGGAAAATGCGGTGGACTGCATTTTTTGCATGCAGCTGTTTCATCATGTGCGTGACAGTGATCATCGCCTGGCTATTTTGCGCGAGTTGCACCGGGTGAGCCGTGACAGCCTGATCCTGTCAGTCACTCTTGGTCGCCCGGCGGGGCAACCCCAGGACCCGCAACCCATCGTGGTGAGCAAGGACGAGATTGAAGCCCAGTTTGAGCTGGCCGGCTTCAGCATCCTCAAACAGTATGAGGTGCTGCCCGGCTGTGGCCTGGGCAGCATCTACATCTTGCGCAAAGACACTTAATCTGCGGCTTTGAGGATCTTGTAGGCCAACTCGACCCGTGCATCGTTGGGGTAGTTCTTGTTGGCCAGGATCACGATCGCTTTTTGCTCCGCCGGTATAAACACAGCGTAGCCACCAAAGCCTGAAGTAGAACCGGTCTTGTTGACCCAAACCGCTTGCTGGGGGGGCAAAGGCGGGTTCAGGGCAATGGCACCATTGTTCTCATAGGCCATCTTGTTCGAGTTGCCCACCAGTAGCGATTTGAGTTCGACCGGATAAGGGTACTGTTCCCAGATCAGGTCCTGTGTCATGGGGCCTATGCGGAAGTAACCGGTGTGGGTGTCATTCAGGGCCTTGCGCAGCAACGGGCTGGCTTCACCCCTGCCCAGGTTCAGTTCGGTAAAGTGGATCAGGTCGCGGGCTGTGGTCTTCAAGCCGTAGGCTTCATTGCCCAGTACGCCTGAGTTGAGCCGAACCGGTGCATCCTGCTTGTCGTAACCCTGGGCATACAGCGCCACTTTGCCTTCGGGGACCGTGTAGTAACTGCTTGTGAGGCCCAGTGCCGGAAACAGTTGCTGCTCCATGACCTGGGTAAATGGCAGGTCCAGGCTTTTGGCGGCAATCACGCCGAGCATGCCGATGCTGGGGTTGGCATAGCTGCGCTGGGTGCCCGTCGGGTACACCGGCCTCCAGTCCTTGAGATAGTCCATCAGTTGGCGTTCGTTCTGCACGCTGTCCGGGACCTGCAAGGGGAACCCGCCGGCCGTATGGGTGGCCAGGTGGGTCAGTGCCACCTTGCCAAAGGGCGTGCCCTGAAGTTGCGGCTCGTAGTTGCCGACGGTGTCGCTCAGTGACAACTTGCCTTGGGCCTGGGCATAGGTGGCCAGGGTGGCGGTAAACGCCTTGCTGATGGAGCCGACTTCAAACAGCGTGTCAGGGGTGACGGGGGCGTTGGTGGCCTTTGATGCCACGCCAAAGGTGTAAAACTGTTGCTTGCCGTTAACGCTCACAGCAATGACCAGACCGGGCACGTTGTAACGTTGCATGACTTGTTTGGCGCCGTCTTGCACAACGGCCTCGATGTTGGGGGCGGTCTGTTCAGCCCAGGCGACGTTGGCGAACGCGCTCAGGCCTGCCAGTGAAAGCGCAACAGCTGACAGTTTGCGGGGCATATGCATGGGGTCATCCTCGGTTCTTATAGGGCGTAAATCTACGCGTGTCCTCGCGCGGTGGCCCGTCAGGCTTGTCACATAATGTGTTGTAACAAAACCGTTTTGAGGGGAAATCGAGCAGCCTACAACTAAAAACAGTAAGTGGCTGCAGGTTTTAGATTGAAACTTCGTAGGCTTTTTCGCGTGCAACGTGTCGAGTCAGTCTCCGGAAATCCCTGGCGGCGATATATACTGCGCGCCATTCTTCAAGGGAGAGCCGTGTGGCCATCGATATTCACTGGATTCGCGACAACGATAGCCTCGGCCAACATTGCGCCGAATGGCAACAATTGCCGTTCGTAGCCCTCGACACCGAATTTATGCGGGTCGATACCTTTTACCCGATTGCCGGCCTGATCCAGATTGGCGACGGCACCCGGGCGTACCTGATCGACCCGTTGACCATCGACGACTGGCAGCCCCTGGCCGCCTTGCTGGAAAACCAGGCGGTGGTCAAAGTGCTGCACGCCTGCAGCGAAGACCTTGAGGTGTTGCTGCGCCTGACCGGCAGCCTGCCCGTGCCGTTGTTCGACACCCAGCTTGCCGCAGCCTACCTGAACCTGGGCTTCTCGATGGGCTATTCGCGCCTGGTCAAGGAAGTGCTGGACATCGACCTGCCCAAGGGCGAGACCCGCTCCGACTGGCTGCAGCGCCCGCTGTCGGAAACCCAGATCAGCTACGCCGCCGAAGACGCCGTACACCTGGCCGAAGTCTACAAGTTGCTGCACCCGCGCCTGTCGGCCGACAAATACAACTGGGTGCTGGAAGATGGCGCCGAGCTGGTTGCCAACCTGCGCCGCGAAACAGACCCCTATGAGGTGTACCGCGACGCCAAGCTGGCCTGGAAACTGTCACGGGCGCAACTGGCGGTACTGCGTGAAATCTGCGCCTGGCGCGAGCACGAAGCCCGTGCCCGGGACCTGCCGCGCAACCGGGTGATTCGTGAACACGCCTTGTGGCCTTTGGCCAAGACCCAACCCGACAACCTGGTGGCGCTGGCGCGTATCGAAGACATGCACCCGCGTACCGTGCGTCAGGACGGCGAGTTTTTGCTTGATCTGATCAAGCGTGCTGGCAGTCTACCGCCGGAACAATGGCCGCCTGCCGTGCCCGAGCCGTTGCCGGTTGAGGCCGCGCTGCTGATCAAGCGCCTGCGGGCCATCGGCCAGGCCGAGGCCGAGCGCCTGAACATCGCGCCGGAACTGATGCTGCGCAAGAAAACCCTGGAAGCCCTGCTTAAAAGTGGCTTCCCCAATGGCCCTTATCAATTGCCGGACTCACTGCGCGGCTGGCGCCGTGAGCTGATGGGCCAGGCCTTGCTCGATTGCCTGGCCACCGCTGGAGAACCGTCTTGAAACGTATTTGCTCGATCTACCGCAGCACCAAACGCAACGAAATGTACCTGTATGTGCTCAAGGCCGATGCCCTGGAGCGCGTGCCGGAAACCCTGATGCTGGCGTTCGGCAAGGCGATCCATGCCTTTGACCTGGTACTGACGCCGGAGCGCAAGCTGTCGCGCGAAGACATCACCAAGGTGCTGGAAAACCTGGAAACCCAGGGCTACCACCTGCAAATGCCACCTGCCGAAGACGAATACATCGAGCACTTGCCCGAAGAGCTGTTGCGTCGCAACGACCCGATGTAAGTGCAGCGCCAGGTGCCCGGTTCCGGGCGCCTGTCTGAAACGGACTCATTTTGATTGGCGGTGCCCGAACGCGCCGGGGCAAACCCCGGCGGCGGGCGCTGGCAGTGTTCTGGAAAGGTTGCAAACATGCGCGTCCTGATTGCCGAGAACGATTACCCGCTCTACACCCAACTGCTGCAACGCCTTGCCCCCGATCTTGAGGTGCAGTCCAGCGGCGACTCCGAGCAATTGTCACGCATGGCCGGCGAGTGCCCGGTGTGGCTGGGCCAGCCGGACCTGCTGGCGACCTTGATGCGTCAGGGCCACAAGCCTGCGTGGTTGCAGTCGACCTGGGCGGGGATTACGCCGTTGCTGGCCGATGGCCTTAACCGTGATTACCGGCTGACCCGTGCGGTGGGGATTTTTGGCCAGGTGATGGCCGAATACGTGTTGACGTACATGCTGGGCCACGAGCGTGAAGTCATGGCCCGGCTGGTCAGCCAGGTCGAGCGCAAGTGGGATAACCGCATGGGCCAGAGCCTGGTGGGGCGCAAGGTGCTGATTGTCGGGGCCGGGGATATTGGCCAGACCGTGGCGAAGTTTCTGCTGCCTTTTGGCGTCGAGCTGTATGCCATTGCCAATACCCCCCGTGAACTGGCGCCGTTCCAGGAAGTGGGAGTGCTGAGCGATTTGCCGCGCCTGGTCGGGCAGGTAGATTACGTGATCAACCTGCTACCTAATACCCCGGACACCCATGATGTGTACGATGCCGAGCTGTTTGCGCAGTTCAACCCCAATGCCGTGTTTATCAATGCCGGGCGGGGCGTGGCCGTGGTCGATGCTGATCTGGTCGAGGCCTTGCGCGTGGGGCATCTGGCGGGGGCGGTGATTGACGTCTGCCGTCAGGAGCCGTTGCCGGCCAAGCACCCGTTCTGGACCGCCTGGGGCTTGCTGCTGACCGGTCATAGTTCGGCGCCGACTTCGCCGCCGATGATGGTGCAGTTGTTTGTCGACAACCTGCGGGCTTATCAGGCAGGTGAGCCATTGCGTGGCGAAGTGGATTTCGACCGCGGGTATTGAAACCTGTGGGAGCGGGCTTGCTCGCGATGCAGGCGACGCGGTCTATTCGGTAAATCGCGTCGAAGCCATCGCGAGCAAGCCCGCTCCCACAAAGGGCCGGGTTACAGGCTGAAATCACCCTCAGCCACCAGCTTGCTCAGCGGTTCGCGCTGGCTTGGCACTTCCTTGGCCTGCAGGTAGTCCACCAGGCTCGACTTGTCGCCGATCTTGCCGATCGCAACCATCGCCTGGACCTGGTAGCCCTCAGGGATTTTCAGTTCCTGGCGCGCGCGCTCAAAATCCAGCCCGCTCATGCCGTGGGTATGCCAGCCGCTCAAGTGCGCCTGCAGGGCCAGGTGGCCCCAGGCTGCGCCAGTATCAAAGGCATGGGTCGGGGCCGGTTTTTCTTCGGTGGTGCCGGGGGCCGCGAAAGTAGTCTTGGACACAATCACCACCAGTGCCGCCGCATGCTTGGCCCAACCCTGGTTGAACTCCACCAGCAGGCTCAGGTAGCGGTCGAATTCCGGGGTGCCGCGCAGGGCGAACAGAAAACGCCAGGGTTGTGCGTTGTAGGCCGACGGCGCCCAGCGTGCCGCTTCAAAAAAGCTCAGCAGGGTGGCCTTGTCGATGGTCGCGTCGGTAAAGGCGCGGGGCGACCAGCGCTGGGTAAATTGCTCGTGAATGCTGTGATCGGCTTTGCGGCTGCTAGCGGGCATGGCGGTTTCCTGAGGTAAATGTAACGGCTCAATTCAGCGGCTAAAACTACTGGGATGCCGTCAAGCTGACAAGTCTGACGACAAGCCCTTGGCCCGCGGGGCCTTGGGCACTAGACTGGCGGCCTTTTCCACTCCCTGATGTTGATGTTTGAACCATGGCCGCAATCGTTGAACCGTTCTGGATCCGCAAGACCCTCGATCAACTTGATCAAGAGGAATGGGAGTCGCTGTGCGACGGCTGCGGGTTGTGCTGCTTGCAAAAGCTCGAAGATGAAGACGACAACAGCGTCTACTACACGCGCATCGCCTGCAAGCTGCTCGACCTGAAGACGTGCCAGTGCACTGACTACCCTAACCGTCGTGATTCAGTCCCGGACTGCATTCAACTGTCGCCGGGCAAGGCCGAAGAGTTCAAGTGGCTGCCGCCGACCTGCGGTTACCGGCTGGTGAGCGAGCGCAAGGATCTGCCGCTGTGGCATCACCTGGTGTGCGGCGACCCGGATGCTGTGCACCATGAACGCATTTCACAGTCAGGGCGCATGCTGGCCGAAGGCAGCGTGCCGGAAGACGACTGGGAAGATCATCTGATTTTCCGCGCCGGCTAAGTGCCGGAGCGGTTAGCAAGGAGCGTATATGCCGCTGCGTTACACATTGCCCCTGGGTTTGCTGCTGTTGCTGGCGGCGGGCCCGCTGTGGGCGGCGCAAAGAGTTGCGCTCGACTACCACGTACAGCTGCTGCCCAAAAGCGATCAGGCCGAGGTGCGGATCACCCTTGCCGAAGGGGCGACCGTGCGCAGCCTGGACTTCGACCTGGGCGCGCCGGGCAGTTACAGCGATTTCAAGGCTGATGGGCAATGGCAACTGAGCACTGACCCGGCGCATAGCCGTGGCCTTTGGCGCCCGGCACCGGGCAGTGCCAGCCTGAGTTACCGCGTGCGCCTGAGCCAGTCGCGCAAGAACGGCGCGTTCGACACCCGCATTACCCCTGACTGGGCGTTGTTTCGCGGTGAACAACTGATCCCGCCTGCCAACCTTGACCAGCAGGATGGGGTTGAGCTGGTGTCGCGGCTTGAATTCGAACTGCCCAAAGGCTGGAAAAGCGTGGAAACCGCCTGGCCGCGGATCGGTAAAAACCGTTTTCGTATCGATGATGTCTCGCGACTGTTCGACCGGCCCACCGGCTGGATGCTCGCGGGCAACCTGGGCAGCCGCCGTACCACTCTGGGCGAAACCGAAGTCACGGTGAGCGCGCCAAAGGGGCAGGGCATGCACCGCATGGATGTGCTGACCCTGCTGACGTTTGTCTGGCCGCAGGTGCAGGCGGTGTTCCCGCGCAACCCGGCCAAACTGCTGATCGTCGGTGCGGGCAGCCCGATGTGGAAAGGCAGCGCGGCAGGGCGCAACTCGATTTACCTTTATAGCGGTTTGCCGCTGGTCAGCGAGAGCGGCAGCAGCCCGCTGTTGCGTGAAGTGGTGCAGTTGTTCAGCGGCATCAATGACGAGCCGGGGCATGACTGGATCGGCGAGGGGTTGAGCGAGTATTACGCCATTGAACTGCTGCGCCGCGCTGGCGGCATGAGCGATGAGCGTTACCAGACCCTGCAGCACAAGCTCAACGCTGCCGGTAAAAATGTCACCCGCCTGCGCGGCCAACAGGCCAACGCGGCAATGGTTGCGCGGGCAGTCACGCTGTTGCAGGCACTGGACCGTGAAATCCGTTTGCAGACCCACAGCAAGCGCTCGCTGGATGATGTCAGTCAGGCGCTGATGCGCATGGACAAGGTCAATACCGCGAGCTTTATCCAGCTAAGCGAAAGCGTGCTGGGCGGCGCCTCCGAGGTACTGGACAGCCCGCTGTTGCGCTGACAGCCCCTTCCGTTTGTGGGAGCGGGCTTGCTCGCGATCGGATCGCTGCGGTTTGACCGGCACACCTCGTCGCCGCCATCGCGAGCAAGCCCGCTCCCACAGTGTTTGCCTGCTTTTTTACGCCTTCTTTACGCCCCCGCATCCCTCTCGATCTCGATCCTTTACGGCCTGTTTACTCACACTCTCTCCATACGCGGCAGGTGCCGCCTGGGGAGAGTTGTCATGGGCATTCTGGATGGGGTGTCGCTGCTGCTGGCAGTGGCGCTGTTCGTTTATCTGCTGGTTGCGCTGTTGCGCGCAGACCGGAACTAGGAGCGGGTATGCACAGTTATGACTATGGGCTGATCCTCGCCTTTTTTGCCCTGGTGCTGTTGCCTGCACCCTGGCTGGGGCGTTTTTACTACAAGGTGATGGAGGGTCAGCGCACCTGGCTGAGCCCGGTTCTGGGGCCGGTCGAAAAAATCTGTTATCGCATCGCCGGGGTCGACCCGGCCACCGAGCAAAGCTGGCAGAAGTACACCCTGGCCCTGCTGGTGTTCAACCTGATGGGCTTTGTGCTGTTGTTCGCCATTTTGCTGTTCCAGCAGTACCTGCCACTTAACCCCCAGCAGTTGCCGGGGCAGGAGTGGACGCAAGCGTTCAACACCGCGGTGAGTTTTGTCACCAACACCAACTGGCAGAGCTACAGCGGTGAAGCGACCCTCAGTTACTTCAGCCAGATGGCCGGGCTGACCGTGCAGAACTTTGTCAGCGCCGCCACCGGCCTCGCCGTGCTGGTCGCCTTGTGCCGTGGTATCAGCCGTCGCTCGGTCCATACCCTGGGCAACTTCTGGGTCGACATGACCCGCGCCACCCTCTACGGCCTGCTGCCGTTGTGTCTGGTGCTGGCGTTGCTGCTGGTGTGGCAGGGCGTGCCGCAAACCTTCGCCCATTACGTCAATGCCGTGACGATGCAGGGCGTCGATCAAGTGATCCCGCTGGGCCCGGCTGCCAGCCAGATTGCGATCAAGCAACTGGGCACCAACGGCGGCGGCTTTTTCGGTGTGAACTCGGCGCATCCGTTCGAGAACCCGAGTGCCTGGAGCAACCTGTTCGAGCTGGCCTCGATCATCCTGATCCCGGTGGCACTGGTGTTCACCTTCGGTCATTACGTCAAGGACCTGCGCCAGAGCCGCGCAATCATCGCCTGCATGCTGGCCTTGTTCTTGATCGGCGGCGGTACGGCGTTGTATGCCGAGTACCAGCCGAACCCGGCACTCAACAGCCCGCTGGTTGAACAGAGCGCACCGCTGGAAGGCAAGGAAGCCCGCTTTGGCACCACCGGCAGCGTGTTGTGGACCGAAACCACGACCTCGGCCTCCAACGGCTCGGTCAACGCCATGCACGACAGCCTCAACCCGCTGACCGGGATGGTGGCGCTGGTCAACATGATGGTCGGCGAAGTGATCTTCGGCGGTGTCGGTGCCGGGCTCTACGGCATGTTGCTCAACGTGTTGATCGCGGTGTTTCTCGCCGGCCTGATGATCGGCCGCACCCCTGAATATCTGGGTAAAAAACTCCAGGCCAGGGAAGTCCAGCTGCTGGTGGTGACCTTGCTGGTGATGCCGGTGGGCGTGCTGGTGCTGGGTTCGATTGCCGCCGTGCTGCCCGGTGCCGTGGCCTCGGTGAGCAACCCCGGACCCCACGGTTTCAGTCAGGTGCTGTACGCCTTTACTTCGGCCAGTGCCAACAACGGGTCGGCGTTTGCCGGGCTTAACGCCAACACACCGTTCTACAACCTGATGCTGGGCCTGGGCATGTTGATCGGGCGCTTCGGTTACATCCTGCCGGTGCTGGCATTGGCGGGCAGCCTGGCAATCAAGAAAAGTGCGCCCATTGGCCAGGACAGTTTCCCCACCCACGGCCCGCTGTTTGTCGCGCTGCTGACGGTGACCATCTTGCTGATGGGCGGCCTGACCTTTTTGCCGACATTGGCCCTCGGCCCAATCGCCGAACAACTGACCCAGGGCTTCTGAGGAGACGATGATGAACATGCCTGCTCCTGTTTCAAAATTGACGCCCACCCCGCAAGCCAAAGCCGCGAACACCTCGTTCACTGCCATCTGGCGCCCGGCGCTGCTGCAAGCGTTCGTCAAGCTGGACCCGCGCCAGCTCAAGCGTTCGCCGGTAATGCTGGTGGTCGAACTGACCGCGATTTTCACCACCGTGCTGTGCTTTATGCCCGAGCCTGCGGTGCCCACCGGGGTGGCGGTGCAAATCGCCCTGTGGTTGTGGTTTACCGTGCTGTTCGCCAACTTTGCCGAAGCCTTGGCCGAGGGCCGCGGCAAGGCCCGCGCCGATAGCCTCAAGGCCGGCAGCGTGGGCTTGAGTGCCCGTCGGCGCACTGCCACCGGGGGCTTTGAGATCGTCCCGGCCACCCGCCTGCGCAAGGGTGATGTGGTGCGCGTCGAAGCGGGGGAGATGATCCCCGGCGACGGCGAGGTGATTGAAGGGATTGCCGCAGTCAACGAAGCGGCGATTACCGGTGAATCGGCCCCGGTGATCCGTGAATCGGGCGGTGATCGCTCGGCGGTCACCGGCAACACGCGGCTGGTCAGTGACTGGTTGCTGGTGCAGATCAGCGCCAACCCCGGCGAGTCCACCCTGGACCGCATGATCGCCCTGGTCGAAGGCGCCAAGCGGCAGAAAACCCCCAACGAAATCGCCCTGGATATCCTGCTGATCGGCCTGACCCTGATCTTTCTGATTGTGGTCGTGACCTTGCAGCCGTTCGCTTACTTTGCCGGTGGCAGCCTGCCGCTGGTGTTTCTGGTGGCGCTGCTGGTGACGTTAATCCCCACCACCATCGGCGGCTTGCTGTCGGCCATCGGCATTGCCGGCATGGACCGTCTGGTGCGCCTCAACGTCATCGCCAAATCCGGCCGTGCGGTGGAAGCGGCGGGGGATGTGCACGTGCTGATGCTCGACAAGACCGGCACCATCACCTTCGGCAACCGCCGCTGCACGGCGCTGTATGCCGCCCCCGGCGTGACCGCCAAAGAGCTGGCCGAGGGCGCGTTGCGCGCCTCGCTGGCGGACGAGACGGCGGAGGGCAAGTCCATCGTCGAGTTTATTCGGGGCCAGTACAGCCTGCCCGAACTGTCTGCGTCCGATTTCACTGCAGTGCCGTTTACCGCTGAAACCCGCCTGTCGGGGATCGACTGCAACGGTCAGGTGTACCGCAAGGGGGCGGTGGATTCAGTACTGGCGTTTGTCGGCCTCAAGCGCGGCGAGCTGTTGCCGGCCCTGTCTCGGGAAATCGACAAGATTGCCCAGAGTGGCGGCACGCCGTTGCTGGTGTGTGCCCAGGGCAAGTTGCTGGGGGCGATCCATCTCAAGGACGTGGTCAAGCCCGGTATTCGCGAGCGTTTTGCCGAACTGCGCAAGTTAGGTATCCGCACCGTGATGGTGACGGGCGACAACCCGCTGACCGCCGCGGCGATTGCCGCTGAAGCCGGGGTGGACGACGTGCTGGCCGAGGCCACGCCGGAGAAAAAACTGGCGCGCATCCGCCATGAGCAGAATGACGGTCGTCTGGTAGCCATGTGTGGTGACGGCGCCAACGACGCCCCGGCCCTGGCCCAGGCCGATGTGGGCATGGCCATGAACGACGGCACCCAGGCGGCCCGTGAGGCGGCGAACATGGTCGATCTGGACAGCGACCCCACCAAATTGCTGGACGTGGTGCAGATCGGCAAGGAGTTGCTGGTGACCCGTGGTGCATTGACCACGTTCTCGATTGCCAATGACGTGGCCAAGTACTTCGCGATCCTGCCGGCGCTGTTTGCCTCGATCTACCCACAGTTGGGCGTGCTCAACGTCATGGGCCTGAGCAGCCCGCAAAGCGCCATTTTGTCGGCCATCGTGTTCAACGCGCTGATCATCGTGGTGCTGATCCCGCTGGCGCTGCGTGGCGTGCGGGTGCAGGCGGCCAGTGCGGCGCACCTGCTGCGGCGCAACCTGCTGATCTATGGCGTGGGCGGGCTGGTGGTGCCGTTTGTGGGCATCAAGCTGATCGACATGCTGCTGACGGCATTGCATCTGGTTTAAGCATTGGAGGGTTACACCATGACTACTTATTTACGTCCGGCCCTGAGCCTGATGCTGTTGATGACCGCAATCACCGGCGTGATCTACCCGCTGACCGTGACCGGCATTGCCCAACTGGCGTTCCCGGAACAGGCCAATGGCAGCCTGGTGCGTGACAGTGCCGGCAAGGTGCTGGGGTCGGCGCTGATTGCGCAGGAGTTCACTGGCGATGGCTGGTTCCACCCGCGGCCTTCGGCGGGGGCGTTTGCCACCGTGGCCAGTTCGGCCAGCAACCTGGCACCGAGCAACCCGGCACTGGCCACACGGGTCAAGGACAGTGCCGTCCAGCTTGCCGTGCCGGGCCAAGGGCCAGTACCCCTGGCGCTGCTGACCACCTCGGGCAGCGGGCTCGACCCGCACTTGCCACCAGAGGCAATACGCTATCAACTGGTACGGGTAGCTGCCGCTCGCAGCCTGCCGGTACAGGCTGTTGAACAGCTGGTGGCGGAGCATATCGAGCAGCCGCTGGTGGGGCCGCCGGTGGTTAACGTGTTGCTGTTGAACCGGGCGTTGGCGCAGCTCAATAACTGACACCTCCATGAGTGGGAGCGGGCTTGCTCGCGATGGCAGCACTGCGGTGTATCTGGCGGACCGCATCGCTTGCATCGCGAGCAAGCCCGCTCCCACAGGTCGTACTGACACAGGAACATCACATGAATCATTCCGCCCGCGCCGATGCGCTGCTAGCCGATCTACCCCGCGCAGGCCGTGGCCGGCTCAAGGTGTTTCTCGGTGCGGCACCCGGCGTGGGCAAAACCTACGCGATGCTGCAGGCCGCCCACACTCAACTGCGCCAGGGTGTCGAAGTATTGGCGGGGGTGGTCGAAACCCACGGCAGGGCCGAAACTGAAGCCTTGCTCAACGGCCTGTCCCAGCAACCCATGCTTCGCTTGGAATACCGTGGCGTGCAGCTCGAAGAGATGGACCTGGACGGCCTGCTTGCAGCCAGGCCCAAGCTGGTGCTGGTCGATGAACTGGCCCACAGCAACGCCCCCGGCAGCCGGCATGCCAAGCGCTGGCAGGATGTGCAGGAACTGCTGGCCGCCGGTATCGATGTCTACACCACGGTCAACGTCCAGCATCTGGAAAGCCTCAACGATCAGGTACGCGGGATCACCGGGGTACAGGTGCGCGAAACCGTGCCCGACTGGGTGGTGCAGGAGGCCTACGAACTGCTGTTGATCGACCTGCCGCCGCGGGAACTGCTGGAGCGTCTGCGCGAGGGCAAGGTTTATGTGCCGGAGCAGGCGCGGGCGGCCATCGATGCGTTTTTCAGCCAGACCAACCTCAATGCCCTGCGCGAACTGGCGATGCAGACGGCTGCGGTGTATGTCGACGATGAACTGGACAAGGGCTACCGCCAGCAAGGCCAGGCTGCTCCGGCACTGCGCGGGCGTTTGCTGGTAGGGGTGGACGGTGACCTGCATGCCGAGCGCCTGGTACGCCACGCCAGCCGGGTGGCCGAGCGCAGGCATCTGCCGTGGAGCCTGGTGCATGTAGACAACGGCACAGTACGCGACGAGCAATCGCGCCTGCGCCTGCAAAGCGCCCAGCAACTGGCCGAGCGCCTGGGCGGGGAGGTGGTCGTGCTGCGCGCCGGGGAAGTGGCGAAAACCCTGATCCAGCATGCCGGCGAACGCCGTGCCAGCCTGCTGCTGGTGGGGCAATCGCGGCTCACCTGGCGCCGTCGCCTGTTTGGTGGCGGGCTGGCGACGCGCTTGCTGCGCGATGCCCACGGCCTGGAAATCAACGTGCTCGACAATGAGCAATCGCCGCCACCCACTGTCAGCCGCAACCCGCACTCGCTGGTGTGGTTCGACTACGGCCTGGCGCTGATTGCCACGGTACTGGCCAGTGCCCTGGCCTGGGGAGTGTCCAGCGTGCTGGCGCTGCCGAACATTTCCCTGGTGTTTCTCGCCGCCGTCTTGCTGGTGGCGGTGCGCAGCAGCCTGGGGCCGGCGCTGGCCTGTGCGGCGCTGTCGTTTCTGGCCTATGACTTTCTGTTTATCCCGCCTAATTTCTCGTTCAGCATCCAGCGCGAAGAAGATGTGCTGACCCTGCTGTTCTTTCTGCTGATGGCAGCGCTCACCGGCAAACTGGCGGCTCGCCAGCGTCGACAATTGCAGGTGTTGCGCGACACCCAACAAGAGACCACCGAATTGCTCGACCTGTCGCGCAAGCTCACCGCTGCCACCGACCGCAAGGCCGTGGTCAGTGCTGCCGGGCAGCATTTGAGCGGCTGGAAGGAGCTGGACGTGTGCCTGCTCAACCGCGATGGCAATGGCGCATGGAACGTGGAGGCTGGCGGGCCGTTGCAGTTATCCGAAGCCGAGCGCGCCGCTGCGGACTGGGCCTGGAGCCATGATCAGCCCGCCGGCAAGGGCACGGGTACCTTGCCGATGGGGCGCTGGTGGTGGTGGCCGATCAGCGCCGAAGAAGGGCCGCTGGCCTTGCTCGGCGTATGCCCCAAAGCCGGGCAGCCGTTGAGCGGTCAGCGTCGGCGCTTGCTGATGGCCCTGAGTCAACCCCTGGCCCAGGCCCTGGCCCGTGCGCGTCTGGCCCAGGACCTGGAAGCGGCGCGCCTGCACGGCGAAACCGAGCAACTGCGCAGCGCGCTGCTGGCCTCGGTGTCCCATGATCTGCGCACGCCGCTGACCAGCATGCGCGGTAGCATCGACACTTTGCTGGCGCTGGGTGAGGCCATCCCGCTGAGCGATCGGCGCGAGTTGCTCGAAGGCACCCGCGATGAGGCCGAGCGCCTGGACCGCTATATCCAGAACCTGCTCGACATGACCCGCCTGGGCCACGGCGCACTGAAACTGGCCCGTGACTGGGTGTCACCCGCCGATATTGCCGGCAGCGCCCTCAACCGCCTGCGTGCGGTGCTGGCGCCCTTGCAGGTGCAGGTGGATGTACCGGCGCAATTGCCGCTGCTGCATGTGCATGGTGCGTTGATCGAGCAGGCGCTGGTCAATGTGCTGGAAAACGCCGCGCGCTTTTCCCCGGCCCACGGCCACTTGCAGTTGACGGCCGGGGCCGATGACAGCGAGCTGTGGTTTGCCGTCAGTGACCAGGGACCGGGGATTCCCGAGGAGGATCGGGCGAAGATTTTCGACATGTTCTACACCGCCGCCCGGGGTGATCGCGGCGGCCAGGGCACGGGCCTGGGGCTGGCGATCTGCATGGGCATGGTCGGCGCCCACGGCGGGCGCATCACGGTGGGCGAGGGCATCGGCGGGCAGGGCACTTGCATCACCCTGTATCTGCCGTTGAGCGCCCAGCCGGGCATGGACAATGAGGGGCCGGAGCATGAACACTGATATTCTTTGGCCACCCCCTTATTGCGACACGCAGCCATGAGCCAGAGCGCGACCATTTTGGTCATTGACGACGAACCGCAGATCCGCAAATTCCTGCGTATCAGCCTGGTGTCCCAGGGCTATACCGTGCTGGAGGCCGCCACCGGTGCCGACGGCCTGAGCCAGGCGGCGCTCAGGCAGCCCGATGTACTGGTGCTCGACCTGGGGTTACCGGACATGGACGGCCAACACGTGCTGCGCGAGTTTCGCGAGTGGTCCGGGGCACCGGTACTGGTGCTCTCGGTACGCGCCAGCGAAGCGCAAAAAGTCCAGGCGCTGGACGGTGGGGCCAACGATTATGTGACCAAGCCCTTTGGTATCCAGGAGTTTTTGGCGCGAATCAGGGCCTTGCTGCGCCAGGCCCCGGCCGGTGAAACCCGGGAGTCGGCCCTTGTGCTTGGGCCGTTGACCGTGGATCTGGCGTTTCGCCGTGTACTGCTCGATGGCATCGAGGTGGCACTGACCCGCAAGGAGTACGCCGTGCTGGCGCAACTGGCGCGCCATCCCGGGCGGGTCATCACCCAGCAGCAACTGCTCAAGGATATCTGGGGCCCGACCCATACCGAGAACAGCCATTACCTGCGCATCGTGGTTGGCCATCTGCGCCAGAAACTGGCGGATGACCCGACCCGGCCGCGGTTTATCGTGACCGAGGCCGGGGTGGGTTACCGGTTGTTGGACGCCGCGTCCTTTTCGTAGCGGTCCAGGGTATCCCGGGTAATGATTCGCCCCAGCTCGATCAGCTCGGCTGCTTTGTAAAACTCGAAAAACCGGCATACCCGCTTGGGCACGTTGATCAGGATATCGGGCGGGTAACCGGCAATCTTGTATTGCGCCAACGAGGTTTGCATCACCTCGAAACTCTGGTTGATCAAGTCCAGCAGTGAAGCCGGGCCCACGTTGTCGATAATCACCGAGCCGGTGGCTGACTTGGGCGAGCCTTCTTGCGCCCCGGGCCGCGCAGGTTGGGTGGAGTCCAGCCAGGGGTTGCTCTGTGGTTCCTCCAGGGGGCTAAGCATTTCCTGCTCCAGATTGAGCAGTTGCTCGGCGTGTTTGTTGCGAAACGGAATGCGTGAGCCCAGCGAACTCATCAGGTTGTCAAAACGCCCTTTAAAAGCCGCAGGCCGCTGGATAACCGGCAACTGGTAGTGGCTCTGCAGGGTCGAGCTGAGGTTGACGGCGACGATCAGGTCGCAGTGGCTGGACACCACCGGCACGATCGGCAGCGGGTTGAGCAGGCTGCCGTCCACCAGCATGCGATTGCCCTGCATCACTGGGGTAAACAGGCTGGGAATCGCTGCCGAGGCGCGCATGGCCTGGTGCAGGCAGCCTTCCTGGAACCAGATTTCCTGCTGGTGGGTAAGGTCGGTGGCCACGGCGGTGTAGGGGATGCGCAGATCTTCGATATTGATCTCGCCGACGATATTGCGGATCTGGCCGAAGACCTTTTCACCGCGAATTGCCCCCAGGCGAAAGCTGACATCCACAAGCCGCAACACATCGAGGTAGTCCAGGCTTTGAATCCAGTCGCGATACTGGTCAAGCTTGCCGGCGGCGTAAATGCCGCCGACCACCGCGCCCATTGAGCAGCCGGCGATACAGCCAATTTCATAACCCCGGCTTTCGAGTTCTTCAATGACGCCAATATGGGCATAGCCCCGGGCGCCACCGGAGCCCAATACCAATGCAATTGTTTTTTTCATGAGCGGCCCTTCCCCCTGACAGACACTCACAATGCCTTTTTGTTAAGTGTAGTGACAGCTTTGAGGATGAACCCGGATCCACGAGCTAGGCTAGGGCTGGCAAGTGAGGTTTTTTAGATGGGGATGTTGTGGCACTTTTATGCGGGTTGTTCGTCTGAGACTGCACTGAACATTCAATTCTTGAGGAAACACCATGAAAGCATGGATTTGTGTGCCGTTGATTGCCCTGGCATTGGCCGGTTGTGCTGGGACCAAAGCCTACCGTGACACCTGTGCCACCAACCTCGACGCGGCCTGGCACGAGCTGGACCTGGCCAAGGCAGAAGGTTTCGCCGGTACGGTCAGCTACTCCAAGGCCTTGTCCCTGCTGACCGCAGCCAAGACCCAGCAGCAATTCGAAGCCTTTGAGGGCTGCACCAAAAAAGCCGAAAAGGCGCGTTTCTATATTCGTGAATCCCGCGCCGGGCGTTGAGCCGTCGTGGTGAGAGGGGAGGGTGAGGATGTCTGAGCTGGTTGACCGGATAGTGGCCAATATTGCGCGTCTGGAGGTCAAGCTGTGGGCTTGCCAGGCGCGCCTGGAAGCCGATACGGACCCCGAGGCCCTGCACGACCTGCGCACCACGGTGCGCCGCTTGCGCAGCCTGCTGCGGCCCTTGCGCGGGCTGCCGGGTGTGGTGCAACTGGAGATGTCAGCGTCCCAGGTGGGCGTTCTGACCACGCCCTTGCGCGATCTTGAGGTACTGGCTGCCCATCTGCACAAGGCGGGCTACACCGGGCTGGCCCAACGGCGCTTGCAGCAGTTGGCCGGCAGTTATGCCCGGGTGGCGGACAGCGAACAACTGGCCCAGTTGCTGATGATCCTCGATGTGTTTCCACGTTTTTTGCGCGCGGCCGAGCGTGAAGGGCTGCTGCGCGGTTTGCGCCAGCGCATCGAAAAGGTGCTGGAAAAACAGTGGCAAACCCTGGAAAAAGCCCTTAATGACCCGGGCCATGACCGCCATCGCGTGCGTTTGCTGATCAAGCGCGTGCGCTATGCGGCCGAGGCTTATCCCGAGCTGAACCAGTTGCCGCCGCTGGTGCTGGCACGCCTCAAGGCTGCGCAACAGGCCCTGGGCGAATGGCACGATGCCTGGCAGTGGTTGCTGCAGGCCGGGCAACAGGCCGATCTGCAGCCGTGTGTCGCGCAGTGGCAGGCCACCCTGGAACACGGCGAAAAACGGGCTGACAAGGCACTGATCAAACTGAGTGCGGCGTGCTTTCACTCCTGATCTTTGGCCGATACGGCACTGTGCGGCGGCCCATGGATGGGTAGTATCCCGGCCTGTTTATCTGTTTCGAGGTGCTTATGCAGTTTCGCGAGTTGGTGGCGGCAGTGCGCCAAACCCCGCTGGACGTAACTATCCCGGCCGATTGGGGCCAGGGCCGTGCCAGCTTTGGTGGCTTGGTGGTGGCCCTGCAGTACGAAGCCATGCGCGCCCGCATCGCACCCGAGCGGGCGCTGCGTTCGCTGGCGGTGAGTTTTGTCGGGCCGGTGGCAGCGGATGTGCCCATCCGTTTTGAGGTCGAGGTGTTGCGCGAGGGCAAGGCGGTTAGCCAGGTGCTGGGCCGTGCCCTGCAGGACGGTCAGGTGGTGACACTGGTGCAAGGCAGTTTTGGTGCATCCCGGCAGTCGGCGGCGAACGTGGAAGGCCTGCCGGCCCCTGACATGAAGGCCGTCGAGGAGTGCCCGCTGTTACCCTATATCAAGGGCGTCACCCCTGAATTCATGCGGCACATGTCCATGGCCTGGGCTGTGGGGGCGCTGCCGTTTACTGGTCGAGGCACGCGGGAAATGGGCGGCTGGGTGCGTTTTGCCGGTGACGTGCAGGACGAGCCCCTGACCGAGACCCATTTGCTGGCGCTGGTCGATACCTGGCCACCTGCATTGCTGCCGTTGCTGAACAAACCCACAGCAGGCAGCACGCTGACCTGGACCATCGAGTTTGTGCAGCCCCTGCCAACGGTCAGCACCCTTGAGTGGTGCAAGTACCTGGCAGTCATCGAGCATGCGCGGGACGGCTACGGCCATGTGGCCGCCAACCTGTGGGGCCCTGGCGGCGAGTTGATTGCGCTCAGCCGCCAGACCGTAGCCGTGTTCGGCTGATCAGAAGGTCTGGCTGTTGTCGGTCTTGCTGCTGTGTTTGTGGCCCTGGCGTTGCAGGATCAGGGCCGCAAACAGGGCAACCAGACCGATTACCGCGCTGGTAGCGTTTTCACTGAAGACGCCCGACACCAGCAGCAGAAATGCCACCACCATCATCGGCACGGCAATCAGGTTGATTGCCTGATGCCCAGTGTTTTGCTGGCTTTGCGGGTTGGAGCGCCATTGCCAGGCGGGTAGGTTTGGATGACGTTTGCCCATGATTGCTCTCCTTGTTCGAGGGTTCAGCCTGGGCTGAACCGGATAAACAAATCATAGATTCAGGGCCGCCTTGCGGCGAATCAACAATGGCTATTGGCCTTATAGCTTTAGTTGACCGATTGCCCGGTTCAACTCGCCGGCCAGGGTGGCCAACTCATTGCTGGTGGTGGCCGAATCGACGGTCTGTTGCACGGTGTTTTCGGTCACATCACGAATGCTCACCACCGCCCGGTTCATCTCTTCGGCCACCTGGCTTTGCTGCTCGGCTGCCACGGCAATCTGGGTGTTGCTTTCGCGCATTTGCGCCACCGCGTGGGTGATCTCGGCCAGTGCCGCGCCGGCTTCCTGGGCCTGCTGCACGCAGTCGTCGGCCTTGAACGAGCTTTCCTGCATAAAGTCCACGGCATCACGGGTACCGGCCTGCAGGGCCGAGACCATGGCGGTGATTTCGTCGGTGGAGGTCTGCACGCGCTTGGCCAGGTGCCGCACTTCATCGGCGACCACGGCAAAGCCGCGACCCATTTCCCCTGCGCGGGCGGCTTCAATGGCGGCGTTAAGGGCCAGCAGGTTGGTCTGCTCGGCAATGCTGTGGATCACGCTGACTACGCCGTTGATTTTCTGGCTGTCCTGGGCCAGTTGCTGAATCATCTCGGCGGTGGTTTGCACCCCGGTGGACAGGCTGGCGATTGACTGTTGCACGCGGCTGACCACCTGCTGGCCACTGCCGGCCAGGTTGTCTGCGGTTTGCGACAGGTCGCGGGTAGCGCCGGCGTGTTGCGCGATATGGTAAACCGTGGCCGACATTTCATTGATCGCGGTGGCAGCCTGGTCGGTTTCGCTTTGCTGACCGAGCATGCCGTGGCGTACCTCGTCCATGCTGCTGGCCAGGCGGGCGGCACCGGCGTCCAGTTGCGCGGCCGTTTGGGCCACGGTGTTCACGACCCGTTGGTAACCGGCCTGCATGGCGTTGAAGGCGCTGGCCATCTGCCCGACTTCATCGGTACAGGCCAGCGGCACCCGGGCGGACAAGTCGCCGGTTTTCTCCACATGCAGCATGACGTCCTTGAGGGTGTTGAGCTGGCTGAGCAAAAAGCGGATCAGCAACTGCGAGGCGCAGAGCATGGCCAGCATCAGGATCAACACGGCGGCGGCATAGTTGGGCAGCCGCTCGACAAACACCTGGGCCAGGCTGGGTGTTTGGGCCAGCACGGCGATTGTTTGCCCGTCGTCGCGGGTCAGCACATCTGCGCCCAGCAGCAGGTCGCGACCGAACAAGGGCATAGGGTTGATCGATACCCAGCTGTTGGCGTTGCTCAACTGGGGCAGGGGCTGGCCGCTGATCGTGGGGACTTGCCCGGGTTCGAGGCGCAGCAGTTGGCTGGCCTCGGGCAAGGGCTGCCCGGAGGGCCAGGCACTGAGCAATTGCGCCTGGGCCTGGGCGTTGGCCTGCGCAGCACGGCTGCGCGATTGCTGCTCAAGCTGCACGGCGTAGAGCACCAGCAGCAGCGTGGTGACAAACGCCACCGCGTTGACAGCCCAGAATTTGTATTTGAGCGAGATGTTGCTAAGCCAGGTGCCCATGGGAGGTCTTCTCTGAGTTGGCGCAAACAATATTGGCAAGGTGCCATCATTGTGCCGCTATTCAGTGACGATCTTGTTGATGTGGGTCAAAAGAGGCACTGGGTGGGAGCGAGCGGGCTTGCCCGCGATGCAGGCGACGCGGTCTTTATGGTAAATCGCGTCGATGCCATCGCGGGCAAGCCCGCTCCCACAAGGGATGGGGCGTCAGTCTGTCAGTACCGGCAACCCATAAAACGCCCGCGCACACGCGGTGGTGTGTTCGGCCAGGTCCTGCTCGCTTTCGCCACGGTGCACGGCCACTTCACGCAATACGTCGGTCAGGTAGGCCGGTTCGTTGCGACCATTTTTCGGTTTTGGTCGCAGGGTCCGCGGCAACAGGTACGGCGCATCGCTTTCGAGCATCAGGCGCCCACGGGGGATGTCGCGCACTAGCGGGTGCAGGTGAGTACCGCGGCGTTCGTCGCAAATCCAGCCGGTAATGCCGATATGCAGGTCCAGGTCGAGGTAGCTGAACAGCGCCTTTTTCTCCCCGGTAAAGCAATGCACAACAGCCGCCGGCAAGCGGTCACGGAAGTCGCGCAGGATCTCCAGCAAGCGCTGGTTGGCATCACGTTCATGCAAAAACACCGGCAATTGCAGGTCAACAGCCAGCGCCAGGTGCTCTTCCAGCACTTTCTCCTGCTGCGCGCGGGGCGAGAAGTCGCGGTTGAAGTCCAGCCCGCACTCGCCCACGGCACAGACGCCCGGTTCCTTGAGCAGGGCCAGCAATTGGCGGGCGCTGTCGCCGTTCCAGTCACTGGCCGAGTGCGGGTGAATGCCGGCCGTAGAGAACAGGCGCTGGCCGCTTTCGTCCAGCTCCCGGCACAATTGCAAGGCCTGTTCGCTGCCTTCGACGCTGGTGCCGGTCAGTACCAGTTGGCACACCCCAGCTGCGTAAGCGCGATCCAGCACGGCCTGGTGTTTGCCGTCGAAGCTTGGGTTGGTCAGGTTGACGCCGATATCAATGAGTTGCATGGTTTTACCTCAGGCCACAGGCCAAGAAGCATATCAGAGCTGTAGATTTACAAGAAAAACCAAGAACTACAGACAGTTATGGTTGTCTTTGAATGCCGCAACAACGCAATGCCCGGTTTACCAAAGGACGCATTGACTGTTTTGCGCGCTGTTTCCAGCGCTTGAAAGCCTCAATTGGGGCAACCGGTTGTCGGGAAACCGACAAAGTGCTGGGCTGTATTCTTTCCGGAGAACGGATGACAAGACCGACGCTATTGATTGCGCTGTGCCTGCTGCTGTTGCCGCTACCGGCACTGGCACGCCTGGCCGGACCCTTACAGGCCGGGCAGCCGAGTCAGGTTCGCGATCTGGCACAAATTCGCAGCAGTCAGGTGTTGCGGGTGCTGGTCAATCAAAGCCGCAACAGCTCGGGTGAGGTTCAGGGGCAGGCGATTGGCGTTGAATACCATCGACTGCGCGCGTTTGAACACTACCTCAACAGCCATGCCCGTGATGGCCAGGAAATAACCCTCAAGATCATTCCCAAAGCCAAGGATCAACTGCTTGGCGCCTTGTCCCGCGGTGAAGGCGATGTGGTTGCCCCGGGCGAATTGATCGATTTCAAACCCAGCCGCGCCATCAGTGCCAGTGACCCGATCGTCGACGAAGTGCCGCTGCTGTTGGTGGGGGTCAAGGGCGAGCGCCGCTTTACCCGTATGGAGCAGCTGTCGGGTCGTACCGTGGCGCTGACCACCGGCAGTGCGGCGGGGGCATCGGTCAACCTGATCAATCAAAAACTGGCCCTGCGCAAATTGCCACCGGTGAAGATCGAATGGGTAGACCCGACCCTGGCAGTCGAAGACGTGCTGGAGATGGTGCAGGCGGGTATTTTTCATCTGACCATCGTGGAGCGCCCGATTGCCGAGCGTTGGGCCACATTGATGCCGAAATTGCGTTTTGACCGCAAGGTGCTGGTCAGCGAACCCGAAGCCATGCACTGGTATGTGCGCCGCGATGCTTCGATGTTGCGGGCCAGCATCGACCGTTTTCTGGATGGCTACAAGGCCCCGGCCGATCAGGATGTCGCCTTTGAACGGGTCTATCGTCGCTTGTACCGTGTGCATTATCCCCTGGCTCGGGCCGACCGCCAGCAGCTGGAGAAATTGCGCCCGGTGTTGCAGAAACATGCACAGCAGCAAGGTATGGACTGGCTGAACCTGGCGGCGCTGGCATTCAAGGAGTCCACCCTTGACCCCAATGCCAAAGGCACCGGTGGCGCGACCGGGCTGCTGCAAATCACGCCTTCTGCCGCGCAGCGGGTGGGGGTCAATAATATTCAGAGCGTCGATAACAATGTCCAGGCCGGGGCCAAGTACCTGGCGATGATCCGTCGCAAGTTCTTCGCCAGCCCCAAACTCAATGAGCGCGAGCGCATGGCCTTCGTGCTGGCGGCGTACAACATGGGGCCGGAGCGGGTGCAAGGGATGCGCGCCGAGGCCAGGCGACGTGGCCTGAACCCCAACCAGTGGTTCTTTCAAGTGGAGCGTATTGCCATGGAGCAGGTGGGAATGGGTGCTGTCAGCTATGTTAATAGTGTGAACAAGTACTATTTGGCGTTTGATCGGGAGCGGGATTCGCTGGAACCCAAAAAGGCTGAACTAGTCACACGCAAGTGATCGAATAAATAGATTGTTTAATCCGGTTTATTCGACTTTTAACATTATAAAAACTGATTAATATGGCGAGCATTCCCCCACTGATTTCCTAAAGGATTCCACCATGAGCAAATTGATCCATACCGTACTGGGCAGCCGCGCAGGTTATGGCTTGACGATTTTGCGTATTTTCGTAGGTATCATTTTCGCCGCCCACGGCTCGCAGAAACTGTTTGGCTGGTTTGGTGGCGGTGGTCTGGCGGGGACCGCGCAATGGATGGAAAGCATCGGCCTGGCGCCGGGTACGCTGATGGCCGCTCTGGCCGGCGGTACCGAGTTCTTCGGTGGCCTGGCGCTGATTGTCGGTCTGCTGGCGCGCCCGGCGGCATTGGGTTTGTCGTTTACCCTGCTGGTGGCGATTTTCTCGGTGCATATCAGCAACGGCCTGTTTATGGCCAACAACGGCTATGAGTTTGCCCTGGCCCTGCTGGGTGGCACCGTCGCGGTATTGATCGAAGGTGCGGGCAAATTGTCGATCGATCGTGCAATCGCTGACTGAAATCCGATGTCAGTGAAAAGGCCCGCCCAGAGCGGGCCTTTTTCGTTTCAGATGGGTGTTGACAGCTGCAAGCAGGTTTATCTAGGATGTTTTCTTGCGCCGATTTAAACAGCTACTTGCGGGGCGCCAGAGGGTCACAGACCGTCTAAGAGGCTTGTAACAGGCCTTGAAATACCGCTAAAGCGCTGGTTCGGTGTTGCCTCTCACCTGCCACGCAGAATCTTGAGGCGGAGAACCGATTCATGAGTCACCCACGTCCCCTTGTACGTCTTGCGCCGATCTCGGCCAGTCCTGCCTTGCGCAATCCAAAAATCCTTCTGGGCGGTAAGCATCAGCCAACGCTGCTGCGCTATCTGGATGGCTGGCCACGCCGCAAAGGCCGGCCTACGGCGTTTCTGATCCAGTTTGTGGAAGAGGGCGACCAGCTGGCGCGCTTTGCCGCTGACAGTTTTGACCTGGCGGTGATCCAGTCTCCCGACGCTGAAAATGCCGAGCGGGTGATTCACAACCTCACCCGAGTCAGCCGGCAGGGGTTGATAACCCTGCGTTGAGCTGCCTTTGTGGGAGCGGGCTTGCCCGCGATGCAGGCGCTGCGGTACTTCAGTTACACCGCGTCGATGCCATCGCGAGCAAGCCCGCTCCCACAGGTGGTCTGAAACCTGTCTAGCCGGTAAGCCGGCTGTACGGTGCTCCGGATGCTAGTTGCGCAATCATTTCGACCGTCACTGCCGGCAAGGTTGATAACCCTGCGTTGAGCTGCCTTTCGGGAGCTGCTTTTGTGGGAGCGAGCTTTGTGGGAGCGGGCTTGCCCGCGATGCAGGCGCTGCGGTACTTCAGTTACACCGCGTCGATGCCATCGCGAGCAAGCCCGCTCCCACAGGTGGTTTAAAACCTGTCTAGCCGGTAAGCCGGCTGTACGGTGCTCCGGATGCCAGTTGCGCAATCATTTCGACCGTCACTGCCGGCAAGGTTGATAACCCTGCGTTGAGCTGCCTTTGGGAGCTGCTTTTGTGGGAGCGGGCTTGCCCGCGATGCAGGCGCTGCGGTACTTCAGTTGCCCCGCGTCGATGCCATCGCGAGCAAGCCCGCTCCCACAGGTGGTCTGAAACCTGTCTAGCCGGTAAGCCGGCTGTACGGTGCTCCGGATGCCAGTTGCGCAATCATTTCGACCGTCACTGCCGGCAAGGTTGATAACCCTGCGTTGAGCTGCCTTTCGGGAGCTGCTTTTGTGGGAGCGAGCTTTGTGGGAGCGGGCTTGCCCGCGATGCAGGCGCTGCGGTACTTCAGTTGCCCCGCGTCGATGCCATCGCGAGCAAGCCCGCTCCCACAGGTGGTTTAAAACCTGTCTAGCCGGTAAGCCGGCTGTACCGGTGCTCCGGTTGCCAACTGCGCAATCATTTCGGCTGTGACCGCCGCCTGGGTCAAGCCCAAATGCTGATGGCCGAAGGCAAGCAGCACCTTGCCTTCGCCTACCCGATCAATGATCGGCAGCGAGTCAGGCAACGATGGCCGAAAGCCCATCCACGGCGTTGCCCCCTCAGCGCTCAACTCCTCGCGCAGCAACCCCTTGCTCAGGCGATGCAACTGCCAGGCGCGCTCCATGCTCGGCGGCGCATCCAGGCCGGCAAATTCAACCGTACCCGCCAGCCTCAAGCCATCGCTCATCGGGGTCATGATGAATTTGCGTTCCAGTGAGGTGACGGCAAACGGCAGCCGGTCATGCTCGTGGGGCAACATCAGGTGGTAGCCGCGTTCGGTATCCAGCGGCACATGCTTGCCGGTCAGGGCTGCGGTCAGTTTGGCCGAGTGGGCGCCGCAGGCAATCACCACCCGGCGGGCGTTTATTTTGCCCTGACGGGTTTGCAGGCAAATCCCGGCCTCACTCAATTGCCCGCCTGTTACCTGTTGTTTGAGAAACTGCACGCCGCACTGTTTGGCAGCTTCGACCAGCTCGCAGACCGCGCGGTAGGGGTCGATAAAGTGCCCCGTGGCCGGGAAAAACAACCCGCCCAGGATCTGTTCACTCAGTTGTGGCGCAGTCTCGCGCACAGCCTTCGCTTCCCAAAGCTCCACCGGCACCTGCTGTTGGCGCATGCGGGCCTGCAGTGCCAGGAGTGCTTGCCGGGACTCGGGGCGCTCGTACACCAGCAACGAACCGTCTTCGCGCATCAGGCCCGGGCAATCAATGCCTTTGAGCAGGCGGTGCCAGGCACCCACGCTGCTTTCATTAAGGGCACGAATGCCTGCCACGCTGCGCTGGAATGGCGCCGGGCGCAGGTTCAGCAGCAGGCGGGTGAACCACGGCAGGGCGCGGGGCAGGTATTTCCAGTCCAGGCGCAAAGGTCCCATGGGGTCCATCAGCATGGCCGGCAGGCGCTTGAGAATGGACAGGTCAGCAATGGGAAATACCTGTTCGGTGGCCAGATGCCCGGCGTTGCCGAACGAGGCGCCGTGGCCGGGCTCCTGCATGTCGATGACCACCACCCGCTGGCCCTGACGCGCCAGTTGCAGGGCACAGGCGACGCCGATAACCCCGGCGCCGATCACGGCAATGTCTGTTGTATTCGAGTCGAAGTGATCAGGCATTTTCCAGTACTTCTCTGTGGCCATCGACCAGGCGGCGCAGATGCAGCGGGTTGGCCTGCTTGAGTGCCGTCGGCAACAGGCTGTCAGGGAAGTCCTGATAGCACACCGGGCGCAGGAAGCGCAGGATCGCAGCCGTGCCGACCGACGTCGTGCGGGTGTCTGAAGTCGCCGGGAAAGGCCCGCCGTGGACCATTGCGTCACACACCTCAACCCCGGTTGGCCAGCCATTGACCAGCAGACGCCCGGCCTTGCGCTCCAGGGTGGGCAGTACGGCCCTGGCACTGTCGAGGTCGGCATCATCCAGTTGCAGGGTGATGGTCAATTGGCCTTCCAGGTGCTCAAGTACCTGGCGGATCTCCTGGTCGTCGGCGCATTGCACCACCAGCGCCGCAGCACCGAATATTTCGGCCTGTAATGCCGGTTCGGCGAGCAAGTCCCTGGCCCGGGTCACGAACAGGTGGGCCTGGCACTGGTTGGGTGTCTCGCCCTGTAAACCGGCTGCTGCCTGTTTTGCGCTGTCGAGTTCTTGCAGCGCACTTACGCCGGCCTCATAGGCCTGAAAGATCCCCGGAGTGAGCATGGTCTGGGCCGGACTTTGCTGGATCAGCCGCGCAGCTGCACTGATAAAGCTCTCCAGCGCCGGGCCCTGGTGGCCGATAACCAGCCCCGGGTTGGTGCAGAACTGCCCTGCACCCTGGGTCAAAGAAGCAACGAAGCCCTGCGCCAGTGATTCGCCGCGAGCCTGCAGGGCAGCAGGGAAGAGCAGGACCGGGTTGATCGAGCTCATCTCCGCATACACCGGGATGGGTTCGGGGCGTGCTGCCGCCACGTTGCACAAAGCCATGCCGCCACTGCGCGAGCCGGTAAAGCCGACCGCCTTGATGCGTGGATCGCTGACCAGGGCTACACCCACTTCGCGGCCGGAACCAAACAGCAGGGAAAACACCCCTTCATGCAGGCCCGATTTTTTCACCGCCCGGGCAATTGCATGGCCAACCAGTTCGCTGGTGCCGGGGTGAGCGCTGTGGGCCTTGACCACCACCGGGCAGCCAGCCGCCAGTGCCGACGCGGTGTCGCCGCCCGCCACCGAGAACGCCAGCGGGAAGTTGCTGGCACCGAACACGGCCACCGGCCCCAGCGGCACATGACGCTGGCGCAGGTCGGCGCGCGGCAGCGGCTGGCGTTCGGGCAGGGCGTTGTCGACCCGCACATCCAGCCATTCACCGGCGCGCACGGTACGGGCAAAGGTGCGCAGTTGCTGGCAGGTGCGTCCGCGCTCGCCGAGAATGCGCGGACGTGGCAGGCCGGACTCGCTGACAGCGCGATCAATCAGTTCATCGCCAATGGCTTCGATCTCATCGGCGATGGTTTCAAGGAATATGGCGCGAGTTTGCAATGAAGCCTCGCGAAAACCGTCAAAAGCCTCCCATGCCAAAGCGCACGCCTGCTCGACATGTTCGCTGCCGCCGCCAAGGTAGGCCGGTTCGAGCGCAGTGCCGGTGGCGGGATTGATCGCCCGGATCGCTTCGCGGTTACCGGTGATGGCTTGCTGACCGATCAGCATGTTGCCTGTCAGAGTCATGGCGTGTTCCTGAAAAAAGGGGCTGGGCTGGAACAAGGCGGCGCACAGGATGTGCGCCGCTGTTCAGGGATGTTGCGCTGGGGGTCAGGCGACGTTCTGTTCGGCGGACCAGTTTTTGTACCACTGGCGGAACAGGCTGTACTGGTTCTCGGCGTAGTGGCGCTGGGCATCGCTCAGCACATCGCTGTCGTTGAAGTGCAGGCTGTACTCGGTGTCGCCATTGAGCACCATCAGGTGCTTGTAGTAGAGCACCAGGTCAGTCCCTTCATCGAACGATGACAGTACCGCCAGCGCGGCTTCCAGCTCACGGGCCAGGCGGCGTGCCTTGGGGTCGCCTTTAGCCGCTTGCTTGCTCAGGGCCACCAGTTGCAGCACTTCGCGCGGCAGGGCGTTGCCGATACCGGTAATGGCGCCGGTGGCGTTGCAGTTGACGAAACCGTGCACCACCTGGGTATCGACACCCACCATCAGGGTCACATCATCGTCCTTGGAGGTGATGTGTTCTGCGGCGTAACGCATGTCGACAGCACCGCCGAACTCTTTGAAGCCGATCAGGTTCGGGTATTGGCTGCGCAGTTCGAAGAACAGGTCGGCGCGGGTGGCGAAACCGTAGTACGGGCTGTTGTAGATCACGGCCGGCAGTTGCGGAGCGGCTTCCAGGATGGCCGCGAAGTGAGCTTTTTGCGCCGCAGGCGAAGCCGCACGGGACAGCAGGCGTGGAATCACCATCAGGCCCTGGGCGCCGACCCTGGCGGCGTGTGCTGCGTGGGATACGGCCTCGCGGCTGTTTACTGCGCCGGTGCCGACGATGGTTGGAATACCGGCAGCCACCAGGCGTGCCACACCTTCCTGACGCTCGGCTTCGCTCAGCAATGGCCAGTCACCCATTGATCCGCAGTACACCACGGCGCTCATGCCGATATCGATCAGCTCGCGGCCCTTGGCCACCAGTGCGTCGAAGTCCGGCTTGCGCTCGGCGGTGCACGGGGTCATCAGGGCAGGCATGCAACCGGTAAAAATGTTATCGCTCATTGTTCTAACTCCTCGAGTCGTTTATTCGGATGTGTTTACGGCAAAGGGCTTAAATGCCCCACGCGAAAGGATCTTTTTCGTCGATCAGCAGCAGGCTGTCGGCGGTCATAAAGGCCTGGCCGGTAATGAACGGGCGAATGCGCTCGCCGTCCCATTGATAACTGCCGACAAACTGGCTGGCGGTGATGCTGGCCTGCACCCAGGGCTGGCCGGGGGCCAGCTTGCCGTCGGCGGCCAGGCACGCCAGTTTGGCGCTGGTGCCGGTGCCACAGGGCGAGCGGTCATAGGCCTTGCCCGGGCACATGACGAAGTTGCGGCTGTCGGCCTGTTCGTCGTCGGCAAACAGTTCGATATGGTCGATCAGGGCGCCGTCTGCACCGTGTATTCCTTGCGCCTCAAGGGCCTTGAGCATGGTCCAGGTGTATTCGGTGAGGGCTTCGACATTGTCCAGTTGCAGCGCCTTGCCGTGGTCGCTGACCAGGAAGAACCAGTTGCCGCCCCAGGCGATATCGCCCTGCACGCGGCCATGCCCGGGTACGTCAACGGCGACCTGCTGGCGGTAACGGTAGGAAGGCACATTGCCCACGGTGACCTTGCCATCTGGATGCAGGGTGGCGGTGACCGGGCCGACCGGGGTGTCGATCTTGTGTTCGCCGGTCTCGATCAGGCCCAGGTGATGCAGGGAGGCGATCAAACCGATGGTGCCGTGCCCGCACATGCCCAGATAACCGGCATTGTTGAAGAAGATCACGCCGCAGGTGGCATCTGCCGACACCGGCTCGCAGTACAGCGCGCCGACCAGTACATCGTTGCCACGGGGCTCCAGCAGGCAGGCCCGGCGCCATTGGTCATGCTGGTCACGCAGGGCATCGCGCTGCTCGGCAATGGTGCGCCCGGCCAGGTGCGGAAAGCCTTTGAGCACCAGGCGGGTGGGTTCGCCGCCGGTATGTGAATCAATGATATGGACTTGCTTCATGAACGTATCCCTTGGAAGAGAACAACGGCTGGGAGGACGGTGGCAAACGGTGTGTCAGGACGAAGTCGGCACAAAGCCTCCGCTGGCATGGCGCGGTGACATCTGGCTGGCAGGTTGCGGGACGTCTTCGCTGTCCTCGTCGTCTTCCAGGCGGACCAGGTGCGCCGGCACGCCGGTGGCTGCGCCCCAGTAATAGATCGCGGTGGCGCAGGCGGCGACGACCAGGGTGTCGAAAGGGTGAGCCAGCACGCCCAGGCCACCAAAGGTGCCGAGCTTGGACAGCACGATGGTTACGGCGTAGAAGCCGATCAGCCACAAAGATGAACGTACTTGCTGACCCAGACTCAGGTGATTGGTCGGGACAAAGCGTGAGCACAACAGGTACACCACGAACATCAGGATTTGCAGGCCGAGCAGCCAGGACACGGTGTTCCAGCCCGACCAGTAAACAATCAGCGCCGCCACGATAAATGACAGCGGGCCCAGCACCGCCATCCACTTGACCCGGAACGGGCGCGGCATGTCGGGGGCATTGCGGCGCAGGGCGGCCACGGACACCGGGGCCACGGCGTAGCTCAATACCAGTGCGGCGGAGACCACGTTGATCAGCGCTTCCCAGGACGGGAACGGCAGGGTCCAGAACACCGACAGACCAAAGGTCAGCCACAGCGCCGGGCGCGGGATGCCGGACTTTTCATCGATGCGGGTGAACACTTTGAAGAAGGTGCCGGTTTGTGCCCAGCCATAGATCACCCGTGGCGTGGCGTTCATGTAGATGTTGCCGCAGCCGCTGGGCGAGATCACTGCATCGGCCACCACCAGATAAGCCAGCCAGCCCACACCCAGGGCCAGGGCGATATCGCGATAGGGCAGGGCCAGTTCCTTGGTCACACCGGCCCAGCCGTTGGCCAGCATCTCGGTGGGCACGCCGCCGAGGAAGGCGACTTGCAACAACACATAAATAACGGTCGACAGCAGGACCGACAGGATCAGGGCAATCGGGATGGTGCGTTGCGGGTTCTTGACTTCACTGGCCACCGAAATGATCGGGGTCAGGCCCAGGTAGGCGAAAATAATGCCGCCTGCGGAAACGGCCATCTGCACCCCCGACAGGC
The DNA here is from genome assembly GCF_900105835.1 of Pseudomonas fragi. Taxonomy (NCBI): domain Bacteria; kingdom Pseudomonadati; phylum Pseudomonadota; class Gammaproteobacteria; order Pseudomonadales; family Pseudomonadaceae; genus Pseudomonas; species Pseudomonas fragi. Next base: position 4,847,540 of record NZ_LT629783.1, read on the forward strand.
CAAAGGGAGCGAAGCCCTGGGCGTAGAGGTTTTGCGGTTTGAAGAAGGTGAACAGCACGCCGATTACCAGCAGCGGCACGATGAACTTGAATACGCTGACCAGGTTGTTGGCCAGGGCGAACGTCTTCACGCTGCGATAGTTGAGCATAAAGAACAGGCATAACAGGCCGAACTGCAGGAGCCAGCCCAGGATCGAAGGGTCACTGGAACCGGCCTTGGTCAGCTCGGGGAACCATGCCGCGGCGTATTGGCGAGCGGCGACCACTTCAATTGCCACCAGGCTGGAGAACGCGATCAGGGTGATAAAGCCCATCAAATACCCGAGCAACGGGCCATGGGAGTAAACCGGGTAACGAATGACGCCACCGGCGCGGGGCAGGGCAGCGCCCAGTTCGCAGTAAACGATGCCCAGCAACAGCACGGAAAAACCGCCCAGCAGCCAGGAAAAAATCCCCGCCGGGCCTGCGATTGCCGACACATGACTGGCTGCAAACAACCAGCCGGAACCGAAGATGGCACCCAGACCGATAAAGGTCAGGTCCATCAGTGAGAGCTGTTTCTTGAATTTGCCTTTACCTGACATGGCGTCGCCTTTTTGTGAGTTATTGGTTAGGCAGGTGTGATGTCATTTGCCAGTGCGCCAACACGGTTGGCGGGTGTGCAATGGCGCTAGATTGAACGTCGGGGAAAGTTTGCGATTGATCTTTTCCATTGAAGCCGATGACGAAATCGGCACAATGGACACAGGCGATTGATGCCTGCTCAGTTGTGGGAGAGTGAGTGTGATGACGCAGAATGCTTTTGCAATGCTGGGCCAGGGCAGCGAGTTGAGCCGCCCCGAGAGCCTTGAACAGTTGCTCTCTGGCGTGGCGCTGTTGCTGCCGATGCTCGATGCCATCCCCAATGCCGCGATCTTTATCAAGGACACTGCCGCGCGCTATGTGCTGGCCAACCGCACCCTGGTACAGCGCTGCGGCCTCAAGCAGTTGCAACCCCTGCTGGGCAAAACCAGCGCCGAGGTTTTCCCGGCACAGTTGGGGCCGGGTTATACCGAACAGGATCGCCAGGTGCTGGAACAGGGGCGGGTGCTGGAAGACCAGCTGGAGCTGCATCTGTACGGGACTCGGGAGCCGGGCTGGTGCCTGACCCACAAGCGCCCGCTGTACAATCGCCAGGGCGCGATCATCGGCCTGGCGGGGATCTCCGTTGACCTGCAATCAGCCAGCGATACCCACCCGGCGTACCAGCGGCTGGCGGCGGTGGACGAGCACATCCGCACGCATTTCAACCGCCGCGTGACCCTGGGTGAGTTGACCCGTATTGCCGGGATTTCCGTGGCGCAGCTGGAGCGTTACTGCAAGCGGGTATTTCACCTGACGCCACGGCAGATGATCCAGAAGGTGCGGCTGGAACACGCCCATCGTCTGCTGCTGACCGATATTCCGATCACCGAAGTAGCCCTGCAGTGCGGTTACACCGACCACAGTGCGTTCACCCGCCAGTTCAAGGCGTTGACCGGTTTTACCCCGCGCCAGTACCGGCAGGCCACGGCACAGTGAGCGTGCTGCCGTGGTTGTGATTTTAATCAGCGGCCCTATGTATTTCGTCGCGCCGGGGTGTTAAGAGTCTGCCCTGGCCAATGCAACCTGCTGGAGAACGACCGCGAGTGAGTACCAATATCATCACCAGGCAAGGCCATGAAGCCCTGAAGCAGGAGCTCGACTACCTGTGGCGGGAAAAGCGCCCGGATACCACACGCAAGGTGACCTGGGCGGCATCACTGGGTGATCGCAGCGAAAACGCTGACTACCAGTACAACAAGAAGTTGCTGCGCGAGATCGACCGGCGGGTGCGCTACCTGCGCAAGCGCCTGGAAGATGTGCGGGTAGTTGATTACTCGCCCGAACAGGAAGGCCGGGTGTTTTTTGGCGCCTGGGTCGAAATCGAAAACGAGGCCGGGGACGTCAAGAAGTTCCGCATTGTGGGTTACGACGAAATTTACGGGCGCAACGACTACATCTCCATCGACTCACCGATGGCCCGTGCACTGTTGAAGAAAGAAGTGGGGGACGAGGCCGTGGTGCAGACCCCTAGCGGGGAAGTGCTGTGGTGGATCAACGAGATTTATTACGAGAAGAGCTAGGGTAAACCTGTACAAAACTTGTAGCCGCTGACGAGCGCAGCGAGGCTGCGATCGGTTGCGAAGCAGTCGTAAAATCTGATACTGCGGTCGTCCAGGTAAATCCCGGACTTAGGTTTTACGGTCGCTACGCACCCGATCGCAGCCTCGCTGCGCTCCTCAGCGGCTACAAAAGCTCGGGCGAGGGCATATCAACCCTCGCGCAACACCGTCAACGGGCTGGCATTCAGCGCCCTGCGTGTGCCAAACACTCCCGCACCGCCCACCATCAGCGCGCCCAGCACCGGCAACAGCAGCAACCACGGATGCGGGTGCCACGGCAGGTCAAAGGCAAAGCGGTACAGCACCAGGCTGACCAGTTCGGCACCCAGTGCCGCGAGCAGGCCGCTGGTGGCGCCCAGCAGGCCGAACTCGATGCGCCGGGCCTTCACCAGCAGTTGCCGCTCGGCCCCCAGCGCACGAAGCAGGGCGCCCTGGCGAATGCGCTCGTCCAGGGTGGATTGCAAGCCGGAAAACAGCACCGCCATGCCCGCCGCCAACACAAACAGCAGCACGTATTCCACGGCAATGGTCACTTGCGCCAGGATGCTGCGCAGTTGCTCCAGCAATGCATCGATGGGCAGGATGGTCACGGCCGGGAAGGTGCGCGACAGTTCGATGATTTCCTTGTCATGTCCCGGAGCCAGGTAAAAGCTGGTGAGGTAGGTGGCCGGCAAGTCCTGCAAGGTGCCGGGCTGGAAAATCATGAAAAAGTTGGGCTGGAAGTTGTCCCAGTTGATGCTGCGCAAACTGGTGACCCGCGCTTCGCGATTGACCCCGGCAATGGTGAAGGTCATCAGGTCGCCCAGCTTCAGCTTGAGGCTTTCGGCGACTTTGGCTTCCACTGAAACACCCGGCACATCGCCTTCGGGCTTCGCCCCCCACCAGCTACCTGCCGTCAGCTGGTTTTCGGCAGGCAGGTCGGCGGCCCAGGTCAGGCTCAGGTCGCGCTGGATGGCCTTGTCGCCACTGGAGTCCTTGCTGACGATATCTTGCACCGGCTCGCCGTTGATGCTGATCAGGCGCCCCGGAATGACCGGGTACAGCGGCGCGGCGCGGGCCTGCAGGGTCATCAGGTGGGCACCGAAAGCCTCCTTGTCGGCCGGCAGGATATTCAGTGCAAAGTAGTTGGGCGCGTCCTTGGGCAGCTGGTTTTGCCAGGTATCGAGCAACTCGCCGCGCAGCAGGGCGATCAGCGCCATCGACAGCAGGATCAGGCCAAAGGCCAGGGCCTGGCCAGCGGCGGCCAGCGGGTGGCGCAGCAACTGCCCCAGCCCCAGGCGCCAGGGCAGCGAAGCGCGTGCCAGCAGGCGGCGCAGGCTTTGCAGGCCCAGCAGCAGGAGCCCGCCCAGCACCACGGCGGCAATCACGCCACCGCCGAGCAGGGCGAAGGTCAATACCAGATCGAGACTCATGCGCCACATGATCAGCCCCAGTGCCAGCAGAGCTGCACCGTAGACGGTCCAGGTACTGGCCGGAATCGGCAGCATGTCGCGGCGCAATACCCGCAGTGGCGGTACGCGGCCCAGTGCGGCGAGTGGCGGCAAAGCGAAACCTGCCAGCGCCACCAGCCCGGTACCCATCCCGGCAATCGCCGGCATCAGGCCACCGGGCGGTACGTCTGCAGGCAGCAGGTCGTGCAACAAGGCGAACAAGCCAAGCTGTGCCAGCCAGCCCAGCAGGGCGCCGGCAAGGCTGGCCAGCAGGCCGAGCACCGCCAACTGCAGGGTAAACAGCCACAGGGCTTCGCGGCGTGACAGGCCCAGGCAGCGCAGCAGGGCGCTGGCATCAAAGCGGCGATTGGCAAAACGGGTAGCAGACAAGGCTACGGCCACGCCTGCCAGCAGCACCGCCACCAGGCTGGCCATGTTCAGGTAACGCTCGGCCTTGCCCAGGGCACCGCCGATCTGCTGGTTGCCATCCCGGCCGTCGAGCAGGCGCTGGTTGGCTTCCAGCCCGGGTTTGACTACCTGACGGTAGGATTCAAGGGCTGGCGCCTCCCCGCGCCATAGCTCGCGGTAGGTCACCCGGCTACCCGGTTGTACGATACCGGTGGCAGCCAGGTCGTCCAGATTGATCAGTATCCGTGGGGTCAGGCTGTAAAGGTTGCCGGCGCGGTCGGGTTCATAGGTCAGCACTCGGGTGATGCGCACGGTTTTTGAACCGACATCGATTTCATCACCGACCTTGAGGTCCAGCGCGGTCAGCAAGCGGGCTTCGGCCCAGGCCTCACCGGGTTTGGGGCCGCCTCCAGGCTGTTCTTCGGCATAGGGCTGAGGGGCGCTTTTCAGTTCGCCGCGCAACGGGTAGGCATCGTCTGTCGCCTTGATGCTGGAGAGCTGGATACCGTTGTCGGTGGCGATCACGCTGGCAAATTCGACCACCCGCGCGTGTTTGAGGCCCAGGTCGGTGCCGACCTTGATTTGCTCCTCGCGCGCCGGGGCGCTGCCATCGAGCACCAGGTCGGCACCAAGAAATTCAGTGGCGCGCAACAGCATCGCGCCATTGAGGCGGGCCCCGAAGTAGCCGATGGCGGTGCTGGCCGCCACGGCGACCAGCAGGGCGAAAAACAGCACGCGCAGCTCGCCGGCGCGGGCATCGCGCAGCAATTGGCGTACAGCCAGACTCAGCATGCGCAACAGCGGCAGACGTGCCATCAGGGCTCCAGAGGGCCGACCAGATGGCCAGCTTCAAGACGGATCAGGCGCCGGCAGCGATGGGCCAGGCGTTCGTCATGGGTCACCAGCACCAGGGTGGTGCCGTTCTCCTTGTTCAGTTCAAAGAGCAGGTCGGTAATGCGCTCGCCGGTGTGGCTGTCGAGGTTGCCGGTGGGTTCATCGGCAAACAGCACGTCGGGGTTGGCGGCGAACGCCCGGGCGATGGCAACCCGCTGTTGCTCGCCACCCGAAAGCTGGCGTGGCGAGTGGCTTAGGCGCTGGCCCAGGCCAACCCGTTCAAGCAGGTGGCGGGCATGCTCTCGGGCATCCTTGCGGCCATCCAGCTCCAGCGGCAGCATGACGTTTTCCAGGGCGTTGAGGCTGTCGAGCAACTGGAACGACTGGAACACAAAGCCCACATGTTCGGCCCTGACCCGGGCGCGCTGGTCTTCGTCCAGGGTGCTCAAGGCTCGCCCGGCCAGGATCACTTCGCCCTGGCTGGGCAAGTCCAGGCCTGCGAGCAAGCCCAGCAAGGTCGACTTGCCGGAGCCCGAAGCCCCGACAATCGCCAGGCTGTCGCCCTTGTTCAGTTCAAGGCTCAAAGGGTGCAGGATGGTCAGCTCGCCTTCCGCGCTGGGAACCACTTTGCTAAGGTTCTGCGCGGTGAGAATACTTTCGCCCATGGAGAATCCAATGCGTGTGTGGTTTTTAAGTGCTGCCCTGGCCCTGATGTGCATGGCGCAGACGGCAACGGCGGGAACAATATTGATCGTCGGCGATAGTATCAGCGCGGCTTTCGGCCTGGATACCCGTCTGGGATGGGTGTCCTTGCTCGAACAGCGGCTCAGGGAGCAAGGCTACGACGACAAGGTGGTCAATGCTTCGATCAGCGGCGACACCAGCGCTGGCGGGCTTGCGCGGCTGCCGGCGCTGCTTGTAGAGCATAAACCGGATGTGGTGATTGTCGAACTGGGCGGCAATGATGGCCTGCGTGGCCAGTTACCTGCGCAATTGAAACAAAATCTTGCAGGGATGATCGACGCCTCGCAACAGGCGGGTGCCAAGGTGCTGTTGCTGGGCATGCAGTTGCCGCCCAATTATGGTGCGCGTTACACCCAGGCCTTTGCCGCGGTGTATGCCGAGTTGGGCAAGGAAAAAAACGTCGCGCTGGTGCCGTTTTTTCTTGAGGGCGTGGGCGGCAAGACCGAGCTGATGCAGGCTGATCGCATCCACCCGGCGGTCGGGGCGCAGGGGCTTTTGCTGGATAATGTGTGGCCGGCGCTAAAACCCCTGCTTTGATGCTTTTCTACGGCCAGTGTTTCGGCTAAGGTGGCGCCCCCCCGATTTGGAGCCCCCGATGTCGCGTCCTGCCTGGTCTTTATATGCCTATCAACTGATCGAGCCCGATGAGCAGCTCGATCTGTTCGCCTGCCAGGAGGTACGGGTGCATCTGGTGACGCGTCAACTGGAGCTGGGCGGCACCATTGACCGCACCTTGTGTGGCTCATTGCTGCCTGCACAACCGCGCTGGTCTGATGTCACCCGCAAGGTGTTCCAGGACCACCGGTTATGCCCGCTGTGCCGGGCCATCATCGAGTCGCAGCGCCGCGGCACGGAGCCCATCTGGCCAGAGCTGCGCTTTGAACTATGATGTTACCTGTTTGATGCCCTGACCGGCTCACGCTCCCCGTGGGCGCGGTGTACACTCCCTTTTTTGTCCCCCGTTGTCTATGCGAAGGATGTTCCGGATGTTGTCGCGCCTACCTGCAGTTACCCGCTACCTGTCCGTTGCCGCACTCTGTGTTGCGGGGCCCGCTGTTGCGCTTGAATTCCCGCTGCCACCACCCGGCGAAGACGTCGTGGGCGAAGTGCAGGTGATCAAGGGCAAGTACGAAGACTCCTTCGCAGACCTGGGCAACAAGTACGAGCTGGGCTATTCGGAAATGATCGCTGCCAACCCGGGGGTCGATGCCTGGTTGCCGGTCAAGAAGAACCCGGACGGCACTATCGTTGATACCGATATCGTGTTGCCGACCCAGTTCATCCTGCCGCCGGGCAAGCGCGAGGGGATCGTGATCAACCTGGCGGAATACCGCCTGTACTATTTCCCCAAGGACCAGAACAAGGTCTACACCTTCCCGCTGGGGATTGGTCGCGAGGGTTGGGGTTCGCCCCTGGGCCAGACCAAAATTACCGCCAAGACCCCCAACCCGACCTGGACGCCGCCAGCTTCGATCAAGGCCGAGCACGCCAAAAACGGCGACCCGCTGCCTAACGTGGTACCCGCGGGGCCGGACAACCCGCTGGGTCCGTTCAAGTTCACCCTGGGCATGCCGGGCTACCTGATCCACGGCTCCAACGCCAAGTTCGGCATCGGTACGGGCACCAGCCACGGTTGCTTCCGCATGCTCAACCAGAACGTGCTGCAAATGGCAGAGATGGTGCCAGTGGGTACGCCGGTGCGGATCATCAACGAGCCGTACAAACTGGGCGTGAGTGGCGGCAAGGTATTCCTTGAAGTTCACGAGCCGTTGAACGTGAAGGATGGCTCGCTGCTGGCAGTGAGCGACAAGTCCCACTTGACCCCGGAAGACTTGCAGAACAAGTACGCAGGCTTCATGAACTTCCTGCTCAAGCACCCGAATCTGGAAAACAACATCCTGATAGACAAGGACCTGGCCTTCCCGGTAGTGGGGGCCGAAACTGGTATACCTGCAGTCATCGGTACATCCAATGCGGGAATGGCTACTGGCCAGTCGCTGGACTATGTGCAGTAAGCCGTACTGCAAGAACGCACTAAAAGGCCGCCTTGGTTAATAGCCTTGGCGGCTTTTTTATTGCCTGTTGAGTGGCTGGCAGGCAATAAAAAAGCCGACCTATAAATAGGTCGGCTTGATAACAGTCCCGAAGGACTATTACTTGCGGCTTGCTTTTTCAAGCATGCGCAGAGCGCGCTCGTTAGCTTCGTCAGCAGTCTGTTGTGCTTTTTGAGCAGCAGCCAGAGCTTCATCAGCTTTACGGTAGGCTTCGTCAGCACGAGCCTGGGAGCGAGCTGCTGCATCTTCAGTTGCAGTCAGACGGGCTTCAGTTTCTTTAGATACGCTGCTGCAACCGGTAGCCAGAACTGCGGCCAATGCCAGAGCAGAGAATTTCAGAACGTTGTTCATCGTGTTCCCCTTCAAGGACTTTCTAATTAAAGCTGTTCCTTCAAAGTGAGGAAACAGCCGGCGTACATAGTACCCATTACTTGTAGTAAGTAAAATGACCTAGCGCAAGAACCAAAAAAAATAATTGGCAATCAATCTTGATGGGCTAGCGTTAACAGATTGTGCTTGTAAAACAGTCAGTTTGGAGTGCAAGCAGCCGCTTCGGCGTGATGGCGTCGCGTGACTTTAAGTTCGGTTGTACGTCATAGCCTCAACCTTCCGCAAAATGTTCAGGTGGCGTGCAGGTGATGGGGTCGACGAAACGTTTGAGCAGCCTTGATCGGCGGACAACTGGCAGGCCCATGACGTGAACATTTGCACTGAGAGTGGCTACGCTTTAATCATGGCCTGCGCACACCTGTGCGGGCAGCGCGTGCGTGATGGCGTAGTGGTTCCCTCGGCGGAAAAACATCAGTAAGGTAGGGGTCACAGTACAAGACCCGCGAGGAGCAATGATGAGCGAGGCGTTGACCATCCACCATGACCAGGCAGGTCACCAGTTTGAGACCACTGTCGACGGTCATCGTGCTTACCTGACCTATATGGATCTGGGCAAGCAGACCCTGGATATCTATCGCACGTTCGTGCCCAATGCGTTGCGTGGCCGCGGCATTGCGGCGGCCTTGACGGAGCAGGCGCTCGATTACGCCGACAAGATGGGCTATGAAGTGATTCCCTCGTGCTCATATGTAGAGCGCTATATGGAACGCCACAAGCGGCCCCAGGCCAATACCTGAAAGCCGCACACAAAAACGCCGGGCATGCCCCGGCGTTTTTGTATGTGGCGGCAACGGTGTGGGACTGGCGCAAAACTATTGTGGGAGCGGGCTTGCTCGCGATGCAGGCGACACGGTCATTCAGATAAACCATGTCGATGCCATCGCGGGCAAGCCCGCTCCCACATTGCGTATCAGCCGCGCTCGCGCTTGGGCAGTACATCCTTGAGCTTGGCGCGCATGCTGCGCAACGTGCTCTCGGTAGCGGCCCAGTCGATGCACGCATCGGTAATCGAAACGCCGTACTGCAGGTCTTCGAGGTTTTTCGGAATGGCCTGGCAGCCCCAGTTCAAGTGGCTTTCGACCATCAGGCCGATAATCGACTGGTTGCCTTCGACGATCTGGTTGGCCACGTTCTCCATGACCAGCGGTTGCAGGGCCGGGTCCTTGTTGGAGTTGGCGTGGCTGCAGTCGACCATGATGTTCGGGCGGATTTTAGCCTTGTTCAGGGCCTGTTCGCACAGGGCGACACTGACCGAATCATAGTTGGGCTTGCCGTTGCCGCCGCGCAGTACCACATGGCCGTAGGCATTGCCCTTGGTGGTGACGATCGACACGCCGCCTTCCTGGTTGATGCCCAGGAAACGATGGGGGCTGGAAACCGACTGCAGGGCGTTGATCGCCACGGTCAGGCCGCCATCGGTGCCGTTTTTGAAACCTACCGACGAAGACAGGCCCGAGGCCATCTCGCGGTGGGTCTGCGATTCGGTGGTGCGCGCACCAATGGCCGACCAGCTGATCAGGTCCTGCAGGTACTGCGGGGAAATCGGATCAAGAGCTTCGGTAGCCGTTGGCAGGCCCATTTCGGCCAGGTCCAGCAGCAGCTTGCGGCCGATATGCAGGCCGTCTTCGATCTTGAACGAGTCGTCCAGGTACGGATCGTTGATCAGGCCTTTCCAGCCCACGGTGGTGCGTGGCTTTTCAAAATACACGCGCATGACCAGATACAGCGTATCGCTGACCTCTGCGGCGAGCACTTTGAGGCGCTCGGCATATTCGTGGGCCGCCTTGATATCGTGGATCGAGCAAGGCCCGATGACAACGAACAGTCGATGGTCAGTGCCATCCAGGATATTGCGAATCACCTCGCGCCCTTTGGTCACGGTCTGCAGAGCCGTTTCACGCAAAGGCATTTCGCGCTTGAGCTGTTCAGGGGTGATCAGGGTTTCGTTGGAGGCAACGTTTAGGTCGTCGATCGGTAAATCAGCCATCGTGTTACTCGTCAGGTCACGGGTGCCGGCCGCCAGCGATCCCCGTGCGGCGGAGCACAGCTTGATTGAGCGCATCGGGGAGCCGAACCTTAACGCGTTAACCGGTTATTCGACAATGGGCAGGCGCAGCTTTAATCCAGCACCGCCTGCACCATTGCGTGCTCCATTGTGGCTTGGGAGAACTCCACGGCGTGATGACTGACCCATTCCAGGGCCAGGGCTTGCAGGTCCAGCGGATATTGGCTTTGTTGCTGCTGCAGGCGGGAAAAGTGTTCGATCTGGCAAACCTGTTCACCCATGCGTGCGCCAAACAGGGTTTGTTCGTCGATCAGGGCCACGCCGATGCGGTAGCCCGCCGGATGCTTTTCGCACCAGGCTATATAGCCCGGATAACGTGCGTTTTCCCCCAGGGTAGGCATGGACATGTCAACGGCGGTGCCGCAGCGCCAGCTTCTGTCGCTGTTGCATGCCACGCCGCCGAGGCTGATAGAGTGCAGCTTGCGGCGCGGCAGTGAAGGTTGGTTGCGTAGCGTAATCTCGACGGGAACATCATCTGGGTGAGGTAAAAAACGACCCATGAATACAGACTCCAAGTTCCATAAAATTAGTATTGTCTTATGAGTATAGTGACTGCAATGGAACTGACCGATTTTGATGCCGACCAGCAACTGCTGGCGCTGCCCGGCACCTCGCTGGTGATCTTCACCAGCGCTGGCTGCTCGGCGTGCCGGGTGGCCCGGCGCATGGTGCCAGACATGCAGTTGCCCGTTGAGCGGTTGTGCTGGATTGATGCCGGCAACAACGGTGGCCTGGTCGAACGTTACGAAATTTTCCATCTGCCCACCCTGTTTGTCGTACGCGACGGGGCCTTTTACGGTGAGTTGAAATCGCGCCTGAGTGAAGGCGAACTGGCCCACCATATTCGCCTGGCCTTGATGCTTGAGCCTGACGAGCTACCGTGAAGCAACGTTTGAACCCGCTTGAGTGCCGTGGAGGCGATATGAGCAAAGGCTTAAAGGGCAAGCTGGTGCTGGCCATTTCTTCTCGGGCCCTGTTCGATTTGAGCGACAGCCATCAGGTGTACCTGACCCAGGGGATCGAGGCATACCGGCAATACCAGATTGAACATGAAGATGAAGTGCTGGCGCCGGGGGATGCCTTCGCGCTGGTGAAAAAACTCCTGAGTTTCAATGCCAGCCTTGGCCGCGAACGGGTAGAGGTGGTGCTGGTCTCGCGCAACAGCGCCGACACCGGGCTGCGAGTGTTCAATTCAATCCAGCATTACGGCCTGGGTATTTCCCGGGCCGCGTTCTCGGGCGGGCGCAACCCTCACCCCTACCTCAATGCTTTTGGTTGTGATCTGTTCTTGTCGACCCATGCCGAAGATGTACGCAGTGCCCTGGATGCAGGTTTTGCCGCAGCGACTATTCTCTCGGGCGGCTCGCTGCGTGCCGAAAGCAATGAACTGCGCATTGCCTTTGACGGCGATGCGGTCCTGTTTTCCGATGAGTCGGAGCGGGTCTTCCAGTCAGGTGGCCTGGAGGCGTTTCAATCTCTTGAGCGCGAATCTGCGCGTAATCCGCTGCGCGGCGGACCGTTCAAGGGGTTTCTGGAGGCGTTGAATCTGCTGCAGCGTGAATTTCCTGATAACGCTTGCCCGATTCGTACCGCGCTGGTGACTGCGCGTTCGGCGCCGGCACATGAACGGGTGATCCGCACATTGCGCGACTGGGATATTCGTCTGGACGAGTCGCTGTTTCTTGGCGGGCTGGACAAATCGGCATTCCTGGAAGCCTTTGCTGCCGATGTGTTTTTTGATGACCAGGCCGGGCATTGCGAGCGGGCGCGCCAGGTTGTGGCGACCGGGCATGTGCCTCACGGCATCAGCAATGAAGCTCGGGATTTAACCTGCGAATAAGCCCTGCGGGCAAGTTGCCGAGCGGAGCCTCGTACTTGTTGCGGCGCTGCTAAGCTCAATTTACCTCGTCCATCGAAGCTGTCGGGAAGGTCGCATGATCCGCTCAATCCTGTACGCCACTGACCTGGGCATTTACGCGCCCGTTGTGATGCAGCACGCGCTGGGAATGGCCCGCAGCTTCAGCGCAGACCTGTTTGTGGTGCATGTGGTCGAGCCCATGGGGTTGTTTGCCGAGTCGGTCCTGCAGAGTTACCTCGATGAGCAGGCGTTGAGCGAGCTACACCAGCAGGGCATGAGCACCATGCTGTCCAATATCGAGTTGCGCGTATTTGAGAGCCTGCGCGAAGAGCTGGCAGGGTGGGAGCAGGAGCTGGCCCTGATTCGCTCGGTCAAGGTGATTCAGGGGGAGCCTTCGCAAGTCATTCTGGAACAGTCGCAAAAGCTTTCGGTTGACCTGTTGATCCTGGGCAGCCATGCCCAGCCCGCGGGGGGCGAATCGCATTTGGGGCGCACGGCCGCCCGGGTTATCGAACTGGCTCAGATCCCGGTGTATTTGGTACCGCTGTTACAGCGTCGGCGCAGCGCTGATGTGCAAGGCTGATGAATCAAAAAAAACGATAAAAAGTTCTAGATTTATTATTCCAACCTTCCATATAGTTATATATCGCCGCCGATACCTAGGCGCCTATCAGCTTTGAGGGATGCATATGAAGCTTCAACAATTGCGCTACATCTGGGAAGTGGCGCACCACGACCTCAACGTTTCGGCCACCGCGCAGAGCCTGTACACCTCACAGCCGGGTATCAGCAAACAGATCCGCCTGCTTGAAGACGAATTGGGCGTCGAGGTCTTTGCCCGCAGCGGCAAGCATCTGACCCGTGTCACTCCGGCGGGCGAGCGCATCATCACCACCGCCGGCGAGATCCTGCGCAAGGTCGAAAGCATCAAGCAGATCGCCCAGGAATTCTCCAACGAGAAAAAGGGCACGCTGTCGATTGCCACCACCCACACCCAGGCGCGTTACGCCCTGCCACCGGTCATCAGCAACTTTATCAAGCAGTACCCGGACGTGGCCCTGCACATGCATCAGGGTTCGCCCATGCAGATCGCCGAGATGGCCGCCGATGGCACCGTCGATTTTGCCATTGCCACCGAAGCCCTGGAGCTGTTCGGCGACCTGGTGATGATGCCGTGCTACCGCTGGAATCGTTGCGTGGTGGTGCCCCAGGGCCACCCTCTGACCAAATTGCCCAAGCTGACCCTCGAAGCGCTGGCCGAATACCCGATCGTGACTTACGTGTTCGGCTTTACCGGTCGCTCCAAGCTCGACGAGGCCTTCAGCCATCGCGGCCTGACGCCAAAAGTGGTGTTTACCGCTGCCGACGCCGACGTGATCAAAACCTATGTGCGCCTGGGGCTGGGTGTTGGCATCGTGGCCAAAATGGCTGTCGACACCAATCTGGATAAAGATCTGGTAGTACTGGATGCCAGCGAGTTGTTCGAGTCCAGCATCACCAAGATCGGCTTTCGTCGTGGCACCTTCCTGCGCGGCTTTATGTGCGACTTTATCGAGAAGTTCGCCCCGCACCTCACCCGCGAAGTGATGGCCAAGGCGATTGCCTGCCACAACAAGCAAGAGCTCGAAGAGCTGTTTGAAGGCGTGGAGTTGCCGGTTCACTGATACCCGGGCAGCGCACCCCCCTGTGGGAGCGGGCTTGCCCGCGATGGCCGCGACGCGACCTGAACCAGGGACCGCGCCGTTTGCATCGCGAGCAAGCTCGCTACCACCGTTATTTTGGCGGCCAGGCCAGGTTCTTTATCGCTATCTATATAGTGCCTGCCAGCCGCGCGTTTGTTTGAAGCTAAGGGCTCCACTGACTTCACGGAGCCCTGACATGAATCACCCGACCCAAGGCAACGGCCCCGAAGCCCCGGCATTGCTCAGGGCAAGACCGGTACTAAGCCCCAGATTTATCAGCGCCGATGATGCTGCCGTATTTGCCCATGACCTGATCGGCAATCGCCGGGATAAAGAGTACGGCGGCTTTATCTTGAGCAAGGCCAATCACTACTACGCAACACTGGCTGTTTCGAGCGGCGTCAGCCTGTTCAACCCCTCCGATGTACTGACGCGATTGTCAAACGGCGACATGCTGGCCCCAGCCGGCTTTGCGATCGAAGGCCTGTATCATTCCCACGCCGCATTCCAGCGCACAACCCTGGCGGGCAATCCTGAGAGTAACTTGCAGGACAATTTCTTCTCGCTTATGGACCTGCGCACCGCCATTGCCTTCCGTCACAATTACTCGCGCTTTTACCTGTCCAATATCGATCGCAGCCTGATTTGCTATGTGGCCAGCGGCTCGACCCAGGAGCAGGCGCTGGAGCCCTTGTTGATGCTGGTTCATCCCGACACCCCGAATCACCTTGAACAGGCCTATCCCCCGAGTATTTTCCTGCCCAGCCATCTGCTGTCGATGGTGTATGTAGCCGGGGAGTTGAGGGTGGTGCAGGGCGGTTCGTTCTGGCGCCGTCGCGGCAGGATTGCGGCAGGCTGGCGAGAATGGCAGGCGCAGATCCTCTGGGAGGCCGATGTAGCACCGATCCATGGCCCGGTGCTGGCCAGCGCCGATGCCGCTGCGCAGTACGCCCATGAACAGATGGGCAAGCGCCGCCATGTGCAGCAAGCCGGTTTTATCCTCCAGCATCTGCAAACATCGTCATTTATTTGTACACGGCCAAAGGCTACGGTCTATCGTGCCTTTGATCGCCCGGAGGTTTTCCCCAGAGGCAGCAACGGGTTGCCGTAGTTGCCCGAAGGGTACCGGATTGTCGCGGTGTTTCACTCGGCCGACGTGCTGCGGGCTGTTGTGCCTGAGGCGCAAGTCAGGCTGCTGAACGACTTTATGTCCCCGGACAACCTGTGGGTCGATTTCTTGTTGATGCAAGCAACGCCGGGCGTGCGTGCCTATTTTTCCGCGCCGGAGGGGGCGTTGCTGTGTTTGCGCCGGTTTTCGGATGACGCTGAAGCCGGGTTGTTGGCGCTGGTGGCCCACCCTGATGAGTTCACCAGCCCGCTGCAGCGGCAGTTGAGCCGCGACCAGTTGAGCGCAATGCAATACGTTCGCAATGTCGCGGCTGCGTTCGTGCTGCGGGTGGTGAACACCGACCCCGTGTGGACACGCAGGGGCCGGGTCGATGACAGCTGGGTGCCTTTTGCACCCGCTGTCGAGTAACCAGGTTATTGCTGCTCGGCGTTGCGCGCGTGACGGTACTCGCTTACCGCGTCATACACCGCCTTGCGCAGGCGGTTGATCCCGCCAATCGGCCGGTGTTCTTCAATACCATGCCAGGGGCTGAACGACAGGTTGTCGCAGGCCAGGTTCTGGGCCGGGGTATCGAAATCCTGGGCGGGCACCTTGACCCGCGCGACGGTTTCGAAGGGCGCGTCCGATTCCTGCCACTCGATGCTGGTGTCCTCGATCGGCATAAAGCGGTTGGCATCCTGGCGCTGGATCTGCAGCACAAAGCAAGCCGGCACCCGATCCGTTGACAGTTGCTGGTTCAAGGCGTTACGCAAAAAGTTGGGCAGTGCCTCGTTTTGCTGGGGCAAGTTGTAGGCCGGGCAACTGTCCGGGTCCGGTGCTACGCGGTATTTGGCATTGGCCGTGCCGAACTTGTAGGGCGAAACCGAAAAATAGGTGGTTTGCGTCGGGCTGGCCGGGGCGGGCGCCAGGGTGGCCAGGGCGATAAACAAATGGCGAACTTGCCAGCTGCGCGGGTCCCAGGACGGGAAAAACGCCAGGACCTTTTTGCCATCGGCTTGCGCGCCGATGTTCTGACGGTATTCAGCTACATCACTGACAAAGAAATTGGGATGGTTGAACATCACAAAGTCCTGTTCGGTGCGACCCTGCTGGCTCGGCATCAATTGCGTGCCGGGCACGTCCTGCAACTTGATAGCCATGCCGCGGGCGTCGCGGATGCTGTCGAATTGCGGGTAGGCATTGCCATTGGACAGGCGCATCACCGCTTGCCAGGTTTTACCCGGCGTGGCGAACACCCCCTGGCGCAAAGCCGGGTCGAGGTCGGCGAGCACCTCGACTTCGGCCTTGACGCAGCCGTGGGCCTTGGCATGGGCGTCACGCAGGTAGCGGGTATTTTCGCGGTGCTGGTCGACGATTTTGATCGCGGTCTGAATCGTGTCCCGGGTCATGGCGGCTTCCCCGTCCGGGATCTGTTCGCGAGCCGAAACCGGTCCGCGATGCTGCCAGGCATACCAGCCGGTGGCCAGCGCCCAGCCGAGCAAGCCCAGGGCAATCAGCAGCAAGAGCAGCTTGCCCAGCCATTTGCCGAGTCGAAGCCAGAAAGTGGTCAGCATGCAAACATCCTTTTAACGAATTCTTTTGGATAACGGAGGCGTTTCATGGGGTGGGCAACGTTTGTTCAAGAGGCCCGCCGAGCACTTTGAGGTACTCCAGCAACGCCCAGCGTTCTTCAGGTTGCAGCAGGCGCCCGATAACCCCGTTGCCGCGAGGGCCGGCGCGGAACTCGTGACCGCTGTTGTGGTTGCCGCTGATGCGGGTGTCGAGCACAAAACCGCCGTCGAAAGCTTCAGTGCGATAGCCCAGATGACGCGGGTCGTATTCGAAGCTGCCGCGATAGAAGGTCTGGTCGCGCTCGGCCTGGGGCGAAAGCAATTGATACACCGTAGGCACCGAGCCGTTGTGCAGGAAGGGCGCCGTGGCCCAGATCCCGTCAAGCGGCCGCGCCTTGTAGGCACGCACTTCAAGTACGCCGATCGGCAAGCCAAAACCGTTGAGCCGCGCCTGCTCTTCGGGGCCGATATTGGCATCGTGATAAGCACGCTTTTCAACAAAGGCGGTGACATAGGCCAGGCCCTTGGCCACCGACAGCTTGCTCATGTCCAGAGGGGCGTCGGTGCGGGGGTACAGGTCGACGTTCATCTTGGCCAGTTCGGCGGCGTCCCATTGCAGCGCACTGAGGTCGTAGCGGTTGTCGGCAATATTGCTGGCGGTATTGGGGTCGGTACCGATCACATCGACGGGCAGCAATTTGAGCTGCTTGACCATCCGCCCGTTTTCTTCCACTTCAGGTGGCACATGGCAGCCGGCGCAGTTTTCGCTGAAAAGCGCACGGCCCTTGGCCGCCAGTGGCCGGTCAATCTTGCCGAACAGTTCTTCAGGCCAGACCGGGGGCTTGAGCTTTTGCAGCGTCTCTTCAATCAGGTGCAGGTCGGTGACACGCACGCTGGAGGGGTAGCGGGCATCGCCCTGCAGGGGCTGGCCGTGGGGGTCGAAAAAGTTCAGGGTGGCGCCCACGCCCAGGGCTTCGCCGATATTGCGCGCCATGGGTTGCTTGGCCGAGCCGTTCCACTGTACCCAGTCGAAGGTCCACATGTCCCACAGGTGCGGGTAGTCCACCGGGGCATTGGCAACGCGATAGTTGTCGGGGGAAATCGCATCGCCGAAGCTGGCGTTGGCGATCCGGCCGAAGGCATCGGTACGGCCCGGGCCTTCCAGGGTTGGATAAAGGCCACGATGGGTGTCGTTCCAGGCCACGCCCAGGAAGGTGTCCAGGGAGGCCTTGAAGTCCTTGCGCAATTGTTTGTGCTGCGCATCATATTGATCGCCCAGTACGGTGCGGGCGAAGCGCTCGAATTTCCACGGGTTGTAATACGTAGCAGCGAGGCTGGCGACCAGCGCCTGGCCGAAGCTGCCGCCGCGCAGGGTCGGTACGCTCGATGGCAGTACATGTTGTGCCGGGGCACCGTCCACGCGTACCGCCTGGCCTTTGAAACGCAATTCGCCGGTATGGCAGGCTGCACAGGTGATATCCAGATACTCCACATTGCTGCCGGGGTTCTGGTGACGGGTGAAGCCGACGGGCAGGTTGCCCGGGTTGGCAGCACTGGCCTGCTGCTTGGGGTCCACCAGAAAGCCAAAGCGCGCCAGGTACTCGGGGGCCGCGAAGGGCTGTTTGGAAAACGGCAGTTCCAGGGCGGCGAACCAGTCGTAATGCAGGCCTTTAACCTGGGTGCCCTGGGGGGTGTAGTAGTAGGTCTGGCGTTCAGCAGGGCTCCACTGATCCAGATAGTGCAGTTGCTGCGGGGGCTGGTAGGCGGGCAGTTTTGGATTGGCAACGAAATAGACCACCAGGCCAAGGCCCAGGGCCACTGCCACCAGCAGCCCCAGCAGAACACGGTAAAACAGACGCACAGTAACGCTCCTTGTAAAAATATGTACAGCCTTATGCCTTAGCTGGAGTCAGGCATCAAGTGAGCAGGGTTGTGCCGTGCCGGGTTTACAGATGTGTTAACAAAAGTTGCGGCTAAAATGAATTGTTATTAATGCATGAACTTATCCACTAATTGCCTATCTTATCCCGGTAGCCATTGGTCGCGGCCGCCTGATAAGCTCGCGGCTTTATTCGATTGCCCATTTGGCGCATGAACAAGGAAATAGCATGAAACAGCATCGGTTGGCGGCAGCTGTGGCCCTGGTAAGCCTGGTACTGGCGGGTTGTGATTCGCAGACCAGCGTAGAGCTGAAAACTCCGGCGCAAAAAGCCTCGTACGGCATTGGCCTGAACATGGGCAAGAGCCTGGCTCAAGAAGGTATGGACGATCTGGATTCCAAGGCCGTAGCCCAGGGCATCGAAGATGCCGTTGGCAAGAAAGAGCAAAAGCTCAAGGACGACGAGCTGATCGAAGCGTTCGCAGCCCTGCAGAAACGTGCTGAAGAACGCCTGACCAAAATGAGCGAAGAAGCCTCTGCTGCAGGCAAAAAATTCCTCGAAGAAAATGGCAAGAAGGCCGGTGTTGTCACTACCGCTTCTGGCTTGCAATACGAAGTCATCAAGAAAGCCGATGGCCCTCAGCCAAAAGCTACCGATGTAGTGACTGTTCACTACGAAGGCAAGCTGATCGATGGCAAGGTGTTCGACAGCTCGGTTGAGCGCGGCAGCCCGATTGATCTGCCGGTGAGCGGCGTGATCCCGGGTTGGGTTGAAGGCCTGCAACTGATGCACGTTGGCGAGAAGTACAAGCTGTACATCCCTAGCGAACTGGCTTACGGCGCGCAAAGCCCGAGCCCGGCAATCCCGGCCAATTCGGTGCTGGTATTCGACCTGGAGCTGCTGGGCATCAAGGACCCTGCAAAACCAGAGCAAGACGCTGCTCAGTAAGCAGCCTTTTGTACGCATAACGCCCCGTCTCGACGGGGCGTTGTCGTTTTTATAGCCTGCATTCTGTATTTGTAGGCATTGCCCTACAGAACTTCAAAGGCCCATAAGTTCCCTTGGCTAGTAGTTGCTGACTGCCAAGTCAATGAATTTATGGGTTTTTTTATGTGTGTAAAAAATGCCCGATCTGAGCGCAGCCCTTATGGGGCGGGCCTTTCAGGGGCGAAAAGCAGCTCTGTTCACAAGGTTATCCACAATTTGTGTGGATAACATTTCCAGGAAATGACGGCGTTTTCGGCTGTTTTCACAAAATATTCACTTTTGTTTGAAATCCCAGAGACCTTGGCGGCTGATAGGATTAAGCTCAAAGGGAAAGTTCTGACTCGATTTATGAAAAAGTCTGACGGGGTTTAGTGATGGATCTTCAAATCATCAAGCGTAATGGTGAGCCTGAATACGCCGTTCTTTCGTGGGAGAGTTATCAGGCACTGCTCAAGGCTGCCGGATTCCAGGAGCCACTTGCCGAACCTGACAAGGATCTGCAGCCCCCTGCAGCCGAGCAGGAGCACCCCGGACTCGATCAGTTGCGCCGCCTGCGCGAGCACAAGGGCCTGGCCCTTGAGGCGCTGGCACGCACGGTAGGTATTAGTCCGTCATATCTGGGAATGATCGAAACCGGCGAGCGTCTGCCCGACCTCGCCATCCGTCGCAGCTTGGCCTGGGAGTTGGGTATCGCAGGCTGGAGGGAAGCATCATGAGCGTACGCATCAGTCGTCAACACTGGGATGGGTTGTTGGCTGAGCTGGATCAGGCGCGTCGACAGCGTCACTTGTTGACATACCGGGCATTGCTGGAGCGTTTGCAACTGCCGAGCCCGGCCATGTTGACCCTGACCGCAGCTCTTGAACATCTGGCGGCGATGGATGCCAAGGCCGATCAACCCTTGCGCAGTTCGCTGGTGATCAGCCAGGGCGCGAGTCGTTTGCCGCGCACCGGTTTTTTTGAATGCGTGGAGCGGCTCGGACGTTTCCCCGGCCCGCCGGATGGCATTGCCGCTGCATCCTGGCATGCTTCTGAGGTGGTGCGGGTCTTTGAGCACGCCTATGAGCATGAGGAAGCCTGAGTGTTCTGGCGGTTCAAGGCGCGCCTGGGCTATGCGCTGGCGCGCAAGCTGTTTCACTGGCCCTGGTGTATTCGTCAGCCGCGTCTCTGGCACTGGATGGAAGGGCAGTTTGCGCGCGCGGCCAACCTGGGCGATACCCGCGCGCAAAGCTTCTATGGGCATATCCTGGCCTTTCGCGGCCAAGGGTTGGGTGCCAGGGAGGAGGGCGTGCGTTTGTTGCGCCTGGCGGCGCTGAGCGGCGATGGCAAAGCGGCATACCAGGTGGGTGTTTTCAGCCTGGCGGGTACGCCCAGCAAACCGCCGGATGCCTCTGAGGCGGCCCGCTGGTGGACGTTGGCGGCAAAAGCCGGGCACCCCCTGGCAGCACACAAGCTAGCGACCCTGTACCAACAGGGTGGCCCGGGATTGCTGGCCGATCCTGAGCTGGCCAGGCTATATCGCTAGGCAATAAAAAGGGCGGGCCGCATTACGCGGCCCGCCCTTTTTTATCGCCGTTGAATTACTTCTTGGCGACCTGGGAGCTGAGCTTGAGGTAGTCCAGCAACACCCGCCCGGTTTCACTCAGGTAGGCGTCGTCTTCCGGCTTGGTCTTTTCAGGTTCCACCGGCAGCGCATCTTCGTCTTCTTTCTTCATTTCCTTGAGCGGCGCTTCGCCCTTGGCCTGGCGACGGGCGTTTTCCATCACCAACTGCTTGGCATCGATATCGGCATGCTGGGCACGGCGCTCGGCTTCGTTGAGGCTGACAGTCTTCTCGGCCATCAGCTTCTCGGCCAGGGCCAGCTTGTCGCGGATAAAGATGAACTCGGCATCCTTGGCCACCCGTGCTTCATGCTCGGCCTTGAGCTTGTCGATATAAGGCTTGAACGGGTCGACAGCGGGCTTGATTGCAGGGCGGATGGTGTCCCACGGCATGGCTTCAGGCAGCGCGCTTTCGCCGATTTCCTTGGTGTCGATAATCGACGGGAAGGCGACGTCAGGCAGCACGCCCTGATGCTGGGTGCTCTGGCCGGAAACCCGGTAGAACTTGGCCAGGGTCAGTTTCAGCTCGCCGTGGTTCAGTGGCTGGATGGTTTGCACCGTCCCTTTGCCGAACGTCTGGCCGCCGACAATCAGCGCACGGTGGTAGTCCTGCATGGCGCCGGCAAAAATCTCCGAGGCCGAAGCCGACAGGCGGTTGACCAGCAACGCCATCGGGCCTTTGTAGAACGCCCCCGGGTTTTCGTCTTCCAGCACGTCGACCTTGCCGTCGGCGTTACGCACCAGCACCGTCGGGCCTTTATCGATAAACAGGCTGGTCAGCTCGGTGGCTTCCTGCAACGAGCCGCCACCGTTGTTGCGCAGGTCAATGATCACGCCATCGACTTTTTCTTTCTGCAACTCGGTGAGCAGTTTCTTGACGTCGCGGGTGGTGCTCTTGTAGTTCGGGTCGCCGGCACGGAACGCTTTGAAATCCAGGTAGAACGCCGGAATTTCAATGACGCCCAGCTTGTAGTTCTTGCCATCATGCTTGAGGTTGAGGATCGACTTTTTCGCCGCCTGCTCTTCCAGCTTCACCGCTTCGCGGGTGATGGACACAATCTTGCTGGTCTGGTCGTTGGGCGCGTTGCTCGCCGGAATCACTTCCAGGCGCACCACGGAGCCTTTGGGACCACGAATCAGCTTGACCACTTCGTCCAGGCGCCAGCCGATCACGTCGACCATCTCCTTGTCGCCCTGGGCCACGCCGATGATCTTGTCCGCCGGTGCCACCTGCTTGGTCTTGTCGGCCGGGCCTGCCGGCACCAGACGGACAATTTTCACCTGGTCGTTGTCGCTCTGCAACACGGCGCCAATGCCCTCAAGGGACAGGCTCATGTTGATGTCGAAGTTTTCCGCGTTATCTGGCGACAGATAGTTGGTATGCGGATCGTAAGACATGGCGAAGGTGTTGATATAGGCCTGGAAGATGTCTTCGCTGCGGGTCTGGTCAAGGCGCGACAATTGATTTTTGTAGCGTTTGGTCAGCAGTTCCTGAATTTTCGCAGGCTCTTTGCCAGCAATTTTCAGGCGCAGGACTTCGTCCTTGATGCGTTTGCGCCAAAGGTCATTGAGTTCGGCTTCAGTCTTGAGCCACGGAGCGTCCTTGCGGTCGATCTCCAGGGTTTCCTTGGCATTGAAGTCCAGCGAGGCAACGCCCTTGTTCAACTCGGCAAGGGCAAAGTCCAGACGCGATTTGACCCGGTCCAGGTAGCGCTTGTAGATGATGAAGCCGGGGTTCAGGTCACCGCTCTTGAGGAAGTCGTCAAACTGGAATTTCCATTTGTCGAATTCGGCAATGTCGCTGGCCAGGAAGTAACTGCGCGAAGGATCGAGCAGTTTGAGGTAGCTGTCATAGATGATCGCCGAGCGGGCGTCGTCCAGTGGTGGCTTGCTGTAATGATGGCGCTTGAGCAGCTCAACGACGTTAAGACTGGCAATCACCTCATCACGATCGGGCTGAAGGTTATCCCAACTGTTAGCGGCGAACGTATTGGCCGAAAACGGCAAAACGCCTAGGCCAATGAATAGGGCAAGTGCGGTGCTAGGGAATAAATGCTTCATGCTGATTCGACGCGGGGGCAATTGATAACGCATATTAGGCCGTCTTTGAAGTCGCCGGTTCCATCAAGGACCGGTCGCATAATGCAAAAAGCCCGGTGCAACAGCTCCGGGCTCAGTCCAGACTCACTATGGAGGCACTGTGAAAGCATTGCAAGGCGTTGAAGGTCAAGTGGAGTGGGTTGAAGAGCCAAGCCCTACCTGCGATGTAGGGCAAATCCGTATTCGTGTGGCCGCTGCCGGGCTCAATCGGGCAGACCTGTTGCAAAGTGCCGGCCTGTATCCGCCACCGCCGGGAGCCAGTCAGGTATTGGGCCTGGAGTGTTCCGGGGTGGTCAGTGAAGTGGGCCCGGGTTCGTCGTGGCAGGTTGGCGACAGGGTTTGCGCGCTGTTGGCGGGTGGTGGCATGGCAGAAGAGGTGGTGGTGGATGCCCGTCACGCGCTGCCGGTGCCTGAAGGTTTGTCGCTGGTTGAGGCCGCAGCCCTGCCCGAGGTGTACAGCACGGCGTGGCTGAATCTGTTTCAGCTGGCGGCGCTGCAGCCGGGTGAGAAGGTGTTGTTGCATGCTGGCGCCAGTGGAGTTGGTTCAGCGGCCATTCAGCTGTGCAAGGCCTTTGGCAGCCCGTGCTGGGTGAGCGTGGGGTCGGCTGAGCGTCTGGCCTATTGCCAGGCGCTGGGCGCACAAGGTGGCGTGATCCGCAGCGAAGGGCTGGACAGCCTCAAGGCGTTGGGGCCATTCGATGTGGTGCTGGACCCTGTGGGGGCCAACTACGCCGAATCCAACCTTAAGTTGCTGGCCCAGGACGGGCGCTGGGTGTTGATCGGTCTGATGGGCGGTCGCAAGGCCGAGCTGGATCTGGCATTGGTGCTGGGCAAGCGTATCCAGTTGCTGGGTTCGACCCTGCGCAGCCGCAGCGACCAGTTCAAGGCGGATTTGCTCAGTGATCTGGGGCAGCAGGTGTGGCCGATGTTTACTGAGGGCCGCTTGAGCCCGCAGTTGGCCAAGACCTTCCCGATTGCAGAGGCGCAGGCGGCGTTTGCCGAACTGGCCAGCAATCAGGTGTCGGGCAAGCTGGTGCTGGTGATAGACAGCAGCTTGACCTGACCCCTCCTGTGGGAGCTGGCTTGCCTGCGATACAGGCGATAGGGTCTGGCAGCCAATCGCGGTGATGCCATCGCGAGCAAGCCCGCTCCCACAGTTTCAGGGGGTCATTTCCAGTGATGAATCGGCCACCCGGCCTTTTCAGCCTGTTCGCGCAGCACCGGGTCGGGGTTCACCACATGGGGGTGATCGACCTTGAGCAGCAGCGGCAGATCGTTGCGTGAATCGGAGTAAAAACTCGCGCCTTCAAGGTTCTCTTCCTGCTCATCGAGCCATTCCAGCAAACGGATGATCTTGCCTTCGCGGTAGGTCAATGTCCCCACGGTCTTGCCGGTGTAAAAACCGTGGGCCACTTCCAGCTCGATACCCAGCACCTCATCAATACCCAGGCGCTCGGCAATGGGCTTGACCAGGTGGGTACCGGAGGCCGAAATCACCAGGATCCGATCGCCGGCCTTGCGGTGTGCAGCAATGGTTCTGGTTGCGTCACTGAAGATGATCGGTTCGATATAGTCTTCAACCCACGGCTCGACCAGGTGGGCGACTTCTTCAGGGGTGCGGCCAATCAAGGGCTCCAGGCTGAAGGCCATGTAGTCTTCCATCGCCAGCTCGCCCCGGCTGTAAGCCGCCATCAGTTCATTGTTGCGCTGCATGAACGACTTCGGGTCGACCCAGCCCAGGCGGCCCATCTGCTCGCTCCAGAGGGTGGCGCAGTCGCCATGAATCAGGGTTTCGTCCAGATCAAAAATTGCCAAGGCCATCAGCGCGAATCTCCCTTTATTGAATTCAGAAACATCAGGCTACCTCACAAAGGGTGCTCGGATCGATGGACAGCGCCACGCGCTGACCGTCCGGGTACAAGTCGCCGGGTGCGCGGTTGAGTACGTCGACAATCAATTGCACGCCACGCACCTCGACGCGATAGCGGATCACGTTGCCCAGCAGGCTGTGGTTCAGAATCACCCCGTCAGGTTCACCCTGCACGCTCAGGCCCAGGGTTTCCGGGCGAATGGCGATGCGGCTGCTGACCGGGCGCTGCAAAAGGCGGCTGGCGGTGTCGGCGTCGAGCAGATTGTAGTTGCCGATAAAGCCTGCGGCAAAGGCATCCGCCGGGGCTGCATAGAGTGTCTGGGCATTGCCGCTCTGGACAATATGGCCCTTGTTCATCAGGAAGATACGGTCGCTCATCACCAGTGCTTCTTCCTGATCGTGGGTCACGAAAATCGTGGTCAGGCCCAGCTCGCGCTGGATGGTGCGGATCTGTTCACGCAGGTGTTTGCGAATCCGTGCATCGAGCGCCGACAGCGGTTCGTCCAGCAGCAACAGGCGCGGGCGTGTCACCAGTGAACGGGCCAGGGCCACGCGCTGGCATTGGCCACCCGACAGCTGATGCGGGTAGCGCTTGGCGAAGTCATTCAACTCCACCAGTTGCAGCGCCTCGGCCACGCGCTTGTGGCTGTCGTTGGCACTGACCTTTTGCATGCGCAGGCCGAAGGCCACGTTCTGTTCGACGGTCATGTTGGGGAACAGCGCATAGCTCTGGAACACCATGCCGATGCCGCGCTTTTGCGGGCTCAGGGGCACGATGTCCTGGCCGTCGAGGAGGATCTTGCCGCCATCTACCGGCGTCAGCCCGGCGATGCAGCGCAGCAGCGTGGACTTGCCGCAACCGGACGGGCCGAGCAGGGTGACGAATTCGCCTTTGGCGATGCTGCAATTGATATCGCTGAAAACCGGGGTGCCGGAATAGGATTTTTGCAGGTGTTCAACGCTGACGAAGCTCATTGGCTTTTGTCCTTGTTCAGGAAGGTGGCAACCCAGGTCAGCACCAGCACAAAAAGAAAGTAGGAAATGACCAGCGCGCTGGTGAAGTGACCGCTGCTGTTACGCATGTTGTTGAGGAACACCTGCAGGGTTTCGTAGCGGGTGCCCACCAGGATATTGGCGAACACAAACTCGCCAAACAGGAACGAGAATGACAGCAGCAGGGCGACCATCAAGCCTTTGCGCAAATTGGGCAGCACCACCAGAAACGCCGCCTGCCAGGTGCTGGCGCCCAGCAGCTGGGCAGCGTCCATCAGGTCGCGCAGGTTGATCGCTTGCAGGTTGTTGGTGATCGCCCGGTACATAAAGGGCAGCGCCACGGTGAAATAGCAGCCGATCAGGATCCACGGCGTACCGACCATTTGCAGCGGGCCAGAGCCGTAGAGTTGCAGCAGCCCCACCGACGACACCACTGGCGGCACGGCGAAAGGCAGCAGGATCAGGATGTTCATCAGCGCATCAAGTTTGGGGAAGTGGTAATGCACCACAAACAACAACGGCAGGATCAGCACCACTGACAGCACCAGTGCCGCAACGCAGACCAGCAGCGACTGGCCGAAAGCCTTGAGGAAGCGCGGGTCGCTCCACAGCTGGTCATACCACTTGAAGGTAAACCCGCTGGGCAGCACCGTGGCCGACCAGCTGCTGGAGATGGAGTAAATAAACGTGCCCAGCAGTGGCAGCAACAGAATCAGGAACAGCAGCCAGACCACGCTGCGGTGGTAAAAACTGGCCGAAGGGGTTTCAGCGCGCGACATGGTAGCTCCTCTTTAACAGCCACTGATGCACCAGGGTCACCAGGGTCATCAGCCCCACCAGAATCACCGCCAGGGCACTGGCCATGTTCGGGTCCAGGCTGATATCCCCTGACACCATCGCGGCGATACGGATGGGCAGCACGTTGAAGTTGCCGGTGGTCAAGGCATACACCGTGGCATAGGCGCCCAGGGCGTTGGCCAGCAGGATGACGAAGGTGCCGAGCAGGGCCGGGGTCAGTACCGGCAGGCCGATAAAGCGCCAGAATTGCCAGCTGTTGGCGCCCAGCAGGGAGGCCGATTCACGCCAGTCTTCACGCAGGGCGTCGAAGGCCGGATATAGCAGCAGCACGCCGAGGGGGATCTGGAAATAGGTGTAGAGGATGATCAGGCCGGTTTTGGAGTAGAGGTTGAAATCCTCGATGATCCCCGCCTGTTTGAGCATGATCGTGATACTGCCGTTAAAGCCCAGCAGGATGATGAAGGCAAAGGCCAGCGGTACGCCGGAGAAGTTGCTGGTCATGTTGGCGAACGCATTGACGAAATTGCGCAGCCGCGAATCCACCTTGCGCAGCGAATAACTGCCCAGGATCGCAATGACGATGCCGAACAGGCTGGACCAGAAGCTGATCTCCAGGCTGTGCTGGATGGCCTGCAAATAGAATTTGGAATTGAAGATCTTGATAAAGTTGGCCAGGCCCCAGCCGCTTTCTTCTGATTGCACGCTGTGGATCAGCACCCACACCAGCGGAGCGATTTGAAACACGATAAAAAATACCGCGAAGGGCACCAGGCAGAGAACTGCAAGCCATTTGCCCCGGGTCATGGTGCGGGCCTCAGCAGCTCGCGGCACAGCGGTTTGTCGTGAGCCACACCGAGCAACTCGCAGATGGTGCCGCACAGCTCGAGCTGTTTTGGCATGACATCCGGGTTGAGGCTGAATGCATCGCCCAGCACAAACAGGGGCACTTCACGTTCTTCGGGCAGCAGGCCGTTGTGGGAGCGGTCGTTGTTCATGCCGTGGTCGGCGGTGACTAGAACCTGGTAGCCGGCCTGCAGCCAGCCTTGCAGGTAGTCGGCCAGGATAATATCGGCCGAGCGCGCGCTGTTGCGGTATTGCGGGGTGTCGAGGCCGTGCTTGTGCCCGGCGTCGTCGATATTCATGGGGTGGACCAGCAGAAAATCCGGCTTGTGCGTCAACCGCAGGCTTTCGGCGTCGGCGAACAGGTGGGAGTCGGGGTAGTGATCGCTCCAGTAGAAGTGCCCGTGCTGAATCGGCAGATCGGCGGCAACGGTGTGGCGGTCCCGGGCAATCACGAAGGGCGAACGGTTATACAGTTCGCTGACCCAGTGATAAGCGGCGGCTGCCGTGCTCAGGCCAGCATCGCGGGCGTAATGGAACACGCTGCGCTGGTTGGACAGGCGCGCCACATTGTTGTGCACGATGCCGCTTTCAATCGGCGGCACGCCGGTCAGGATGCATTCGTAGAGCGGGCGCGACAGGGCAGGCAACTCGCAGGTGAGCTTGTACAGCGCGGCGCGGTCTGCACTGACATAGGCTTGCAGATGACCCATTGCCTGGCGGGCGACCTCGTAGTTCAAGCCGTCGAGGACTACCAGAATGACGTTGTGTTTCATGTAAGACTCCGCTGGCACAGCGCAAAAGCTGTTGTGGGAGCGGGCTTGCCCGCGATGGGTACAACTCGGCACATCAGCTGGATCGAGTCGATGGCATCGCGAGCAAGCCCGCTCCCACACAGATCAAGGCGCAGGGTTACTGCATATTGATGATGACTTCTTCCTGCCACAGCTGCGGCAAGGCCTTGGAGGTTTTTTCCCAGGCGTCTGCATCCTTGATCGGGGTTACATTCTTGTACTGGTCGTTGGACAGCAGCTTGGCCTGCACATCAGCTGGCAGCTTCAGGTGTTCGGCACGAATCGGCCGGGCATTGCCCCGCGCCAGGTTGGTTTGCCCGGCATCGCTGAAGATGAACTCGCGGGTCAGCTTGGCGGCGTTGGGGTGTTTGGCGTATTTGTTGATGATGGTGGTGTAGCCCGAGATCACCGAACCGTCGGACGGGATCAGCACGACATAGTCATCGGGGTTGGCCATTTTGGCCTTGTAGCTCAGGCCGTTGAAATCCCAGACCACGCCGACTTCCACTTCGCCTTTCTCCATCGTGGCGATGGTCGGGTTGGCCAGTGACAGGCGACCTTGCTTGGCAATGTCGGCAAACATCAACAGGGCCGGTTGCACGTTCTTTTCATCGCCGCCATTGGCAATGGCAGCCGCCAGCACGCCATTGGTGGCCTGTGCCGCGGTGCTGACATCACCGATCGAGACCTTGTATTTACCCGACTTCAGGTCAGCCCACTTGGTCGGTACTTCGGAGCCGTGCAGCAGCTTCTTGTTGACGATAAAGGCGATGGTGCCGGTATAGGCCAGGGCCCAATTGCCGTCCTTGTCCTTGGCCCAGTCCGGGATCTGCTCCCAGGTGGTCGGTTTGTACGGCTGGGTCACACCCTTGGCCACGGCGATCGGGCCGAAGGCTGCGCCCACGTCACCGATGTCGGCACTGGCGTTGTCTTTTTCCGCGGCAAATTTGGCCACTTCCTGGGCCGAACTCATGTCGGTGTCGATGTGCTTGAGGCCATAGAGCTTGTTGAGGTCGGCCCAAGTGCCTTTCCAGTTGGCCCAGTCATCAGGCATGCCGACGCTGTTGACGGTGCCTTCAGCCCTGGCTGCGGCTTCGAGGGCTTTTAAATCGACATCGGCGGCCATGGCCGATGTGCACAGGGCAATGCTTGAACCTAACAGTGATGCAAGGAAAAACTGTTTCATCCGAAGCTCCTTGGGCGTTTTCAACGCTGGGTTTTATTGCTCTTTTGCGGTGGGTTGGTCTAGGTCAGCAATACCTGAGCCAATTTAAGCCCGGCAGATGACACTTTAATGTCGGCATTGGTTATGCAAGGCATTTCGCCAGCCAGCGTGTGTGTTCCGGCTAAGCGTAGACCATCGCACAGGCCCCGGCAGGCAAGGGGGCTGGCGGTTTTCAGGGGATATGTGGCAGTGCCCTTGTCATCGAACAGTCATATGTTCTGCCTAGGCTGGCAGGCTCAAGGAGCGACTGGTTGACGGTCATGCCTGCCCACATTTGGTGCTGGACTAGTCCAGCCAGGTAACGTTGATGCGAGAAGGTGCACCCAAGGCGGTAACAGCGATCAGTCGCACGCTGCAAGAGCAGATTGAGCACGGCCTGTTGGCGGGCGGCAGTCAGCTGCCGGCCGAGCGCAAACTCAGCGAATTGTTCGCCACCACCCGCGTCACCGTGCGCGAAGC
This sequence comes from Pseudomonas fragi, assembly GCF_900105835.1. Lineage (NCBI taxonomy): Bacteria > Pseudomonadati > Pseudomonadota > Gammaproteobacteria > Pseudomonadales > Pseudomonadaceae > Pseudomonas > Pseudomonas fragi. The sequence goes on from NZ_LT629783.1 coordinate 4,877,413, forward strand.
GTTGTTGCAGCTCGAATCCCAGGGGCTGGTGTATCGCGAAGAGCGGCGCGGCTGGTTTATTTCACCGCCGCGCCTGGCGTATAACCTGATGCAGCGCAGCCACTTCCATGCCATGGTCACGGCCCAGGGGCGGGTGCCTACCACCGAGGTGATATCGGCGCGCCTGCTGCCGGCCACGGCGGCGGTGTGTGAGCGCTTGCAGTTGCCGGCGTTATCCAGTGTGATTCAGATCTGCCGGGGCCGGCGGATTGACGGGCGGCTGGTGCTGTATGTGGAGCACTACCTGAACCCGCAATATTTCCCGCAGATCCTTGACCTTGATCTGACGCAGTCGATCACCGAACTCTATGCCCGGCATTACGATTTGCACTACGGCCGGGTGCGTTTTGAGATTGTGCCTACAGCGCTGCCGGTAGAGGCTGCGGCAACGCTCAAGGTTTCAACCGGCAGCCCGGGGTTGCGCATTGCCCGCTCCCACACCCGTCAGGTGAGTGGCAGCGTTCAATCCTTCTGCAATATCCCGCTCCCCGCCGTCACCACCTGCACACTCAAACGCGGGGTGGCCAGGTCCAGCCCGGCTTCGTCCAGATGGCGCTTGAGCGACAGGTTGAACGCCCGCGACACTTCCCATTGCTTGATCGGCGCGGTCTTGAAACGGGCGCGCAAAATCGCGCTGCCGGACTCGAAGCTCTCCACACCCTGAATCTCCAGAGGCGACCAGATATTGCGCCGCTGCAGCGGGTCGGTGCGCATCTTTTGCCCCACTTCACGCATCAGTTTGATGGCGTCGTCGATTTCCATGTTGTAGGGGATCGCGACGCGGAAGATGGCGTAGCCAAATTCCCGGGAGTAGTTCTTGATGCTTTTGATTTCGCTGAACGGGATGGTATGCACGATGCCGTCGATATCGCGCAGGCGCACGGTGCGAATGGTCAGCCCTTCCACCGTGCCCAGGTGGCCGCCGACATCAACGTAGTCGTCGATGGCCAGGGAGTCTTCGATAATGATGAACAGGCCGGTGATCAAGTCGGCAACCAGTGACTGCGCACCAAAACCGATGGCCAGACCGATCACACCGGCACCCGCCAGCAGGGGGGTGACGTTCATGCCCATATTGGCCAGGGCGACGATCAACGCAATGATGAAGATCGCGGCAAACAGGATGTTGCGAATCAGCGGCATCATGGTTTGCGCACGCGCATTGGCCAGGCCTTTGCGCGAGCGGGTCAGGGCATGGTGAATGGCGGTGTCGGCAAGAATCCAGATCAGCCAGGCAAACAGCAGCGTACCGCCAAGGCCGAACAGCTTGACGCTGATCTCGTGACCTTCACCCTCGGTAAAACCGATCAGCGACAAGCCCCACACCCGCAGCCCCAGCTCGATAAACACCAGCCACACAATCAGGTGGGCCAGGGTGTAGACGAAGCTTTTCAGGCGCTCGGAATACAGCGCGTGGCGCTTGTGGCCACGTTGCGGCTTTTGCGCATGGCGGCGTACCAGCCCGTTGATGACCATGCACAGCACCACCAGCACGGTACAAATCAGCGACTGGCGCAGGGCGGTGCTGGTGTCACCGGCCGAGATAAACGTGGCCGCCAGCGAGATGCCCACCAGAATCAGCGCCGCGATATACCAGTAAGTGCCGAGGATCTCGATGCTGTCGCTGAGGGCGCGACGGGTCAGGCGCCGGGACAATGGCTGATTGCGGATCAAGTGGGCGATGGGGCGGCGGAAACGGATGATAAACAGGCCGGTGGACAGTGCGGCCATAACATTGGCGAAGGTGGCTGCGGTATGGGCCAGGTGCACGCCGAGGGTGGCCACCAGCCGCGGATCGCTCAGGGCTTCGCCAAAGGCGGCGAAGCTGCCGATCCACCACAGCGGGCGAAATGCCTGATGCCGCAGGATATGCAGCGCGCGGTGCCGGTGGGGGCCGTCGAGCAGCGAGAAGAGGATGACGCAGATGGCCGAGAAACAGGTGCCGATCACCAGCGCGTACGCCAGCACCATTGCCAGGTCCTTGCCCAGTGAAGACGGCAGGGAATAACTCATGTACACCGTGATCATCAGCGCGACCATCCACGGGCCCAGCTTGCGCAAGGCAAAACGCAGCATGTCGACGGCCTTGGGGTGTTGTGGCAACTCCTCGCTCAGGCCAAAACGCAAGCGCACCCGATGGCTGACCCAAATCAGCAGGGCGGCCAGCAGGCTCCAGATCATGATGACCAGGGCAAAGCCAAAGATGATCGGCAGCCATTCATTGGCAGGCAGCATCAATGCCGAAAGCTCTTCCTTGGCCTGGGATATTTCCTTGGTCCAGCGGTAGGTTGGGCTGTCATCCCCGGAAAACTGCTTTTCGAGGTCGGCCAGGGTGCTGCCGATCAGGCCCAACACGCCGATTTCGGCTTCGGGCTGGGCTTTTTTGGTGGCGTCGCGCAGTTTTTTAAGATCGGCCAGCAGCTTGCTGCGCTGCTGGTCGTTTTCGAGGTTCTTGATCACCTCGTCCAGCGACTGGCCCAGTGGCTCGGTGGGTTGCGCCTGGGTTTTGTCCGAACTGCCGAGCAGGCCCGGCAAGCCGACGGCCTGCGCCGAAGTCATGGGCAAGAGTGTCAGCAGGCAAACCAGCAGGTAACAGGGCAAGGCGAAAAGACGGGAAAACACTGGGCGACCAACCTCGAGGGGGGTGAATTGGCCGAGTGTACGCTAGGGCCAGTGATCATTCATTTCTTGTCACATAAATAAATGATCGCGGCCCCGGGGCGGAACAGCGTCGGGTCTATTCGTTGAGCTTGGCGAGGATCTTGAACACGATGGTGCCGAAAATCAGCAGCATGCCGGCCCAGATCATCAGCACGCCGATGCCGCTACTGCGTTCGCGAAAGTTGAAGCCAATGGTCAGCAGCAACATGCCGCTGATGATGGGGATCATCATGGAGTGGAATGCAGTGGTTTCGAACATGGTAAGGGGACCTGAACAAATGAATGCCCCAAGTCTAGGTCGGTTTGCGCAGATGTGTGGTGATGTGTATCAAAAATGAATCAGCCAGACGCAGAACCTTGTAGCCGCTGCCGCAGGCTGCGACGGGTTGCGCAGCGACCCTGCTTTTTCGAAGGTCCTGCGGCCCCCTTATCGCAGCCTGCGGCAGCGGCTACAAGGAACGGTGTTACGGCAACTGCTGGCTGGCGTAGAACGCGCTCAGTACTTTGACCAGGTGGGCCAGGTCATGGCTACCGGCCAGTTCGCGGATCGAGTGCATGGCGAAGGTCGGCAGGCCGATATCCACGGTGCGCACGCCCAGGTGGCTGGCGGTGATCGGGCCAATGGTCGAACCACAGCCCATGTCACTGCGCACCACGAAGCTTTGCACCGGCACTTCCACAGCCATGCACAGGTGGCGGAAGAACCCGGCGGTTTCGCTGTTGGTGGCGTAGCGCTGGTTGCTGTTGACCTTGATCACCGGCCCGGCATTGAGCTTGGGCCCGTGGTTGGCATCGTGCTTGTCAGCGTAGTTGGGGTGAACGCCGTGGGCGTTGTCTGCCGACACCAGCAGGGACTTCTGGATCGTGCGTACGTATTCGTCGCCTTCAGGCAGCAGGCGTTGCAGGATCTGCTCCAGCATCGGGCCATCGGCACCGCAGGCCGAACACGAGCCGACTTCTTCGTGGTCGTTGGCCACGAACAGGCAGGTTTCCTCGGTCTCGGTGGTCAGCAGGGCTTGCAGGCCGGCGTAGCACGACAGCAGGTTGTCCAGGCGCGCCCCGGCGATGAAATCGCCGTTGAGGCCGATTACCGCAGCGCTTTGGGTGTCGTAGAAGCTCAGCTCGTAGTCCAGCACCACGTCAGCATTGAGGCCGTGTTCGCGGGCCAGCTGGTCGGTGAGCAGGGCGCGGAAGTCGACGCGCTCATCGCCGGCCACCTGGGCCAGGATCGGTGGCAATTCGGTCTGCGGGTTGATCGCCCAGCCTTCGTTGGCGGCACGGTTGAGGTGGATCGCCAGGTTGGGGATGGTCGCAATCGGTGCCTTGAAATCGATCAGCTGGCTTTCGACCTGGCCATCGCGGCGGAAGGTGACGCGCCCGGCCAGGGACAGGTCGCGGTCGAACCACGGGGCCAGCAGGGCGCCGCCGTAGACTTCCACGCCCAGTTGCCAGAAGCCCTGACGCTGCAGCTCGGGCTGGGGCTTGACCCGCAGGCAGGGGCTGTCTGTGTGCGCACCGACCATGCGGATGCCGCCATGCAGGGGCGAGTGACGGCCTAGCTTGAAGGCGATAATGGAAGAGTCATTACGGGTGACGTAATAGCGGCCATTGGCTTCGGTGAACCAGGTCTCGCGTTCGTCGAGGCGCTGGTAACCGGCGGCCTCAAGGCGCTGAACAAGACTGGCAGTGGCATGAAAGGGGGTAGGGGAGGCCTTGAGAAAGTCGATCAGGCCTTGGTTCAACTCTTCGCGCATAAGTTACTCCAGACAGCAAGGCCGCGAGTTTAGCGCATTGATCGCAAGATTTGGCCCTCTAATGCAGCTCTTGTGGGAGCGGGCTTGCTCGCGATGGCATCAGTGCGGTGTGCCTGCAAAACCGCGTCGCCTGTATCGCGAGCAAGCCCGCTCCCACAAGGGGGGGTATGTAGTCAGAACGGTGCCGGGCACTCAAAGCGCAGGCGTTCGCCAGTTTGCGGGTGGGTGAAGCTGAGCATGCTCGCGTGCAGGCACAAGCGCGGCCACGCCGCCAGGGCTTGCGGGTGGGCATACAGGCCATCACCGAGCAACGGGTGGCCGATAGACAGCATATGCACACGCAACTGGTGCGAACGGCCGGTAATCGGCGTCAGCTCAACCCGGCAGTAATCGCCGCAACGCTCCAGCACTTTCCAGAAGGTCAGCGCATTTTTGCCGAACTCATGGTCGACCACATGCCGGGGTTTGGTCGGCGGGTCGTAGCGCAGGGGCAGGTCGATGCTGCCGCTGTCCAGCTCGGGTTGGCCCCAGGCCAGTGCGGTGTAGGCTTTTTCGGTTTCACGGTCGTGAAACTGACGGGACAATTCGCGATGAGTGTCGGCATCTCGCGCCAGCAGGATAATACCGGACGTTTCCCAATCCAGGCGGTGGACAATACGCGCCTCGGGGTAGCCGTTTTCTTGCAGGCGGGTAATCAAGCAATCCTTGTTGTCATCCGCCCGGCCCGGCACCGAGAGCAGCAGGGTGGGCTTGTTGACCACCAGAACGCCAGCGTCCTCATGGATGATGTGAATATTGGACAACGGCATTAAAACAGCCTCTTGAAAAACGCCAACGGCGACGAGGGAGCCTCCCCCGCAGGGAAGGCGCCCAGGTCGCCGTGGTGCCCGCCGGATCGATTAACGATCTGGCAGTGTGATGTTGAGTTCCAGAATCGAGCAGCTACCTTCGTTTTCAAGGGCGATCTGTACCGAATCATCGCCGATGTTCACGTATTTGCGGATCACCTCAACCAGTTCCTTTTGCAGGGCAGGCAGGTAGTCCGGGGTGCTGCGTTGGCCACGCTCGTGCGCCACGATGATCTGTAGACGCTCTTTCGCAACCGACGCGGTTGTTGGCGTTTTGCGAGTACGAAAGAAGTCAAAAATGTTCATTGTTTAGTTGCCTCCAAACAGGCGCTCGAAGAATCCCTTCTTCTGTACATCAAGGAACCGATGCTCCACGGTTTTGCCCAGCAGGCGATCAACGGCATCGCTGTAGGCCTGACCGGCGTCGCTCTGATCGTCAAGGATCACCGGCACGCCCTGGTTGGATGCTTTCAGCACGGCCTGGGACTCCGGGATCACACCCAGCAGGGCCACGGCCAGGATTTCCTTGACGTCTTCAACCCCGAGCATTTCGCCCTTGGACACGCGATCCGGGTTGTAGCGGGTCAGCAGCAGGTGTTCCTTGATCGGGTCCTGGCCCAGTTCGGCACGGCGCGACTTGCTGGCCAGCAGGCCCAGCATGCGGTCCGAGTCACGTACCGAGGACACTTCCGGGTTGGTCACCACGACCGCCTCGTCAGCGAAGTACATGGCCAGGTGAGCACCGGTTTCGATACCGGCCGGGGAGTCACAGACCACGTATTCGAAGGTTTCCTTAAGTTCCATCAGAACTTTTTCGACGCCTTCCTTGGTCAGCGCATCCTTGTCACGGGTCTGGCTGGCGGCCAGCACGTAGAGGTTTTCCAGGCGCTTGTCTTTGATCAGGGCCTGCTGCAGGTTGGCTTCGCCGTTGACCACGTTGACGAAGTCATACACCACGCGGCGCTCGCAGCCCATGATCAGGTCGAGGTTACGCAAGCCAACGTCGAAGTCGACGATCACTGTTTTGTGGCCGCGCAGAGCGAGGCCGGTACCGATAGCGGCGCTGGTGGTGGTCTTACCCACACCACCCTTGCCGGATGTAACCACTAGAATCTTGGCCAAGGTGTTTCACCCCTAAGGAAAAAGGACTTTTTAGCCCCTGAATAACATCTCTACTGACGACTGCAGGTGAACAGCCCTGGCGGGCATTGGCCCCACAAGGAAAAGACTGTTTTCACTACGATTTTGAGATGGTTGGAAAATGGCGAGAGTATCCGTTAAAGCCGGGTGATGTTCAACATGTCACTTGACAGACTGATCTGAACCCCTGTTCCCCATAGCGGATCCCGACGCAGGTCTTCAGAGACCTTGTACTTGCCCGCAATTGACACTAGCTCGGCGCTCAACTGCTGGCAAAAAATCCGTGCCTTGGTGTTGCCTTTGTGTCCGGCCAGTGCGCGACCCCGCATTGGCCCGTAAACATGGATGTTGCCATCGGCCATAAGTTCCGCGCCGGGGCTGACGGAAGCGATGACCACCAGGTCGCAGCCTTCGGCATACACGGTCTGGCCACCGCGTACCGGGCTGGTGATGATTTTGGTCGGCTTGATGGCCGGCTCCGGCGGTTTTTCCGGTTTTTTTGGCTCGACCACCACTTCAACCGGGTCGATCGGTCGCTCACGCGCGCCTGAAGGCGGCAGCACGGGCAGGTCGATGGCAATGGCGGCGGCGATGTCTTCGATGCGGCTGGCGCGAATGGCCAGGGTGCGCAGGCCATGCTGGCGGCAGACACGCATCAGCCCGGGCAAATCGATGGCGCCTTCACTGGCAGGCAGCTTGTCCAGCGCCAGTACCAGTGGGGTATTACTGAAAAAATTCGGCGCCTGGGCCACTTTGGCGGCCAGTTGGCGGTCCAGGGCTTCAAGGTTGTTGTGCGCAAGTTCCAGCACCGTGATGGCGAGCATACTGCCCTTAAGCTGGAACACGGGGGCTTGGTCTAGCGATTCGGTTTGGCTCATGGTTGCTTAACGCGACTTGTCACTTAAAGTGCTGAGACTTATAACGAGAACGCCCGCAGGCCGCAAGCCGGGTCTAACGATGTAGAATGGCCGACCCTTGTGTCTGTCCGGAATCATTAATGGATCGCCCGCGTTTTCGTGCCGCTTTTTTTCATCCGCGCTTCTGGCTGCTATGGCTGGGTCTGGGCGTGCTGTGGTTGGTGGTGCAACTGCCTTATAAAGTCCAACTGTGTATCGGCCGTGGCCTTGGCGCCCTGATGTATCGGGTGGCCGGTGATCGGCGGCGGATTGCCACGCGCAACCTTGAGTTGTGTTTCCCTGAAAAGTCGGCCGCCGAGCGCAAGCAATTGCTCAAGGAAAACTTCGCCTCCACCGGCATTGCCTTTTTTGAGATGGCCATGAGCTGGTGGTGGTCAAAACCGCGTCTGGCCAAACTGGCCCATGTCGAAGGGCTGGAGCACCTCAAGCAGGCGCAGCTCGAAGGCAAGGGCGTGATCCTGATGGCGTTCCACTTCACCACCCTGGAAATCGGTGCCGCCTTGCTCGGCCAGCAGCACACCATCGACGGCATGTACCGCGAGCACAAGAACCCGCTGTTCGATTTTATCCAGCGTCGCGGCCGTGAGCGGCATAACGTCGATTCGCTGGCGGTCGAGCGAGATGATGTGCGCGGCATGCTCAAGCTGCTGCGCTCCGGGCGGGCGATCTGGTATGCACCCGATCAGGACTACGGCGCCAAGCAAAGTATCTTTGTGCCGCTGTTCGGTATTCCTGCGGCTACCGTTACGGCAACCAGCAAGTTTGCCAAACTGGGCAAAGCGCAGGTTGTGCCCTTTACTCAACAAAGACTGGCCGATGGCAGTGGGTACAAGCTGGTCATTCATCCGCCACTGAGGGATTTCCCCGGAGAAAGCGATGAGGCTGATTGCCTGCGAATCAATCAATGGGTCGAACGGGCGGTGCGTGAATGCCCCGAGCAGTATCTGTGGGCCCATCGCCGTTTCAAGACTCGTCCGCCCGGCGAGCCCAAGCTCTACGACAAACGCCGCTGAGGCGGCCGCCTGGTCGTGACGGCAGCGCCGGTGACGGGCCTGATCCTGTCTGGCGGTGGTGCGCGGGCGGCTTATCAGGTCGGCGTGCTGGCGGCGATTGCCGAATTGCTGCCTGCCGGTGCCGCCAACCCGTTCCCGGTAATTGTCGGCACCTCGGCGGGGGCGATCAACGCGGTCAGCCTGGCCAGCGGGGCGATGGATTTCACCCGCGCGGTCGAGCACCTGACCGCGTTCTGGCAGGGCTTCGAAAGCCGGCGCGTGCTGCGCAGCGACTGGCCGGGGGTGCTGCACCAGGCCACACGCTTTCTGGGCCACAGCCTGCTCGGGCTGGGCGCCCATGTGCCGGTAGCGCTGCTCGACAGCTCGCCCTTGCGCTATCTGTTGCAGGCCAAAATCAATTTTCCCGGTATCGAGCAGGCGATTGCCCAGCAGCATCTGCGGGCCGTCGCCGTCACGGCATTTGGCTACTCGTCCAGCCAGGCAGTGACCTTTTACCAGGGCAAGGGCACCATCAATGGCTGGTTGCGCCACCGGCGTATCGGCATGCCCACGGCGTTGACGGTGGAGCACTTGCTGGCCAGCTCGGCCATTCCGCTGTTGTTTGCCCCGGTCAAGATTGGCGAGGAGTACTTCGGTGATGGCGCCGTGCGTCAGTCGGCGCCCATTAGCCCGGCGCTGCATCTGGGGGCCAGCCGGGTGCTGGTGGTGGGCGTGAGCGGCAACCCGCGCGGGCCCGACCTGCAGGACGACCAGCCGCGCTACTACAACGCGCAGCAGCCAACCCTGGCGCAAATTGGCGGGCATATGCTCAACAGTACGTTTATCGACAGCCTGGAAAGCGATATCGAGCTGCTTGAGCGGCTCAATCACTTTAGCCGCCTGCTGCCCAGGCACTCCGACAACCTGGGCTTGTCGCCCGTGGAAGTGCTGGTGATTGCGCCGAGCCAGCCGATTGACGAGATTGCGGCCCGCCATCGGCACGAACTGCCGGCCGCGCTGCGCATGTTCTTGCGTGGCCCCGGTGCGACCAAAACCAGTGGTGCAGGCGTGCTCAGCTACCTGCTGTTCGAGGCGGGTTATTGCCGGGAGTTGATCGAGCTGGGGCGTCGTGACGCGATGGCCAAGCGCGAAGCGCTGTGCCAGTTTTTGCGGGTGCCTTGTAGCAGTTGACGAGCAACGCGAGGCTACGTTCGGCTGCGCAGCAGTCGTAAAACCATTTCCCCGGGTGTTATAGATACACCGCGTTTAAAGGCTTTACGACGATTGCATCGTCGGACGCAGCCTCGCGTTGCTCGTCAGCTGCTACGAGGGTATGCGTCCATGCTGATGCTACTCGGCAATCTGCAATTTACGCGCTTCGGTGTAAATGTAACGCAGCTTGTCGTACTCAAACGGCGAGTCGAACTGGCCATAGCGGAAACTGGTGTTGTAGCGCTTGTCGACCGCGCCCAGCACCCAGATCTCGGGATGGCGGGAGCTCTCGTGCGGTACGTTGAGGAAGTTGATTTCCTGGTTGACGCCGAAGTCGACCACCAGCCCCGTGGTGTCGCGCAGGTTCGACGGGCCCAGGATCGGCAGCATCAGGTAAGCACCGCCCGGTACGCCGTAAAAGCCCAGAGTCTGGCCGAAGTCTTCACTTTGACGGGGCAGGCCCATTGCCGTGGCCGGATCCCACAGGCCACCGACGCCTATGGTCGTGTTCAACAGCAAGCGCCCTGTGGTTTCCAGCGAGCGGTGGCCCTTGAGCTGCAGCAGGCTGTTGAACAGGTTGGGCACGTCGCCCAGGTTGTTGAAGAAGTTGCTCACGCCCGTGCGCAGAAAGCTTGGCGTGACATAGCGATAGCCGTTGACCACCGGCAGGAACACCCACTGATCGAAGCGGTAGTTGAAATGGTAGATCCGGCGGTTGAGCGGCTCCAGCGGATCATAGATGCTCAGCGCGTTCATGGTGGCGCGCTCGAACTCACGTTGGTCCAGGCCCGGATTGAATTTCAACAGTTTCAACGGCTGGGTAAACCCGTCGACATCCGGGGTCAGTTCCGTGTGAGCCTTGCTGTTGTCGGCATGGGCGAAGCCTGCGCCGAGCAGGGCGGCGAGAAGCAGTAATTGTTTAGCCACGGAAGAACTCCAGCATATCGTCAGCGTTGACTCGGTAGTTGAGATTGCCGCAGTGGCCACCATACGGATAAACCGTCAGGCGATTACCGAAGGTTTTACGCAGAAAGCCCAAGTCACCAGGGCCAAGGATAATGTCGTCGGCGTTATGCATGACGGCAATCTTCGGGCTGTTTTTCAGGTAGTCCTGCAGGGCGTACAGGCTGACCTGGTCGATCAGTTGCAGCAGGCTGCCGCCATCGGTCTTGGCGCGCCACATGGGGATCACCTGCTCGGTCAGGTAGCAGTCAAAGTCGCACTGCAGCGAACGCTTGAGAAACGGCGTGAGGCTGGTGCCTTCGGTGATCGGGTAGTTCGGCGGGGTGATCAGGCCGCGGCGGTTGATCAGGTCCGAGGTGAACACGATATCGGCCGACGAGAAACGAAACACCGTGCCGATCAGCATGGCCATTTGCTCGTTGGTCAGGCGCTCCTTGGAGTTTTGCAGGTCATAGACCAGGGCCGCATTGAGGTCGACCCGGCCTTTATCCTGGAAGTAGCGGGTCAACTTGCCCAGCACCAGCTCGTAGAACGTGGTGGAGTTGTTGATGCCCTTGACCTCGGTTTGCACCAGCTTGTCGAGGTTGCTGATGGAGGTAAACAGGTTGACCGGCGGGTTGAGCATCAAGACTTTTTTGAAGTTGAAGCTTTTGCGGGTTTCATCCAGATGGCTGACAAAGGCCGCATCCAGTGCGCCCAGGCTATAGCCCGCCAGGTAGTAGTCGGTGACGGGCAGCTTGGCCTGTTGGGCGCGCACTGCCTGCATCACATGGTACAAATCCTCGGCGTCGTACTGGCTGATGCCGGGTGTGGCCAGGCGCGAAGCCGAGCTCATGAAGTCATAGCTGGTCGGTGAGGACAGCTGCACGACGTGATAGCCCTCCTGGTAGAAGAGCTTTTTCAGGTATTCGTTGAGACTGCTGTCGTAGGCGGCGCCGGTGCCGGCAATCAGGAACATCAGCGGTGCCGGGTGATCCTGTTTGGCCATGCGGTAAGTGAGTTTTTTCACTGCCCAGAAATTGGCCGGCAGTATGTGCTCACGTTCAGGGCGCAGGTTGAGGGTGTAGTCCGACTGGTTGATATCATCTTCGTCGGGCAGCAACGGGCGCATTTGTGGCGGGGTGGTGGCAATCGTGGCTTCGAACGGATTGGTTATCGGATAGCCATACGTGGCGGGGTCGACATCGACCGCCTGCGCGGACGCACTCAAGATAAGGCCGCCCAGTAAGGCAGCGAAGGGCAGAGAACGGAGCATGAAGACTATCCCTAATAAGGTGCGCAAAAGATTCGCAGGCTATGACCACAGGGCTAGTACTGAAGTGCCATTTGGCGGCACCAAATATTTCCCCAAAGAGTCCCGAACAGGCAAAAAGCCTCCCAAGATACACGCTGAATGACTTTAGTTAACAGATATCTGATTGCAAGGCTTGCATAGCCGAAGATGGGGATTAAGCTGGGCGCCGCTTTTGCCTATCGGAGTTTTTTATGCGACCTCGTTTACCGTGGATCTTGCTGCTTATCGCCCTGCCTGTTTGGTTGCTCGCCAGTTATGGGTTGCGATACGGCTTGATGGAGGACTCGCAGTGGGTGGGAACCTGTGTTGCCGAGGCCGCGCGCTGGGAATGCCAGTTGCGGGGTAACCTGGGCTTGTTGATTCATTTCCGGGTTTTGGGCTGGGTCGCGCTGGTGCTGTCGATTATTGCTTTTTGCGTGCGTGGTCGTGTCGGCTGCGCACTGGCGGTGCTGGCCCTGCTGTTCGGCCTGCCCGCACTGGCGTTGTATAACGCCAGCCTTGCAGTGTTTGCCGTGGTAATTGCCGGGTTGCGCTTGGTGCGCGCGTCAAAGTAGACCCTGGTTCATTGTGGGAGCGGGCTTGCTCGCGATGGCATTGCCGCGGTTTACCTGACAGACCGCGGGGCCTGCATCGCAGGCAAGCCAGCTCCCACAGATGTTGTGGTGCCCTCAAAGCCTGATGCTGGCCTGGTCCTCTGTGGGAGCGGGCTTGCTCGCGATGGCATCGCCGCGGTTTACCTGATAGTCCGCGGGGCCTGCATCGCAGGCAAGCCAGCTCCCACAAAAACTAGCCGCTTAAAGTCTGCAGTGAGTCAGGCGCGCTTGCGCACACTGCGCCACAGCGCCATCACCAGCAATACGCTGACCAGTGCCCACATCCAGGCCTGTTGGTTATGCAGGCCTTCGCGGTATAGCTGTACCGGTATGCCAGCCCCAATGATCAAGGCCAACAGGCCGAATTCACGACGGGGGCCGCCCACCGGGCGCAGCAGGTAAACCAGCGCAGGCAGCAGCAGGGCGGCGCTGGGGAAGCTGCGATAGCGCGGCTCGAACACCAGCCCCAGCATCATCACCGCACCGGCAAACCCGGCGGCGGCCAGCCACCAGCCGGCACGACGCTCCAGCAGGTTGAACAGGCGTTCTCGCCAGCCGTCTTTCTGGCCAAGGGCCAATGCGCCATGGGTGAGTACGATCAGGTTCAGGCCAACCAGCAAGCCAGCCCATAGCCACTCGCCAGCAAAGCGGCTGGTCACGGAGGCCAGTTCAGCCCATGCCACGATGCTGCATCCTGCAACCGCACCCAGTGCTGGCAGTAACACAGCTGCACGTTTTGTGCGGACCTTGCCGCCCATCAGCAGTGTGCCCAGAAACAGGACAGCGCCAAAACCCAGCCAGACCGGCCAGTGCGGCAGGTTGGAGACCGGGCCGGCGAGGATGCCCTTGTCCTGGCGATCCGCATCGAACAACCCCCAGTAGCCGCCTACAGCCCCCTCGCTGCCACGCTTCCAGGGTTGGTCGAAGGCTTCGATCAGGTTGTACTTCCAGCCGTTTTGTTCGGCCAGGGTGACAAAACCGCGAATGAATTTTGCTTCGTTCACCCGGCTTGGCTGGGCGGTTTCGCGCTGGCGACCTTCGCTGGGCCAGCCGGTCTCGCCGATCAGGATGTCCTTGGGGGCGAACTTGTTGCCAAATACCTGACGCACCTGGGCGACATGCTGTACGGCCTGGTCAATACCGGCAGGGTCATCTTCCCAGTACGGCAGCAGGTGAATGGTCAGGAAGTCCACCGCCGGGGCGATTTCCGGGTGCTGCAGCCAGAACTCCCAGACGTCTGCATAGGTGACCGGTTGCTTGACCTGGCTTTTTACCTTGTCGATCAGCCTGACCAGCTGTGGCGCCGTGACTTCCTTGCGCAGCAAGGCTTCGTTGCCGACGATCACCGCACTGACCACGTCCGGGTTGGCATTGGCCGAAGCGATCAGGGCATCGACTTCCTGTTCGGTGGCTACGGGGTCGCTGCTGACCCAGGCGCCGGCCATCAGCTTGAGGCCGTGCTTGCGTGCCAGCTCTGGCAGGGTTTCAAGGCCCGCCTGGGAATAGGTGCGAATGCATTGAAAGCGCGTGGCCAGCAACGCCAGGTCAGCGTCCATCCGCTCAGCCCGGGGCACGAAAGGCTGGTCGAACGGTGACTGGTCCTTGTCGAACGGCGTATAGGACGCACACTGCAGTTTATGGGTCGGTGTTGCCGCGTCGGGCAATATCACCGGTTGGCCCAGGCCGTACCAGAAGCCGGCAATGGCAAATACGCCCAGCAGGCAGGCAAGGAGATAAGGCAGCACGGGGAAGCGGGCAGTCGCGGACATGGTCAGGCCGTATGGGAGCAAAGCCGCGCATCTTACCTGCAATTGGGCGGGCGCAGCGGCTGCGTATAATTTTGACATGTAATGTTGGTCTGCCCGGCCATGCAAGGTCACGCGCATCTATCTGGCTGGTGGCGCCATGTCGCTGCGGGTTGCATGGGGGTCGTCGTCAGAGCAGGGCGCTTGGCAGGCGCGGTTGATTATCCGGTGCAAGTGATACGGGGTGGAATAACTCTGTAGGAATCTTGAGCGGCCCGGCACTCGTCGGGCCCGGCACTGTGGGGAATCAAAGATGAAGATGCGACGAATTTTGAGCGCGGGAGCAGCCTTGGTGCTGGCGATGAGTGCGGGCCTGGCCAGTGCCCAGGGCAAGCCGACCCTGAATATCGGTTATGTGGATGGTTGGTCCGACAGCGTGGCGACCACCCATGTAGCGGCCGAGGTGATTAAACAAAAGCTGGGTTATGACGTGAAGCTGATGCCGGTGGCGACGGGCATCATGTGGCAGGGTGTGGCCACGGGCAAGCTGGATGCCATGCTGTCCGCCTGGTTGCCGGTAACCCACGGCGAATACTGGGCCAAGAATAAAGACAAGGTTGTGGATTACGGCCCCAACTTTAAAGACGCCAAAATTGGCCTGATCGTCCCTGAATATGTAAAAGCCCAGTCCATTGCTGATTTGAAGGGCAGTACTGAGTTCAAAAACAAGATTGTCGGTATCGATGCCGGGTCGGGGGTGATGCTTAAAACCGATGAGGCAATCAAGGATTACGACCTCAAGGGTTACAAGTTGCAGGCAAGTTCCGGAGCGGCAATGACCTCGGAACTGGGGCGTGCCTATGCCAAAAATGAACCGATTGCCGTGACCGGCTGGGTGCCGCACTGGATGTTTGCCAAGTGGAAACTGCGTTTTCTTGAAGATCCCAAGTCCGTGTTTGGCGCGGCTGAAACTGTAAACAGCATCGGCAGCAAAGAGTTGAACACCAAGGCGCCGGAAGTGGCGGCGTTTCTGGAGAAGTTTTCCTGGAATTCAAAAGACGAAATTGGTGAGGTAATGCTGGCCATTCAAGAGGGGGCAAAACCCGAAGTCGCGGCCAAAGAGTGGGTTTCCAAACACCCGGAGCGGGTAGCGCAATGGACCGCTAAATAATCGCGAAGCGTCTAGCTCGCAGTACACAAGACCGCCGGGTGTTTTCGCCAGGCGGTTTTTGCTTGTCAGGCGGGTCGCAAAAGTTGTCATCGTCCTTACAGCCTAGAGAAACCGGGGGCTGCAGCAAATCAGAGGCTCTACTACTAAAGTCGTCTGGAATTGAATTTGCGCCGCCCTAATAGTGAAATCGTTCCATCTCATCTGTGCTGCGAGGACAAAAATAATGAACGACAGCATTTATATCTCGATTCAAAACAGCCCGCGTTTCAAGGAGCTGGTCAAAAAGAGAGAGCGTTTTGCCTGGATTCTTTCGGCAATCATGCTCGGGTTATATGCCGCCTTTATCCTGTTGATTGCATATGGGTCGCACATCATGGGCGCCAAGTTGAGCCCCGGCTCTTCCATTACCTGGGGTATTCCGATTGGTGTGGGGCTGATTGTTTCGGCCTTCGTGCTGACCGGTATCTATGTGCGTCGGGCCAATGGCGAGTTTGATGAGCTGAACAATGCAATTCTCAAGGAGGCTGGGCAATGATCGGGCGCTTATTGGCAACACTGGGCGCTTCAGCCCTTGCACCGGCAGTCTGGGCGGGGGAGGCCCTGACGGGTGAAGTGCAAAAACAACCGCTCAATATTTCGGCGATCATTATGTTCGTCGTGTTTGTGGGCGCAACCCTGTGCATTACTTACTGGGCATCCAAGCGCAACAAGTCGGCCGCTGACTACTATGCTGCTGGCGGCAAGATCACCGGTTTCCAGAACGGCCTGGCGATTGCGGGCGACTATATGTCGGCAGCATCTTTTCTGGGTATTTCCGCGCTGGTGTACACCTCCGGCTACGATGGCCTGATCTATTCAATCGGCTTTCTGGTGGGTTGGCCGATCATTCTGTTCCTGATTGCCGAGCGTCTGCGCAACCTGGGCAAATACACCTTTGCCGACGTGGCCTCGTACCGATTGGGTCAAACTCAGATTCGTTCGTTGTCGGCGTGTGGTTCGCTGGTGGTGGTAGCGTTCTACCTGATCGCGCAAATGGTCGGTGCCGGCAAGCTGATCCAGCTGCTGTTTGGCCTGGACTACCACGTTGCGGTGATCCTGGTGGGTATCCTGATGTGCATGTATGTGTTGTTCGGCGGCATGCTGGCAACGACCTGGGTGCAGATCATCAAGGCGGTCATGTTGCTGTCGGGCGCCACGTTCATGGCTGTGATGGTCATGAAACATGTCAACTTTGACTTCAACGCCCTGTTTGCCGAAGCGGTGAAGATTCACCCTAAAGGTGAGGCAATCATGAGCCCGGGCGGGCTGGTGAAAGATCCGATCTCTGCATTCTCCCTCGGCCTGGCCCTGATGTTCGGTACTGCCGGCCTGCCACATATCCTGATGCGCTTCTTCACCGTGAGCGATGCCAAGGAAGCACGTAAAAGCGTGTTCTACGCAACGGGCTTTATCGGCTACTTCTATATCCTGACCTTTATCATCGGCTTTGGCGCAATCATCCTGGTGAGTACCAACCCGGACTTCAAGGACGCTGCTGGCGCCTTGCTGGGTGGTAACAACATGGCGGCGGTGCATCTTGCGGACGCGGTTGGCGGCAGCATGTTCCTGGGCTTTATTTCGGCAGTGGCTTTTGCCACCATCCTGGCGGTGGTTGCGGGGCTGACCCTGGCAGGCGCCTCTGCGGTATCCCATGACCTGTATGCCAGCGTGATCAAAAAGGGCAAGGCCAACGACAAGGAAGAGATTCGGGTTTCGAAGATCACCACTATTGCATTGGCGGTACTGGCGATTGGCCTGGGCATCCTGTTTGAAAGCCAGAACATCGCGTTTATGGTGGGCCTGGCGTTCTCCATTGCGGCGAGCTGCAACTTCCCGGTCTTGCTGCTTTCCATGTACTGGAAAAACCTGACCACCCGTGGCGCCATGATCGGCGGCTGGATGGGGCTGGTGAGCGCGGTTGGTCTGATGATCCTGGGTCCGACCATCTGGGTGCAGATCCTGCATCATGAAAAAGCGATCTTCCCTTACGAGTACCCGGCATTGTTCTCCATGATCATTGCGTTCGCGGGTATCTGGTTCTTCTCCATTACTGATAAATCCAAGTCGGCAGAGAAAGAGCGCGCGCTGTTCTTCCCGCAGTTTGTGCGTTCGCAGACGGGGTTGGGGGCGAGCGGGGCGGTGGATCATTAATCCGCAATAGATAGACAGTATGTTTAATCGAATCCCCCTGTCGTGAGGCAGGGGGATTTTTTGTGTCGGGCATTCTTGGGGCTGTGCTGCCTGTGGGAGTTGGCTTGCCTGCGATGCGGGCTATAGGGTCTAGCAGGCAAAGCGCGGTGATGCCATCGCGAGCAAGCCCGCTCCCACAGTGGGGCAGGCCAGCTTCAGGCTTTAGGGCACCACAACACTGTGGGGCAGGCCGGCATCAGGCTGTGATGGCACCACAAAACTTGTGGGAGCTGGCTTGCCTGCGATGCGGGCGATAGGGTCTAGCACGCAAAGCGCGGTGATGCCATCGCGGGCAAGCCCGCTCCCACAGTGGGTCAGGTCCGCATCAGGCTTTGAGGGCTACACAGCAATCAAAAATCATGGGCACAAAAAAATACGGCCTCTATAAATAGAGGCCGTATTGTCTGCAATCAGGACGCTGTCGTGGGACAGGCCTTACTTGCGGTCTTCCAGCTTGGTGATGTCACGCTGCTCGTAGCCGGTGTACAGCTGGCGCGGACGGCCAATCTTGTACGGGCTGGAGAGCATTTCTTTCCAGTGCGAGATCCAGCCCACTGTACGCGACAGGGCGAAGATCACGGTGAACATGCTGGTCGGAATGCCGATCGCCTTGAGGATGATCCCCGAGTAGAAGTCGACGTTCGGGTACAGCGAGCGCTCGATGAAGTACGGGTCGGTCAGGGCGATCTCTTCCAGGCGCATGGCCAGTTCGAGTTGCGGGTCGTTCTGGATCCCCAGCTCTTTCAGCACTTCGTCGCAGGTCTTCTTCATCACGGTGGCGCGTGGGTCGCGGTTTTTGTAAACCCGGTGACCGAAGCCCATCAGCTTGAACGGATCGTTCTTGTCCTTGGCCTTGGCGATGAACTTGTCGATGTTGGACACATCGCCAATTTCGTCGAGCATGGTCAGCACGGCTTCGTTGGCGCCGCCGTGGGCAGGGCCCCACAGTGCAGCGATACCGGCAGCAATACAGGCGAACGGGTTGGCACCCGAAGAACCCGCCAGACGCACGGTGGAGGTCGAAGCATTCTGTTCGTGGTCGGCGTGCAGGATAAAGATCTTGTCCATCGCCTTGGCCAGTACCGGGCTGATCGGTTTGATCTCGCACGGCGTGTTGAACATCATGTGCAGGAAGTTTTCGGCGTAGGTCAGGTCGTTACGCGGGTACATCATGGGTTGACCCATGGAGTACTTGTAAACCATCGCGGCCAGGGTTGGCATCTTGGCAACCAGGCGGATCGCGGAAATTTCGCGATGCTGCGGGTTATTGATGTCCAGGGAGTCGTGGTAGAAGGCCGAGAGGGCGCCGACTACACCGCACATGACCGCCATCGGGTGGGCGTCACGACGGAAGCCGTTGAAGAAGGTCTTCAACTGCTCGTGAACCATGGTGTGGTTCTTCACGGTGCTGACAAATTGAGCCTTCTGCTCTGCGGTCGGCAGTTCGCCGTTCAGCAGCAGGTAAGCGGTCTCAAGGTAATCAGAATGTTCGGCCAGCTGTTCGATCGGGTAGCCGCGGTGCAGCAGGATACCGTTGTCACCATCAATATAGGTGATCTTCGACTCGCAAGATGCAGTCGACATGAAGCCAGGGTCAAATGTGAATCGGCCCGTGGCCGTCAGGCCTCGCACATCGATTACATCGGGACCCACGGTGCCAGTTAAAATGGGCAGCTCGACGGGGGCTGCGCCCTCGATGATCAACTGCGCTTTTTTGTCAGCCATGTGGCCTCCTATTTATGCTTGAAATCATCAGACAGACCCCCCACGCAGGGCCCGCACCACTATAGTGAGATAAATTCGAATGTCAATTTGCCTAAAGTCTTGCTGTACAAGGCTTTGAGAAGCATTTTTTCGCGATTATCCCAGCCGTTTACGCCTTTTATAGCCCGAGCGCAATGCGCTATTAGGGGGTGGGTGTTTGCGTTGTCATTAGTAACCTAACTGTCTATACTCGGCAGCCGACCGCCAGAGGCTTTTGGGCCTGTTTAGATGGGGGTCGTCACTCCCGGGTGGTGGGTACCTGACCAGTGCGCATCCCAACAAACTTGCCCTGATTGTTAGGGGCTCTTCAGTGTGAAAAAAGCCGTGAATAGCCAACGACCTGTAAACCTAGACCTAAGGACCATCAAACTCCCCATCACCGGCGTTACGTCATTTCTGCACCGTGTATCGGGCATTATTCTTTTTCTCGGCCTGGGCATCATGCTTTATGCATTGAGCAAATCCCTGGGTTCCGAAGAAGGTTATGCCGAGGTGAAGGCATGCTTGACCAGTCCGCTGGCCAAATTCGTTGCGTGGGGCCTGCTCTCTGCCTTGCTGTATCACCTGGTTGCCGGTGTGCGCCACTTGATCATGGACATGGGCATCGGTGAGACGCTTGAAGGCGGCCGACTGGGCTCGAAAATCGTAATCGTCATTTCCGTGGTGATGATTGTTCTGGCGGGAGTTTGGATATGGTAACCAGCGTTACGAACCTGTCGCGTTCGGGCCTCTATGACTGGATGGCACAGCGTGTGTCTGCGGTTGTTCTAGCGGCTTATTTCATTTTCCTGATCGGGTACCTCGTTGCGAACCCAGGCATTGGCTACGCCCAATGGCATGAGCTGTTCGCAAGCAACTGGATGCGTATCTTCAGCCTGCTGGCCCTTGTTGCACTCGGCGCTCACGCCTGGGTCGGCATGTGGACCATCGCGACCGACTACCTGACGCCAATGGCGCTGGGCAAGTCCGCGACAGCAGTACGTTTCCTCTTCCAGGCAGTCTGCGGCGTTGCAATGTTCGCTTACTTCGTCTGGGGTGTGCAGATTCTTTGGGGTATCTGATTCATGGCTAACACAGTTAATACACTTTCGTTCGACGCCATCATCATTGGCGGCGGCGGTGCTGGCATGCGCGCTGCTCTGCAGCTGGCTCAAGGCGGTCACAAGACTGCCGTAATCACCAAGGTTTTCCCGACTCGTTCGCACACCGTATCGGCCCAGGGTGGCATTACCTGCGCGATCGCGTCTGCTGATCCAAACGATGACTGGCGCTGGCACATGTACGATACCGTCAAGGGTTCCGACTATATCGGTGACCAGGACGCTATCGAATACATGTGTTCCGTAGGCCCGGAAGCCGTGTTCGAACTCGAGCACATGGGTCTGCCGTTCTCCCGTACCGAACAGGGTCGTATCTACCAGCGTCCTTTCGGCGGTCAGTCCAAGGACTTCGGCAAGGGCGGCCAGGCTGCGCGTACTTGCGCTGCAGCCGACCGTACCGGTCACGCACTGTTGCACACCCTGTACCAGGCCAACCTCAAGGCCGGCACTGTATTCCTGAACGAATACTACGGTGTCGACCTGGTTAAAAACGAGGCTGGCGATTTCGTCGGCATGATCGTTATCTGCATCGAAACCGGTGAGACCTCCTACGTTCGCGCTAACGCGACCGTACTGGCGACTGGCGGTGCGGG
Source organism: Pseudomonas fragi (assembly GCF_900105835.1). NCBI lineage: Bacteria > Pseudomonadati > Pseudomonadota > Gammaproteobacteria > Pseudomonadales > Pseudomonadaceae > Pseudomonas > Pseudomonas fragi. The sequence continues at coordinate 4,898,428 of NZ_LT629783.1, forward strand.
CCGTATCTACTCGTCCACTACCAACGCATTGATCAACACCGGCGACGGTATTGGCATGGCGCTGCGTGCTGGCGTGCCGGTACAGGACATCGAAATGTGGCAGTTCCACCCGACCGGTATTGCCGGCGCCGGTGTACTGGTTACCGAAGGTTGCCGTGGTGAAGGTGGATACCTGATCAACAAGCACGGCGAGCGTTTCATGGAGCGTTATGCTCCGAACGCCAAAGACCTTGCCGGTCGTGACGTAGTAGCTCGCTCGATGGTTAAGGAAATCATCGCGGGCAACGGTTGCGGTCCTGACGGCGATCACGTGATGCTGAAACTCGATCACCTCGGTGAGGAAGTTCTGCACAGCCGCCTGCCAGGTATCTGCGAACTGTCGAAAACGTTCGCACACGTTGACCCGGTACTGGCTCCGGTTCCGGTTGTTCCGACTTGCCACTATATGATGGGCGGCGTTGCCACCAACATTCATGGCCAGGCGATCACCCAGGACGCCGACGGCAACGACCAGATCATCCCTGGCCTGTTTGCAGTGGGTGAAGTGGCTTGTGTATCCGTACACGGTGCCAACCGTCTGGGCGGCAACTCGCTGCTCGACCTGGTGGTATTCGGTCGTGCTGCCGGCCTGTTCCTTGAGCAGACCCTGAAAGAAGGCGTTGATTACGCCCGTCCACGCCAGTCCGACATCGACGCTGCCCTGGCACGTCTGGACGGCCTGAACTCGCGTACCGACGGCGAAGACGTGGCTACCCTGCGTAAAGAGCTGCAAAGCTGCATGCAGAACTACTTCGGTGTATTCCGTACCGGCGAATACATGCAGAAGGGTATTGCCCAGCTGGCTGACCTGCGCAAGCGCATCGCCAACGTGAAAATCAACGATAAGAGCCAGGCGTTCAACACGGCCCGTATCGAAGCCCTTGAGCTGCAAAACCTGCTCGAAGTGGCTGAAGCGACTGCAATCGCTGCTGAAGTTCGTAAGGAATCGCGCGGTGCTCACGCCCGTGAAGACTTCGAAGATCGTGACGACGTTAACTGGCTGTGCCACACCCTGTACTTCCCGGGTGACAAGCGCGTAGCCAAGCGTGCGGTGAACTTCTCGCCGAAAACCGTTCCGACCTTCGAACCTATGGTTCGGACTTACTAAGGGTGGCCGATATGTTGAAAGTCAGTGTTTATCGTTACAACCCTGATCAGGACGCCGCTCCGTTCATGCAGGAATTCGAGGTCAATACCAACGGTAAAGACCTGATGGTGCTGGATGTGCTGGCCCTGATCAAAGAGCAGGACGAGGGTTTCTCCTATCGTCGCTCTTGCCGTGAGGGCGTTTGCGGCTCCGACGGCATGAACATCAACGGCAAGAACGGCCTGGCGTGTGTAACGCCGCTGTCCGCTGTCGTTAAAGGCAACAAGCTGATCGTTCGTCCTCTGCCAGGTTTGCCGGTTATCCGTGACCTGGTCGTCGATATGAGCATCTTCTACAAGCAATACGAGAAAGTTAAGCCGTTCCTGCAGAACGACACGCCGGCTCCGGCCATCGAGCGTCTGCAATCGCCAGAAGAGCGTGAAAAGCTCGACGGTCTGTACGAGTGCATCCTGTGCGCTTGCTGCTCGACCTCGTGCCCGTCCTTCTGGTGGAACCCGGACAAGTTCCTGGGCCCTGCTGCACTGCTGCAAGCCTATCGTTTCCTGGCTGACAGCCGTGACACCAAGACCAGTGAGCGTCTGGCTTCGCTGGATGACCCGTTCAGCGTATTCCGCTGCCGCGGGATCATGAACTGCGTAAACGTGTGTCCGAAGGGCCTGAACCCGACTAAGGCCATCGGTCACGTGCGTAGCATGCTGCTGCAAAGCGGCGTGTGATCCAAAGCAGTACCGCAGCACCGCTGTAACCGTAGATGCTACGGCGCAGGCTTCAACCGGCGCCGTAGTTTTAACCTGAGCAACAGCTCATAAAGCTGCGGCTCTTATTTTGAAGAAATGAGACCAGCAGGGGCATCCGGGCTGGTACCCGGACTATCAGCGTGATCCTAAGTGGCTTGTTTTAGTCGCTGTATTCGGACTTTCTCAAGCATGCTCTGGTGTTCTCGTCGATGGTGTCCCCTAACCGAGGGTGACCAAGCATGCAAGAAAGCGTGATGCAGCGCATGTGGAACAGCGGCTATCTTTCAGGTGGTAACGCTGCCTATGTGGAAGAGCTCTATGAGCTCTACCTGCACGACCCTAACGCTGTGCCAGAAGAATGGCGCACCAAATTTCAGACGTTGCCTGTTGAAGGCAACTCTGCCAACGATGTTTCGCACTCCACAATCCGCGACCATTTCGTGCTGCTGGCAAAGAACCAGCGCCGCGCTCAACCGGTTTCCGCCGGGAGCGTGAGCAGTGAGCACGAGAAGAAGCAGGTTGAAGTGCTGCGATTGATCCAGGCCTATCGGATGCGCGGCCACCAGGCAGCCCAGCTTGATCCGCTGGGACTGTGGCAGCGTCCTGCACCTGCAGACCTGTCGATCAATCATTACGGCTTGACCAATGCCGATCTTGATACGACCTTCCGTGCCGGCGACCTGTATATCGGCAAAGAGGAAGCGAGCCTACGCGAAATTCTCGAAGCGTTGCAGCAGACATATTGCCGCACCATTGGCGCAGAGTTCACGCACATCGTCGATTCCGAGCAGCGCCACTGGTTTGAACAGCGCCTCGAAAGCGTACGCGGCCGCCCGACGTACTCGGCTGAAGTCAAAAGCCATCTGCTTGAGCGCGTGACTGCTGCTGAAGGTCTGGAAAAGTACCTGGGTACCAAATACCCGGGCACCAAGCGTTTCGGCCTGGAAGGCGGCGAGAGCCTGATTCCTTTGCTGGACGAGCTGATCCAGCGTTCGGGCAACTACGGCACCAAGGAAATCGTTATCGGCATGGCCCACCGTGGTCGCCTGAACGTATTGGTGAACACCTTCGGCAAAAACCCGCGCGAGTTGTTCGACGAGTTCGAAGGCAAGAAAAAAATCGAGTTGGGTTCCGGTGACGTTAAATACCACCAGGGCTTCTCCTCCAACGTCATGACTGCCGGTGGTGAAGTTCACCTGGCAATGGCGTTTAACCCGTCCCACCTGGAAATCGTTTCTCCAGTGGTTGAAGGGTCTGTACGTGCTCGCCAGGACCGTCGTAACGACAGCACCGGCGAAAAGGTACTGCCAATTTCCATCCACGGTGATGCTGCATTCGCAGGTCAGGGCGTGGTCATGGAAACCTTCCAGATGTCGCAGACCCGCGGCTTCAAGACTGGCGGTACGGTTCACCTGGTGATCAACAACCAGGTCGGCTTCACCATCAGCAACCCGGAAGACTCCCGTTCTACCGAGTACTGCACTGACGTTGCGAAAATGATCCAGGCGCCGATCCTCCATGTAAATGGTGATGATCCGGAAGCCGTATTGTTCGTGACCCAGCTGGCTATCGACTACCGCATGCAGTTCAAGCGTGACGTCGTGATCGACTTGTTCTGCTACCGCCGTCGCGGTCACAACGAGGCCGACGAGCCAAACGGTACCCAGCCGCTGATGTATCAGCAAATCGCCAAGCAGCGCACTACCCGTGAACTGTATGCCGAGCGTCTGACGCAAGAGAAAGTGGTTGACGCAGAGCGCGTTCAGGCCAAGATCGACGAATACCGCAACGCGCTGGACAACGGCCTGCATGTTGTGAAAAGTCTGGTCAAGGAACCGAACAAAGAGCTGTTCGTAGACTGGCGCCCATACCTGGGTCACGCCTGGACTGCCCGCCACGACACCCGTTTTGATCTGAAAACCCTGCAAGAACTGTCCGCCAAGCTGCTGGAAATTCCGGAAGGCTTCGTGGTTCAGCGCCAGGTTGCGAAGATCTACGAAGATCGTCAAAAAATGCAAGCCGGCGGCCTGCCGATCAACTGGGGTTATGCCGAAACCATGGCATACGCAACCCTGCAGTTCGAAGGTCACCCGATTCGCATGACCGGTCAGGACATTGGCCGCGGTACGTTCTCGCACCGTCACGCCGTGTTGCACAACCAGAAAGATGCTGGCACCTATATTCCTCTCAAGCACCTGTTCGAGGGTCAGCCACGCTTTGACCTGTACGACTCGTTGCTGTCCGAAGAAGCGGTATTGGCGTTCGAATACGGCTACTCGACCACCACGCCAAACGCGCTGGTGATCTGGGAAGCCCAGTTCGGCGACTTCGCCAACGGCGCCCAGGTTGTAATCGACCAGTTCATCACCAGCGGTGAGCACAAGTGGGGCCGTCTGTGCGGTCTGACCATGCTGCTGCCACACGGTTATGAAGGTCAGGGCCCGGAGCACTCCTCTGCACGTCTTGAGCGTTACCTGCAATTGTGTGCCGAGCACAACATTCAGGTGTGCGTACCGACTACTCCGGCACAGATCTACCATCTGCTGCGCCGTCAGGTTATCCGTCCGCTGCGCAAGCCGCTGATCGTCCTGACACCGAAGTCGTTGCTGCGTCACAAACTGGCAATCTCGACCCTGGAAGATCTGGCCGAAGGTTCGTTCCAGACCGTTATTCCGGAAATCGATGCACAGGATCCGGCCAACGTCGGTCGCATCGTTCTGTGTAGCGGCAAGGTCTACTACGACCTGTTGGAAAAACGCCGTGCCGAAGGTCGTGATGACATCGCCATCGTGCGTCTTGAGCAGCTGTACCCGTTCCCTGAGGACGACTTGATTGAAGTCCTGGCTCCGTACAAAAACGCCAAGCATATTGTCTGGTGTCAGGAAGAGCCGATGAACCAGGGTGCCTGGTACTGCAGCCAGCATCACATGCGCCGCATCATCAGCGGTCACGACAAGTCTCTCGTACTCGAGTACGCGGGCCGTGACGCTTCTGCTGCACCTGCTTGTGGTTACGCATCGATGCACGCTGAGCAACAGGCAAAACTGTTGCAAGACGCGTTCACTGTTTAACGCCTTCGCGCACTGAAACCGAATTTAAGGAACCAAAGAACATGGCTATCGAGATCAAAGCCCCAACATTTCCGGAATCGGTTGCCGATGGCACCGTTGCCACCTGGCACAAGCAACCGGGCGACGCTGTAAAGCGCGACGACCTGATCGTTGATATCGAAACCGACAAGGTAGTGCTGGAAGTACTGGCCACTGCTGACGGCGTGCTGGGCGCCATCGTCAAGAACGAAGGCGACACCGTTCTGTCCGACGAAGTGCTGGGCTCCATCGTTGAAGGCGGCGCTGCTGCTGCCGCCCCTGCGGCTGCCGCTGCACCGGCCGCCCAGGCTGCTGCTCCTGCTGCCGATGGCGAAGACGATCCTGTTGCCGCACCTGCTGCGCGCAAGATCGCTGAAGAAAACGGTATCAACATCGCTTCCGTTGCCGGTACTGGCAAAGGCGGTCGTGTGACCAAGGAAGACGTAGTTGCCGCTGTAGCTGCCAAAAAAGCCGCTCCTGCTGCTGCGCCGGCCAAGGCCGCTGCACCTGCCGCTGCCGCTCCGGTATTCGCTGCTGGCGACCGCGTAGAAAAACGCGTTCCGATGACCCGCGTTCGTGCCACCGTGGCCAAGCGTCTGGTTGAAGCGCAGTCGAACATGGCGATGCTGACCACTTTTAACGAAGTGGACATGACTGAAATCATGGCACTGCGTTCGAAGTACAAGGACCTGTTCGAGAAGTCCCACAACGGCGTACGCCTGGGCTTCATGTCGTTCTTCGTGAAAGCAGCTACCGAAGCACTGAAACGCTTCCCGGCCGTTAACGCCTCGATCGACGGTTCCGACATTGTTTACCACGGCTTCGCCGATATCGGTGTAGCTGTTTCCAGCGACCGTGGTCTGGTGGTTCCGGTTCTGCGTAACGCCGAACTGATGAGCCTGGCTGAAATCGAAGGCGGCATCGCTGCCTACGGTAAAAAAGCCCGTGACGGCAAACTGTCGATCGACGAAATGACCGGTGGTACTTTCACCATCACCAACGGTGGTACTTTCGGTTCGATGATGTCGACCCCGATCGTTAACCCGCCGCAAGCCGCGATCCTGGGCATGCACAACATCCTTCAGCGTCCAATGGCAGTCAACGGTCAGGTAGTTATCCGTCCGATGATGTATTTGGCTCTGTCTTACGATCACCGCTTGATCGATGGCAAAGAAGCTGTAAGTTTCCTGGTAGCAATCAAAAACCTGCTGGAAGACCCGGCTCGTCTGCTGCTGGATATCTAATAGAAGCGGCTGCAAGTTTCAGGGCCAGGCTGCGGGAAAAGCAGTCTGGCTTTGGCTTGCAGCTTGCTGCTGACAGCTTGTAGCTAATAGAGGATCTATTTTCATGTCTCAGAAATTTGACGTTGTAGTGATTGGTGCGGGCCCTGGCGGCTACGTTGCAGCCATCAAGGCCGCGCAACTGGGCCTTTCGACTGCTTGCATCGAAAAATACACCGACAAGGAAGGCAAACTGGCGCTGGGCGGTACTTGCCTGAACGTTGGCTGCATTCCATCCAAGGCGCTGCTGGACAGCTCCTGGAAGTATCACGAAGCCAAGGATGCGTTCGCCATCCACGGCATCACCACCGGTGAAGTGAAGATGGACGTTGCTGCGATGGTTGGCCGTAAAGCCAACATCGTTAAAGGTCTGACTTCCGGCGTTGCGACCCTGTTCAAGGCCAACGGCGTGACTTCCCTGCAAGGCCACGGCAAACTGCTGGCCGGCAAGCGTGTAGAACTGACCAAGCCCGACGGCAGCGTTGAAATCATCGAAGCCGAGAACGTGATTCTGGCTTCGGGCTCGCGTCCGATCGACATTCCACCTGCACCTGTCGACAACAACGTGATTGTTGATTCGACCGGCGCCCTGGAATTCCAGTCCGTGCCAAAACGTCTGGGCGTTATCGGCGCTGGCGTGATCGGTCTGGAACTGGGTTCGGTATGGTCCCGTCTGGGCGCTGAAGTGACTGTCCTGGAAGCCCTGGACACCTTCTTGATGGCTGCTGACGCTGCCGTTTCGAAAGAAGCCTACAAAACCCTGACCAAACAAGGTCTGGACATCAAGCTGGGCGCTCGCGTGACCGGTTCCAAGGTTAACGGCGAAGAAGTCGTTGTGACCTACACCGACGCCAACGGCGAACAGACCATCACCTTCGACAAGCTGATCGTAGCCGTAGGTCGCCGTCCGGTGACTACCGAGTTGCTGGCAGCTGACAGCGGCGTGACCATCGACGAGCGCGGTTTCGTGTTTGTTGACGATCATTGCGCAACCAGCGTACCGGGCGTATTCGCCATTGGTGACGTGGTTCGCGGCATGATGCTGGCACACAAGGCTTCGGAAGAAGGCATCATGGTTGTCGAGCGCATCAAAGGTCACAAGACCGAGATGAACTACGACCTGATTCCATCGGTTATTTACACTCACCCGGAGATCGCGTGGGTCGGTAAAACCGAGCAGGCCTTGAAAGCTGAAGGCGTTGAGGTTAACGTCGGCACCTTCCCGTTCGCAGCCAGTGGCCGTGCCATGGCAGCAAACGACACCGGTGGCTTTGTCAAAGTCATTGCTGATGCCAAAACTGACCGCGTACTGGGCGTCCACGTGATTGGCCCGAGCGCTGCAGAGCTGGTACAGCAGGGCGCGATCGGTATGGAATTCGGCACCAGTGCCGAGGATCTGGGCATGATGGTTTTCTCCCATCCAACCCTGTCCGAAGCGTTGCATGAAGCAGCGCTGGCAGTGAATGGCGGCGCCATCCACATTGCCAACCGTAAGAAACGTTAAGACCAGACAATAAGAAACCACGGCGGTTTGCCCGTCGTGAGCCTTGCTAGCAAGCCTCACCGCGGAACTTCCGCCGGACGCAGTCTTGTTTTGTTTTAACCGGGCCCGGCTCCGCTCACGCGGGTGTCGGGTTTGTTGAAACAGTACAAGCAGCAGTCACAGGTGGTGCGGCACTAATAATAGTGCAGCGCCGAATGCGCAGTACCTAACGAAGACGGTAAAAAGCATGAATCTTCACGAGTATCAGGGTAAGCAGCTGTTCGCTGAATACGGCCTGCCAGTATCCAAGGGTTATGCAGTAGACACCCCGGAAGCAGCCGCAGAAGCTTGCGACAAGATCGGCGGGACCGAATGGGTTGTAAAAGCCCAGGTTCACGCAGGTGGTCGCGGTAAAGCGGGCGGCGTTAAGCTGGTTCGCAGCAAAGAAGACGCTAAAGCATTCGCACAACAGTGGTTGGGCAAGCGTCTGGTGACTTACCAGACTGACGCCAATGGTCAGCCGGTCACCAAGATCCTGGTTGAGTCGTGCACTGATATCGCTAAAGAGCTGTACCTGGGCGCTGTCGTTGACCGTTCGAGCCGCCGCATCGTGTTCATGGCTTCCACCGAAGGTGGCGTGGACATCGAGAAAATCGCTCACGACACTCCAGAAAAAATTCTGAAAGCAACTATCGATCCACTGGTTGGCGCACAGCCATTCCAGGGTCGCGAGTTGGCTTTCCAGCTGGGTCTGGAAGGCAAGCAAGTTGCTCAGTTCGCCAAGATCTTCGTAGGTCTGGCCAAGCTGTTCAAGGATCACGATCTGGCCCTGCTGGAAGTGAACCCGCTGGTTATCAAGACTGACGGCGATCTGCACTGCCTCGATGCAAAAATCAACATCGACGCAAACGCCATGTACCGTCAGCCTAAGCTGAAAACTTTCCACGATCCGTCGCAAGACGATCCGCGCGAAGCGCACGCTGCCAAGTTCGAACTGAACTACGTAGCGCTGGAAGGCAACATCGGCTGCATGGTTAACGGCGCTGGTCTGGCCATGGGCACCATGGACATCGTTAACCTGCATGGCGGCAAGCCAGCCAACTTCCTCGACGTTGGCGGCGGTGCTACCAAAGAACGCGTTACCGAAGCGTTCAAGATCATCCTGTCCGACAGCAATGTCGCAGCAGTGCTGGTTAACATCTTCGGCGGCATCGTTCGTTGCGACATGATTGCCGAAGGCATCATCGGTGCAGTGAAAGAAGTCGGCGTGAAAATCCCGGTAGTTGTGCGCCTTGAAGGCAACAACGCTGATCTGGGCGCTAAAGTACTGGCAGAAAGCGGCTTGAACATCATCGCTGCTACCAGCTTGACCGACGCTGCTCAACAAGTTGTTAAAGCTGCGGAGGGCAAGTAATGAGCGTCCTGATCAATAAAGACACCAAAGTTATCTGCCAGGGCATCACAGGTTCCCAGGGTAGCTTCCACACCCAGCAAGCCATCGAATACGGCACCAAGATGGTTGGTGGCGTTACTCCGGGCAAAGGCGGCACCACTCACCTGGACCTGCCTGTTTTCAACACCGTGAAAGAAGCCGTAGCTGCCACTGGCGCAACCGCCAGCGTTATCTACGTACCGGCTCCTTTCTGCAAGGATTCCATCCTTGAAGCAGCTTTCGGCGGCATCAAGCTGATCGTTTGCATCACCGAAGGCATTCCTACCCTGGACATGCTGGACGCTAAAGTTAAGTGCGACGAACTGGGTGTTACCCTGATCGGCCCTAACTGCCCTGGCGTTATCACCCCGGGCGAATGCAAGATCGGCATCATGCCAGGTCACATTCACTTGCCAGGCAAAGTAGGCATCGTGTCGCGTTCCGGCACCCTGACTTACGAAGCCGTCAAGCAAACCACTGACGCCGGTTTCGGTCAGTCGACTTGCGTAGGCATCGGTGGTGACCCGATCCCGGGTTCCAACTTCATCGACATCCTGAAGTTGTTCCAGGAAGACCCGAAGACCGAAGCGATCGTCATGATCGGTGAGATCGGCGGTTCGGCTGAAGAAGAAGCGGCTGCCTACATCAAGGCAAACGTGACCAAGCCGGTTGTTTCCTACATCGCTGGTGTGACTGCCCCTGCGGGCAAGCGCATGGGCCATGCTGGCGCAATCATCTCTGGCGGCAAGGGTACTGCAGACGAGAAGTTTGCTGCCCTGGAAGACGCAGGCGTTAAAACCGTGCGTTCGCTGGCAGACATCGGCAAGGCTCTGTCCGAGCTGACTGGCTGGGCAATCAAATAAGCCATTGGCTTAGCTGACTGTTACACCAGGCAAAGGCCACCTTCGGGTGGCCTTTGTGCGTTTGGGGTCAGGCTAATCCGTGGTGGGAGCGGGCTTGCTCGCGATGGTAACTACGCGGTTTATCTGAATGACCGCGGCGCCTGCATCGCGAGCAAGCCCGCTCCCACAACGTGCGGCTTTGCACCACTCGGGGTAGGCAAAACCACACCAAAGCATTTTTCGATGTCATCCAGGCGACAACTGCGTTCGTTCATCGGACAGTCCGCCCTCTAACAGTGCGTTGTAGGAAAAAACTCGGTAATCTTGCCGGCATTCCGCTGTTCTGCGTGCGCATCCCAAAAGGAAGCCACGCGCTAGACGGGTTGGTCTTATACGGATCGACAGCATTTCCCACATCCGCACGGGAAATTCCCCTCTAAATCCCGATTCAGTAGTGTGGTATTTCCGTAATGAAAGTATTGAAAGGCCAGGACATCCTGGCACTTGGGTTTATGACCTTTGCCCTGTTCGTTGGGGCTGGCAACATCATTTTCCCGCCAATCGTTGGCCTGCAAGCCGGACCTAACGTCTGGATGGCCGCATTGGGCTTCCTGATCACCGCAGTCGGCCTGCCGGTAGTCACCGTTATTGCCCTGGCCAAGGTCGGCGGCGGCATGGATGCACTGAGCAGCCCTATCGGCAAGATCGCCGGCGGCCTGCTGGCGGCTGTGGCCTATCTGGCTGTTGGCCCGCTGTTCGCAACCCCGCGTACCGCCACCGTGTCTTTCGAAGTGGGCCTGGCCCCCTTGACCGGTGAAAGTCCGCTGGCGCTGTTTCTGTACAGCTCGGTGTACTTCCTGATCGTGTTCTTTGTGTCGCTGTACCCGGGTCGCTTGCTGGATACGGTAGGGCGCTTCCTCGCCCCGCTGAAAATCATCGCCCTGGCCATTCTCGGCATTGCTGCCGTTGCCTTGCCTGCGGGTGATGTCGGCGTTGCAACCCCGGAATACGTTGCCGCACCGTTCTCCCAGGGCTTTATCAATGGTTACCTGACCATGGATACGCTGGGCGCACTGGTGTTCGGCATCGTGATCGTAAACGCCATCCGTTCCCGTGGCGTCGAGTCGCCCAAGCTGATCACCCGTTACGCCATCATCGCCGGTTTGATCGCCGGTGTCGGCCTGGCGCTGGTGTACATCAGCCTGTTCCGCCTGGGTGCCGGCAGCCATGAAGTGGCAGCAGGCGCAACCAATGGCGCGGCGGTACTGCATGCCTATGTGCAGCACACTTTCGGTTCGCTGGGCAGCGGTTTCCTGGCCGTGCTGATCGCTCTGGCCTGCCTGGTAACGGCCGTTGGCCTGACCTGTGCCTGCGCTGAATACTTCAGCACCGTATTGCCACTGTCCTACAAGACGCTGGTGATCATCCTTGCGCTGTTTTCGCTGGCTGTGTCGAACCTTGGCTTGACCCAGTTGATCGCGTTCTCCATCCCGGTGCTGACGGCGATCTACCCGCCGTGCATCGTGCTGGTGGCCTTGAGCTTCTGCAAAGGCTTGTGGAATGCCCAGGCGCGGATCGTGGGTCCGGTGATGCTGGTGTCGTTCTTCTTTGGCTCGATCGATGCGCTTAAAGGCGCTGGCATGGGCGACTGGATTCCAGCCCAATTGGCCAATATGCCCTTTAGCGAACAGGGCCTGGCCTGGTTGGTGCCGTGTCTTGTGACCTTGCTGGGCGCAGTGATTTGTGACCGCCTGCTGGGCAAACGAGTTGAAGCAATGGCGTAATTGCCCGGTCCGCCAAAAGCGTTGCCGAGTCAATAAAAAAGCCCTGCATCTTAATGGATGCAGGGCTTTTTTAATGGCCGTGTATTTATACATGCCATCAGTCGCCATTAACGTTCAGATACAACAAAGCCCGCACTTGGCGGGCTTGGTTTTATTACGCAGAAAGTGGTGTTACTTGCTTTCTGGAGTTGCCGCAGGTGCAACCGGGGCAGTCTGGCCGGCTTCTTCAGCAGCGGCTTTATTGGACTCGGCTTGTGCTTTTGCAGCTTCGGCGTTTTCTTTGGCCGCGTCGTTCACTTTGTCTTGTGCTTCAGACATTTTTTCTTGAGCTTGCTCAGAGTGCTGAGCAGCATCCTGGGCTTTGTCTTCGGATTTCTTATCGCAGGCCGCCAGGCCAAGCGAAGCAGCGAGCATCAAGGCAACAGCAAAAGTATTACGCATGGGGTGTTTCTCCTTGTGAGTAGATCTACGGGGCGTTTGAGCATGGGCTGATCGCTTAAGTTCCATGCTCGAACACATATATAAGTAAAGCAGCATGGGCTGAAACTACTGGTAAAAACTTGAGCTTCTCCATCAGGCCTTGAAATTTGCAGCGCTGGCCCCAACTTTCAACTCATCCCGCCGCTAACCCTCACGGGCGTGGCCACTGCCATCCAATCGGAGTTTGATAACAATGAGCGTGGAAACTCAAAAAGAAACCCTGGGCTTCCAGACCGAGGTCAAGCAACTGCTGCACCTCATGATCCATTCGCTGTACTCCAACAAGGAAATCTTCCTTCGCGAACTGATCTCGAACGCCTCTGATGCTGTCGACAAATTACGTTTTGAAGCATTGTCCAAGCCAGATCTGCTGGAGGGCGGTGCCGAGCTTAAAATCCGTGTGAGCTTCGACAAGGACGCCAACACCGTCACCCTCGAAGACAACGGTATCGGCATGAACCGCGATGACGTGATCACCCACCTGGGTACGATCGCCAAGTCCGGCACTGCCGACTTCATGAAAAACCTCACCGGCGACCAGAAAAAAGATTCGCACCTGATCGGTCAGTTCGGCGTGGGTTTCTACTCGGCCTTTATCGTTGCCGACAAGGTTGACGTGTACAGCCGCCGTGCCGGTACCCCGGCAAGCGAAGGCGTGCACTGGTCTTCGAAGGGCGAGGGCGAGTTTGAAGTGGCCACCGTCGAGAAGGCCGACCGCGGCACCAAGATCGTGCTGCATCTCAAGCCCGGCGAATCCGAATTCGCTGACGGCTGGCGCCTGCGCAACATCATCAAGAAGTACTCCGACCATATCGCCTTGCCGATCGAGCTGCCTAAAGAGCAGACCGTGGCCGAAGGCGAAGAGGCACCCGCACTGGAATGGGAAACCGTTAACCGTGCCAGTGCCCTGTGGACCCGTCCTCGCACTGAAGTTAAGGACGAGGAATACCAGGAGTTCTACAAGCACATCGCCCATGACTACGAGAACCCGCTGGCCTGGAGCCACAACAAGGTTGAAGGCAAGCTTGAATACAGCTCGCTGCTGTATGTGCCGGCCCGTGCACCGTTTGATCTGTACCAACGTGAAGCGCCTAAAGGCCTGAAGCTGTATGTACAGCGTGTATTCGTCATGGATCAGGCCGAGTCCTTCCTGCCGCTGTACCTGCGCTTTATCAAGGGCGTGATCGACTCCAACGACCTGTCGCTGAACGTGTCGCGGGAAATCCTGCAGAAAGACCCGATCATCGACTCGATGAAGACGGCGCTGACCAAGCGTGTCCTCGACATGCTGGAAAAACTGGCGAAGAACGAGCCGGAGAAATACCAGGGCTTCTGGAAAAACTTCGGTCAGGTGATGAAAGAAGGCCCGGCCGAAGATTTCGCCAACAAAGAGAAAATCGCCGGTCTGCTGCGTTTTGCTTCGACCCACGGCGACGACGGCGAACAGAATGTTTCGTTGACCGACTACCTGGCCCGTGCCAAGGAAGGTCAGGACAAGATTTACTACCTGACTGGCGAAACCTACGCGCAGGTTAAAAACAGTCCACACCTCGAAGTCTTCCGCAAGAAAGGCATTGAAGTGCTGCTGCTGACCGACCGCATCGACGAGTGGCTGATGAGCTACCTCAGCGACTTCGACGGCAAGAGCTTTGTCGACGTGGCCCGTGGTGACCTCGATCTGGGCAACCTGGACTCGGAAGAGGACAAGAAAGCCGCAGAAGAAGTGGCCAAGGCCAAAGAAGGTCTGGTTGAGCGCATCAAGGCTGCCTTGGGTGAAAGCGTCAGCGAAGTGCGCGTATCGCATCGTCTGACTGACTCGCCGGCGATCCTGGCCATCGGTGAGCAGGACCTGGGCATGCAAATGCGTCAGATCCTCGAAGCCAGCGGTCAGAAAGTGCCTGAGTCCAAGCCGATCTTCGAGTTCAACCCGGCTCACCCGCTGATCGAGAAACTCGATGCCGAGCAGAGCGAAGAGCGTTTTGGCGACCTGTCGCACATCCTCTTCGACCAGGCAGCCCTGGCAGCCGGTGACAGTTTGAAAGACCCTGCGGCCTATGTCCGTCGGCTAAACAAATTGTTAGTAGAGTTGTCGGTCTAACCGCGCTATAAAAACCCGCTTCGGCGGGTTTTTTTTGTTTCAAATTCAGGAGTTTTTGATGAAATCCATTTCGGTCAGCTCTGTGGCTTATCAAATCGACGGCCAACCTTACGAAGGCCGTCTGGCCTTTGATCCGAGCCGTGAAGATCCGTTGCCGGGTTTGCTGATGGCGCCCAACTGGATGGGCATCAGCGCGGGCGCCGAAGAGATTGCCAAATCGGTGGCAGAGCAGGGCTATGTGGTATTGATCGCTGATTTGTACGGGCAGGGCACCCGGCCCGGCAACGCCGACGAGGCGGGGGCGGCAATGATGCCGTTGAAAAACGACCGCGCCTTGCTGCGCAAGCGTATGTGGGCTGCTTATGACATGCTGAAAAATCAGGGCCTGGCCCAGGTCGACAGCAACAAGCTGGCAACCTTTGGTTTCTGTTTTGGCGGTTGCTGTTCACTGGAACTGGCACGCAGCGGTGCGCCGTTGCAAGCTGCGGTGTCCTTCCACGGCACGCTGGACACACCTAACCCTATCGATGCCCAGAGCATCAAGGGTGCGGTGCTGGTGTTGCACGGCGCGTCTGACCCGTTGGTGCCCAACGAGCAGCTGCCAGCGTTCGAGGCGGAGATGAACGCGGCGGGTGTGGACTGGCAACTGACCAGCTATGGCGGCGCAGTGCATTCATTCACCGACCCCCACGCCAATGTGCCGGGCAAGATGATGTACGACGCCAAAACGGCGGGTCGGGCGTTTACCGCCATGCATAACCTGCTGGATGAAGTGTTTCGCGATTAATCGCAATCACGACAGTCTGTGGGAGCGGGCTTGCTCGCGATGCTGACGGCTCGGTCTGTCAGACAAAACCGGGCGATGCTATCGCGAGCAAGCCCGCTCCCACAGTGGTCACGCCGAACGTTCCATCACCTCGCTCACCGTCAAATCCCGCATCAATAACCCGTAGTTCAAGTCCACCTGTTCGGGGATTGGCAGGTACACAGTGTGGCCATCACCCGGCGCCACTTGGGTCGGCAAGCCTGCACTGTTAAGCAAACGTTCCAGATCAAAGTGATAGTTGCCGTGGGGTGTCATCAGCTCCAGATGATCGCCCAAAGCAAATCGGTTTTTCACTTTGACTTCGGCCAGGCCATTGCGTCGTTCGCCGGTCAATTCCCCTACAAACTGCTGGCGATGGGACAATGAACTGCCATGCAGGTAGTTCTGGTATTCATCGTGGACATGGCGGCGCAAGAACCCTTCGGTATAGCCGCGCTGGGCCAGGGACTCCAGATCGGTCATCAGGCTGCGGTCAAACTCACGACCCGCCACCGCATCATCGATGGCCTTGCGATACACCTGGGTGGCCCGTGCGCAGTAAAAGTGCGACTTGGTGCGGCCCTCGATCTTCAGCGAATGCACGCCCATTTCCGCCAGCCGCGCCACATGCTGTACAGCACGCAGATCCTTGGAGTTCATGATGTAAGTACCGTGTTCGTCCTCGAACGCGGTCATCGGTTCATCGGTACGGTTGGCTTCGTTCAGTACAAACACTTCGTCAGTCGGCGAGCCCACGCCCAGGGTTGGCTCGACCACATTGACGATATTGCCCAGTTCGTTTTCCGTGGCCGGTTTGGCGTCGTATTTCCAGCGGCAGGCATTGGTGCAGCTGCCCTGATTGGCATCGCGCTTGTTCATGTAGCCGGACAACAGGCAGCGCCCTGAGTAGGCCATGCACAGCGCGCCATGGACGAAAATTTCCAGTTCCATGTCGGGTACATGCTGGCGAATCTCTTCGATTTCTTCCAGCGACAGCTCGCGCGACAGGATGATGCGGCTCAGACCTTGCTGGCGCCAGAATTCGACACTGGCCCAGTTGACCGTATTGGCCTGCACCGACAAATGAATCGGCACATGGGGGAAGTTTTTGCGCACCAGCATGATCAGCCCCGGGTCGGACATGATCAGCGCATCCGGGTTCATGGCTACCACCGGCTCCAGATCCTTGAGGAAGGTGCGCAGCTTGGCGTTGTGCGGGGCTATATTGACCACCACGTAAAAACGCTTGCCCTGGGCCTGGGCCTCTTTGATGCCAATAGCCAGGTTGGCGTGGTCGAATTCGTTGTTGCGCACCCGCAAGCTGTAGCGCGGTTGGCCTGCGTACACCGCGTCGGCGCCATAGGCAAAGGCGTAACGCATGTTTTTCAGGGTGCCGGCAGGGGCGAGGAGTTCGGGCGGAGCAAGGCGCATAGTCGGTTCGTTCGCAAAAAGGCGCGATGGTAGTCGAGCCTCAATGCGCGATTATTGATCTGGATCTATGCAATCAGCTTGAGGCTTCGATCTTGCGTGGCCACGTCAGCAAGACGATGCCCGCCACCACAATCAGGCTACCGATGATTTGCCCGCTGCTGAGCAACTGGTCCAGGATCAGCCAGCCAAACAGCAGGCTTGCCACCGGTTCGACGTTCATCACAGGTGCGTTGCGAGCCATGTTCAGGCGGGTCATGCAGATAAACAGCAGGCAAAAACCCAGGCCATAGAGCACCACCAGGCAGGCGAGGGCGGCCCAGCCGGTGGAGGAGCCGGGCAGGGACACACCACCTGGCAGCACGCCGCTGAGCCCGGCCACGGTCGCGGCGCTGAATACGATCAACATGGTCAGCATGCTGCGCACGGTGCCGCGCAGGCCCGACAGCTTGTGGTCGGTGATCCACAGCGCGCAGGCAAACACGCAGGCGGCGCCGAAGCCGAACAGAATCCCTTCGAGCCATTGCGTTTCGCTGCTGCCCTGGCTGGACAGGCGCTCGGGCACGTCGAGGGCGAAGATCAGGCCGAACATGATCAACCCCATCAACAGTGCGGCCCGCCGGGTCGGTGCCGACCCGCCCAGGGCCCAGGTCAGCAGCACCAGCAGGATCGGCGCCATGTTGCCGATCAGCAGCGCCAGGGCCACTGGAATGCGGGCCACGGCCGAATAGATAAAGAAGCTTTGCGCCGCGATCAACAACCCCAGCAGCAGCTGCCAGCGCCAGTTGGCGGGGGTTAAACGGGGGCGTTCGCGTTGCCACAGTACCAGGCTGGTCAGCACCAACAGGGTCACGCCGGCGCGGCACAGAATCGCCAGCAACAGCCCGGTGTCGTGGTCGAAGGCAATGCGCGCGGCGATATGATTGCCCGCAAATGCGCAGGCCAGCAGTACCAGGATCAATACCGCGATATGGCGGGGGAACAATGCAGGAGCAGACATAAGCAACCAGCCTCCTTGGCTGGAAATAGAGCCGCTGGAATACCTCTGTGGGAGCGGGCTTGCTCGCGATGGGGTCGCCTCGTTATTTCAGATACACCGAGGTGACGGCATCGCGGGCAAGCCCGCTCCCACAGGGGGAAGGCGGGTTACAGCACCAGGCTTGGCAGCCAGAGCGAGATGGCCGGCACATAGGTCACCAGCATCAGCACCATAAACAGCGCCAGGTAGAACGGCAGCAGCGCTTTAACTGTGTTCTCAATCGTCACCTTGCCTACCGCCGCGCCGACAAACAGCACCGCGCCCACCGGCGGTGTGATCAGACCGATCCCCAGGTTGACCAGCATGATCATGCCAAAATGCACCGGATCGACACCGATACCGATAATCACCGGCAGCAGGATCGGAGTGAGGATCAGGATCAGCGGCGCCATGTCCATCACCGTGCCCAACAGCAGCAACATGACGTTGATGCACATCAGGATCACATAGCGGTTATCCGACAGGGTCAGAAACGCGGTGGTGATCTTCATCGGGATTTCCATCAGCGTCAGGATGTAACCGAAGCTGGCAGCAAAGCCGATCAGGATCATCACGATGGAAATGGTGCGCACCGCCCGATGCATCAGCTTGGGTAGGTCGCGCCACTTGTAGTCGCGGTAAATGAACATGGTGACGAAGAACGACCACACCACCGCGACCGCCGCCGACTCGGTGGCAGTGAAGACGCCAGTCAGGATGCCGCCCAGGATGATAACCATGGCCATCAGGCCCCACATCGCTTCACCGGCGATTTTCAGCGCCTGGCGCAGCGGGATGACTTCGCCCTTGGGGTAGTTGCGCTTGCGCGCAAAGATCATGCACAGACCCATCATCACCGCGCTGAGCAATAGCCCCGGCATGATCCCGGCCATAAACAGCGAAGCGATTGATACCGTGCCCCCCGCTGCCAGCGAGTACAGCACCGAGTTGTGGCTGGGCGGGGTGAGCAGGGCCTGCACCGAACCGCTGACCGTCACGGCCGTGGAGAACTCGCGAGGGTAGCCAGCGCGTTCCATTTCCGGAATCAGTACCGAGCCTACGGACGCGGTGTCCGCCACCGACGAACCGGAGATCGCGCCAAAGAAGGTCGAGGCGACGATATTCACCAGCGACAGACCGCCGCGCACAAATCCCACCAGCACCCCGGCAAAGGCCACCAGCCGGCGCGACATGCCGCCTTCGGCCATGATCGCCCCCGCCAGTACGAAGAACGGGATCGCCAGCAGGGAAAATTTGTTCACGCCGCCCGCTACTTGAATCATCAGGGCATCGAACGGGATATCAATCCACCAGGCGCCGACCAGTGCCGACAGACCCAGCGCGTAGGCGACCGGCATGCCGAGCAGGATCAGGGCGATAAAACTGCCCAACAGTACGAAAGCGTCCATTTATACGGCCTCTTCGCTGGCTTCTACGATGTCGAACCGCACGGCGCGGCGGTGGCTTTGGTCACCCAGGAAGAGTTTCTCCAGGACGAAGATCAGGGTCACGATGCCGCCCAGGGGGATTGGCAGATAGGAGATGCCTACGCGCAAACTCGGCATTTCACCAAGGAACTGGTTCCAGGTGGTCGCGCACAGCTTGAAGCCCTTGACCGTCATAAACAGACAGACGATGACCATCAGGATTTGCACCAGCACCGCGGCCAGTTTGCGCACATGGGCCGGCATGCGCTCGACAGCCATCGCCACGGCCATATGGGCACCGGCCCGGTAGCTGGCGGCGGCGCCGAAGAAGGTAAACACTACCATCAGCAAGATGGCCGTGGGCTCGGGCCAGCTTGAGCCGCTGCCCAGCACATAGCGGGCAAAAATGCCCCAGGGGATGATCAGGGTCATGGTCAGCACCGACAAACCGGCGATCCCGATACAGACCCTGTACAGCATGTCGTTAAAGCGCAGTACGGTATTTTTCATGGGGCTCACCACTGCGCGGCAAACGGGCTGGCGCCCGCCACCGCGGCGTTATCGGACTGGCTTATTGGACGGCTTCGATGCGCGAGATCAGGTCTTTGTAGTTGGCACCGTACTTGTCGCGAACCGGCTGGGTGGCGTCGTAGAAGGCCTTTTTCTGCTCGGGGGTGAGGGTGATGAACTCCACGCCTGCGGTTTTGAGTTTGGTTTCGCTTTCGGCGGATTTTTTGTCCCAGATCACTCGTTCTTCCATCTGCGCTTCACGCGCCAATTTTTGCACCAGGGCTTGCTGCTCCGGGCTGAGCTTGGCCCAGGTGGTCTTGGCGATAACGATCGGCTCGGGGAGGATCAGGTGGTCGGTCCAGGTGAAGTACTTGGCGTTCTGGTAGTGGTTGTGTTCAAGGAAGGTTGGCGGGTTGTTCTCTGCACCATCGATCACGCCGGTCTGCAGGGCGCTGAAAATCTCGCCGGTGGCCATGGCGATGCCGTTGCCGCCCATGTCGTTGATGGTGTCGATAAACACCGGATTGCCCTGTACGCGGATTTTCATGCCCTTGAGGTCGGCCATCTCGCGTACCGGTTTTTTTGTGTACAGGTTGCGTGTGCCGCCATCCATCCAGGCCAGCGCGACCATGTTGAAGTCGGAGTTGCTGATCTTGTCGAGCATCTCCTGGCCGATCTCACCGTCGATGATCTTGCGCATATGGGCCTGGTCGCGGAACACAAACGGCAGGTTGAAGGCGTTGGTTTCCGGCACTACCGGGCCGAGGATGCCGAGGCTGACCCGGGTCATCTGCACCGCGCCGGATTGCAATTGCTCGACCACTTCTTTCTCTGAGCCCAGTACGCCACCGGCAAACATCTTGAAGGAAATATCGCCGTTGCTTTGTTCCTGGAGTTTTTTGCCCATTTCCTGTTCGGCCACCACCGGCGGGTAGCCCGTGGGGTGAACCTCGGCGAACTTGATCTTGATTTCGGCCTGGGCCACGCCTGAGAGGCAGAAAGCCAGGGGCAATGCAGCGATGAGCAGGGTGCGTTTGAAATCCATGGGTCACTCCAAATATTGTTTTTGTTATTTCAAGGTGTTGGATCAGTTGTTCAGTTATTCAAGCGGGGCTCCGGCAGGCCCTTGACCCCGGGCCTGAGGGCGAACACGCCCCCGGCCAGGGGCTGGTCGGTCAGGTCCCCGGCGGGGCGGATCGAGGTTACGAACAGGGTGTCCAGGTCTGCTCCGCCAAAGGCACACATCGCCGGTTTCTTCACGGGCACGGCCAGGGAGCGGTCGAGCTTGCCTTCGGGGGTGAAGCGGTGGATCAGCCCGGCATCGTTGCCGCAGATCCAGTAGCAGCCATCGGCATCAACCGCCGCGCCATCGGGGCGGCCGGGGTGTTGGGTCATATCCACGAACAAGCGGCGGTTGTGTGGGGTGCCGCTGTCGGTGTCGTAGTCAAAAGCCCAGATTTTTTGCACATCCGGGTGTGAGTCCGACAGGTACAGGGTGTTGCCATCGGGGCTGAACGCCAGGCCATTGGGCACGATAAAGCCTTGCAGTTGCGCCGTGAGCGGCTCGGTCTGGCCTGCGCTGTAGCGGTACATGGCGCCCACCGGTGCGCCGGCGGCCATGTCCATCAGCATGCTGCCCGCCCAGAAGCGGCCCTGGCGGTCGCAGCGGCCATCGTTGAAGCGCATGCCTGGCAGGGCGTGGGTCACGCTGGCCAGCAAACGACTGTCGAGGCTGCCGTCGGCGTGGGGGGTGATAGCGAACAGCCCGTTTTCCATCGCGGCGATCCAATTGCCATTACCTGTCTGAGCGATGCACGCGAGCATTTGCGAGGCTTGCCAACTTTGCTCTTTACCATCGGCAGGGCTCCAGCGATGCAAGCGTTTTGCCGGGATATCCACCCAGTAGAGTGCCTGTTCAGTGGTGCTCCAGACCGGGCTTTCGCCGGTGGCGTTGCGTGCATCGAGAATCAGTTCAGCTGTCATGATGCCTTGGCCTCTGTTGATCTTGTTCTGCTGGCAGCGCGGGTTTACTCGTCGCCAAACGGGCCGGCAGCGACAAAGGCGCCGCCCTGGTAAACCATGCTCGGGTCATTGGCTGCGGGCATCGGCTGGGCTTCGATCTTGTCGCGGAAAATTTCTGACGTGTCCTTGGGCTCGAACCCAAGGTGGGCAGCAAAACGGTTGTCCCACCACACATTAAGGTTATTGGAGGCGCCATAGACCACGGTGTGGCCGACATTGGGCGTGTACAGCGAGCGCTCCAGCAGTTGCGTGAGGTCGGCAAAGCTCAGCCAGGTACTCATCATCCGGCGGTTTTGCGGCTCGGGGAACGAGGAGCCGATACGGATGCTGACGGTTTCGATGCCATAGCGGTCGAAGTAGAAGGTGGCCATGTCTTCGCCATAAGACTTGGACAGCCCGTAGTAACTGTCAGGCCGACGCGGGGAGTGAGCATCCAGGGTCTGGTCCTGTTTGTAGAACCCGATGACATGATTGGAACTGGCGAAAATCACCCGTTTGACGCCATGCGGGCGTGCCGCTTCGTAAATGTGGAAAATGCCGCTGATATTGGGGCCGAGGATCTCTTCGAACGGGCGCTCCACCGAGACGCCGCCAAAGTGCAGGATGGCGTCTACGCCTTCAACCAACTGGTGGACGGCCTGTTTATCGGCAAGATCGCAGGTGAACACTTCTTCGCGGCTGTCAGCCGCCGGGGCCATTGCGGCGATATCAGAGAGTCGCAGCACCCTGGCATAGGGCTTGAGGGTTTCGCGCAGCACCTTCCCCAGACCGCCAGCGGCACCGGTGAGAAGAAGGCGATTGAAGGGGGTTTGGACAGTGTGAGTGGTTGTCATCAAAATTCCCTGTCGTTCTTGTTATTGTCATCTGTTGTCGTATGACTTGGTCTGGATTATTCACAGTCATTGTGGTGGTTGTCAATGCGCAAGTTTGTGAAGCCAAAGCCCCTCACCCTAGCCCTCTCCCGGAGGGAGAGGGGACTAAAGGCAAGAGCAGGTCTGCGCAACGCCACCCATCAGCCCCCTCTCTTTGAGGGAGAGGGGACTAAAGGCAAGAGCAGGTCTGCGCAACGCCACCCATCAGCCCCCTCTCTCTGAGGGAGAGGGGACTAAAGGCAAGAGCAGGTCTGCGCAACGCCACCCATTAGCCCCCTCTCTCTGAGGGAGAGGGGACTAAAGGCAAGAGCAGGTCTGTGCAACGCCACCCATTAGCCCCCTCTCCCTTTGGGAGAGGGCTGGGGTGAGGGTCGCAAGCTCACCCCGATGGTGCAGGCATGCTTTACAGCAACGACAACGGATAGCTGATAAAAATGCGGTTTTCATCGAACTCGTGGGTGCTGTAGTCGCGGCGGATGCTCGCGTTGCGCCAGCGCACGTTGAGGTCCTTGAATGTACCCGCCTGTACGGTGTAGGCCAGTTCAGATTCGCGACCCCATTCCTTGCCGTCGGTGATGCTGCCGGTATGGATGTTATCGCCGCTGATATAGCGGTTCATCATGGTCAGGCCGGGTACGCCGAGTACCGCGAAGTCGAGGTCGTGACGCACTTGCCATGAACGTTCCTTGGCCAGGTCGTAGCTGGAGTTGTAGCTGTCGTTGGCCAGGGTGCCGCCGCTGGTGCCGTTGACCTTGAACCAGCCATCGTCGCCACTGATTTTCTGCAGGCCCACATACAAGGTGTTGCCCTTGTATTTGGCCGACAGCAGGGCGTAGGCGGTTCTGTTGTCGAGGTCACCCGCCAGTTTGCTGCCGTCTTCCTTGCCCCAGAAATAACCGAGGTTGGCGCCCAGTGTCACATCGCCAACCGGCTGGCTGTGCAACACGTTTAAAAATTGCTGCTGATAGATGTCTTCGAGCTGGGCGTACCACAGGCCGACCTGGGTGCGTTTTTCATTGAAGCTGTAGTCACCGCCGGCAAAGTTGAAGCGGTCAGAGGTGAAGGCGCCTTTGCCGTTGAGCGACATGTCTTCCATGCTCGCATCGTTGCGCGGGCTGTTGGCGCGGAACTGGCCGCCATAGAGGTTCAGCCCGGCGATTTCTTTTGAAGTGATCTGGCCGCCGCGGAAGGTTTGTGGCAGGGAGCGGCCATCGTCCGAGCGCAGGATCGGCAGTACCGGCATCCACTCGCCGATTTTAAGTTCCGTATTGGAGATTTTGGCCTTGGCCGCAACCCCCAAACGACCAAAGTTATCGGCGGGCTCGCCGTCGCTGTGGGTCGGCAACAGTTGAGTGCCGGCCGTGCCCTTGCCACCGTCGAGTTTTTGCGAGTAAAGCCCCAGCACATCCACCCCGAAGCCCACCGTACCCTGGGTAAAGCCGGACTTGACGTCGAGAATGAAGTTTTGCGTCCACTCTTCGGCCTTGCTCTGCGGGTAGTCGGGGTTGGTGTAGTTGCGGTTGATATAGGCGTTGCGCAGGGTCAGCGTGGCTTTGGTGTCATCGACGAAACCTTCGGCCAGGCCCGTCAACGGCAAGGCCAGGCCCATGCTGCCAAGTCCGAGCAACATCAGCGAGCGGGTGCCTTGTGCGGTTTTTGAGCGTGTGAAAAGGGCGGGGGCGCAGGTAGGTGCGATCATCCGTAGAGCTCCTGAATATTATTATTTTTGTTATCTGTTGTCGTACAACTACGCAGATTATTTACAGAGTGTCTAGGGAGTTGTCAATGCCAGCGGCTACACTGCGACCACTAGATTCCTACACGCCTTACTGACATGGATTGCTCATGAACGAAACAAGTCTGCAACGTAAAACCCTGCTCCTGTTGCTGGCCTTGGTCACCATCGCGTTTATCTGGATCCTGTTGCCGTTTTATGGCGCGATTTTCTGGGCAGTGGCCCTGGGAATCCTGTTTGCACCCCTGCAACGCAAGCTGCTGCTCAAACTCAAGGGGCGGCGCAACCTGGCAACCTTTGCCACGCTGGGGGCCTGTACGGTGATTGCGATCATTCCGGTGATCATCACCACGACCTTGCTGGTGCAGGAAGTGGCAACGCTCTACAAGGATGTTGAAAGCGGCAGAATCAACGTCGCCAGCTATGTCATGCAGTTCAAGGACATCCTGCCGGCCACCGCGCAGGACTGGCTTGACCGTTTCGGCATGGGCAATATTGACGGGCTGAGTGAGAAAGTATCCAAGGGCGCCCTCGAAGGCAGCCAGTTTTTTGCCACCCAGGTCTTCAGCTTCGGTCAGAGCACCTTTGATCTGGTGGTGAGCTTTTTCATCATGCTGTATCTGCTGTACTTCTTTATCCGTGACGGCCAGCAGATGGTGCGCACCATCCGCAACGCAGTACCGCTGGCCGAGCAGCAAAAACGCCTGTTGCAGCTCAAGTTGCGTCGTGTGGTGCGGGCCTCGGTCAAGGGCAACCTGGCGGTGGCCATTACCCAGGGGGCATTGGGCGGGGTGATTTTCTGGGTGCTGGGCATCCATAGCGCGCTGTTCTGGGCGGTGCTGATGATGTTCCTGTCGCTGCTACCCGCCGTCGGTGCCGGTATCGTCTGGGCGCCGGTGGCGGTTTACTTCGTGGTGACCGGCTCGGTCTGGCAGGGGGTGGTGCTGGCGCTGTACGGGGTGTTTGTGATCGGCATGGTGGACAACGTGTTGCGCCCCATCCTGGTGGGCAAGGACACGAAAATGCCGGACTTCCTGATCCTGATCTCGACCCTGGGCGGCATGGCGATCTTCGGCCTCAATGGCTTTGTGATCGGGCCGTTGATCGCCGCCCTGTTCCTGTCCAGCTGGGGCTTGTTCAGCGGCACCCGCCGCAAGGTGCGGTTGCCGGCCGATATCCCGTCCGCTGATTAACGGAAGCTGTAGGAAACCCCCACATAGGCGCCCCGGCCTTCACCCGGGGTGGAGCGCGCGGCGTCCAGGCCCTTGTCGTCATACCCCGGCGTGACCGTGGCGGCATAGCGCTCGCCGCTCAGGTTGCGCAGGTCGAGCCAGGCTTGCCAGTCCTGTTTGGGCGCGTTGTAGCCCAGGGTTGCCCCCCACAACATGTAGGACGACGTGTAATACGAGTTGGCGTAGTCCACCGCCATGCGTGAGGCAACCTGCGTGTTCACCCCGGCATAGAAGCCCTGCGGGTGGTCATAGCGCACTTCGGCCTGGTAGTAGTGCTGCGGGATGCCCGGCAGCTTGTTGTCGCCAAAGCGCTCGTCGTCACGGTAATGGAAGTCGCTGAAGGTGTAGGCCTGGCGCAGGGACACCTTGCCCACTGCTGGTTTTTCCCACAACAGGCTGTTGAGACCGGCTTCGATGCCTTGGTGCACGGTAGGGCTGGCGTTGGACTCACCGACAATCGGACTCTGGGTGAGAGTGGCGGCCTGGGTTTCGACGCTCAGCAGTTCATGGCGCACGGCCGAGTAATACCAGGCCAGATCCCATTGCCCGAACCACGCATCACCCCGGGTGCCCAGTTCAAGGGTGGTAGCGGTTTGATTGTCTAGCGCTACCGGGGTGCTCTGGCGGCCGGTGGCCGGGCCACTGTTGACCGGGAAAGTGAACGGCGAGCCCCAGATCATCGACCACGGGTGCGGCGGCTCGACCGAGCGGCTCAGGTTGCCGTATACCTGCAAGTGCGGGTTGAACTCGTAACGCAGGCCAAGGCGTGGCGCGTAGTCCCAGTCATGCTGGCTGACCTTGCCGCCGCTCTCGGGGTAACTCACGTCGCTCTCGCGGCGGGTGTAGATCAGCGCCATGCCGGTGGTCAGCCACAGGTCGGGGATCAGCTCCAGGTCATTGCTGGCGTGCAGCACGGTATCGGAACCTTGGTAACTGAAGTCGCGAATTTTGGTGCCGGGGGCATAACCTGCGGTATTGCCTACGGGTATACGTACATATTCCGAAGCCCCACTGTTGGGCAAATGCTTGGTGTTGCGCAGGCCCACGGTGGTCTTGCTTTCAAGGCCGAACAGGGTGTCGCGGCGCTTGTAGTTGAGCGTACCGCTGACGTCGGTGTAGGCAACTTTCAGACGGTTTGGGCCTTCACGCAGATCCATCGGGTAGTCGTGATAGACCAGCCCGGCTTCCAGTTGTGAGTCGTCGTCCAGATATATCGTGGTCTTGTTGCCCAGCCAGGTGCTGCCGGGCTGCGGGCGGGTGTAGTCGCCTGCCACATAGGCCGGGTTGGCGGCGCGGGGGTGATGCTGGATGTTGGCCTTGGTCACGCGACCGGCCAGCTCGTTATCGGTTTCGCGATAGCGCAGGTAGAAGCGGGTTTCCAGTTGCGGGCTGAAGCGATAGCCGATATTGGCCGCGATACCCTTGCTGCTGCCAGCAGTGTGATGCTGGTAGCCATCGGTGTCGGAGTCGGTCAGGGCGACGTAGTAGTCCAGATCACCCAGGACTTGCCCGGAACTGATCTGGCGTTTTTGATAGCCATAGCTGCCCGTTTCGTAGCGCACCTGCAATGGCGCCGCGTCGTAGCCGGTGTGGGTGACGTAGTTGATCGAGCCCCCCAGGGCCAGCGAGCCGGTGTCAAAGCCATTGGCGCCGCGCAGCACTTCGGCGCGGCTCAACCATAGCGGCTCGAACAGTTCGTAGGGCGTACCGCCGGGGCCGGTCAGGGGGAGGCCGTCGAACATGACATACAGGCCTGAACCATGGGCGCTGGGGGCGCGGTTGATGCCCGAACCGCGCACCGAGACCTTGGCCCCGTCATTGCCCGCCGATTGCGCGTAGACCCCCGGCTGGTAGGCCAGAACATCGGCATTGCTGGCAGTGCGGCCATTTTCGACCCGGGTCATGTCGATCAGGTTGCTGGCGCCGGGCACTTCATTGAGCGCGTTTTGGGCGGCTTGCAGTTCGCTGCTTTCTTCGCTGCGTACCTGTACTTCGCCCAGTTCCAGGGGATTGCCGTGGGCCGGGGCGGCGCAGATCAGCGCCAAGGGTAGAAGCGAAGAAAGGGTGGGACGCATTGGTTAACTGTTCCAGATCGATAGGCGGGCGGCGCGCCAGCCTATACAAGCCGAGAATCGCTCGCAACTGTTACGGGCTGCATTCCAGGTGTGGGAGAGGGTTTGCTTGATATCGCATGATTAACCGATACGTTGAGTACATATCCGGCATTTGTGTCTAACTGGGACTATGGTTTCGACCTTACGTCGAGTCCCTTTTGGAAGGACCCAAAAGGAACCAAAAGGTCCTCGCCCCATCGTACGGCCTTCGCTGCGCTCAGGTTCCCTCGCTCCGGTTCTGCTCCGTGGGCACGCCGCCACGGGCCATCCATGGCCCATCGCGGCTCTCCCGGCATCCATGCCGGTCGACCCACTCCACAGAACCTCCTCTCGGCCTCCCGGGAGGGCTGGTAGATCAAAAGCACTGCACCCCGAGGCGGCCGACCGGCCGGCCTGTTTGGCGGCGGGATCTGCAACCGGCATATTTCCACTGTGGGAGCCGGGCTTGCCCGCGATGCAGGCACCTCGTTCTATCTGGAGGAACAAAGTGCTGCCATCGCGGGCAAGCCCGCTCCCACAACGGATTGGTGTTGTTTAAAAGTTTTGCTTTTGCTGCTGCCACGCGATTAATCAAGCGACGCGAATGCTGGATATGTACGCTGTGGGTCAGTTGTTTTGCGACGTTTACTTACCGTAACACCGTGTCGCCTGCATCGCGGGCAAGCCCGCTCCCACAGGTTTAGCGTCGCACAGAAATCCTGACTATTTACTGCTCTAACATGATTTGTGGTGCAACAAAAAACCCCGCAAAGGCCAGGCCTCCACGGGGTTTCGGGTACAGCCGCTAACGCTTAGCCAATCAGCCCCAGCGTTGCCTGTTGCACCAGTTGCAGCATCGGCTGCGGGTATACACCCAGGAAGAACACCAGTACCGAGACCGCCAGCAGCATCACGCCACCCGCTTTCTGTTCCCAGTTCAGCGGCGCATCGTGGCGATGCAGCTTCGGCTCGACCAGGTACAGGGTCACCATCACACGCAGGTAGTAGAACACGCCAATGGCGCTACCCAGGATCAGGGAGCCCACCAGCCACCATTGGTGAGCTTCAACGCCCGTGGCGATGATGTAGAACTTGCCGATAAAGCCGGCCGTCAGCGGGATGCCCGCCAGCGACAGCATCATCACGGTCATCACCGCAGTCAGGTACGGACGACGCCAGAACAGGCCGCGGTACTCGTACAGTGCGTCAGCGTCACGGCCCTTGTATGGCGAGGACATCAACGTGATCACACCGAAGGCACCCAGGCTGGTCAGCACATAGGTGATCAGGTACACGCCGATGGCTTCCATGGCCATGCCCTTGCTCGCCACCAGGGCGATCAGCAGGTAGCCGAAGTGGGCGATGGACGAGTAACCCAGCAGACGCTTGAGGTTGTTCTGGGTCAGTGCCAGCAAGTTACCGAACAGGATCGAGGCAATCGCGATCACGGTCAGTACATCGCTCATCACACCGGTAGTTGCCGACGGGGTGATCTGGAACAGACGCACCATCACCGCAAACACGGCCACTTTCGACGCGGTAGCCAGGAACGCGGCCACCGGCGCCGGGGCACCTTCGTACACGTCTGGGGTCCAGAGGTGGAAGGGCACCAGCGACAGTTTAAAGGCCAGGCCCACCAGCATCATGCCCAGGCCCAGCTGGGCAATGGCGCTAGGTGCGCCAGTAGCCGCCAGGGCGTGACCGATACCGCTGAAGCTCAGGCTGCCGGCTTCGGCGTACAGCAAGGCCATACCGAACAACAGGAACGCAGAACCGGCAGCCGACAGCACCATGTACTTGATGCCGGCTTCCAGCGAACGCTTGTTGAAGAAGGCATAGGCCACCAGGCCGTAGACCGGTACCGAAAGCAGCTCCAGACCGATAAACAAACCGGCCAGGTGTTGCGCGCTGACCAGTACGATACCGCCGGTCGCAGCCAGCAGCATCAGCAGGTACAGCTCTTCACGGTTGCCCGGGTAGCCCGTGCCACCTTCACCCAGGTAGGCGTGAGCCAAGGTGACGCACGCCAGGGTCGCGACCAGGATCAGGCCGATATACAGATAGGCAAAGTTGTCCATCATCAACAGCGGGGTGACAGCCAGTGGAACAACTTTCAACGCCGGGAAGATCGACAACAGGGCCAGGTTAAGACCTGCCACCGAAAGCAGGAAGGTCTGTGAATGGTTGCGGCGCCACGCGATTGCCAGCATCACCACAACAACGGTGAGGCTGGTAATCAGCAGTGGAGCAAGCGCGATAAAGTGTTGGATCGTGAATTCCATAGCGCTCTTACCGGGCCGAAGCGAGTTGAGTGAAGGCGGTGCCGAGCCATTGCTGCACGCCATGCATGGTCGCAGCGGAGGTATCGAGGAACGGTTGCGGGTACACGCCGATAAACACCAGCAGTACCGCCAGACCGAGCACCATGATCAGTTCACGTGCATCCATGCCGGCCAGTACCGCGTCGGACTTGGACGGGCCGAAGTAGGCACGGTGAATCATGATCAGCGAGTAGACCGAACCAAACACCAGACCGGTTGTGGCAATCGCCGTGATCCAGGGGAAGCTGGCGAACGAGCCAATCAGGATCAGGAATTCGCCGACAAAGTTGCCGGTGCCCGGCAAGCCCAGCGACGCTGCCGCGAAGAACAGGCTGATGGCCGGCAGGTAGGCGATCTTCGACCACAAGCCACCCATCTCACGCATGTCACGGGTATGCAGGCGCTCGTACAGTTGGCCGCTGAGGATAAACAGCGCGGCGGCCGAAACACCGTGGGCCAGCATCTGGATAACGGCGCCTTGCAGGGCCAGTTGGCTGCCGGAATAGATACCGATCAGCACGAAGCCCATATGGGAAACGCTGGAGAACGCGATCAGACGCTTGATATCGGTTTGTGCGAAAGCCAGGAAAGCACCGTAGAAAATCCCGATCAGACCCAGGGTCATGGCGATCGGCGCAAACTCGGCCGAGGCATTCGGGAACAGCGGCAAGGCAAAACGCAGCAGACCATACGCAGCGGTCTTCAACAGGATACCGGCCAGGTCAACAGAACCCGCAGTCGGTGCCTGGGCGTGAGCGTCCGGCAGCCAGGAGTGGAACGGTACGACCGGCAGCTTCACGGCGAAGGCAATGAAGAAGCCCAGCATCAGGATGTACTCAGTAGTGAGCGACATCTTGGTTTTCAGCAACTCGGCGTAGCTGAAGGTAATCACGCCGGTGTTGTTGAAGTTGACCAGCACCAGACCCAGGATCGCCACCAGCATGATCAGGCCGGAAGCCTGAGTGAAGATGAAGAACTTGGTCGCGGCGTAGATACGGGTTTTCTTGCCGTCCGACGAGCTATGACCCCAGAGCGCGATGAGGAAGTACATCGGCACCAGCATCATTTCCCAGAAGAAGAAGAACATGAACAGGTCGATGGCGAGGAACACGCCAACCACACCGCCCAGGATCCACATCAGGTTCAGGTGGAAGAAGCCCACGTGACGCTGGATTTCTTTCCAGGAACACAGCACCGACAGCACACCGAGCAAGCCGGTGAGCAGGATCATCAGCAGCGACAGGCCGTCCAGCGCCAGGTGCACGCTGATACCGAAGCGGGCGATCCAGGTGTGCTGGAACTCAAGGGCCCAGGTCGGATCGGCGCCAGGTGCCGGTGCAAACGAGTAGTTCCCCTGGGACCACAGCCATAGGCCGAGGGCAAGCTCAAGGGACATGGTCAGCAATGCAATCCAGCGGGGCAGGGTGGAGCCGAAACGCTCACCCAGCCAGCACAGGAGGCCGCCGATAAAGGGGATCAGGATTAGCCAAGGCAGAATCATGACGGGCTCAATTCCTTTCGCAAAGTCGAAGGTTCATATCAGACCGCTACCAACACGATGGCGCCCATGACCAGTACAGCACCGGCGGCCATGGATGCAGCGTACCAACGCAGTTGACCGGTTTCGCTGCGGCTCAGGGCGTTATGCCCGGCCTTGGCCATCTTCGGGATCAAACCAATGGTCTGGTCCAGAGGATCTTTGGCCAGCAGGCGGCAGATCAACAGGTACGGTTTGACGAACAGTTTGTCGTACAGCCAGTCGAAGCCCCAGGCAGCGAACCACCAGGCCGACAGGAAGCGACCGATGCCGCTGTTGGCAACTGCAGTTACAAAGCGACGCTTGCCCAGGTACAGCAGGGCAGCGAGCAGGATACCGGCCAGGGCGATGGCACCCGAGGCGATTTCCAGGCTGTGCTTGGCTTCACCGCCAGCATGGCCAACGCTTTGTGGCAGTACACCGGCCAGTGGCGGGGTGATCATGGCGCCGATAAAGGTCGACAGTACGATCAGCACGCTCAATGGCAGCCAGTAGGTTACGCCGTGGCCCGCATGCGCTTCAGTCTTGGCTTCACCGTGGAACGTGACGAAGATCAGGCGGAAGGTGTACAGCGAGGTCATGAACGCGCCCACAAGGCCGGCGTACAACAGTTCGTTGTTACCGCTGGCGAAGGCTTCCCAGAGGATTTCGTCCTTGGAGTAGAAACCGGCCGTCAGCAATGGCAAGGCGGACAGCGCCGCGCCACCGACGATAAAGCTGGCGTAGGCCAGTGGCAGTTTTTTCCACAGGCCGCCCATCTTGAAGATGTTCTGCTCGTGATGGCAGGCAACGATTACCGCACCGGATGCAAGGAACAGCAGGGCCTTGAAGAACGCGTGGGTCATCAGGTGGAAAATCGCGCCGTCCCAGGCACCCACGCCCAATGCCAGGAACATGTAGCCGATCTGGCTCATGGTCGAGTAGGCAAGGATACGCTTGATGTCGGTTTGTACCAGTGCAGCAAAACCGGCCAGGACCAGGGTCACACCGCCGACGATGCCCACCAGGTGCAGCACTTCAGGAGCCAGGGTGAACAGGCCGTGGGTACGGGCAATCAGGTACACACCGGCGGTTACCATGGTTGCGGCGTGGATCAGTGCCGAAACCGGAGTAGGGCCGGCCATCGCGTCTGCCAACCAGGTTTGCAGCGGCAGTTGTGCGGATTTACCGACAGCACCACCCAGCAGCATCAGGGTTGCCAGCACGATCCAGAAATCACCGGCTTGGAACTTCTGCGGTGCCAGTACCAGCAGTTCCTTGATGTTCAGCGTGCCCAGTTGCTGGAACAGGATAAACAGGCCGATGGCCAGGAACACGTCGCCGACGCGGGTCACGATAAAGGCCTTGAGTGCCGCATTGCCGTTGTTGCGGTTGCTGTAGTAGAAACCGATTAACAGGTACGAGCACAGGCCCACGCCTTCCCAGCCGAAGTACACGAACAGCAGGTTATCGGCCAGGATCAGGAACAGCATGCTGGCGATAAACAGGTTGGTGTAGGCAAAGAAACGCGAGTAGCCGTCTTCACCGCGCATGTACCACGAGGCGAAGACGTGGATCAGAAAGCCCACGCCGACCACCACGCCGAGCATGGTGACCGACAGGCCGTCCAGGTGCAGGGCGAAGTTGGGCTTGAAGCCTTCTACCGAGATCCACTGCCACAGTACTTGCGTGTACTCGCCACCCGGTGGCGGTGCGACATTGAATTGCCAGATCACAAACGCGGCCACAATGGCCGACAGGCCGATGGAGCCGACGCCGATCAGCGCCGAGAGGTTCTCGCTGAAGCGTCCACGGGAGAACGACAGCAGCAAAAAGCCGATCAGGGGGAATACGAAAGTCAGAAAGAGAAGGTTCATCCGCGCATCTCACTGGCAGCATCGATATCAAGCGTATGGAAGCGGCGATACAGCTGCAGCAGGATCGCCAGGCCAATACTGGCCTCGGCGGCTGCCAGGGTGATCACCAGGATGAACATCACTTGTCCATCCGGCTGCGCCCAGCGTGCACCGGCAACGATGAAAGCCAGTGCCGCGGCGTTCATCATGATTTCCAGACTCATCAATACGAAGAGAATGTTGCGACGTACCATCAGGCCAACCAGACCGAGGCAGAACAGGATGCCGGCAACGGCCAAACCATGTTCGAGAGGTATTCCTGGCATGTTATTGCTCCTTCGCCTCAGTACGGCCCAAGTGGAACGCCGTCACAGCTGCAGCAAGCAGCAGCATCGAGGCGAGTTCGACCACCAGCAGATACGGGCCGAACAGGCTGATGCCCACGGCTTTTGCATCGATGGTGGTTTGACCGATTGGCGCACCGCTCGGGTGAGCGAACAGCACGTACAACAGTTCGGCCAACAGGATGGCGGACAGAATGCTCGGCCCGATCCAGATGCCCGGCTTGAGCCAGTGGCGTTCTTGCGTCACCGAGGCGGGCCCCTGGTTGAGCATCATCACCACGAACACAAACAGCACCATGATGGCACCGGCGTAGGCGATCACTTCGAGCACACCGGCAAAGGGTGCGCCCAGGCTAAAGAACGTCATCGCCACGGCAATCAGCGAAATAATCAGGTAGAGCAGGGCGTGCACAGGGTTGGTGTTGGTGATCACGCGTAGCGTGGACACGACAGCGACACCCGATGCGAAATAGAAAGCGAATTCCATCGTTCTTCCTTAAGGCAGCAAGCTCTTCACGTTGATCGGCTCGGCTTCGTTCTGGGCAGCACCTTTCGGCTTGCCTTCAACGGCCATACCCGCAACACGATAGAAGTTGTAATCAGGGTTCTTACCGGGACCGGAGATCAGCAGATCTTCTTTCTCGTACACCAGATCCTGACGTTTGAACTCGGCCATCTCGAAATCCGGTGTCAGCTGGATCGCGGTGGTCGGGCAGGCTTCCTCACACAGGCCGCAAAAAATGCAGCGTGAGAAGTTGATGCGGAAGAACTCCGGGTACCAACGGCCATCTTCGGTTTCGGCTTTTTGCAGCGAGATGCAGCCTACCGGGCACGCCACGGCGCACAGGTTACAGGCTACACAACGCTCTTCGCCGTCCGGGTCACGGGTCAGGACAATCCGGCCACGGTAGCGCGGCGGCAGGTACACCGGTTCTTCCGGGTACTGCAGCGTGTCACGCTTGCGGAAGGCATGGCCAAACACCATCACCAAGCTGCGAAGCTGGGTGTAGGTGCCATGCACGATGTCAAACAGATACTTGAACATGGGTCTCTATCCTCACTGAACCGCGCCGGCAGGCGTGTTCAACAACACGACTGCGGCGGTCACCAGCAGATTGATCAGGGTCAGCGGCAGGCAGAACTTCCAGCTGAAGTCCATCACTTGGTCATACCGTGGGCGCGGAATGGAGGCGCGCAGCAGGATGAAGATCATGATGAAAAACGCGGTCTTCAGGGCGAACCAGATAAACGGAATCTGTGGCAGCAGACCGAAAGGTCCGTGCCAGCCACCGAAGAACAAAGTCACCAGCAACGCCGAGATCAACACGATCCCGATGTACTCACCGACGAAGAACATGCCCCATTTCATGCCGGCGTATTCAATGTGGTAACCATCGGCCAGTTCCTGTTCCGCTTCTGGCTGGTCGAAGGGGTGACGGTGAGTCACGGCCACGCCAGCGATAAAGAAGGTCAGGAAACCGAAGATCTGCGGGATGATGAACCACAGGTTCTGCGCTTGATATTCAACGATGTCGCGCATGTTGAACGAGCCAACCTGCACCACGATGCCCATCAGCGCCAGGCCCATGAACACTTCGTAGGACACGGTCTGCGCCGAAGCTCGCAAGGCACCCAGCAGGGCGAACTTGTTGTTGCTCGACCAGCCTGCGAACAGCACCGCATAGACCGACAGACCGGCCATGGCGAAGAAGAACAGGATACCGACGTTCAGATCCGCCACGCCCCAGGTCGGGGTGATCGGGATAATCGCAAAGGCGATCAGCAAGGCACTCATGGCCACAACCGGCGCCAGGGTGAAAATCGCCTTGTCGGCAAACGGTGGGGTCCAGTCTTCCTTGAAGAACATCTTGATCATGTCGGCGGCGATCTGGAACGCACCGAACGGGCCCACGCGGTTCGGACCGTAACGGTCCTGCCACAGGGCCAGCAGGCGACGTTCCACCCAGCTCAGCAGCGCGCCGCAAACCACTACGGCGAGCAGGATTACCACGGCTTTGACCACCGAGATAATCACGTCGATCACTTCAGGCGTAAACCAGGTCATTGGGCTGCCTCCTGCAAACCGTCAACGGTAAGGCCAAAGATCGCTGGCGGGATACCGGCCAGGCCTGCTGGCAGTGCCACCAGACCTGCACCCAGCTCTTCATTGATACGCAGTGGCAGACGCAGGGTCACACCGGCAACGTTGAGGCTGAGCAGGGCGCCATCGTTGACCCCCAGGCGGTCGGCTTCAGACTTGGCCAGGGCGATATAGGCGGCTGGAATGCGTTCTTGAACCGGCGCGGCTTTCGAAGAGTTCTCTTCGCTGCCCAGCAGGTGGAAGAACGGCACGACTTGCCAGGTGCCGCGAGCCGGGTTGAATGCGCCCGGGATGTTGGCGAACCAGCTCAGCGAATCACCAGTGCTTTCGATCAGGCGGGTGCCCGGGTCGCCAGCGCGGATATGACCACCCACTTCGTCCTGGAACTTGTTCCACGCTTGTGGCGAGTTCCAGCCCGGCGACCAGGCGAACGGCACTTGCTGGCGCGGTTCGACGGAGCCCGAGTAACCTTCCATGGAGAAGGCGAACGCGGTGTCCGGATCTTGCGGGGTACGAGGTTCGTGCACGCTGATGTTGGCTCGCATGGCAGTACGGCCGCTGTAACGCAGCGGTTCGCGGGCCAGCTTCATGCCCTTGATGCGGAACGCAGCAGACGGCGCGGCATCAACGATGCGGGCCAGTGCCGGGGTGCTGGCAGCAGTGGCTTGCGTGACGTGGTCGAGCAGGGTCCAGTCAACCGGCTTGTTCAGCAGGGTGCTGCGCAGTGCATGCAACCAGCGCCAGCCTTCGTGGACCAGGATGCTGGCGTCCAGATAAGTCGGGTCGAACACCTGGAAGAAGCGCTGGGCGCGGCCTTCCTGGCTGACCAAGGTACCGTCGCCTTCAGCGAAGCTGGCTGCCGGCAGTACCAGATCGGCACGGTCGGTGGTCGCAGTCTTCTGGTGGTCGGCAACGATGACCACTTTGGCAGCATCCAGTGCAGCATTGACCTTGACCGCGTCAACCCGGGTGAACAGGTCGTTTTCCAATACCACGATGGCGTCGGCTTTACCGTCGATCACCGCTTGCAGGGCTGCGTCTACCGATTCGCCGCCGAGCATGGCCAGGCCGAGGCTGTTGGCTTCCGGCACGACGAGGCTTATGGAACCGGCTTTTTCACGCAGGTGCAGGGCTTTGGCGATGTTGCCTGCGGCTTCGATCAGGGCCTTGGAGCCCAGGGAAGTACCAGCAATGATCAATGGACGTTTGGCCGCGAGCAGGGCGTCGGCGATGCGCTTGGCCAGCTCCAGTGCTTCAGCGTCCAGGCCGGCAACGGCAGGGGCGCTGGCGTCGATGGCGTGAGCCACGGCGAAACCGATACGGGCCAGGTCATCCGGCGCAGCGTGTACGCATTCTTCAGCCACGTCGTCGAGCTTGGTTTCAGCCAGGGTCGCGATAAACAGCGGGTTCAGCGCGTGCTGACCGATGTTTTTCACTGCGGCGTCGAGCCACGGCTGAACGCGCATGGCGTCGGCCATTTCCTCGGCCTTGCCCTTGGTCGATTGACGCACGGACAGCGCCATACGGGCGGCGGTCTGGGTCAGGTCTTCACCGAGCACAAACACGGCGTCGTGATCTTCGATCTCGCGCATGTTCGGCACGGGCAGCGGGCTGTCCTTGAGAACTTGCAGCACCAGGCGGATGCGTTCCAGTTCACCGGCTTCGATACCCGAGTAGAAGTGCTCGGCACCCACCAGTTCGCGCAACGCATAGTTGCTTTCGAGGCTGGCGCGGGGCGAACCGATACCGACGATGTTGCGGCCGCGCAGCAGGTCAGCGGCTTTATCCAGCGCGTTGTCCAGGCTCAGCTTGGTGCCGTCGGCCAGCAAAGGCTGACGTGGACGGTCGGTGCGGTTGACGTAGCCATAGCCGAAACGGCCACGGTCACACAGGAAGTACTGGTTGACCGAACCGTTGAAGCGGTTTTCGATACGACGCAACTCGCCATAACGCTCGCCCGGGCTGATATTGCAGCCGCTGGAGCAACCGTGGCAGATGCTTGGCGCGAATTGCATGTCCCACTTGCGGTTGTAGCGCTCGGAGTGGGTTTTGTCGGTAAACACGCCGGTCGGGCAGACTTCGGTGAGGTTGCCCGAGAACTCGCTTTCGAGCACGCCATCTTCAACGCGACCGAAGTACACGTTGTCGTGGGCGCCGAACACACCGAGGTCAGTGCCGCCCGCGTAGTCTTTATAGAAGCGCACGCAGCGGTAGCAAGCGATGCAGCGGTTCATCTCGTGGGAAATGAACGGGCCCAGTTGCTGGTTCTGGTGGGTACGCTTGGTGAAGCGATAACGGCGCTCGTTGTGGCCGGTCATCACGGTCATGTCTTGCAGATGGCAGTGACCGCCTTCTTCGCACACAGGGCAGTCGTGCGGGTGGTTGGTCATCAGCCATTCAACGACGCTGGCGCGAAACACTTTCGCTTCTTCGTCGTCGATGGAAATCCAGCTACCGTCGGTGGCCGGGGTCATGCATGACATGACGATACGACCACGCTTGTCGTTCTCGTCGGTGTACTGCTTGACGGCGCATTGGCGGCAAGCGCCAACACTGCCCAGGGCAGGGTGCCAGCAGAAATACGGGATATCGAGGCCCAGCGACAGACATGCCTGTAACAGGTTGTCTGCCCCATCGACTTCGAGATCTTTGCCGTCTACGTGGATAGTGGCCATGGTTCAAAGGTCTTCGTTGGCCCGGTGTCAGCGGGCGTGGCTAATGGAATCTTGTTATGCGTTCGAAGCAACCCAGCCTTACGGCGTTATCGAACGATCAGAAGGGGGCACGGACCCCCTTCATTCAGAGCGTTACGCGCCGATTACAATCGGGCGTGCCAGAGGCGGTACACCGGGTTTTGCCTGGGCAATACCGGCTTCGAACTCTGGACGGAAGTACTTGATCGCGCTGCCCAATGGCTCCACGGCACCCGGTGCGTGAGCACAGAACGTCTTGCCAGGGCCGAGGAAACCGACCAGACCCAGCAGGGTCTCGATATCGCCGGGCTGACCTTCGCCGTGCTCGATCGCCATCAGGAGCTTGACGCTCCACGGCAGACCATCACGGCAAGGGGTGCAGAAACCGCACGACTCACGGGCAAAGAACTGTTCCATGTTGCGCAGCAACGAGACCATGTTGACGCTGTCGTCCACGGCCATTGCCAGGCCAGTACCCATACGGGTGCCGACCTTGGCGATGCCACCGGCGTACATTTGTGCGTCCAGGTGCTCGGGCAACAGGAAGCCGGTACCGGCGCCGCCTGGCTGCCAGCACTTGAGCTTGAAGCCATCGCGCATGCCGCCGGCGTAGTCTTCGAACAGCTCGCGGGCGGTCACGCCGAATGGCAGTTCCCACAGGCCAGGGTTCTTCACTTTGCCGGAGAAGCCCATCAGCTTGGTGCCGTGGTCTTCGCTGCCTTCGCGGGCGAGGGATTTGTACCAGTCAACGCCGTTGCCGATGATGGCCGGTACGTTGCACAAGGTTTCGACGTTGTTCACGCAGGTCGGCTTGCCCCATACGCCCACAGCGGCCGGGAACGGCGGCTTGGAGCGCGGGTTGGCGCGACGGCCTTCGAGGGAGTTGATCAGTGCGGTTTCTTCACCGCAGATATAACGCCCGGCACCGGTGTGCACGAACAGCTCGAAGTCAAAGCCCGAACCGAGGATGTTCTTGCCCAGCAGGCCGGCGGCCTTGGCTTCTTCCACGGCGCGGCGCAGGTGTACGGCCGCAGTGGTGTATTCGCCACGCAGGAAGATATAGCCACGGTAGGTTTTCAGCGCGCGGGCACTGATCAGCATGCCTTCGATCAGCAGATGGGGCAGTTGCTCCATCAGCATGCGGTCTTTCCAGGTGTTGGGCTCCATTTCATCGGCGTTACACAGCAGGTAACGGATGTTCATGGATTCGTCTTTGGGCATCAGCCCCCACTTCACGCCCGTCGGGAAGCCGGCACCGCCACGACCCTTGAGGCCGGCGTCTTTCACGGTCTGGACGATATCGTCCTGGGCCATGTCGGCGAAGGCCTTGCGTGCGGCGGCGTAGCCGTCCTTGGCCTGGTACTCGTCGAGCCATACCGG
Organism: Pseudomonas fragi; assembly: GCF_900105835.1. NCBI lineage: Bacteria > Pseudomonadati > Pseudomonadota > Gammaproteobacteria > Pseudomonadales > Pseudomonadaceae > Pseudomonas > Pseudomonas fragi. The sequence continues at coordinate 4,938,153 of NZ_LT629783.1, forward strand.
CTCGCCGTCCTCACGCAGACGCCAGGTCAGGGGGTGGGTTTCTGCCGAACGCTTGATCAGGTTGGCAGGGCCGAAAGAAGTCAGGCTCATGGGTAGGCCTCCAACAACGTGGCGACGCCAGCAGGCTGCACGTCACCGAATGTGTCGTCGTCGATCATCAACGCCGGCGCCTTGTCGCAGTTACCCAGGCAGCACACCGGCAGCAGCGTGAAGCGGCCGTCTGCAGTGGTCTGGCCGAGGCCGATGCCCAGCTTGTTCTGGATTTCGCCGACCACGGACTCGTGGCCACCGATGTAGCAGACCATGCTGTCGCACACGCGAATGATGTGGCGGCCAACGGGCTGGCGGAAGATCTGGCTGTAGAACGTGGCCACGCCTTCAACGTCGCTGGCAGGGATGCCGAGCAGTTCGCCGATGGCGTAAATCGCGCCGTCCGGCACCCAGCCGCGTTCCTTCTGAACGATCTTCAGGGCTTCGATCGACGCTGCGCGTGGATCTTCGTAGTGATGCATCTCGTGCTCGATGGCCGAGCGCTCGGTTTCGCTCAGGGCGAAACGGTCTGTCTGGATAAGCGTGCTGTTCATGCTTAGCGGTCCACGTCGGCCATAACGAAATCGATACTACCCAGGTACGCAATCAAGTCCGCGACCATTTCGCCTTTGATCACCGAAGGGATCTGCTGCAGGTGCGGGAAGCTTGGGGTACGAATCCGGGTGCGGTAGCTCATGGTGCCGCCATCGCTCGTCAGGTAATAACTGTTGATGCCCTTGGTCGCTTCGATCATCTGGAAGGATTCGTTGGCCGGCATCACCGGGCCCCACGAAACTTGCAGGAAGTGCGTGATCAAGGTCTCGATATGCTGCAACGTGCGTTCTTTAGGCGGCGGCGTGGTCAGCGGGTGATCCGCCTTGTACGGGCCGGCCGGCATGTTGCGCATGCACTGCTCGATGATTTTCAGGCTCTGGCGCATTTCTTCGACGCGCACGATGCAACGATCGTAGGCGTCGCCGTTGGCCGCCAGCGGGACTTCGAATTCGAAGTTCTCGTAGCCGGAGTACGGGCGCGCTTTACGGATATCGAAGTCGCAACCGGTGGAACGCAGGCCGGCACCGGTGACGCCCCATTCCAGGGCCTCTTTGGTGTTGTAGGCGGCAACGCCGATGGTACGACCACGCAGGATGCTGTTGTCCAGAGCGGCTTTCTGGTACTCGTCCAGACGCTTGGGCATCCAGTCGATGAATTCCTTGACCAGACGATCCCAGCCGTTTGGCAGGTCGTGGGCAACGCCACCGATGCGGTACCAGGCCGGGTGCAGACGGAAACCGGTAATGGCCTCGATCACTTTGTAAGCGCGCTGACGGTCGGTGAAGGTGAAGAACACCGGGGTCATGGCGCCCACGTCCTGGATGTAAGTACCCAGGAACAGCAGGTGGCTGGTGATACGGAAGAACTCGGCCATCATGATGCGGATGGTGTCGACGCGGTCCGGTACCTTGATCCCGGCGAGTTTCTCGACCGAAAGCACATACGGCAGGTTGTTCATCACGCCGCCGAGGTAATCGATACGGTCGGTGTACGGGATGAAGCTGTGCCAGGACTGGCGCTCAGCCATTTTTTCGGCACCACGGTGGTGGTAGCCGACGTCAGGCACGCAGTCGACGATCTCTTCACCGTCCAGCTGCAGGATGATGCGGAAGGCACCGTGGGCCGAAGGGTGGTTCGGACCCAGGTTGAGGAACATGTAGTCCTCGTTTTCGCCGGAACGCTTCATGCCCCAGTCTTCAGGACGGAAACGTGCGGCTTCCTCTTCCAGCTGCACCTTGGCCAGGGTCAGGCTGTACGGGTCGAACTCGGTGGCGCGGGCCGGGAAGTCCTTGCGCAGCGGGTGACCTTCCCAGGTCGGCGGCATCATGATGCGCGACAGGTGCGGGTGACCTTTGAAGTCGATGCCGAACATGTCCCAGACTTCGCGCTCGTACCAGTTGGCGTTCGGCCAGATACCGGTCACGGTAGGGACGCTCAGGTCTTTTTCGGACAGGGCCACCTTGATCATCACGTCGCTGTTACGTTCCAGCGACATCAGGTGATAGAAGACGGTGAAGTCTGCACCCGATGGCAAGCCCTGACGCTTGGTGCGCAGACGTTCGTCCACACCGTGCAGGTCATAGAGCATGACGTAGGGTTTTGGCAGGTTGCGCAGGAAGGTCAGTACTTCGACCAGTTTTGCGCGGGTAACCCAAAGCACCGGCATGCCGGTGCGCGTGGCCTGGGCGGTGAACGCCTCGGGGCCAAAACGGGTGTTGAGTTCGACAACCACATCTTGGTCGTCAGCCTTGTAAGGCGGGATGTACAGAGCGGAGCCTGCAGTCATGGTTTTTTATCGCTTTCGGTCAACGTAAAGAATGAAGCCAGTGATTCGTTCTATTGATTAGAAACGGCGCTGGATCAGACTTCGTCGGGGCTGCGCAGGTTGGTTACCTGAATACGCTGTTCGCGGCGCTGTTCCTTTTGCGATGGCATCTCGGCGCGATACACGCCTTGTTCGCCAACGACCCAGGAAAGTGGGCGACGCTCCTGGCCAATCGACTCTTGCAAGAGCATCAAGCCTTGCAGGAAAGCCTCCGGGCGGGGTGGGCAGCCTGGCACGTAAACGTCCACGGGCAGGAACTTGTCGACCCCTTGAACCACGGAGTAGATGTCGTACATGCCACCGGAGTTGGCGCAAGAACCCATGGAGATGACCCATTTCGGTTCAAGCATTTGCTCATAGAGGCGCTGAATGATCGGCGCCATCTTGATGAAGCAGGTACCGGCAATAACCATGAAATCCGCCTGACGCGGCGATGCCCGGATCACTTCGGCGCCGAAGCGCGCGATGTCGTGGGGCGCCGTGAAGGCGGTGGTCATTTCCACGTAGCAGCACGACAGGCCGAAGTTGTACGGCCACAGGGAGTTTTTACGCCCCCAGTTGACCGTGCCGTTCAGCACGTCTTCGAGCTTGCCCATGAAGATGTTTTTGTGGACTTGATCTTCTAACGGATCGGCAACGGTTTCCCGTGTGCCGATCGGGTATTGCTCGTTAGGAGCATCCGGGTCGATCCTGGTGAGTTCGTATTGCATTGCCAAAGCCTCATTGTTTCAGCTTGGCCTGCCGCTTACGACGAGCTTCCGGTGCCCAATCAAGAGCACCCACCCGAAATAGGTAGACAAGGCCTGCCAACAGAATTGCTATGAAAACGAGAGCTTCGACGAATCCGGTCCAGCCGCTTTCGCGAACAGACACAGACCATGCAAAGAGAAAGAGGGCTTCGATATCGAAGATCACGAACAGCATCGCGACCAGATAGAATTTGGCTGAGAGCCGCAAGCGGGCGCCACCGGTAGGTAGCATGCCGGACTCGAACGGTTCGTTTTTGCTGCGTCCCCAGGCTTTTGACCCGAGAAGGCTGGAGACACCGAGCATGAAGGCACAGAGGCCGACAACGCCGAGAAGGAAAATGGCAAAGCCCCAGTTGTGGGCTATGAGTCCTGTCGCTTCGGGCATGCTGGAAATCCTTAACAGAGAGCAAAGGTCTCTGAGCTAGAAAAGGTAATAAAGCAGTGACGTTATGTCGCAGTGCTATTGATTGCCGGGATTTTATGGCTAAACACCCAGCAAGTAAATTTTCTAAGATGAATTAATTCAGTCCTTTAGTTGTAGAACCTCCATCAATATCTATGCAGGCCTTGTACTGTGGGCGTTACAGCGTTTTTCGGTGTTTGTTTTTCGGGGCTCATGTATTCAACAAAAGCAACTCGTAATGATAATTAATATCGTTTGAGTGGTTGTTTGTTGTGTCGCTATGTCGCAGGCCTCCAGAACTTGGCTTATATAAGCGCTGTTAGCAAGTTTGGAACTTGGCTTTTTAACCCGGTCTGGCGATCGAAGCATGGATCTGGGTCAGTGTTTTGTCGGATGGGCAGGGCCGTGGGATGCCTTTCTGTGGGAGCGGGCTTGCTCGCGATGGCATCAGCGCGCCATGTCTGTAGTGCCGGGTTGCCAGCATCGCGAGCAAGCCCGCTCCCACAGAGGGCAAGTCGTTGCGCAAAAAAACGCCCCGAACCAGTCGGGGCGTCACGTTCAAGGCATTGCCTTTGTTCTTTACGGGCTGGGCAATGGCCGGGGTTCCATCATCAGTGGAACTGTTCTTCTTCAGTCGAACCGGTCAGCGCGGTCACCGAAGACGAGCCACCCTGGATTACGGTGGTCATGTCGTCGAAGTAGCCAGTGCCCACTTCCTGCTGGTGCGCCACAAAGGTGTAGCCCTTGCTGGCGTCAGCAAATTCCTGTTCTTGCAGTTTCACGTAGGCGGTCATGTCGTTGCGGGCGTAGTCGTGCGCCAGGTTGAACATGCTGTGCCACATGTTGTGGATGCCGGCCAGGGTGATGAACTGGTGCTTGTAGCCCATTGCCGACAGTTCGCGCTGGAACTTGGCGATGGTCGCGTCGTCCAGGTTCTTCTTCCAGTTGAAGGAAGGCGAGCAGTTGTAGGACAGCAGTTGGTCCGGGTATTCCTTCTTGATCGCTTCGGCAAAGCGGCGCGCTTCAGCCAGGTCCGGCTTGGCGGTTTCGCACCAGATCAGGTCGGCATAAGGGGCGTAGGCCAGGCCACGGGCGATGGCTTGATCGAGGCCGGCACGGACTTTGTAGAAGCCTTCCTTGGTGCGCTCGCCGGTCACGAACGGCTGGTCGTACGGATCGCAGTCAGAAGTCAGCAGGTCAGCCGCGTTGGCATCGGTGCGGGCCAGGATAATGGTCGGCGTACCGGCAACGTCAGCCGCCAGACGGGCAGCGGTCAGCTTTTGTACGGCTTCCTGGGTCGGTACCAATACCTTGCCGCCCATGTGACCGCATTTTTTCACCGAAGCCAGCTGGTCTTCGAAGTGAACGCCCGCGGCGCCTGCCTCGATCATGCTTTTCATCAGCTCGTAGGCGTTGAGTACGCCGCCGAAACCGGCTTCGGCGTCTGCCACGATTGGTGCGAAGTAGTCGATATAACCTTGGTCACCTGGGTTTTTACCGGCTTTCCACTGGATCTGGTCGGCGCGGCGGAACGAGTTGTTGATGCGCTTGACCACGGTTGGAACGGAGTCCACTGGGTACAGCGACTGATCCGGGTACATGGATTCGGCAGAGTTGTTGTCTGCCGCCACTTGCCAACCCGACAGGTAGATAGCCTGGATACCGGCCTTAACCTGTTGTACCGCTTGGCCCCCGGTCAGGGCGCCCATGCAGTTGACGAAATCTTTCTCAGGACGGAAGGACGGGTGTGCGCCCTGTGTCACCAGTTTCCACAGCTTGTCGGCACCCATTTTTGCAAAGGTGTGCTCGGGTTGTACCGAGCCGCGCAGGCGGACCACGTCAGCAGCGGAGTAATCGCGAGTCACGCCTTTCCAGCGTGGGTTTTCGGCCCAGTCTTTCTCAAGGGCTGCAATTTGCTGTTCGCGTGTCAGTGCCATGGTGATAAACCTCGTCGCATAGGTCTGGGTTGAAAAGTGGTTGCTCCACCAGGCACACAACAATGTTGTTTGAAGTAAGTGCGTGAATGGCTGCTCGCTACAGGCGGTAAAGGCCCCAGGGCCTTTGCGGGGCCTCTGATCAGCGGGAGCGGGGCCATCATGCCCTTGCATTTTTGAGGCGTCAAATGTTTTGTAGTGCTTTTTTTATAACACTACATAATTTGCGAAAAACGACTTGTCAGTCAGTTTTGGCCCTTTTGGTCGAGTACGTCGACTTTGACCCGCACCGTCACGTCATCCCGGCTTTGCGTAGAGTAGCTGCGGGTTTGCGCCGGGTTGTCGACCTGGTTGCGACCGTTGATACCGGCCAGGGTGATCCATTGTCCCAGCGGCCCGCTGACCTGTGTGTCGCTACTTTGGATATTCACTACATCTGGTTGTTCCTGGCTCATGCGGTCGCGTGCGGTGCTGATCACCAGGTGTACCGTTTCACCTGTGACGCTGGCGGTGACGTAGAAACCCCGGGTGACGTTGCGGTAATCGGTCTGGGTCAGCAGTCGGCCGTAGGCGTCGGTCTGGGTGCTGGTCAGCGGCACGCTCTGGCCGGTCTGGATAAAGGCCGGGGTGCCTTCGCTGGTCTGGATTTGCTGGGTGCCGCCATCGCGGCTGGCGGTGCTGATAACCCGGGTGTTCGGGTCATTATTGGCCAGGTTGTCGTCACGGGTGTCGACCGTGATCAGCAGGCGTCGGGCGGGTGTGTCGAGTTGGGCCAGCAGATCTTCGAGATTCTGGATTTTCGAGGGGGCTGCCTCGACGATCAGTTGATTGCCGTAGGCGCTGACTTTGCCGTTTTTACCGATAAAGTTCTGTGCAATGGGCAGCAGATCGGCGCTGGTACGGTTTTGCAGGGTGATGACCCGGGTGTCGGCGATCGCACTGAAACTTGCGATCAGCAACAGCCCGGCGATGAAGGGGCGTAGGGACATGTCCATTATCTCCGCAATGCTTGAAGGGGCTTGGTGTGAGTGTGCCAGATAGCAAAACGCCCTGCGATCCGGGGATGGCAGGGCGTTATGTGGATTGCATGTGGGCTTGTTGTGGGAGCGGGCTTGCTCGCGATAATGGCGACACGGTTTTTGCAGCCATACCGCGCTGCCTGCATCGCGAGCAAGCCCGCTCCCACATGGGTGGGTGAGGGGTTAGCTCACCCGCACCATATCAACGTGAGGAATCCCTGCTTCGAGGAATTCTTCGCTGACGATCTTGAAACCCAGGCGCTCGTAGAACGGTGTGGCATGCACTTGCGCGCTAAGCATCTGCTGCTTGAGGCCGCGTTTCTCGGCTTCAAGGAGGGTGGCTTGCATCAGCGCGTCGCCGACTTTTAGCCCGCGCCAGTCCTTGAGGACCGACACGCGGCCGATATGACCGTCCGGCAGCAGCCGGGCGGTACCAATCGGAAAGTCGCCTTCATAGGCCAGAAAATGCACGGCATCGGCATCGTCTGCATCCCACTCCAGTTCTGGAGGTACAGATTGTTCGGCAATAAACACCGCCTCACGAATGCGTCGAAGTTCGGCGTTGTCCTTTTGCCAGTCGGCGACACGTACGTGAATGCTATTCATCAGCGAACCCCAGGCTTCCTTGTTTAACCAGCTCGCAGAGCAGGTTGCGTCCATCTTCATCGGCCAACCATGTGCCGAGGTTGTCGCTGTGCAACGCGTCGGCGGCACAGATCATTTTCAGCAGTTCGCGCAGCTTGCCTGGCAGCAGGCGGCTCTGGCCGCTGGCGAACAGCAGCAGGTCGTCATCGACTTCGGACCAGGCCAGGCGGGCGCTCGGGTTGCGGATCAGGATCGCGCCCTGTTCCAGGCTGCCCAGCAGGTCTTCTTCTTCGAGTTCAGGGCCGACCACGAGTTCCGGATAACGTGGCTCGGTCATGAACTGGCCAAACCAGGTCAGCAGCATGCGCTCGTCGCTCATGTGCTCGGTCAACAGGCTTTTCAGGCGGCCCAGGGCGTCGTGCTGGATCTGGTGCGGGTCGCTGACCGGCTGCGCGTCGGCGTCGGTGTAGCGGTCTTCGTCCGGCAGGTACTGGCTGAGGAAGTCGGTGAAGTGGGTCAGCACTTCAGCGGCGCTCGGCGCACGGAAGCCCACCGAGTAGGTCAGGCAGTCGTCCACGGCCACGCCGCAGTGGGCCAGGCGCGGTGGCAGGTAGAGCATGTCGCCGGGCTCAAGGGTCCACTCGTCGGTGGCCTGGAAGTCAGCGAGGATGCGCAGGTCGGCGTGCTCCAGCAGCTTGCTGTCGGAGTCGCACATCTGGCCGATCTGCCAGTGACGCTTGCCGTGACCCTGCAGCAGGAACACGTCGTAGTTGTCGAAGTGCGGGCCAACGCTGCCACCCGGGGCGGCGTAGCTGATCATTACGTCGTCGATGCGCCAGCTCGGCAGGAAACGGAAGTTTTCCAGCAGCTCGTTGACTTCCGGCACGAACTGATCAACGGCCTGTACCAGCAGGGTCCACTCGCGCTCTGGCAGTTTGCCGAACTCGTCTTCGGCGAACGGGCCGCGGCGCAGTTCCCACGGACGCTCGCCGTGCTCGATGATCAGGCGCGATTCGACTTCTTCTTCAAGTGCCAGACCGGCCAGCTCGTCAGCGTCGATCGGGCTTTCGAAGTCAGGAATGGCCTGACGCACCAGTAGTGGTTTCTTCTGCCAGTAGTCGCGCATGAACTCGCGCGCCGTGATGCCGCCCAGAAGTTGAAGAGGAATATCAGGATTCATGTGTAACCTATTGAAAAAATGCACTTTGTAATCGGGAATAAAAACGCCCGGCACGGCCGGGCGTTAATAGGTCGTTGCAGCGATCAGATACGCTTGGCTTGCTCGACCGCGTTGCCAATGTAGTTGGCAGGGGTCAGCAGCTTCAGCTCGGCTTTGGCCGCTTCCGGCATTTCAAGGCCGTCGATGAAAGTTTGCAGTGCTTCAGGGCTGATGCCCTTGCCGCGGGTCAGCTCTTTGAGCTTCTCGTACGGGTTTTCGATGTTGTAGCGGCGCATCACGGTCTGAATCGGCTCGGCCAGGACTTCCCAGCAAGCGTCCAGGTCGGCAGCGATTTTCTGCGCATTCAGTTCAAGCTTGCTGATGCCCTTGAGGCTGGCTTCGTACGCGATCACGCTGTGAGCAAAGCCCACGCCGAGGTTACGCAGTACGGTGGAGTCGGTCAGGTCGCGCTGCCAGCGGGAGATTGGCAATTTGCTGGCCAGGTGCTGGAACAGCGCGTTGGCGATACCCAGGTTGCCTTCGGAGTTTTCGAAGTCGATCGGGTTGACCTTGTGCGGCATGGTCGAGGAACCGATTTCGCCGGCAATGGTGCGCTGCTTGAAGTAGCCCAGGGAGATGTAGCCCCAGATATCGCGATCGAAGTCGATCAGGATGGTGTTGAAGCGCGCGATGGCGTCGAACAGCTCGGCGATGTAGTCGTGCGGCTCGATCTGGGTGGTGTACGGGTTGAAGCCCAGGCCCAGTTCGTCTTCGATAAAGGCGCGGGCGTTTTCTTCCCAGTCGATCTGTGGGTAGGCCGACAGGTGGGCGTTGTAGTTGCCCACGGCGCCGTTGATCTTGCCCAGCAGCGGTACGGCTGCAACCTGAGCGATTTGACGCTCAAGGCGGTAAACCACGTTGGCCAGCTCTTTGCCCAGGGTGGTCGGCGAGGCCGGTTGACCGTGGGTGCGCGACAGCATTGGTACGTCGGCGAACTTGATCGCCAGCTCGCGGATGGCTTCTGCGGTTTGACGCATCAGCGGCAGCATCACGTCATCGCGGCCTTCGCGCAGCATCAGGGCGTGGGACAGGTTGTTGATGTCCTCGCTGGTGCAGGCAAAGTGGATGAACTCACTGACGTTGGCCAGTTCAGGCAGCTTGGCGGCCTGTTCCTTGAGCAGGTACTCAATGGCTTTGACGTCGTGGTTGGTGGTGCGCTCGATCTCTTTGACACGCTCGGCGTGCTCCAGAGAGAAGTTTTCCGCCAGTTCGTTCAGAACGGCGTTGGCTTCGGCGGAGAAGGCCGGGACTTCAGGGATGGCAGCGTGAGCAGCCAGGCGCTGGAGCCAGCGAACTTCAACCAGGACGCGAGCACGGATCAAGCCGTATTCGCTGAAAATTGGGCGCAGGGCCTGGGTTTTGCCGGCGTAGCGGCCGTCAACAGGGGAAACCGCAGTGAGCGAAGAAAGCTTCATGGGGTGTTCTCGGACAGTCGGGCAACGAAATGGGGCGCGTATCATACATGAAAAAACGGCCGGTCCGTTGCCAAGTGACCGGCGTCACACGCGAATCGATGTTGAAATCTGTGCCTGCCAGCGGGCTTCAGTTGCCGCGCAGCATCGGATAAAGCTCTTTGAGCAGCTTGCGCCGGCTGATGACCAGCTGCCAGCGATGCCCGCCCAATTGGCGCCACAGCCGTGCGCAGCGGATGCCGGCCAGCAGCAGGGCGCGAATTTTCGACGCGTTGTTCGGTTGTTGCAGGTTGCGCATGTCGCCGTGGACCTGAATGCGCTGGCGCAAGGTGCTCAGGGTGTCCTGGTACAGCGCGCCGCAGGCAGCCACCACGTTTTCGTGGGCCGGGCCGAAGTGCTCGACCTGGGACTGGATCTGCGGCAGGCGTTTGCCGATCAGCTCCAGCATGTCATCGCGCTTGGCCAGTTGGCGCTCAAGGCCGAGCATCGACAACGCGTAACGCAAGGGCTCGCGCTGCAGGGTATTGGGGTCGCGCTCAAGGGCGCCGATCAGGGCGCGGTAGCCTTCGCGCAGGTTGATGTCGTCACCGCCAAACACTTCCAGGGTGTCCTTGGGGTCACGCACCAGCAGGCTGCCGAGCATGCAGCTCAGGTCAGCCTCGCTGACCTGGCCGGTCTTGGCGATCTTGTCCACCAGCACGGCGGCCAGAAATACGCCGCCCAGGGCTACCAGTTGCTCCTGAGTCGGGTTCATGGGCGCTTGCCCTTGCTCGACCAGGGCTCGGCCACTTCGATCACGCCGCCGCCCAGGCAGACTTCGCCGTCGTAAAACACCACGGACTGGCCGGGTGTTACTGCGCGTTGCGGGTCATCGAAGGTGGCGCGGTAGCCGCTTGCGGTTTTTTCCAGGGTGCAGGGCTGGTCGCTCTGGCGATAGCGAACCTTGGCCGTCAGGCGCAACGGGGTGCTCAGGTCGATCGGGTTGACCCAGTAGATCTCGGAGGCGAGCAGGGCGCCGGAGAACAGCCACGGATGGTCGTTGCCCTGGCCGACGATCAGCTCGTTGTGCTCCAGGTCCTTGACCAGCACGTACCACGGTTCGTCGCTGGCGTCCTTGAGGCCGCCAATGCCCAGGCCCTGGCGCTGGCCGATGGTGTGGTACATCAGGCCGTGGTGGCGGCCGATCACTTCACCTTCGGTGGTCTTGATCTCGCCCGGCTGTGCCGGCAGGTATTGCTTGAGGAAATCGCTGAAACGGCGTTCGCCGATAAAGCAGATCCCCGTGGAGTCTTTTTTCTTCGCGGTGGCCAGATCGTGCTTTTCGGCGATGCGGCGCACTTCCGGTTTTTCCAGCTCGCCGACCGGGAACAGGGTGCGGGCGATCTGTTCGCCACCGACGGCGTGCAGGAAGTAGCTCTGGTCCTTGTTCGGGTCCAGGCCCTTGAGCAGCTCGGTGCGGCCGTCAATGTCGCGACGGCGCACATAGTGGCCGGTAGCGATCAGGTCGGCGCCGAGCATCAGGGCGTAGTCCAGGAAGGCCTTGAACTTGATTTCGCGGTTGCACAGGATGTCCGGGTTGGGCGTGCGGCCGGCCTTGTACTCGGCCAGGAAGTGCTCGAACACGTTGTCCCAGTACTCGGCGGCAAAGTTGGCGGTGTGCAGCTTGATGCCGATTTTGTCGCACACGGCCTGGGCGTCTGCCAGGTCATCCATGGCGGTGCAGTAATCCGTTCCGTCGTCTTCCTCCCAGTTCTTCATGAACAGGCCTTCCACCTGGTAGCCCTGCTCCATAAGCAGAACGGCGGAAACGGAAGAGTCGACACCGCCGGACATGCCGACGATGACGCGCTGTTTTTCGGGGGCGACTAGGGCTGGATCACGCATAAGGATTCAATGAGTGTCTTGAAAAAGGACGCGATTCTAGCAGGCCCGAGCGCTCAAGGCTAAACCGAAGGGCGGATTAACGTCAGGTCGAACAGTTTGCCGCCCAGATAATCGTCGATGCACTGCAGGGTCAGCTCGCTGCGCCAGCGATCGCGTTGCGCCAGCAGCTCGTCGCGGGTCAGCCACAGCGGGCCGATAATGCCGGTGTCGAGCTTGTAGTCGGGGTGGTGCTTGACGGCCTTGCCGGCAAAGCAGATGCGCTGGTAGGTCACGCCGTTGCTGGGGGCGGTGTAGAGGTAAATGCCGATCACGCCGGTCAGTTCGACGTCGTAACCGGTTTCTTCGAGGGTTTCGCGGATCGCGGCGTCGATCAGGCTTTCGTCGGGGTCGAGATGCCCGGCGGGCTGATTGAGCACGGCGCGCTCGCGCTTGAGTTCTTCGACCATCAGGAAGCGGCCGTTGTCTTCAACGACAGTGGCGACGGTGATATGGGGTTTCCATTCCATGGGGTGGGTCTCGGTTTATGGGTAGGTGCATACCCCTGTGGGAGCGGGCTTGCTCGCGAAGCAGGCGCTTCGGGATGTGATTTTTACGCGGTGATGCTATCGCGGGCAAGCCCGCTCCCACAGGGTTTGTGTGGGCCGTAAAAACACAAACCCCGGCGTCGTGGGCCGGGGTCTGTGGTGTTGCCTGTTGCCCTTACACCGAGGCGATGATCGCGTTCAGTGTGGCGCTAGGGCGCATTACTTTGCTCACCTTGTCGGCATCGGCGTGGTAGTAACCACCGATATCGACCGGCTTGCCCTGCACGGCGTTGAGTTCGGCAACGATTTTTGCCTCGTTCTCGGCCATGGCTTTTGCCACTGGGGCAAACTGGGCTTGCAGTTCTTTGTCTTCAGTCTGGGCAGCCAGGGCCTGAGCCCAGTACAGCGCCAGGTAGAAGTGGCTACCGCGGTTGTCGATGTTGCCGACTTTGCGCGATGGCGATTTGTTGTTGTCGAGGAACTGGCCGGTAGCCTGGTCCAGGGTCTTGGCCAACACCAACGCTTTCGGGTTGTTGTAGGTCGTGCCCAGGTGCTCCAGGGAAGCCGCCAGTGCCAGGAATTCACCCAGCGAGTCCCAGCGCAGGAAGTTTTCTTCCAGCAGCTGTTGAACGTGCTTCGGAGCCGAGCCGCCTGCGCCGGTTTCGAACAGACCGCCGCCATTCATCAGCGGAACGATCGACAGCATCTTGGCGCTGGTGCCCAGTTCCATGATCGGGAACAGGTCGGTCAGGTAGTCGCGCAGTACGTTGCCGGTCACCGAGATGGTGTCCAGGCCCTTGCGGGTACGCTCCAGGGTGAACTTCATGGCTTCAACCGGCGCCATGATGCGAATGTCCAGGCCGCTGGTGTCGTGATCCTTCAGGTAGGTTTCTACCTTCTTGATCATTTCGGCGTCGTGGCTACGCTTTGGATCGAGCCAGAACACGGCCGGGGTGTTGCTGGCGCGAGCGCGGTTGACGGCCAGTTTGACCCAGTCGCGGATCGGCGCGTCCTTGGCCTGGCACATGCGCCAGATATCGCCTTCTTCGACCTTTTGCTCCATCAGCACGTTGCCGTTGCTGTCGGTGACGCGAACAACGCCCGGGGTCTTGATCTGGAAGGTTTTGTCGTGGGAGCCGTACTCTTCGGCTTTTTGCGCCATCAGGCCAACGTTTGGCACGCTGCCCATAGTGGTCGGATCGAAGGCGCCGTGCTTTTTGCAGTCTTCGATGGTGGCCTGGTAGATGGTGGCGTAGCAGCGATCCGGGATCACGGCCTTGGTGTCCTGCAGCTGGCCTTCGGTGTTCCACATCTTGCCGGAATCACGAATCATGGCCGGCATCGAGGCATCGACGATTACGTCGCTTGGCACGTGCAGGTTGGTGATGCCCTTGTCGGAGTTGACCATGGCCAGCGCAGGGCGGTTGGCATAGACAGCTTCGATGTCGGCTTCGATTTCAGCTTGCTTCTCGGCCGGCAGCGCCTTGATGCGCGCGTACAGGTCGCCGATGCCGTTGTTCAGGTTGAAACCGATTTCTTTGAGGACGTCTGCGTGTTTTTCCAGCGCATCCTTGTAGAACTCGGCCACGATCTGACCAAACATGATCGGGTCGGAAACCTTCATCATGGTGGCTTTAAGGTGAACCGAGAACAGAACGCCTTGTTTTTTGGCGTCTTCGATTTCGGCCGCTACGAACTCACGCAGAGCCTTTTTGCTCATCACGGAGCAATCGATGATCTCACCGGCCTGGACGGCGGTTTTTTCTTTCAGGACGGTGGTGGTGCCGTCTTGAGCGATCAGTTCGATTTTAACGCTGCCCGGAGCTTCGATCAGGGCGGCTTTTTCGCTGGCGTAGAAGTCGCCTTCGCTCATGTGAGCAACGTGGGACTTGGAGTCTGCAGCCCAGGCGCCCATTTTATGCGGGTGCTTGCGCGCGTAGTTCTTGACCGACAGCGGGGCGCGGCGGTCGGAGTTGCCTTCGCGCAGTACCGGGTTCACGGCACTACCCATTACCTTGCTGTAACGGGCCTTGGTTTCTTTTTCGGCGTCGGTGGTGACGGTTTCCGGGTAGTCCGGAATGTTGTAGCCCTGGGCTTGCAGTTCCTTGATCGCGGCCTGCAGTTGCGGGACCGAGGCGCTGATGTTGGGCAGCTTGATGATGTTGGCTTCAGGGGTAACGGCCAGGGCGCCCAGTTCGGCGAGGTGGTCCGCTACAGCCTTGTCACCCAATTGCTCGGGGAAGCTTGAGAGGATGCGGCCAGCCAGAGAGATGTCGCGCGTTTCAACGGCGATATCGGCGCTGGCGGTAAACGCCTCGATGATAGGCAGCAGTGAATAGGTGGCGAGCGCCGGAGCTTCGTCGGTGAAGGTGTAGATGATCTTCGAACGGTTGGGCATTTCGGATTAACTCTCTTCTTTGCTGAGCGTGCTCAGATACTCGAGATGCGCAGGGTAGGCGCTTTCGTTCACAGTGAACAATGAGCCGAAAGTCGAGGTTCTTCGCGGTGATGTGAATGCATCAGTAGAGCGTCAAGCGGTCGAACCGGGGTAACGGCTCAGCCTTTCTAGGCCTGAAAGACTCATTCCAGCATGTGTTTGCAGGTGACTCCATGGTCACCGGCGCAGTATACATAGGTCATCAAGGTTGCTGCGAGGGGGGCGGCCTAACACGAATCATCCATTGGTCTAAGTCCCTGCGGCAAAATGCCCTGATTTTTGCTGATTCGCCCAGTGTTTACGCGGTATTTCGGCAATCTGCATTTTCCCCGTGCAGGGCGCGGGCATAAAAAAACCGGCCGATTCGCGTGATTGAATCGGCCGGTTTCTTCTGCGGCGGGTCAGACCGAGAGGCTGGTCACCTCTTGTGCAGGCGCTTGAGCACTGGCTGGAACTTGAGCGTTGGTGATGGCACCGCATGCAGGCCCTTGGGGCCCTGGATTATTTCGAAGCTCACAGGCTGGCCTGCCTTGAGCGTCTTGTAACCGTCCATCTGGATTGCTGAAAAATGCGCAAAAAAGTCGATCGGGTTTCCGTGTTCATCGATGCCTTCCTTGGCCTGCGTATTAATAAAGCCGAAGCCTTTGGCGTTGTTGAACCACTTGACCTTGCCTTGCATACTCATATCCCTCTGCTGCAAACCACTCCATCACTGGAGTATTATCCAGTCAACTCGCACAGAAACCCGTAAATATGGTTGACTGTGCGGACCATTTTTCCCACTGTGGGTACTATATGGTTGTAACACCGTTTTACCGATAGTCAAGGTCACGCGGCGGCGGTGATGAATTATGATACTCACGCCTCCATCACTGTATTCGTACAACCAACGACGAACCTTTCTTTCCATGCATGCAATCAGCCAGACTCGACTAACATTCAATCAGGATCACCCCGATTTTGATGACGAAGACTCCGCTGGCTTGGCTGTGCAAGAGGCTAAGCCTGCGCTTCAGGCGCCGCCGATGTACAAGGTGGTTTTATTTAATGATGACTACACGCCAATGGATTTCGTTGTAGAGATCCTTGAAGTGTTTTTTAACTTGAATCGCGAATTGGCGACCAAGGTCATGCTGGCCGTCCATACAGAAGGACGGGCTGTGTGCGGCATCTATACCCGCGACATTGCCGAGACCAAGGCGGCGCAGGTAAACCAGTACGCACGCGAAAGCCAGCATCCGCTACTCTGTGAAATCGAGAAGGACGGTTAACGCCGACCACTTGGGTATGAGGTGAAGCCATGTTAAATCGCGAGCTCGAAGTCACCCTCAATCTTGCCTTCAAGGAAGCCCGCTCCAAACGTCATGAGTTCATGACGGTTGAGCACCTCCTTTTAGCGCTCCTGGATAATGAGGCGGCCGCAACCGTTCTACGCGCCTGTGGCGCAAACCTCGAGAAACTCAAGCATGACCTGCAAGAGTTTATTGATTCCACGACTCCCCTGATCCCCGTCCACGACGAAGACCGTGAAACCCAGCCAACCCTGGGGTTCCAGCGGGTCTTGCAGCGTGCGGTGTTCCATGTGCAAAGCTCCGGCAAGCGTGAAGTGACCGGCGCCAATGTGCTGGTGGCCATCTTCAGTGAGCAGGAAAGCCAGGCCGTATTCCTGCTCAAGCAGCAGAGCGTGGCGCGCATCGACGTGGTCAACTTTATTGCCCACGGCATTTCCAAGGTGCCCGGGCATGGCGAGCACAGCGACAGCGACCATGAAATGCAGGATGAAGAGGGTGGCGAGTCGTCGTCCTCCAGCAATCCTCTGGACGCTTATGCCAGCAACCTGAATGAACTGGCCCGTCAGGGCCGGATCGATCCGCTGGTGGGGCGCGAAATGGAAGTTGAGCGCGTTGCCCAGATTCTGGCGCGTCGGCGCAAAAACAACCCGCTGCTGGTCGGCGAAGCAGGTGTGGGCAAAACCGCGATTGCCGAGGGCCTGGCCAAACGCATCGTCGACAATCAAGTGCCTGACCTGCTGGCTAACAGCATCGTCTACTCCCTTGACCTCGGCGCCTTGCTGGCGGGTACCAAGTACCGTGGCGATTTCGAGAAGCGTTTCAAGGCGCTGTTGGGCGAGCTGAAAAAGCGCCCGCAGGCGATCCTGTTTATCGACGAAATCCACACCATTATCGGTGCCGGTGCGGCCTCGGGCGGGGTGATGGACGCCTCCAACCTGCTCAAGCCATTGCTGTCTTCGGGTGATATTCGCTGCATCGGATCCACCACGTTCCAGGAATTTCGCGGGATCTTCGAAAAAGACCGTGCCCTGGCGCGCCGCTTCCAGAAAGTTGACGTGTCCGAGCCTTCGGTCGAAGACACCATCGGCATTCTGCGCGGGCTCAAGGGTCGTTTCGAACAGCATCATGGCATCGAATACAGCGACGAGGCCCTGCGTGCAGCGGCTGAGCTGGCCTCACGCTATATCAATGACCGGCACATGCCGGACAAGGCCATTGACGTGATCGACGAAGCCGGTGCCTACCAGCGCCTGCAGCCGGTCGAAAGCCGGGTCAAGCGCATTGAAGTGGCGCAGGTTGAAGATATCGTGGCAAAAATCGCCCGTATTCCGCCAAAACACGTGTCTGTTTCGGACAAGGAGCTGTTGCGCAACCTTGAGCGTGACCTGCGCCTGACCGTATTCGGCCAGGATGCGGCGATCGATTCGCTGTCCACGGCGATCAAGCTGTCCCGTGCCGGGCTCAAGTCGCCGGACAAGCCGGTGGGTTCGTTCCTGTTCGCAGGGCCTACCGGTGTCGGCAAAACCGAGGCGGCGCGCCAGTTGGCCAAGGCCTTGGGTATCGAGCTGATCCGCTTTGACATGTCCGAGTACATGGAGCGCCACACTGTATCGCGTCTGATCGGTGCGCCTCCGGGCTATGTCGGGTTCGATCAGGGCGGTTTGCTCACTGAAGCCATCACCAAGCAGCCTCACTGCGTATTGCTGCTCGATGAAATCGAGAAGGCGCATCCTGAAGTCTTCAACCTGCTGTTGCAGGTCATGGACCACGGCACGCTGACCGATAACAACGGGCGCAAGGCGGACTTCCGCAACGTGATCGTTATCATGACCACCAACGCAGGTGCTGAAACCGCGTCTCGGGCTTCGATGGGCTTTACCCATCAGGATCATGCTTCTGATGCAATGGAAGCGATCAAGAAGAGCTTCACCCCCGAGTTCCGTAACCGCCTGGACACCATCATCCAGTTTGGTCGCCTCAGCCATGAGGTTATCAAGCATGTGGTGGACAAGTTCCTTACCGAACTGCAGGCGCAGCTGGAAGACAAGCACGTGCAGCTTGAGGTGTCGGATGCGGCGCGCGGCTGGCTGGCGGCGGGTGGCTATGACGCGCTGATGGGCGCACGGCCGATGGCCCGTTTGATTCAGGACAAGATCAAGCGTCCGCTGGCTGAAGAGATTCTCTTTGGTGAGTTGGCCGATCATGGCGGTGTGGTACACATCGACCTTGAAAACGGCGAGCTGACCTTCGAGTTTGAAACCGCAGTCGAAATGGCTTGATGTAACACCGCAGTAAAAAAGGCGCCTTCGGGCTAATGCCGATCAGTTGGGCGGGATGCAAAATCCCTGTGGGAGCGGGCTTGCTCGCGATTGGGTAACGCGGTTTGATAGTTGAACCGCGTTGTCTGTATCGCGAGCAAGCCCGCTCCCACAATGTCCATGACTGGTTTGCATTGGTGCTTGGGCGCCTTTTTGCTGTGTGGCGCTAGTGGGTCAGTGCGCCAGTGCGCTCCAGCACCGGATGGCCAAGCGCGGCAATATGGTGATGTACGCGACGGTAGTCGCGCAGCACCCGCTGGAAAATATCCCCGGATTCGGCCCAGGCACTCTTGTCGTTTTGCAGCTTGCGAAAGTGCTCGCGGCTGGCGCTGGCTTCCAGCTTGCGCACGGTTTCCTTGTGGCCGATCAGTGCCTGGGCAGCGCTCACGTCCTCACGCAAGAATGCGGTAACGGCCAGGTTCAGGCTGTCCAGCAGGGCCAGGTGCATGGCCTGGATCTGGATCAGTTCGAACGAGGAAAAGTGCTCGCCACGGCGCGTGCGGCGAACAGCCAGTTGCGCGAGGTTGCCGAGGATGTCACCGGCGTGCTCCAGGTTGATCACGAACATCAGTACTTCCTGTGCGCGGTCGGCGTCATCATCGCTCAGGCCATCCTGGCCGATATCGGCAAGATAGGCGCGGATGGCAGCACTGAGCAGGTCTATGGAGTGATCCAGCTGGCGCACCTTGTCCATCGTGTGCGGGTCGGGTTTCTCGAACAGTTGCAGGACCTGATTGAGCATCAGTGAGGTCATGTCCGCAAGGCGCAAGGCTTCACGCACGGCATTGGACAGGCCGATATTGGCCACTTCCAGGCCGGCCTCGTCCAGATACTGCGGCATGCCCGGGTCTGCTGGCGGCTCCGGCTGGGGCAGCAGGCGGGTCAGCAGGCGCGCGCAGGGCTCAATCAGGCCGATAAACACCACGGCCAGCAGCAGGTTGAACGCGGTATGCAGGTACACCACCCACTGTGCGAGGCCAATATCGCTGCGGGCCACAACGCTGGCCAGCCACGGCAGGCAGGGCAGCAAGGCCACGGTGCCCAGCAGGCGAATCAGCAGGTTGCCCAGCGGCAGGCGTCGCGCCACGGGCGAGCTGGCGCTCATCATGGACGGCAACGCGCCACCGATATTGGCGCCGAGCATCAGGGCAATGGCGGTGGCGGGTGTCATCATGCCAGCGCCGGCCAGCGAGGCGATCAGCAGCACCACGGCGACACTGGAGTGGCAGACCCAGGTCAGCAGCACGGCAGCGACCACCGCGATGATTACATCGCCTTGCAGGCTTTGCATTACGGCGCGAAACACCGAGGTGGCTTCCATATGCCCCAGGGTGGCGCTGAGCAAGCCCAGGGCCAGCAACATCAAACCCAGGCCTATCAGTGCGCAGCCGACGCTTTCAAAGCGTGAGTCATCGCGCAGGCGAAAAACGATAAAGCCTGTCAGCAAGATCACCGGCATTGCCAGTGAGGTATCGAAACTAAGCAGCTGTACCACCAGAGTCGAGCCGATATTGGCCCCCAGCATCACGGCCAGGGCCGGGGCCAGGCTCAGGGTGCCGGCTGCGGTAAAGGAGGTGGCCATCAGGCTGACTGCCGTGCTGCTCTGCAGCACACCGGTAATGCCGATGCCGCTGATCAGCGCCATCCAGCGGTTATTCAGGTTGCGCCCCATCCAGTTGCGCAGCTGGGTGCCAAAGCCGCGCAGCAGGGCGGTGGAAATCATATGGGTGCCCCACAGCAAAAGTGCGATGGCGCCCGCGAGGTTGAGTAACAGAGTGGTTCCCGACATAAGGAATCTCCACAAAACACGTATTCATTGTGCAGTGGGGCCAGTAGCCCGGCCCCACAGCTTTAGATCAGTACCACTGCTTGAAGCGGCGGATGTAGATCGTTTTCATCAGTTGCGCTACGCAGCAGTAGCTCAGCAGGGTGGCCACCAGCCAAGGGAAGTACGACAGCGGCAGCGGCTCCAGGCCCACCATCGTGCCCAGTGGCGAGAACGGTACGTAGATCCCCAGCACAATCACGAGGATGGTCATCATGGTCACCGGCCATGCTGCCGTGCTCTGGAAGAACGGGATCTTGCGGGTACGCAGCATATGGACCACCAGGGTTTGCGACAGCAGCCCCTCGATAAACCAGCCGGACTGGAACAGGGTCTGCATTTCCACGCTGTTGGCCGAGAACACGTACCACATCAGGGCGAAGGTGGTGATGTCGAAGATCGACGAAGTCGGACCGATCCAGATCATGAAACGGCCGATATTTTTGGCGTCCCACTTGCGCGGTTTTTGCAGGTACTCCCGGTCCATTTTGTCCCACGGCAAGGCCAGCTGGGAGATGTCGTACATCAGGTTTTGCAGCAGCAGGTGAATCGACAGCATCGGCAGAAAAGGAATAAAGGCACTGGCCACCAGTACCGAGAACACGTTGCCGAAGTTGGAGCTGGCGGTCATGTTCAGATACTTCATGATATTACCGAAGGTCTCACGGCCTTTGAGCACGCCTTCCTCCAGCACCATCAGGCTTTTCTCCAGGAGGATGATGTCGGCTGATTCCTTGGCGATATCCGTACCGCTGTCTACCGAAATACCGACATCGGCGTCACGCAGGGCCGGGGCGTCGTTGATGCCGTCGCCGAGAAAGCCGACAGTATGGCCATTGGCTTGCAGGGCTTTCAGTACCCGGGACTTCTGCAGCGGGGTGAGCTTGGCAAATACCGTGCGTTGCTCAACCTCCAATTGCAGTGTGGCGTCGTCCATGCTCTCGATCTGCGGGCCGAGCAGCGGTGTGCCGGGCTCCAGGCCGACCTGGCGGCAAATCTTGCTGGTGACCACGGCGTTGTCGCCGGTCAGCACCTTGACGGCTACCCCGATATCTTGAAGGGCGGCAATAGCCGGGCCAGCGGTTTCCTTTGGCGGATCGAGGAAGGTAAGCAGGCCGCGGATCACCAGGTCATGCTCGTCAGCCGTGTTGTATTGCTTTTGTGCCTGGGCCTTGGGGATGTCCCGGGTGGCGACCAGCAACACGCGGAAGCCGTCCTCGTTGTATTCGGTGGCCAGGGCCAGCAGTTGTTCGCGGCGCGCCGGGTCCAGCGCCACGGGAGTGTCGCCTTCCATTATGTGGGTGGCGATACCGAGCATTTCTTCCACGGCGCCCTTGCACACCAGCAAGTGGTCGCCACGGCTGTCCTTGACGATGATCGACAGGCGCCGACGCACGAAATCAAAGGGCAGTTCATCGACCTTGCTGTAGTTGAGCGGTGCGCTGAACTTTGCGTTCTGCCGGGCGAACTGCACCACGGCCTGGTCCATCAGGTTGCGAATGCCGCTTTGGTGATGGCTGTTGAGCCAGGCCAGGGCCAGTACCGATTCATCACGTTTGCCGCTGGCGTCGACATGGTGCTCAAGGATGATGTGATCCTGGGTCAGGGTGCCGGTCTTGTCCGTGCACAGCACGTCCATCGAGCCCAGGTTCTGGATGGCATTGAGGCGCTTGACCACCACTTTGCGCTTGGCCATGGCAGTAGCGCCCTTGGCCAGGTTGGCGCTGACAATCATTGGCAGCATTTCCGGGGTCAGGCCGACCGCCACCGCCAGGGCAAACAGGAAGGCGTCACCCCAGTCGCCCTTGGAAAAGCCGTTGAGGAAGAACACGATCGGCACCATGACCAGCATAAAGCGGATCAGCAGCCAGCTGACGCTGTTGACCCCGCGGTCGAATGCGGTTTGCGTGCGTGAACCGACGATGGCCTTGGCCAGCGAGCCAAAATAGGTGCGTGGCCCGGTGGCCACCACCACGGCGCGCGCCGTGCCGCTGACCACGTTGGTGCCCATAAAGCAGATATTGGGCAGGTCCAGCAGGTTGCTCTGGTCGGCGCCGGTGCTGGAGGCGGATTTTTGCGTGACATCGCCCAGGGTGTCGTACTTCTCCACGGGCAAGGCTTCGCCGGTGAGCACGGCCTGGCTGATAAACAGGTCGCGGGACTCGATCAGGCGAATATCCGCCGGGATCATGTCGCCGGCCGACAGCTGCACGATATCGCCCGCCACCAGTTCGCGCATCGGCACTTCATGCACCGAGGTGCGGGTGCCGCTGTTGTCGCGCCGCACCACGGTAGCGGTAGTGCGAACCATGGCCTTGAGGGCTTCGGCACTCTTGGCCGAGCGATGTTCCTGCCAGAACCGCAGCAGGCTGCTGAGGCCGACCATCAGGCCAATGATGATGACTTTGGTCAGGTCGCCTTCTTCGCCGTCCCGTTCCGGCAGCCAGTAGTCAGTGAAAAAACTGATCACGCCCAGGGTCAGCAACACATAGATAAACGGATTGTGCAGGGCCAGCATGAATTGCACGAAGGCATGAGGTGGCTTGTCATGGGCCACTTCGTTGTAGCCCTCGGTCTGCAGGCGCTCGGCGGCCTGCTCTTCGGTCAGGCCGGCAGTGGTGGCGCGCACATTGGCCAGGGTGGCCGAAAGGCCGTTCTGTGCTTCCCGAGCGGCACGCATGGACAGTTTGTTGCTGTCGCTGGCGCTGTTCTTGTCCCGAACTTTAGTGTTTTTTACGGCGCTCATGATGAGTACTCCTGTCGCCAACTCTTGACCGGGCATATATTGAATTGCCTTTTAAAAGGCGAGCCAATGTATGCCGAGTCGCAAACTTCGCAATCGGTTTAATTGAAGTGTTAAGTGCGCTTAAAGTCCCGCTGCTGCTAATTAATTAACAGGCACGCAGCGGGCAGCTACTGGCTTCTTCCATAAGGAACTCCAGTTGATTGGCAGGTTTATTTAAAAGTTGAAAATCAGTGCAAGAACCGACTCTGCGGGTCCTGGGAGTCGGCCATGCTCCAGCGCTGCTCCAGTTGGCCGGTGGCAGGGCTGACGCGCCAATGCACCTGGCGATGCGCTGGTTTAATGTCGAAAGCGGGGGTGTGGAAGGGCGATTTTAGCGCGCGAACGCAGGTGGGCTCGCGGGACAGTTTGACGCGCATGCTCGAGGCAAAGGCGCGGACGCCGGGTAGTACATGGGTTTTAAAGGTCATAACACACCTCGTGACCGGACAGCTGCCGGTGAGGTCGTTACGTTGGAGCGTCAGGCTCTAGCGCAGTTGACCTCGCTGTGCAGGCGAGTCCCGTCAATGTTTGGGTTTGGTGTCCGGAGCGCCGTATTTACGGTGACCGGACAGCGACTAGATACTGTGTCCATTGGCTTCTTTTGTGAAGTTTATAGGCGGCCTGAATGACCGACCTGTGCAATCTACTCAGGCTGTCAGCGGGCGTCAATGTTTAAACTTGGCAAGTGGGGTTGGTACAGCAAGGGTTCAGGAAGTCTGGAAGTTGTTGGCGTGGTTCGCCGGGCAGGCACTTAATATGACAGGAAAGTTACAGGTATAGAAGTTTGAAGTGCGCAGTACTCATTGTTGGCGCGGGATATTCGCCTGGTTACACACACACCTTGTGGGAGCGGGCTTGCTCGCGATGGCAGCGCTGCGGTTAAGCAGGAATATCGCGCCGCTTGCATCGCGAGCAAGCCCGCTCCCACAGGTTCTGCTGGCATCGCTCAAATCGCGGGCAAACAAAAACGCCCGGCAGAGCCGGGCGTTTTGTATTGACTTGCTTAGCGAGCGCGGTAAGTGATGCGCCCTTTGCTCAAGTCATAGGGCGTCAGCTCGACGCGCACTTTGTCACCGGTAAGAATACGAATGTAGTTCTTGCGCATCTTGCCGGAGATATGCGCGGTTACGACGTGCCCATTTTCCAACTCCACACGAAACATGGTGTTGGGCAGGGTGTCGACGACAGTGCCTTCCATTTCGAAGCTGTCTTCTTTCGACATGCAGTAAAGCCCTCGGTGTCCAATGAATGGCCCGGTGCAACTGCGCCAGGCAAAAGCGGCGTGCATTGTGCCCGAAAAATGGGGGTTAAGCCAAGGGTTCAATCAAGAGAGCTCCATCTCTGGTTGATTAATAGCTCAATGGGCCGATATTCGGTCTTGTAATTCATCTTTTTGCAGTTCTTGATCCAGTACCCCAGGTACAGCGCATCCAGCCCCAGGCGCCGGGCTTCGGCAATTTGCCATAGGATCCCGTAGCGGCCCAGGCTGCGCCGCTCCTCGTCGGGATCGTAGAAGGTGTACACCGCCGACAGGCCGTTGGGCAGCACGTCCGTGACCGCCACTGCCATTAAACGGCCATCGAGGCGGAACTCGTAGAACCTGGAAAACGCCAGGTCGCGCACCAGGAAGGTCGAAAATTGATCCCGGCTGGGCGGGTACATGTCGCCATCGGCATGGCGCTGTTCGATATAACGCTGGTAAAGATCGAAGTTCTCTTCGCTGAACGCCGGTTTTACCGCCTGTACCTGCAAGTCGGCATTGCGCTTGAAAATGCGTTTTTGCTGACGATTTGGCAGGAAGCGGGCTACAGGAATGCGCGCCGGGGTGCAGGCATCGCACTTCAGGCAGTGCGGGCGATAGAGATGGTCGCCACTGCGCCGGAAGCCCATCTCGGACAAGTCGGCATAAACCTGCACATCCATCGGCTGACTGGGGTCGAGGAACAGCGTGGTGGCCTGTTCGTCAGGCAAGTAGCTGCAAGCGTGAGGTTGAGTGGCATAAAACTTCAAACGCGCCAACTCGGTCATGATGAGCCCTCGGGAAATCTTTAAATTAAGTGTAAGCCAGCGCGCAAAAGTCGCCTACTAAACCCACTGCGCAGTTGTGGGCAGATCCAGATGTTTTTGCAGATAGTCGGCAAACAGCTGACGCGGGATTGAACGCGCGCCCAGGCTTTGCAGGTGGTCGGTGGGCATCTGGCAATCAATCAGCACAAATCCCCAGGCTTGCAACTGCCTGACCAGGGTGGCAAAGCCGAATTTGGAGGCATTGTCGGCACGACTGAACATGGACTCGCCAAAAAACAGCTGGCCCATCGCCAGGCCATACAGGCCGCCCACCAGTTCACCGTTGTCCCACACCTCTACCGAATGGGCATGGCCGCGGGCGTGCAGCTCGATATAGGCATTTTGCATGTCGTCGGTGATCCAGGTGCCGTCTGCATAGTCTCGGGGTGCGGCACAGGCCTTGATCACGGCTGCGAAGTCGCGGTCAAAACTCACCTGATAGCGTTGCTTGCGCAGCAGTTTGCCCAGGCTGCGTGACACATGCAGCTCTTCAGGGAACAGCACCGTACGCGGATCAGGCGACCACCAGAGGATCGGCTGGCCTTCGCTGAACCACGGAAAACAACCATGGCGATAGGCCTGGATCAGCCGGTCGGCAGACAGGTCACCCCCGGCCGCCAACAGGCCGTTGGGCTCGCGCATGGCTTTGGCCAGTGGCGGAAATGTCAGGGTGTCGCGTTTTAACCAGGTCAGCATGGCATTGAGTCTTACCGAAGAAGGGGAGGCGGCTGCAACTCTGTCACGCAAGTGCGGTCTCAGTCGATCTGCCAGTTAAATACAAGCCCGGTTTTGCAGCTGGTATAAGTCTTTGTCACAAAAGGTAATACATGCTCAAATTGGCGCATCCCGGGCGGTCACGGCCAGCATGGCGTCGACGGCTCAAACCCGTACAATGGCCTGCCTGTATGAGCTGATCTAAACTGCTCCACGTTGCAGCACGCAATAATACAGGGCAGGGTTCATTTCACGTCCGAACTTGTCGCCTGCTCGTCATGAGCAGTATTTTGCAGTCACATTAGTCAATTAATAGTTGGGCGCGCCACAGGCGCAGGAAAAGACCCGTTTTGAAGAAATCCACAGCAGCACCCAAAGCAGTTCCTCTCTGGCGTCAGCAATTGCACTACCGGCTCAAGGAAGGTGCATTGATCGCTATCGGCGCCCTGTGCCTGTTCCTGATCATGGCCTTGCTGACCTACGGCAAGGACGACCCCGGCTGGAGCCATAACAGCCGTGTGGTGGACGTGCAGAACTTCGGCGGGCCAGCCGGCTCCTACAGTGCTGACATCCTGTTTATGGTGCTGGGTTACTTTGCCTATATTTTCCCGCTGCTGCTGGCGGTCAAGGCGTACCAGATCTTCCGCGAGCGGCATCAGCCCTGGCAGTGGAGCGGCTGGCTGTTTTCGTGGCGCCTGGTGGGCCTGATCTTCCTGGTGATCTCGGGCGCCGCCCTGGCCCATATCCATTTCCATTCTGCCTCGGGCCTGCCGGCGGGGGCGGGTGGGGCGCTGGGCGAAAGCCTGGGCGACCTGGCCAGGAATGCACTGAACATTCAGGGCAGTACCCTGTTGCTGATCGCGCTGTTCCTGTTTGGCCTGACGGTGTTCACTGACCTGTCATGGTTCAAGGTCATGGACGTGACGGGCAAGATCACCCTCGACCTGTTCGAGCTGATCCAGGGCGCGGCCAACCGCTGGTGGGCCGAACGCAACGAGCGCAAGCAGTTGCAGGCCAAGCTGCGCGAAGTGGATGCCCGGGTCAATGAAGTGGTCGCGCCAAGCGTTCCCGACAAGCGTGAGCAGGCCAAGGCCAAGGAACGCCTGATCGAGCGCGAGCAGGCGTTGAGCAAGCACATGTCCGAGCGTGAAAAACACGTGCCGGCAGTGATTGCCCCGGCACCGCCCAAGGCGCCCGAGCCAAGCAAGCGCGTGCAAAAAGAGAAACAGGCGCCGTTGTTTGTGGACAGCGCCGTTGAAGGCACCTTGCCGCCAATCTCGATTCTGGACCCGGCCGAGAAAAAACAGCTCAATTACTCCCCTGAATCCCTGGCAGCCGTTGGCCATTTGCTGGAAATCAAGCTCAAGGAATTCGGCGTTGAGGTGACGGTGGACTCGATCCACCCGGGTCCGGTCATTACCCGTTATGAAATTCAACCTGCTGCCGGGGTAAAGGTCAGCCGCATTGCCAACCTGGCCAAGGACCTGGCGCGTTCGCTGGCCGTGACCAGCGTGCGGGTGGTTGAGGTTATCCCGGGTAAAACCACGGTCGGTATCGAGATTCCCAACGAAGACCGCCAGATCGTGCGCTTCTCTGAAGTGCTGTCGACCCCTGAGTACGACAACGCCAAGTCGCCGGTAGCCCTGGCCCTGGGCCATGATATCGGCGGTCGCCCGGTGATCACTGACCTGGCAAAAATGCCGCACTTGCTGGTAGCCGGTACCACCGGTTCCGGTAAATCTGTGGGCGTTAACGCCATGATCCTGTCGATTTTGTTCAAGTCTGGCCCGGAAGACGCCAAACTGATCATGATCGACCCGAAAATGCTTGAACTGTCGATCTACGAAGGCATTCCGCACCTGCTGTGCCCGGTGGTCACCGACATGAAGGACGCCGCCAACGCCCTGCGCTGGAGCGTTGCCGAGATGGAGCGCCGCTACAAGCTGATGGCCAAGATGGGCGTGCGTAACCTTGCCGGTTTCAACCAGAAGGTCAAGGACGCCCAGGACGCCGGCGAACCGCTGGTCGACCCGTTGTACAAGCGCGAAAGCATTCACGACGAAGCGCCGCTGCTGGTGAAGTTGCCCACCATCGTGGTGGTGGTCGACGAATTTGCCGACATGATGATGATCGTCGGCAAGAAGGTTGAAGAACTGATCGCCCGTATCGCCCAGAAGGCCCGGGCAGCGGGCATCCACTTGATCCTCGCGACCCAGCGCCCGTCGGTGGACGTGATCACCGGCCTGATCAAGGCCAACATCCCCACCCGCATGGCGTTCCAGGTTTCCAGCAAGATCGACTCACGCACCATCATCGACCAGGGTGGCGCCGAGCAACTGCTGGGCCACGGTGACATGCTCTACATGCCGCCCGGCACCAGCCTGCCGATCCGCGTTCACGGCGCGTTTGTGTCCGACGATGAAGTTCACCGCGTGGTTGAAGCCTGGAAACTGCGCGGCGCTCCGGACTACAACGAGGATATCCTCAACGGTGTTGAAGAGGCGGGCAGCGGCTTTGAAGGCGGTGGCAGCGAAGGCGGCGACGACCCGGAAACCGATGCCCTG
Source organism: Pseudomonas fragi (assembly GCF_900105835.1). Lineage (NCBI taxonomy): Bacteria > Pseudomonadati > Pseudomonadota > Gammaproteobacteria > Pseudomonadales > Pseudomonadaceae > Pseudomonas > Pseudomonas fragi. Next base: position 4,966,294 of record NZ_LT629783.1, read on the forward strand.
TATGACGAAGCTGTACAGTTTGTGCTTGAAAGCCGTCGTGCCTCGATTTCTGCGGTACAACGCAAATTGAAGATCGGTTACAACCGCGCTGCGCGAATGATTGAATCCATGGAAATGGCCGGGGTCGTAACCTCGATGAACACTAACGGCTCGCGCGAAGTATTGGCGCCGGCCCCGATGCGCGATTGAGCTGCCCCAGGGCTGCTAACTAATCAATGAGGATGTCCATGCGTTTTGTCAGCATGCTGTTGCTACCGGTACTGGCTTTTTCTTCGCTGTCGGCCCATGCCGACGCCGAGAGTGTGAAACGTCTTGGCCAACTGTTGGGCTCTGATACCATCACCGCCCGTTTTTCCCAGCTGACCCTCGATGGCAGCGGCACCCAGTTGCAGGAAACTGCCGGTGACATGTCGGTCAAGCGGCCGGGGCTGTTTTATTGGCACACCGACGCTCCCCAGGAGCAGCTGATGGTCTCCGATGGCCAGAAAGTCTCGCTGTGGGACCCGGACCTGGAGCAGGTCACGATCAAGAAGCTGGACCAGCGCCTGACCCAGACCCCGGCCCTGCTGTTGTCGGGTGATGTGTCGAAAATCAGTGAAAGTTTCGACATCACCTCCAAACAGGCCGGTGACGTGATGGATTTCACCCTTAAGCCCAAGACCAAGGACACGTTGTTCGATTCCCTGCGCCTGTCCTTTCGTGGTGGCAAAATCAACGACATGCAGTTGATCGACAGCGTGGGCCAGCGCACCAACATCCTGTTCACCGGGGTCAAGGTCAACGAGCCGATCCCGGCTTCCAAGTTCAAGTTCGATATCCCGAAAGGGGCTGATGTCATCCAGGAATAAGCCCTGGAAGAGGTTTCAAACGCTGCCCATGGATCTGTTTCGAAGTGCCCCGATAGCCCAACCGCTGGCTGCGCGTTTGCGTGCGGCCAACCTGGACGAGTACGTTGGTCAGCAACACTTGCTCGCCCGCGGCAAGCCCTTGCGTGAGGCGCTGGAGCAGGGCGCGCTGCATTCGATGATCTTCTGGGGGCCGCCGGGCGTGGGCAAGACCACCCTGGCGCGGTTGCTGGCGGAAGTCTCGGATGCGCATTTCGAAACCGTCTCGGCAGTCCTGGCCGGGGTCAAGGAGATCCGCCAGGCCGTCGAAATCGCCAAGCAGCAGGCGGGCCAGTATGGTCGCCGGACCATCCTGTTTGTCGACGAAGTGCATCGCTTCAACAAGTCGCAGCAGGATGCGTTCCTGCCCTATGTGGAAGATGGCACCCTGATCTTTATCGGTGCCACTACCGAAAACCCCTCGTTTGAACTGAACAACGCCTTGCTGTCGCGGGCACGGGTCTATGTGCTCAAAAGCCTCGATGAAGCGGCGTTGCGCAAGCTGGTGCAGCGGGCGCTGACCGAGGACAAGGGCCTGGGCAAGCGCGGCCTGACCCTCAGCGATGAAGGTTTCCAGATTTTGCTGCGGGCCACTGACGGCGATGGCCGGCGCATGCTCAACCTGCTGGAAAACGCCTCGGACCTGGCCGAAGACCACAGCGAAATCGGCACCGACCTGCTGCACAACCTGCTGGGCGATACCCAGCGGCGTTTCGACAAGGGCGGCGAAGCCTTTTACGACCAGATTTCGGCGTTGCACAAGTCAGTACGCGGCTCCAACCCTGACGGTGCGCTGTACTGGTTTGCGCGCATGATCGACGGCGGTTGCGACCCGCTCTATATCGCCCGGCGCGTGGTGCGCATGGCCAGTGAAGACATCGGCAACGCCGACCCGCGAGCCCTGAGCCTGTGCCTGTCGGCCTGGGACGTGCAAGAACGGCTCGGCAGCCCGGAAGGCGAGCTGGCGGTGGCCCAGGCCATCACCTACCTGGCCTGTGCGCCGAAAAGCAACGCCGTGTACATGGGCTTCAAGGCCGCACTGCGCAGCGCCGCCGAATACGGCTCACTCGAAGTGCCGCTGCATTTGCGCAATGCACCGACCAAACTGATGAAGCAACTGGGCTATGGCGACGAGTACCGCTATGCCCATGACGAGCCGGATGCCTACGCCGCAGGCGAAGACTACTACCCGGACGAACTGGAGCCCTTGAACCTGTACCAGCCTGTTCCTCGCGGGCTGGAGTTGAAAATCGGCGAGAAGCTCAAGCATCTCGCTGCACTCGACCGGGCCAGCCCCAAACAACGGAGAAAACCGTGATTCCATTGGTAGTAGCCGTCTCGGTTGGCGGCATTACAGGTACATTGTTGCGCTTCGCTACAGGTAACTGGATCAACGCCAATTGGCCGCGGCACTTTTATACCGCGACATTGGCCGTTAATATCGTGGGCTGCCTGTTGATAGGCCTCCTTTACGGACTTTTTCTGATTCGCCCGGAAGTACCGATTGAAGTCCGCGCCGGTCTGATGGTCGGTTTCCTGGGTGGCTTGACCACTTTTTCATCCTTTTCACTGGATACGGTGCGCCTGCTGGAAAGCGGGCAAGTGCCACTGGCACTGGGCTATGCGGCCCTCAGCGTATTCGGCGGGCTGCTCGCAACCTGGGCTGGCCTGTCCCTGACCAAACTTTGATAAACGAGAAACCGACATGCTCGATTCCAAACTGTTACGTAGCAACCTGCAGGACGTAGCGGATCGCCTGGCATCCCGTGGCTTCACGCTGGACGTGGCGCGCATCGACGCGCTGGAAGCCAAGCGTAAAGAAGTCCAGACCCTGACCGAGAAGTTGCAGGCCGAGCGCAATGCCATCTCCAAAAGCATTGGTCAGGCCAAGGCACGCGGTGAAGACATCGCGCCACTGATGGCCAGTGTTGAAACCATGGGCAGCGACCTGGCCAATGGCAAGGCCGAGCTGGACGTGATCCAGACCGAGCTGGACGCCATCCTGCTGGGCCTGCCCAACCTGCCGGACGCTTCCGTGCCGGTAGGCGCTGACGAAGACGGCAACGTCGAAATCCGTCGCTGGGGCACGCCGACTGCCTTCGATTTTGAAATCAAGGACCACGTCGCCCTCGGCGAGCAGCATGGCTGGCTGGACTTTGAAACCGCCGCCAAGCTCTCCGGTGCCCGCTTTGCCCTGCTGCGCGGCCCGATTGCCCGCCTGCATCGTGCGCTGGCCCAGTTCATGATCAACCTGCATACCGGTGAGCACGGCTACGAAGAGGCCTACACGCCTTATCTGGTTCAGGCCCCGGCGCTGCAAGGCACTGGCCAGTTGCCGAAATTCGAAGAAGAACTGTTCAAGATCAGCCGTGAAGGTGAAGCCGATTTCTACCTGATCCCGACGGCTGAAGTGACCCTGACCAACATCGTGGCTGGCGAAATCGTCGAGCACAAAGCCCTGCCGATCAAGCTGGTGGCGCACACCCCGTGCTTCCGCAGCGAGGCAGGTGCATCGGGTCGCGATACCCGCGGCATGATCCGCCAGCACCAGTTCGACAAGGTTGAAATGGTCCAGATCGTTGAGCCGTCCACTTCGATGGAAGCACTGGAAGGTCTGGTCGGCAATGCCGAGAAGGTGTTGCAACTGCTGGAGCTGCCTTACCGCACCCTGGCGCTGTGCACCGGCGACATGGGTTTCAGCGCGGTCAAGACCTACGATCTGGAAGTGTGGGTTCCAAGCCAGGACAAATACCGCGAAATTTCGTCGTGCTCCAACTGCGGTGATTTCCAGGCCCGTCGCATGCAGGCGCGTTTCCGTAACCCGGAAACCAACAAGCCTGAGCTGGTGCATACCCTCAACGGTTCCGGTCTGGCTGTAGGCCGTACCCTGGTCGCCGTGCTGGAAAACTACCAGCAGGCTGACGGTTCGATCCGTGTGCCTGACGTACTCAAGCCTTACATGGGCGGCATTGAGGTCATCGGCTAAATGGAGTTTCTGCCGCTGTTTCATAACCTGCGTGGCAGCCGTGTACTGGTGGTTGGCGGCGGGGAGATTGCCTTGCGCAAGTCTCGCCTGCTGGCCGATGCCGGTGCGGTGCTGCGGGTGGTCGCACCCGCCATGGAGCCACAGTTGTGCGAGTTGATAAACAGCAGCGGTGGCGAACAGGTGCTGCGCGGTTATGTCGAGGCCGACCTTGAAGGTTGCGTCCTGATCATCGCCGCCACCGACGATGAGCCACTCAACGCCCAGGTCTCTGCCGATGCCCACCGCCGCTGCGTGCCGGTCAATGTGGTGGATGCTCCTGCCTTGTGCAGCGTGATCTTCCCCGCGATTGTCGATCGTTCGCCCTTGGTGATCGCCATCTCCAGTGGCGGCGATGCGCCAGTGCTGGCGCGGTTGATCCGCGCCAAGATCGAAACCTGGATTCCTTCGACCTATGGTCAGTTAGCGGGCCTTGCGGCGCGTTTCCGTGCCCGGGTCAAGGGTCTGTTTCCTGATGTGCAGCAGCGTCGCGGGTTTTGGGAAGATGTGTTCCAGGGCCCGATTGCCGATCGCCTGCTGGCCGGGCAGGCTGCTGAAGCCGAGCGTTTGCTGGTGGCCAAGATTGAGGGCAAGGCAGCGCTGACCACCGGTGAGGTGTATCTGGTGGGTGCCGGGCCGGGCGATCCTGACTTGCTCACGTTTCGTGCGCTGCGCTTGATGCAGCAAGCGGACGTGGTGCTGTACGACCGCCTGGTGGCGCCGGCGATTCTTGAACTGTGCCGTCGCGATGCCGAGCGGATTTATGTCGGCAAGCGTCGCGCTGACCATGCCGTGCCGCAGGATCAGATCAACCAGCAACTGGTGGATCTGGCCAAACAGGGCAAGCGCGTGGTGCGGCTCAAGGGTGGCGATCCGTTTATCTTTGGCCGTGGCGGTGAAGAAATCGAAGAGCTGGCGGCCCACGGGATTCCGTTCCAGGTAGTGCCGGGCATTACCGCAGCCAGTGGTTGCGCGGCCTATGCCGGGATTCCGCTGACCCATCGTGACTACGCGCAGTCTGTGCGCTTTGTTACCGGGCATCTGAAGGACGGTACCAGCAACCTGCCCTGGAACGATCTGGTTGCGCCAGCGCAAACTCTGGTGTTCTACATGGGCCTGGTGGGTTTGCCGATCATCTGCGAACAGTTGATCAAGCATGGTCGTTCGGCAGATACCCCGGCTGCGTTGATTCAGCAGGGTACTACGTCCAATCAGCGGGTGTTTACCGGCACCCTGGCCGATTTGCCGACACTGGTAGCGGAGCATGAAGTGCATGCGCCGACGCTGGTGATTGTGGGCGAAGTGGTTTTGCTGCGTGAGAAGCTGGCGTGGTTTGAAGGGGCTCAGGCGCAGGTCTGACGCTGCCCTCACCCCAACCCTCTCCCGGAGGGAGAAGGGGCTGATTGATGGTGTTTTTGAATCCGCGCCCGGTCAGTCCCCTCTCCCTCCGGGAGAGGGTCAGGGTGAGGGGCTTTTGACTTTGCTTCAGCTCCGATTTTCCCCCACCAGACTCTCCACCGACGGCACCCGGGTGTCGCTTTCCATCTGCGCATCATGTTCGATTTGATGGCTGAAGCGGTCCAGTGACCCCTGCGCTGGCTGCGCATCGCTGGCAAAAACCGGCGGGCTGAGGATGTAAGCCCCCAGCAATCGGCTCAACGCCGCCAGGCTGTCGATATGGGTGCGCTCATACCCGTGGGTCGCATCGCAACCAAACGCCAGCAAGGCGCACCGAATATCATGCCCGGCAGTGACGGCCGAATGGGCATCGCTGAAGTAATAACGGAACATGTCCCGGCGCACCGGCAACTCATTTTCAGTGGCCAATCCCAGTAAATGCCGCGACAGGTGATAGTCATAGGGCCCGCCCGAATCCTGCATCGCCACACTCACCGCATGTTCGCTTGAATGCTGGCCTGGTGCTACCGGCGCAATATCGATCCCCACAAACTCGCTCACATCCCACGGCAAGGCCGCTGCCGCACCATTGCCGATTTCTTCGGTGATGGTAAACAGTGGATGACAGTCGATAAGGGGCTGTTCGCCACTGTCGACAATGGCTTTCAGGGCCGCGAGCAGGGCCGCCACACCCGCCTTGTCATCCAGGTGCCGCGCGCTGATATGGCCACTTTCGGTAAATTCCGGCAGTGGGTCGAAGGCCACGAAATCACCGATATTGACCCCCAGCGAATCACAATCCGCGCGGGTGGCGCAGTAGGCATCCAGGCGCAACTCGATATGGTCCCAACTGATCGGCAGTTCATCCACGCCGGTATTGAAGGCGTGGCCAGAAGCCATTAATGGCAGGACACTGCCGCGGATCACGCCGTTGTCGGTAAACAGGCTCACGCGGCTGCCTTCGGCAAACCGGCTTGACCAGCAACCGACAGGTGCCAGCACCAGCCGGCCGTTGTCCTTGATCGCCCGCACGCTCGCGCCAATGGTGTCCAGGTGCGCGGACACGGCGCGGTCCGGGCTGTTTTTCTGGCCCTTGAGGGTGGCGCGCAAGGTGCCGCGGCGGGTCAGTTCAAAAGGGATCCCCAATTCGTCGAGGCGCTCGGCGACATAACGCACGATGGTGTCGGTAAAACCGGTGGGGCTGGGAATGGCGAGCATTTCCAGCAATACCCGTTGCAGGTAGTCGAGGTCGGGTTCAGGGAGGCTGCGGTTCATAAAAACTCCTGAGGGCCGGTCAGCTATTGAGCAGGCTGACTGTGGGGAAACAACAAATCGATAAAGCGCTCGGCGGTGGGCTGCGGCTCATGGTTGGCCAGCCCGGCGCGCTCGTTGGCTTCAATAAATACATAGTCGGGTTGGTCGGCGGCGGGCACCATCAGGTCGAGCCCCACTACCGGAATATCCAGGGCCCGGGCTGCGCGGATGGCGGCGTCGGCCAGCACCGGGTGCAGCACGGCGGTGACGTCCTCCAGGCAGCCGCCGGTATGCAGGTTGGCGGTGCGGCGCACGGTCAGCACCTGCCCGGCGGGCAGGATGCTGTCGTAGTCATAGCCTGCGGCCTGCACGGTGCGCAGGGTTTCGGCGTCCAGCGGGATGCGGCTTTCGCCACCGGTGGCGGCCTGGCGTCGGCGGCTTTGCGCCTCGATCAGGCGCTGGACGCGGTGTTGGCCATCGCCTATCACTTGCGCAGGACGACGGATGGCTGCAGCCACCACTTCAAAGCCGATCACCACGATGCGCAGGTCGAGGCCTTCGTGAAAACTTTCGAGCAGCACCCGGCTGTCGAACGCCCGCGCTGCCTCGATGGCCTGTTGCACCTGCTCGATGCTGTGCAGGTCCACCGCGACGCCATTGCCTTGTTCACCATCCACCGGCTTGACCACCACCCGGCCGTGCTGCTCGACAAACGCCAGGTTGTCATCGGCATTGCCCGCCAGTTGCTGGGTCGGCACGTTCAGGCCAGCCTGGCTGAGCACCTTGTGGGTCAGGCACTTGTCCTGGCACAGGCTCATGCTGATGGCGCTGGTCAGGTCGCTGAGGGACTCGCGGCAACGAATCCGTCGCCCGCCGTGGCTAAGGGTGAACAGACCGGCGGCCGCGTCGTCAATCTGCACGTCGATGCCACGTTTATAGGCTTCTTCAACGAGGATGCTGGCATAGGGGTTGAGCCCGACCTCGGGGCCAGGCCCCAGAAACAGCGGCTGGTTGATGCCGTTCTTGCGCTTGATGGCAAAGGTCGACAGGGTGCGAAAGCCCAGTTTGGCGTAGAGGTTCTTGGCCTGGGCATTGTCATGCAGCACCGACAGGTCGAGATAGCTCAGGCCGCGGCTCATAAAGTGTTCGACCAAATGCCGTACCAGCACTTCACCCACTCCCGGGCGTGAACAGAGCGGGTCGACCGCCAGGCACCAGAGGCTGCTGCCGTTTTCAGGGTCGTTGAACGCGGTGTGATGGTTCAAGCCCATGACACTGCCGATCACCGCGCCGCTGTCCTCGTCTTCGGCCATCCAGTACACCGGGCCGCCCTCGTGGCGCGAGGTCAGCAGGGTCGGGTCGATGGGCAGCATGGAGCGTGACAGGTACAGGGTGTTGATCGCGCTCCAGTCCGCCTCGCTTTGTGCGCGGCGGATACGGAAGCCGCGAAACACGCGGGTGGCCTGGCGGTAATCGGTAAACCACAGTCGCAGTGTATCCGAGGGGTCGAGGAACAGTTGTTGCGGCGACTGCGCCAGCACCTGCTGGGGCGCGGCGACATACAGGGCAATATCGCGCTCGCCGGGCTGCTCGTTGAGCAGCTCTTCGGCCAGGGTGGCGGGGTCAGGAAAGGTATGCCCGATCAACAGTCGGCCCCAGCCGCAATGTACGGCCACGGGGCAGGCACTCAGTTCGCTGCCGTCTTCGGCAAAGCGGGCTTGCAGGCGCTCGTAAGAAGGCGTTTGGCCACGCAGTAAACGCTGGCTATAAGCCGTAGCGAGGGGTTTCATCGATCAGATTCCTTGTTCGCTCAGCCACAGGTTCAGGGCGGCCAGTTGCCACAGCTTGGAGCCGTTGAGGGGCGTCAGCTGGCTTTGCGGGTTGGTCAGCAACTGGTCAAGCATGGCCGGCTGGAACAGGCCACGATCCTGACTCGGGTCCAGCAGCAGGTCGCGCACCCAGTTGAGGGTGTTGCCCTGCAAGTGCTTGAGCCCCGGCACCGGGAAATAGCCTTTTTTGCGATCGATGACTTCGCTGGGGATCACCAGCCGTGCGGCTTCCTTGAGTACCTGCTTGCCGCCGTCAGGCAATTTGAAGCGCGCCGGAATTCGCGCCGACAGCTCGGCCAGGCGGTAATCCAGAAACGGCGTGCGGGCTTCAAGGCCCCAGGCCATCGTCATGTTGTCCACCCGTTTGACCGGGTCATCCACCAGCATCACGGTGCTGTCCAGGCGCAAGGCCTTGTCCACCCCGGCCTGCGCACCCGGCTGTGCGAAATGCTCACGCACAAAGTCGCCAGCAGCGTCATTGGCTGTCAGCCATTGTGGCTGGACCGTGGCCTTGTACTCGTCGTAACTGCGGTCGAAAAAGGCTTCGCGGTACGCGGCATAAGGATCGCTGGCGCCGTCCACTTGTGGGTACCAGTGATAGCCGGCAAACAGTTCGTCAGCACCCTGGCCGCTTTGCACCACCTTGCAATGCTTGGCGACCTCGCGGGACAGCAGGTAAAAGGCAATGCAGTCATGGCTGACCATCGGCTCGCTCATGGCGCGAAAGGCCGCAGGCAGTTGCTCGATGATCTCGTGTTCGCCAATGCGCAGTTGGTGATGGCGAGTGCCGTAATGCTTGGCGATCAAATCCGAATACTGGAATTCATCACCGCGCTCGCCGCCTGCGTCCTCAAACCCGATGGAAAAGGTCGACAGGTCCTGTACGCCAACATCCCGCAGCAAGCCCACAAGCAAGCTGGAATCGACACCGCCTGATAGCAGCACGCCGACATCCACCGCTGCGCGCTGGCGGATGGCCACGGCTTCGCGGGTGCTGTCGAGCACGCGGTCGCGCCAGTCTTCCAGGGTCAGGTTGGCTTCATCGGCATGGGGGCCGTAGGGCAGGGTCCACCAGGTTTTCTGCTTGGTATGGCCATTGGCGTCGATGCGCAGCCAGGTGGCGGGCGGCAGTTTCTCAATGCCGGCAATCAGGGTGCGGGGGGCGGGCACCACGGCGTGAAAATTCAGGTAATGGTTGAGGGCCACCGGGTCGAGCATCGGGCTGATATCACCGCCCTTGAGCAGCGCGGGCAGGGTCGAGGCAAAGCGCAGGCGCTCGCCGGTGCGCGACAGGTACAGCGGTTTGACCCCCAGGCGATCACGGGCGATAAACAGGCGCTGGGCGTCGCGCTCCCAGATGGCGAAAGCAAACATGCCATTGAGCTTGGGCAGCAGCGCCTCGCCCCAGGCGTGATAGCCCTTGAGCAGCACTTCGGTATCGCCGTCGGAATAAAAGCTGTAACCCAGGGTTTCAAGCTCGGCGCGCAGCTCGGGGAAGTTATAGATCGCGCCGTTGAAGGCCAGGGACAATCCCAACTGGCTGTCGACCATCGGCTGGGCCGAGCCGTCGGACAAATCCATGATTTTCAGGCGACGATGGCCAAGGGCAACCGGCCCCTGGCTGTGAAACCCCCAGGCATCGGGGCCACGAGGTGCAAGGTGGTGGGTGATGCGTTCGATGGCTGCCAGGTCGGCAGGGTGTTGATCAAAACGTAACTCGCCAGCTAATCCGCACATGGTGTGTAAATCCTTGGTATTTCTGCATGTGGTGCTACAGGGATGTGTCAGCGTCTTTGCGGGACGCTTCGTAGCGCTTGGGCCCGGTTTTAAAGGGCGAAACAGCCTTGGGCCGTGTCACCGGCCCGCGCGGTGCGGGGTTATACCCACCCGCATCGCCATAAATGACCGTGTTTTATCGAGTGACCTGTGCCCGGATCGTTCAATAAAAATTACCGATGGTTGTGTTGCGGGCAGGGCACCGGCATTTATCGAGGGGCATATATATATCTATGTCACTGCAGCCATGATGCGGCGCTAGGTTAGGCACTCACTGACCTGCAGAAGACCGGATATGGCCCGCCACACCCCCCCGCTGAATGCCCGCGATACCACACTCAGTGACCTTGAGCCGCTGGAACTGGTGCATGGCCATATGCCCAAATGGTTGCTGGGCGCCGATCCGCAGATCATCACTGCGCTGGATGCCTCTATGGCCCATAGCCGCTTCTATCACGGCCTGGTCGGCAAGAAATTCGGCGAGCTGCAAAGTGTCGAGGCTTATTGCGGGGAGTTGCTGGCGGTCGCGGTCAAGGGTGAATTCGGGCCGTCACTCAATATCCACAACGACTACCTGGCAGTGGTGCATGTTCACCTGATTACCGACGAGACCCTGCTGAGCACCGTTCGGCACTACCTGGTGCGTGACGAACCCAAGACCCTGCTGTGGGCTGCCCTGCAAAATTTTTCGGCCCGGGAGGCCCATGAAGACGGCTTCAACCCGCAGAGCCAGATTCGCCTGGGCGGGCAGGCGGATCATGTCAGCCCGCTCAGGCCCCATCACTTTGCTGCGCTGTGCCGCCGGCTGGATCTGGGGCTCAAGTACCAGCAGTACCTGGAGCATTCTCTAGGTGTTAACGCGTCGGGTACGCCGGGGCCTGCGCACCTGGCCACCCAGGCCAACCTGCGCTGCCTGAAAACCCATGACATGGCGGTCGACGCCCATATCGCCTTCCTGAAGAAAAAAATCAGCCAAACCGCCTACACGACAATCCTTGCCACGCTGACCCGGCCCGAAAGCACCATCCATCCCCCCGGGGTGCAGCTGGATGGCAAGCCGCTGGTGCTCAGCGCGCTGACGATCCTGGACACGCCAATCGACGGGGTGGTGATTTTTTCCCCGGATACCTTGCTGCAGCATCCCGGCAATCGGCTGATCGCCTATATACCCAATGATCCGCTGGCGCCTTTTTTCGAGTTCAGTTCCTTGCAGGTGTTCACCGATGAATTGAAGCACCGGCTGCTGGACCCGGCCTATGCGAAGTTCTTTGCACAGTTCACGGCCTTGAGCGTGCGCCCGTTGTTTATCCAGAAGCTCCAGGCCCGCCCCGAACACTTGAGCCTGACCGCAAGCACCCAGGCCATGAGTGCAGCGCACTACCTGTGTACCGTGCAGTTGCGCAACATGTTTGCCGATGCGCAGCTGCTGGCTGTACCGACCCATGTACTCGACGAACGCGAGCGCGAACAGCGCTGGCAGCTGTACAAAACGGCAGGCCTGTTGCTGATCAACGTCGCGGCCCTGTTTGTACCGGTTCTGGGCGACCTGATGCTGGCGGTGGCAATCGGCGACATGCTCAAGGAAGTCTATGAGGGGGTCGAGGACTGGACCCAGGGCGATGTCGACCATGCCCGCGAGCACCTGCTCAATGTCGCCAGGGATCTGGCCGTCAACACTGCCGTTGTAGCCGGGGTGGCTGCCGTGCGGGCTGCAGCCAGGCGCCTGAGTGCGGCTACCCTGGCGCACTTTGAAGGTTTTGAACCCATTAGCCGCGATGACGGCACGGCCCGGTTATGGAACAAAAACCTTGAGCATTATGAGCTCGGTGCAGTGGGTGAGCACCGATTTACCGTCGACGGTCAGGGGTTTTTCCGTATCAACGGCAGGCAACATGTGGAAGTGAACGGCAAGCACTATCCCGTCGAGTTCGATGCCGTGCACCGACAGTGGCGCATACCTCATCCGCACCGGCCCCAAGCGTTCAAACCGGCATTGCTGCACAACAACGAAGGCGCCTGGCAACATGCGCATGAGCGGCCGCTGGAGTGGGCCGACAGTGCCACCTTACTGGGGCGCCTGGGGCCTGAAGCCGCAGCGCTTGACGAGCAAACGCTGGAGCAGGTGCGTGAGCTGACTGGCACCCGCCCGGATATCATGCGCCGTGTCCATCTGGACAATCTGCCAGCACCGCCCTTGTTGAACGTCACCCTCAAGCGCTTTGTGATCGACCACCAGCTCGATACATTTGTCGAGCAGATGAGCAGTGGTCAATACGCCTCCCGGCGTTGGACCGACCTACAGTTGCAGCTGTTGCCCGGGTTGCCGGGCTGGCCTGAGGGCAAAGGGCTTGCTGTCGTCGACGAGACGGGCAATAGCCTGGCGCAATACGGCAGTACTGGGTGGCCGAGCTCCTCGCATATCAACCTGACGGCATCCGTGCTTGAGCAAGGCCAACTGCTGGATGCCGTACTGGCCGCCTTGCCCGAAGCCCAGGCCAAAGCGTTGCTGGGCAACGAGCTGGCGGGCGCTCCAGCATCGGCGCGCGCCTTGGCCCGAGAGCTGGGCAACTATGCGCGGGAGCACAAGCGTCAGGTATTCGAGCAACTGTATGCGCGTTTCAACCAGTCCCTGGCACCTGAAGCCAAGATCATCGAACGGGATTTTCCGGGATTGCCGCGCACGGTGGCGCAGGCTTTGGTCGAGTCGGCCAGCAACCCGCAACTGGAAGGCTTGCGTGCAGGCAAGGTGCCCCTGGCCCTGGCCGAGCGGGTGCGGGTGCATCTGCGCGAAGCGCGGTTGAATCGCGCTATCGAGGGGTTTTATCTGGGCTCGCAGGCCAATGATGATGCCGAACGACTGGCCCTGCATTACTTCGAGCAACTGCCCGGTTGGCCTGCCGACAAAGCGCTGGAGATTCGCGAAGGCACGCTGTCCGGCGCCTTGATTCACCTATGGGACGGCGTGCTGACGACGCCGCCGCGAGTGCTGGTCAAGACCCCCCAGGGTTATATGCGCTACAGGCCGCGTGGCGCTGGATACATTCTTGAGCCAGGTGCTCCTGTACCGCTGTCGACGGCGCTTTTCGAGACTTTGAGCGACTTTGAGCGCAATGCAATGGGCTTTGGTTCAAGTCGGGATGCGTCGTCCTTCAACGCGGCCCTGGCCAAACTGGCCAGCAATGCCCGGCAGGAGTCAGCTCAGGTGCTGGGCATGCAGCCGATCAAACCGGGTTTCAAGGCCCCGGTTGTCCTGGCTGACGGGCAAATGGGCTATCCCTTGTGCGGGATGACGTCGGGCCCCCACTCCTGGGAGCTGCAGCGCCGTGTGCGCATGATCTACTCCGACTTCGATGATGAGCAGGTCATTGAATACCTTGACGGTCTGGTGGAGCGGGGAGTCGAGCCGCTGCATATCCTGCGCGAACGCAAGCGCGAGAGAAGGGCGCTGCTGACAAGCCTGCAAGCGTGGATCGATGCCACGCCCAGCGATGTGCCGTTGGCGGACGCCATGCACGATTACGCCGAAAACCGCTACCAGGCAGCCGGGCTGATCGAGCGCTGCTGGCGCAAGAGCCCGACCCATATCCCCTGGGCACACAACGAGGACATGCACAGCCTGAGCCTGGATGGTTTTCGCCTGGGCAACTTTCCTGAGCTGCCCGCGGTGGCCGATTTCAGCCATGTGCGGGAGTTGAAACTCAATAATATGAACTGCCGGGACACGGCCAGCAGGTTCCTGGAGCATTTCAGCGGGCTGGTGTCGCTGGAAATGGACAATAACCGCATGGTTCATTTGCCTGCACAGCTTGAGCGCATGCCCAACCTGCGGCGTTTGTCCCTGGCGCGCAACCTGCTGTACCTGAATCCCGGCAATGTTGCCGTGCTCAATACCCTGAGCAAGCTGCAGGTGCTCAACCTCAATGACAATCTGTTGGGCCCCAACCTTGCATTAAGCAATCTGGGTTTCCTGCGCCGGGTCTATCTGCGCCGGACCTGGATCGACCACTGGCCACAGGACTTGATCTCCAGACCGTTCCTGGAGTCTGCGGACCTCAGGGAAAACCGCATCGTCGAGATTCCGGAGCATGTCTATCAGGCCCCCCTTGCCGTGACCCGCAATATCTCCCTGACCGGCAACCCGTTGTCGGCCGCCAGCCGCCTGCGCCTGGCACGCAATGCCATGCAAGGTGGCAGCAGCATGGGCATCAACAGCGAAGAATTGATGAGTGAAGCGGCAGCGTTCGAGTTCTGGACAGCGGGTATCACCACCCAGGAGCTGCGTCGCAGGGAGCTACTGTGGAACAGCTTGCGGGCGGATGCGGCCTCGGAAGACTTTTTCACCGTGCTCAGTCGTCTCACTGCCACGGCAGATGCCCGCGAAGTGCGTCAGGACCTGAGCCGGCGGGTCTGGGAGATGATCGAGGCGGCCAATGACAGCTCGGTATTACGCCGCGATGTGCTGGACATAGCCGCTTCACCGCGCAGCTGTACCGACAGTGTGGCCTTCACGTTCAGTGAGATGGAGGTGCAAATGGAGCTGGCGGGCCTCTCCCAGGAGGGCTCGCCGCAAAAGCACCAGTTGCTGGGGCTGGGCAAGGGGCTGTTCAGGCTCGACAAGGTCGCCAGGATCGCCCATGAACACTATCTGTTGCGCCTGGCACAGGCCGACCCGTTGCCTGATGAGCTGGAAATACACCTGGCTTACCGGATTGGCCTGGCGCGGGCCCTGGAGCTGCCGGGGCAACCTGAAAGCATGGTGTTCAAATCCCTGGCCGGGGTCACCCGGGAGGACCTGGATATCGCCCGGCTTGAGGTCGAGCGGGCCGAGAAAACCGCGGCCCTGAATATCTTTATCAGCACCCGCCAGTTTTGGCGCGAATACCTGATCCGCACTAACAGGCCGCAATACAGCGCCTTGACCGAGCCGTACTTCGAGGCCCTCAGCGAGTTGTTGACGCGTTCGCCGGAAATGAACAGCGAGCGCTACCTGCGTGAGGTCGGTGAAGTCCGTCAGCGCATGGATGCTGCGGTCGATGTCTGGAGCCTGCAAATGACCGAGTCACTGCTGGCACCCAGGGCTTCGCAAGACTCTCCCACTACAGCCCTTTGATCAGTGCGCGCAGGGCAAACCGGTTGGGCAGGCAGGCCTCGGCGACAGCTCTGGGCACGGGCAGGGGCTCATCGTTGATCCAGGCGGCCAGCAGCTCGCCGGACAGTGGCGCAGTAATCAAACCGCGGGAGCCATGGCCGCTGTTGACGTACAAACCGTCGAGCCACGGGCAGGCCGTGTCGGGGACTTGCCGGGCATCCTTGCGCAACACGCTATAGGCGCTGGCGAATTGTTCCGGGGCCGCCAGCGGGCCGACGATGGGCAAGTAATCCGGGCTGGTGCAACGGAACGCGGCCCAGCCCTGGAGGGTGTGCGGGTCGAGCTGCTCGTCACCGAGGCGATGGGCCAGATCCGGGGATATTTCCTGCAGAAGATCAAGGTTGCCCTGATGGCCTTCGGGGGTGGTGGTCAGGTCTTCGTTATGGAAGTCGAAGCTGGCGCCCAGGGTATGTTCCCCCAATCGACCGGGGGCAACATAGCCTTCGGCACAGACCACTGTTTTCAGCACGGCGCTGTCAGGTGTTTGCGCCAGCTGGGTGATTTGCCCGCGAATCCGCTTGAGCGGCAAGCCGCTGCTGGCCGGGAAGCGTTTGACCTCGGCTGCACCCGCCAGGATCACCACCGGCGCGCTGGCCAGTAGCCGATCCTCGTGGCATGCCTGCCACTGGTCGTCGACCTTGTGCAGTTGCACCACATCACTGTGGGTCAGGACCTGAACATTGGGGTGCAGGGTCTGGTAGTGGCACAGCGCAGGGGGATGTACCCAACCGCCTTCGGGGTAGAACAGCCCGCCGTGGGCCAGCTCGATCCCGGCCAGGGCTTGTGCCTGGGGCTGGTCGAGCAGGTGCACCAGTGCCGGGGGAAATGCCGCCGCCAGTTGCGCCTGACGCTGAGCTTCCTTGGCATCGAAACCCAGTTGCAGCACGCCGCAATCATCCCAGTCGCGCCCGCGTTGCAGGTGTTCCAGCAGGCGACGGGTATAGCCGAAGCCACTGACAATCATCTGCGACAAGGTCGTACCGTGGGCAGAGAGTTTGAGATAGAGAATGCCCTGGGGGTTGCCTGAAGCCTCCTTGGCCAGCCGCTCATGGCGCTCCAGTAATACTACCTGCCAGCCGCGCCGGGCCAGGCTGTTGGCGCTGGCGCAACCCGACAGGCCGCCGCCGATCACCAGAGCCTTGCGCTGGCCTTCGACCCGGGGCGGGCGGGCAAACCAGGGTTTGACCGTGGGGGGTACTGGCTGGTTTTCCGGCAAGCCGACAAAGGTGCCGCGCAGGATCTCCCATTTGTGGCCGATGCCCGGCGTGCGGCGCATCTTGAACCCGGCCTCGTTCAACGCCCGGCGCACCCAGCCGGTACTGGTGAAGGTGCTGATCGTCGACCCGGGCGCGGCAAGGCGCGCCAGCTGCGCGAACAGTTCGGGGGTCCACATGCCGGGGTTTTTCGCCGGGGCAAAGCCGTCGAGAAACCAGGCATCGATTTTGCCGTCGAGCTGCGGCAATTGCTCCAGGGCATCCCCGATCAACAACGTGAGCGTGACTCGGCCATTGGCCAGGGTCAGGGTCTGGAAACCCGGGTGGATTGCAAAATAGGCGGCCAGCAATTGCTCGCTGAGCGGCGCCAGTTCTGGCCACAGCGCCAGCGCGCGCTGCAGGTCATCACGGGTGAGCGGGTATTTCTCGACACTGATGAAGTGCAGGCGGGCCTCGGGGTGTGCGTGTTGCTCGAACAACTGCCAGGCGCATAAAAAATTCAAGCCGGTGCCGAAGCCGGTTTCGCCAATCACCAGTTGGGTATTGGCCACCAACGCGGCGAAGCGCTCTGCGAGGGCGTTCTGTTGAATAAAAACATAACGGGTTTCATCAAGGCCCGACTTGTCTGAAAAGTACACGTCGTCAAACACCCGCGAATGGGGGCGGCCCTGGTCATCCCAGTCAATCTGGGCATTGGCAGTTTCAGTAATCATGTGCGGCTCGGCAACGGCAAGGCCGCCATTCTAGCCGATCGCTCAGGCCGGGACTGATCCATGACAGGTTTGCGTGGTTTCTTGCTACATAAAACAGAGCAATCCGCTAGGCTTGTGACATCTTGCCAGGGAGCTTTCCATGTTCGAATCCGCTGAAATCGGTCATGTCATCGATAAAGAAACCTACGACAGAGAAGCTCCCGCCCTGCGTGAAGCCTTGCTTGAAGCCCAGTACGAACTGCAGCAGCAAAAGCGCTCTGCGGTCATTGTGCTGATCAATGGCATAGAGGGTGCCGGCAAGGGCGAGACGGTCAAGCTGCTCAGTGAGTGGATGGACCCGCGGCTGATCGAGGTACGCACTTTTGACAGCCAGACCGATGAGGAACTGGCCCACCCGCCTGCCTGGCGCTACTGGCGTCAGCTGCCGGCCAAGGGCCGCATGGGCGTGTTTTTTGGCAACTGGTACAGCCAGATGCTCCAGGGCCGGGTTCACGGCCTGTTCAAGAATGCCGTCCTGGACCAGGCAATCGCCGGTGCGGAGCGCCTGGAAAAAATGCTCTGCAATGAAGGCGCGGTGATCTTCAAGTTCTGGTTTCACCTGTCCAAAAAACAAATGAAGGAACGCCTGCAAACCCTCAAGGACGATCCGCTGCACAGCTGGCGCATCAGCCCGCTGGACTGGCAGCAATCGAAAACCTACGACAAGTTCGTGCGCTACGGCGAGCGAGCCATCCGCCGTACCAGCCGCGATTATGCGCCGTGGAATATTGTCGAGGGCATGGACCCGTATTACCGTAGCCTGACCGTCGGCAGGATTCTGCTCGACGGTCTGCAAGCCGCGTTGCAAACCGCCAAGGTCGCTGCCCGGCCGGCCGGGGTGCCGCCCTTGCCGGACAAACAGGGCGAGCTGACCCTGCTCGACTGCCTGGACATGACCCAGCACCTTGAAAAGGACGATTACCAGGAACAGTTGATAACCGAGCAAGCGCGCTTGTCGGGGTTGATGCGTGACAAACGCATGCGCCGCCACTCGCTGATTGCCGTGTTTGAGGGCAACGATGCGGCCGGCAAGGGGGGCTCGATCCGCCGCGTGGCCGCTGCGCTCGACCCGCGCCAGTACAGCATCGTGCCGATTGCCGCGCCTTCGGAAGATGAGCGGGCGCAACCCTATCTGTGGCGTTTCTGGCGTCAGGTGCCGGCACGGGGCAAGTTCACCATTTTTGACCGTTCCTGGTACGGCCGGGTGCTGGTAGAGCGGGTCGAGGGGTTTTGCACCCCGGCGGACTGGATGCGCGCCTACGGCGAGATCAATGATTTCGAAGAACAGCTCACGGCGGCTGGCGCAATTGTGGTCAAGTTCTGGTTGGCCATCGACAAGGAAACCCAGCTTGAACGCTTCCAGGAGCGTGAAGAAATCCCGTTCAAACGCTTTAAAATTACCGAGGAAGATTGGCGCAATCGCGAAAAATGGGACCTTTATCGCACGGCGGTTTGCGACATGGTTGACCGCACAAGCACCGAAATCTCGCCCTGGACCCTGGTGGAAGCCAACGACAAGCGCTGGGCGCGGGTCAAGGTACTGCGCACCATCAACGAGGCCCTGGAAGCGGCCTTTGCCAAGCGCGACAAGCACGACAAGAAGCTCAAGAACGACAAAAAGCCCAAGAAAAAATAGCGCCCAGCGCGCGGTATATATCTACCGCAGATGCCTGCCGCGTTTCTGTTCAGATCAGGTGACTTAAGGTCACCTGGGATGAACGCGCTTATGACTGCAACCTCGCATACCCTTGAAGCTGACGACTATGTCTCATTCGGCAGCCTGTCCCCCCATTTGCCAGGCATGCTGCGCGAACGAAAAGTCGCGCGTTATGAGGCGAGCCTTTTGGCTTTCCTTGGCGATGAAACCCAGCTGCCGGGCCGATTGAGCGTTTACCGGGAGGCCCATGAGCAGCTGCAAAGCCATCTGGCGGGCAGCCTGAAAGCAACGGATGCCCTGGTCGCCGGGCCACGGGTTTTGACCGCCGACTTCTGGACACGGCTGGACGCCGAGGGCCTGAGCCTGTTGCAGCGCTTGTCGGCGAGCAGATCGGGAGCGCTATTGGCCGAAGCGCAATTGCAAGTCCATGAAGGCCGTTTGTCCGCGCAGAGTTACGAGCTGCTCAAGGAAGTGGTCAGTGAGCCTTGGTCCGCGCTTCGCGGTGACAGCACAGTGCGCGTGTGCGATGTATCGCTGGGCAATACGCAGCGTTCCTACCTGCTGCTGGGGGCGATGGTGATGACCCGCCAAGCGGCGCTTGACGATCATCAGGCTGATGAACTGGTGTACCTGTTTGTACCGGGGCTGGCGGGCGGTTTGCACGCCTTTGGTTCGGTGGCCCAACTCAAGGTCGCGTTGGCCCGCAGCGTGCGGGCCGACCCGGACGGGTTCTGGCTTGGCCATGTGTCGCTCAAAAGCCGTGCCGGCGCACGGGCCGCGATCAGCGCTGAGGCTGAAGACAACCCGGTGATTCTGCGTGTTCTGGATGGCCACGCGTTCAATCTGGGAGTTGAAGATCAGATCGCCAGCTATCAGGAAATCACCGCACTTTTGGCAGGGGGTCAATGGTTGTATGACCAGTCGACGCCAGAGCAGTCCCTTGAGCGCTTGCGCCTGGAAACCGCGCACAACCTGATGGCGCCTGGCAATGAGGCTCGTGTGCAAGCCATTGATCAGGTGGCAGAACAATTGCGCACGGCTCGGGCCACCCGGCAATTGCCAGACTGGTTGCTGCAGCTGCCGGCCGAAGCCCGTAACGGATATGCCAGGGGCTTGATGACCTACGCGCGCAATGCCGCCTGGCTGGAACAGGACCTGGCCCACAGCCTGCCTTCATTCGAAGTGTTTACTCGCGATAACCTGGCCGACCGCCTCAAGGCCGACCTCAAACGCACCATCAATCCTGACGCAGTCAAGGTCGACATGCCTGATAGCGTGACTGTTGAGGTGGTGCAGACCGGGGACAGGCCCGAGCGCCCGCATCTGGCGGGGGATATCTCGGAAAGCATCGCGATCACCGATTTTTCGACGCGCGATGACGTCAGCCTCAGCCGCCACACCATCAGCCTCTCGGCCCTGGCCCGACACAATATCGATGTCGAAGATGAGCAGCAGATGCTGCGCCTCAAGCACAGCCATTTCACGCTCGATGGCCTGGACACCCAGGCACTGGGCATCGACCTTGAGTACCTGCTCAAGACCCTTCCTGAGCTGGATGTGGCAACGCACTACAACGTCAGGATCACCGACGCTTTTTTAGGCCGCACGCCGGCGGGCAGCCAGCCAGGAGCTCCCGATATTGCCAGGCGCCTGGCGGTGTTCCGGCAGGCCATCAACCTTGAGGCCTGGGCTGCCCGACAGCAGGGCCATCTGTCTGAAGCGGGGCTAAGGCTGCTGCAGGCCGCCACCAGCGCCAGCAATGGCAAACAACCAACCAGCGGCGAATTCGACATTGAGTATCGCTATACCTTGTTGCGTTCACCGATCCGCGGTGATGGTTCCTACACTGAGCAAGGGCTGACAGGCTTGTCGGTGGTGCATGACAAAACGTCGGAACTGTCGCTGATGTATTTACCGGGTGCACCGGGTAATCAGAAATTTGTTGAGGACATCAGCCTGCAAGGGCTCAGGTCGCGGCTGGCCAACCTTGTGCTGCTTGACCGAAGCCTGCTCGACTATCTGGCGCGTAGCGCCAGCGCAGGTTCTGACCCGGCGCGCAATGTGCAGAACATCAATGCCATCTTGCGTAGCGCAGACCACGGGTTCCTGCTTATTGACCCGGTCAGGGCGCCGCACCTGACCCTGACGGACATGCAGTACATGGCCCGCATGGGCAAGCTCAGGGAGCAGGTCGACATCGCGTCCAGAACCGCCCTGCAAATCCAGCGCCGTCAGCTGGAGCGCAGTGCGGAGCGTGAGCTGGGCTATGTGAAACTCGGCTTGTCGGTACTTCCGGGGATTGGAACGGCCATCGCTGCCTATGACGGCTGGCATGACGCCAATGCGGCGGTGGACGCCTTTGCCCGGGGGGATTACAAGGCTGGCGCCAGCCTTTTGTTTTCTGCCACGCTCAATCTGGGCGAAGTGATCCTCACGCTGGCACCACTGGTGGTCAAGCCGGGAGGTGTGGGTACAGTAATTGGCCGTGTGGAACAGGTGCTTGGCCAGGCCGGATCCACCCTGTATGACGTGGGGCGGCGAGCCAGCAAGGCCTTGCAGAAAAAACGCCTGGGCGACTGGTTGCCTTCGATCAGTACGGGCAAGTCCTGGCAGAGCAAGGCGTTTGAGGGCTATGAGGTCAATGTCCGGCTTTACGATGCTGTACGGCTTACGGGTAAAAACGAAAATGTCTTCCTGCTCAACCAGCGCATGTACATCCAGGTCAATGACAAGGTGTATGAGGTGTACCGTCGTGCGGGTGAGCAGACCTTGCGCCTGAAAGCCCGCCCACCGAAAAACTATGAGCCTCCCGTTCGGCAAAATGCCCGGGGGGAGTGGGAATATCATCTCGACGTGGGGGGCAAGGGCGGTTCACCCTTTCCTGAGCTGGACGAGGTGATTGTCGATTCGACGCCGGTCACCCCCACGCGCAAGGTCCCGGCCGGTTACGAAGTGCCGCCGCAGATTGCCCCGGCACCGCTTCCTGCCGTGCGGCCGCAGGGCATTGAGTCGATGGACCGGGTGGTGATTGGGCAGCGCGATTTGTTTATCTCACGGGAACTGGACGAAGTGGGCGGCTATGGGATTTTCCGCATAGACCCTGCTGATCCGGCCAGGTTGCAAGCCCAGGGCACTCTGACTGCAGAAGGCGTCTACCGGCTCGTTGATCAGCCCGGCTCTGCAGTTGGCGGAATATTTGAAGAAGTTGCTGAAGACTTTGTCCGGATGGACAACAAGTTTTATCGGGTCCGGCTCGACACCGATCAGTTGTCCTGGAAGGTCGTGGGCAAGGCAGGCGATGGAAGAAGCGCGTTATTTATCGAAGCTGACGGCGTGTTCGACCCTGTCACTCAGCGGGTGGTCATCGGCAACTG
The DNA here is from genome assembly GCF_900105835.1 of Pseudomonas fragi. NCBI lineage: Bacteria > Pseudomonadati > Pseudomonadota > Gammaproteobacteria > Pseudomonadales > Pseudomonadaceae > Pseudomonas > Pseudomonas fragi. Next base: position 4,988,603 of record NZ_LT629783.1, read on the forward strand.
GCACCTGACCCCTCAACTGGGTGATCACCCTCGTCTGGAGACGCTTGTGCGCCAGGCCTTTGATTTGCCTGCAAGCGGTCATGAGTATGAAGTACATACCTTCTTGCGCAACTACACGCGCCAGATCGTCAAGTCAGTGGATCCCCAAGTCATGCGTGCACCTGATGTGCTCGAGCTGGAACGACTGTGCGAGCAGAGTTTGCACAGGCAGCAGTTTCCCATAGGACGACTGGATGAAGCTCTGACGAGCATGGCAAACAAGCAGCCCCTGCCGATCTGGGCGCCTGTATATGATGAGCTCCAGGGTTTGCGCACGGTGCTGCCGACGCCATCAGGGAGAATTTACAATATGGAGGTTGCGCGGCAACTGAACAAACATATGTTGATTCGTACAATGGATGTCGAGGTCATGGCTCTGCTGGACAGTTACGCAGCATTGCGCAGTGGTGTTATCGCGACCCATGCCATGCGAACCACGCTGTCGAAAAAGATCTTGCAATTGGTCATGAGAAATCGTGGATATACGCGCCTTGAGGGTGGCAGGTACAGGCGTGGTTCCATCGGTTTTGGCATGGTTTTCAGGGGTCCCAATGGCGATGTGTACCTGATGGAAATCAGGCATCTGCAGCCCACAGGCAGTTCGTGGGGCAAAATAACCTTTGAGCGCAGCTCGTCCGGCAGCTCGATAATGATGTCTGATGACTGGGTGGAAATCGTAGCCCAACGCTCAATCACCGAGGTGCCTTTCAACCCCGCCGCCGTTGCGGTTCTTCAAGCCAAGGCCGATGGTCGGTTGTTCAAGCTGATTGGTACCATCACGCCTGACAGGGGCGTGATGGTATTCAAGATTGCAGGCCCTGCCGGCGTTCCAAGCCCGGTCGTGCAGGCCCTTTAGCCGTGTTTGCCGGTGCCCAGCATGTTTTCGGGGCGTACCCACTGGTCAAACTCCGCATCGGTCAGGTAGCCCAGATCCAGGGCCGCCTCACGCAGGGTCAAACCTTCTGCGTAGGCCTTCTTGGCGATTTCGGCAGACTTGTCATAGCCGATATGCGGGTTGAGTGCGGTCACCAGCATCAGGCCGCGCTCCAGGTGCTCGGCCATTTTGGCGGCGTCCACCTCAAGGCCGGTCACGCAGTGTTTCTGGAAGTTGCTGCAGCCGTCCCCCAGCAACTGGATCGACTGCAGCAGGTTGTGAATGATCACCGGTTTGTAGACGTTCAGTTGCAGATGCCCCTGGCTGGCGGCAAAACCGATGGCGACGTCATTGCCCATGACCTGGCATGCCAGCATGGACAATGCTTCGCACTGGGTCGGGTTGACCTTGCCCGGCATGATCGAGCTGCCCGGTTCATTGGCGGGCAGTTTGATTTCCGCGAGCCCGGCGCGAGGGCCGGAGCCCAGCAGGCGAAAGTCATTGGCCAGTTTCATCAGGGTCACGGCCAGGGTCTTGAGGGCGCCCGACAGGGTGGTGAGGGGTTCGTGGCCGGCCAGTGCGGCAAACTTGTTCGGTGCGGTCACAAATGGCAAACCCGACAGCGCCGCCAGCTCCGCGGCAATCGCTTCGGCAAAGCCGTGGGGTGCATTGAGCCCGGTGCCCACCGCAGTGCCGCCCTGGGCCAGCTCGCAAACTGCCGGCAAGGACGAGCGAATGGCCCGTTCGGCGTAGTCCAGTTGCGCGATATACGCCGACAGTTCCTGGCCGAAGGTGATCGGTGTGGCATCCATCATATGGGTGCGCCCGGTCTTGACCAGTTTCATGTGCCGGGCCGACAGCTCGGCCAGGCCACCGGCCAACTCGCTGATGGCAGGCAGCAAATGATTGTGCACGGCCTTCGCGGCGGCGATATGCATGGCGGTGGGGAAGCAGTCGTTGGAGCTTTGCGAACGGTTGACATGGTCATTGGGGTGGACCGGCGATTTACCGCCGCGGCCCTTGCCCGCCAGTTCGTTGGCGCGGCCGGCGATCACTTCGTTGGCGTTCATGTTGCTCTGCGTGCCGCTGCCGGTTTGCCATACCACCAGGGGGAACTGGTCGTCGTGTTCGCCGTCGAGCACTTCATCGGCGGCCTGTTCGATCAAACGGGCGATATCGGCAGGCAAGTCACCGTTGCGGTCATTGACCCGCGCGGCGGCTTTTTTGATCAAGACCAGGGCATGCAGGACCGCCAGCGGCATTTTTTCGTTGCCGATGGCAAAGTTGATCAGTGAACGCTGTGTCTGCGCCCCCCAATAGGCCTCATCGGCCACGCTCACTTCACCCAGGCTGTCGGTTTCGATACGGCTCATCGTCTCTTTCTCCTCAAGGTCTGACCAGACAGCTTAGGCGCTGATTGGGGGCAGGGGTTCAATCTTGTGTTTTGGTCGCTTTTGGTCGGCTGATGAGAACGTCTATCAGTCTCGGGGTTGAGTGACAGACTTTATTAGGCGCAGAATGGCCGCCCTTGGGGTTGAACCTCGCTTGCTAGAAAAGGAAACTCGATGACCCGTCTTCGCGCCATCTGTACAGCGGTTGCTCTGGTTTGCGCCAGCGGCCAGGTTTTCGCCGATGCAGCCAGCCACGCTGCCAGTGCTGAAACGTTCCTGAAACTGGCACATGCCGATAAGCTGGGTACCCCGGTGTATATGCAAGTGCAGCAAATGTTCGCTCAGCGTTTTGAGCAAACCAAAGCACCAGCTGCCAAGAAAGCGCTGCTGGAAACCTACCAGGCCAAGGCCAACACCGCTCTGGACCAGGCTATCGGCTGGGACAAGCTCAAGCCGGACATGGTCAAGCTCTACACCACCAACTTCAGCGAATCTGAACTCAAGGACCTGGTAGCGTTCTACCAGTCGCCACTGGGCAAGAAAGTGCTGGAAAAAATGCCCCAGCTGACCCAGCAATCGGCGCAAATGACCCAGGCCAAGCTGGAAAGCGCAGTGCCGGTCGTCAACAAGCTGTTGGCTGACATGACTGCCGAGCTGGAGCCAAAAGCGGCCCCGGCCAAAAAGAAGTAAGCGGAGCCTGAATGAGCATGCAGCAGCGTATTGAAACGGCCCTGGGCGCATTGCAACCCGAGCACCTGAGTGTGCTGGATGAAAGCCACATGCACAGTCGCGGGTTGCAGACCCACTTCAAGGCAGTGGTGGTCAGCGAGCAGTTCGCCGGGCTCAACAGCGTCAAGCGCCATCAGAAGGTCTACGCCACCCTGGGTGACCTGATGGGCGAGTTCCATGCGCTGGCGTTGCATACCTATACGCCTGAGGAATGGGCGAAAATCGGCACGGCCCCGGCATCGCCGACCTGTGCCGGCGGACACGACTGAGTTAGCGCAGCCCGCTGGCTTTTTGTTAGAATCCGCAGCGCGCTGATCAGTCAGCGCGTTTTTTTTTGTGCCCGGTTCACCCTTTACGAGGGTAGCCACCTGGAGAGAAACACGATGACCGCACCAATTGTTGTTGCTGCACTGTACAAATTCGTCACCCTTGAAGATTACGTCGAGCTGCGCGAGCCGCTGCTCAAGGCCATGGTCGACAACGGTATCAAGGGCACCTTGCTGATTGCCGAGGAAGGCATCAACGGCACGGTTTCCGGTAGCCGCGAGGGCATTGACGGGCTGATGGCCTGGCTCAAGACCGATCCGCGCATGGTCGATATCGACCATAAAGAATCCTACTGCGATGACCAGCCGTTCTATCGGACCAAGGTCAAGCTCAAGAAAGAAATCGTTACCCTTGGCGTTGAAGGCGTAGACCCGAACAAGAAAGTCGGGACCTATGTCGACCCCGAGAACTGGAATGCGCTGATCAGCGATCCAGAGGTGTTGTTGATCGACACCCGCAACGATTACGAAGTGTCGATCGGCACCTTTGAAGGCGCCATTGACCCGAAAACCACCAGCTTTCGCGAATTTCCTGACTACATCAAAGCCAATTTCGACCCGGCCAAGCACAAGAAAGTCGCGATGTTCTGCACCGGCGGCATTCGTTGCGAGAAAGCGTCGAGCTATATGCTCAGCCAGGGTTTCGACGAGGTTTACCACCTTAAAGGCGGGATCCTGAAGTACCTCGAAGAGGTGCCACAGGAAGAAACCAAGTGGCAGGGCGACTGCTTTGTGTTCGATAACCGTGTCACCGTGCGCCATGACCTGACTGCTGGCGAGTACGACCAGTGCCATGCCTGCCGCACGCCAATCAGCATCGCTGACCGTGAGTCCGAGCATTATCAGCCTGGCATCAGCTGCCCGCATTGCTGGGACACGCTGAGCGAAAAAACCCGTCGCAGCGCCATCGACCGGCAAAAGCAGATCGATCTGGCCAAGGAGCGTAACCAGCCGCACCCGATTGGCCACAATTACCGTAAAGCTGCCGAGGCCTGATATGACAGCGCGCCTGCTCTATGTGATGGACCCGATGTGCTCCTGGTGCTGGGGCTTTTCGCCCATCGCCGAGGCGCTGGTTGAGCAGGCGCAGGCCGCAGGCGTTGAGCTGCACCTGGTGGTGGGCGGTTTGCGTACCGGCAGTGGTTCGGCGCTTGAGCCGGCGACGCGGCGCTATATTCTTGAGCACTGGCAGGCGGTCACCGAGGCCACCGGGCAACCCTTCACCTTCGAAGGGGCCTTGCCCGAAGGTTTTATGTATGACACCGAGCCTGCCTGCCGGGCCGTTGTCGCCGCCCGTAGCCTTGCCCCGGATTGCGCCTGGAAACTGGTCAAGCTGATACAGCAGGCGTTTTATGTGCAAGGCCGCGATGTGACCCAAGCCAGTGTGCTGGTTGAGCTGGCCGAAACTGCTGGTGTACCGCGTATCGAATTTGCTGCCGCGTTTGACTCGGCCGAGCAGCATGCGGCGACAGCGGCGGATATTACCTGGGTGCAGGATCTGGGCATTGCCGGCTTCCCGACCTTGCTCGCCGAGCGCAATGGCCAGCTGGCGCTGCTGACCAACGGCTATCAGCCCCTTGCACCCCTGTCTGACTTGCTCGCCCGCTGGCTTGAACGCGCTGCGCGTGTTTGATCCTTCGGCTGTGCCGCCTGTATCCCCGGTGCCCGATCGCCTGACCTGGGGTGAGATCCGGCGCCTGGCCCTGCGCCATAAAAAAGCCCTGTGGATCGCCAACGGCGTGGCCGTGCTGGCGACCCTGTGCAGCGTGCCCATCCCCTTGCTGCTGCCCTTGCTGGTGGATGAGGTGCTGCTGGGCAACGGTGATGTAGCGCTGAAAGTCATGAACCACTGGCTACCGACCGCCTGGCACAGTGCTGCTGGCTATATCGGCCTGATGCTGGTGGTGACCTTGTTGCTGCGCTGCGGCGCGTTGCTGTTCAACGTGCTGCAGGCGCGGTTGTTTTCGCGTCTGGCCAAGGACATCGTGTTTCGTATCCGCCTGCGCCTGATCGAACGCCTCAAGCGCATTTCACTGTCCGAGTACGAGAGCCTGGGGAGTGGCACGGTGACTACCCATCTGGTGACCGACCTCGATACGCTCGACAAGTTTGTTGGCGAAACCCTGAGCCGGTTCCTGGTGGCGGTGCTGACGCTGGTGGGCACCTCGGCAATCTTGCTGTGGATGCACTGGCAACTGGCACTGTTGATTTTGCTGTTCAACCCGCTGGTGATCTACGCCACGGTGCAGTTGGGCAAGCGGGTCAAGCACCTGAAAAAACTTGAAAATGACAGCACGGCGCGCTTTACCCAGGCCCTGACCGAGACCCTGGACTCGATCCAGGAAGTGCGTGCCGGCAACCGCCAGGGCTTTTTCCTCGGGCGCCTGGGGTTGCGGGCGCGGGAAGTGCGGGACTTTGCCGTGGCGTCGCAATGGAAGAGCGATGCTTCCAATCGTGCCAGCGGCTTGTTGTTCCAGTTCGGTATCGACATCTTTCGCGCTGCGGCGATGTTGACGGTGTTGTTTTCGGACCTGTCGATCGGGCAGATGCTCGCCGTGTTCAGTTACCTGTGGTTCATGATCGGCCCGGTCGAGCAATTGCTCAATTTGCAATATGCCTACTATGCCGCCGATGGTGCGGTTACCCGCATCAACCAACTGCTGGCACGCAGCGACGAGCCGCAATACCCCGGTGGTGCCAACCCGTTTACGGGGCGACAGACGGTCGGTATCGAAGTTCGCGACCTGAGCTTCAGCTATGGCGATGAAAAGGTGCTCGATCACCTCAACCTGACCATTGCTCCTGGCGAGAAGGTGGCCATAGTCGGCACCAGCGGCGGCGGCAAAAGCACCCTGGTGCAATTGCTGCTGGGCTTGTACACGCCGCAGTCGGGCAGCATCCATTTTGCCGGCGCGAGCCAGCCCGAGATCGGCCTGCAAACCATCCGCGAGCATGTGGCAGTGGTGTTGCAGCACCCGGCGCTGTTCAACGACACCGTGCGTGCCAACTTGACCATGGGCCGTGAGCGAACCGATGACGCGTGCTGGCAGGCCCTGCAAATCGCCCAGCTCGATGGCACCATCGCGGCGCTGCCCCAGGGCCTGGACAGCATCGTGGGGCGCTCGGGGGTGCGCTTGTCCGGTGGTCAGCGTCAGCGCCTGGCGATTGCGCGCATGGTCCTGGCCGAACCCAAGGTCGTGATCCTCGACGAGGCCACCAGTGCCCTGGATGCCGCCACCGAATACAACCTGCATCACGCTTTGGGTAAATTCTTGAGCGGGCGAACAACTTTAATCATTGCCCATCGCTTGTCTGCGGTAAAACAGGCAGACCGGGTGCTGGTGTTTGATGGTGGCCGTATTGCCGAAGACGGCGATCACCAGCAGTTGATTGCAGAGGGCGGGCTATACGCAAGGCTCTACGGGCACTTGCAACAAACCTGAGGTGGGGAGTTGTCTTTGCGGGCCTTTTGAAAATTTTGGGCAATACGCATTGCTCAAATCTTTGAAAATTGGCCTAGGCTGAGCTGTAGTGAGATTTTCTCTCTGGTTTTCATTTGACTCCATGAAGCAAAGGGAACTCATGAAATCTAAACGCCCCCTTGGTACACCACGCTTATTGGGCATTGTTTGGCCTTTTATTGCGGTCGTGCTGTTCCAGGCGTTATTGGGGTGTGTGAGTTTGTATATGCTTTCAGCCGTGCGCAGTTATGTGGGCGGCGAGAGTTTATGGTCCAAGGGTCAGAAGGACGCCATCTACTTTCTCTACCTGTATTCCGATACCCATGACCCGGTGTATTACGAAAAATATAAACAGGCCATCAGTGTCCCCCGGGGTGACCACAAGTTGCGCCTGGCGATGGATGAATCACCGCCCAATGAAGTTGCAGCCCGCGAAGGCATCCTGCAGGGCGGCAACAGTGCCGAGGATGCCTCAAGCATTATCTGGTTCTATCGCTACTTCCGTCATGTCAGTTATATGGAAACTGCCATTGAGAAGTGGGCAATAGGTGATGCCTACCTGGTCAAGCTCGACAATCTGGCCGAGGAGATGCATCGGGCCATTATTTCCGGAAAGGCCACAGCGACGGATTCCCAGCGCTGGGAAGACAAAATTTTCGCCATCAATGAGGGCATTGCACCTTCCGCCAAGGCCTTCAGCGATGCCCTGGGTGAAGGCTCGCGCTTTATCTGGCGGTTGCTGGTGGTCATCAACCTGGCCACGGCGCTGGCGCTGATCCTGCTGGTGCTCAAGCGTACGCATAAAGTGCTCAAGCAGAGTCGTGCCTTTGCCGAGGCGCTGCAACTGGAGAAGGAGCGGGCGCAAGTCACCCTGGCGTCGATTGGCGATGGCGTTATCACCACCGACGTCAAAGGCGCGATTGCCTACATGAACCCCGCGGCCGAGCAATTGACCCAGTGGAAGGCCGAGCAGGCGCAGGGCGTGACCCTGGCGGCGTTGTTCAAACTGCTCGACGACAATGATCAGGACGAAGGCCCCGGGCTGGTTGAGCGCATCCTCGACGGGCAGTTGAACAACAATCGCGAGCACTCCAGGCAGATCCAGCGCATGGATGGCAGTACGGTCGCGGTTACCCTGGTGGGCGCACCGATCCTTCATGCCGGGGAAGTGAGCGGCGCAGTACTGGTGCTGCATGACATGACCCAGGAGCGCCAGTACATCGCCAATCTGTCCTGGCAGGCGACCCATGATGCGCTGACCGGGCTGGCCAACCGTCGTGAGTTCGAATACCGCCTGGAGCTGGTGCTCAAGAACCTTGGTCGCCAGCAGGGCCGGCATGCCCTGATGTTTCTTGATCTGGACCAGTTCAAACTGGTCAATGACACCTGCGGACATGCGGCAGGTGATGAGCTGTTACGGCATATTTGCGTACTGCTGCGCACCGACTTGCGTGAAGGCGATACCCTGGCCCGGCTGGGGGGCGATGAGTTCGGCATCCTGCTGGAAAACTGCCCGGTGGAGATGGCGGAAAAAATCGCCGGCGGCCTGCGCCAGGCGGTGCAAAGCCTGCATTTTGCCTGGAAGGGGCGCCCGTTCATGAGCACCATCAGCATTGGCCTGGTGCATATCCATCAAGCCCCGGTCACTCTTGAATCCCTGATGCGGGCGGCAGACATGGCCTGCTATATGGCCAAGGAAAAGGGCCGTAACCGGGTGCAGGTTTACCATGTGGATGACACCGAGCTGTCACTGCGCTTTGGTGAAATGGCTTGGGTGCAGCGCTTGCATGTCGCCCTGGAAGAAAACCGCTTCAGCTTGTATGCCCAGGAAATCACTCCCCTGGGGCCGGTGCAGGATGGGGGCGGGCATATCGAGATTCTGTTGCGCCTGCAGGATGAAAACGGCCGTATCGTGTTCCCTGACAGTTTTATTCCTGCGGCAGAACGCTATGGCCTGATGAGTTCGATAGACCGCTGGGTGGTGGAAAATGTATTCAAGATCATTGCTGAGTGTTCAGCCCAGGCGGGTGGGCGGCCAATGGCTATGTGTGCCATCAATCTGTCTGGTTCCACCATTGGCGATGATGACTTTCTGGCGTTTTTGCATGAACAATTTGACTGTTACGGCGTCTCTCCAAAACTGATTTGTTTTGAAATTACCGAAACCAGTGCCATTGCCAACCTGGGCAATGCCATCCGATTTATCAATGAACTGAAAACCTTGGGTTGTCACTTTTCGCTGGATGATTTTTGCGCGGGGATGTCCTCATTTGCCTATTTGAAACATCTGCCCGTCGACTTTTTGAAGATCGACGGCAGTTTCGTCAAGGACATGCTGGACGACCCTATCAACCGGGCGATGGTTGAAGTGATTAATCATATTGGCCATGTCATGGGCAAACGCACCATTGCCGAATTTGTTGAAAGCACGCAAATTGAACAGGCCTTGATTGAAATTGGCGTTGATTATGCTCAGGGCTATATTGTGCAACGCCCACAGTTGTTCACCTTTGACAGTTTGCTGCAGCGCCCCCAGCGCGCCCGGGCGTTAACATTGAAGTCCCCGGGCACATTGCGTTGATCTGTTCTACATTTCTAAAGTCTATTATCAAAAAGGATTTGGATTGTGAGTGAAGTCTTCGACCGAACAGGGCCTCTTATGGAGGAAACCAGTTACCCCCAGTGGGCCCAGCAGTTGATTCGGGACTGTAGCGAAAGCAAGCGGCGTGCAGTCAAGCACGAGATCTACAAGCGCATGCGTGACAACACCTTGAGTCCCCGGGCCATGCGCATGTTTCTTGTGGGGGGCTGGCCGGTGGTCGAGCAGTTTTCGCTGTATATGGGGCATAACCTGGGCAAGACCCGCTACGGCCGTCACCCGGGCGAAGACATGGCCCGCCGCTGGTTGATTCGCAATATCCGGGTCGAGCTCAACCATGCCGATTATTGGGTCAACTGGGCGCGGGCGCACGGGGTGAGCCTTGAAGACCTCAATGCCCAGGACCTGCCTGCCGAGTTTCAGGCGCTGAATGACTGGTGCTGGCACAGTTGCTCCAAGGATTCGCTGGCCGTGGCAATGGCGGCCACCAACTACGCCATCGAGGGCGCCGTGGGTGAGTGGGCGGCGATTGTCTGCTCAACCGATATCTATGAGGAATCGTTTGCGGTTGATGAGCGCAAGCGTGCGATGAAATGGTTGAAGATGCATGCCCAGTATGATGACGAGCATCCCTGGGAGGCGCTGGAGATTGTCTGCACCCTGGTTGGCATGAACCCCAGCCAGGCGCAGATCACTGAGCTGCGCAAGGCCATCTGCAAGAGCTATGACTATATGTACCTGTTTCTGCAGAGTTGCCTGTTGTTCGACAAGGCCGCCGTGGTGCGTGAGCATCGGGAGCTGGTTGAGAGCTGAACAGCGTTTTGAGGGCATAAAAAAACCGCGGACGGCCTCACTGGCAGCCTGCGGTTTTTTGTTTGCGGCCCTGTTACTGCGCGTTGAACGCCTGGCCGTTGATACCGGTGCTGTCCGGGCCCATCAAGTACAGATAGACCGGCATGATCTCGTGTGGCTGTGGGTTGTTCTCGGGGTTTTCGCCCGGATACGCCAAGGCGCGCATGCTGGTGCGGGTAGCGCCGGGGTTGATGCTATTGGCGCGCACCGGGGCTACGCCTTCGACCTCGTCGGCCAGGGTTTGCATCAAGCCTTCGGTAGCGAACTTGGAAACGCCATAGGCGCCCCAGTAAGCCCGGCCTTTGCGCCCGACACTGCTGGACGTGAAGATCACCGAGGCGTCCTGCGACAGCTTGAGCAGCGGCAGCAGGGTGCTGGTGAGCATGAACGTGGCGTTGACGTTGATGTGCATTACGCGCATGAAGTTCTCGCCCGACAGCTGTTCCAGCGGCGTGCGCGGGCCAATGATCGAGGCGTTGTGCAGCAACCCGTCCAGGTGGCCGAACTCGGTCTCGATCATCGCGGCCAGCTCGTCGTACTGATGGGGCTGGGCGGTTTCGAGGTTGAACGGAATGACCACCGGCTGCGGGTGGCCGGCGGCCTCGATTTCGTCGTAGACCTGGCTAAGGTTGGCTTCGGTCTTGCCCAGCAGCAATACGGTTGCGCCGTGGGCGGCGTAGGTCTTGGCGGCTGCGGCGCCGATGCCGCGACCGGCGCCGGTGACCAGAATGACCCGGCCCTCAAGCAGGTTGGGGCGGGCGGAATAATCAAACATAAAAACCTCTACAAAATCGGTGATCGTGCGCGACTCAGCAACTGCACATCGCGTTATCCAGCACCTTGCGCAATTCGCCCGGGTGGTCGACTACTACGTCGGCCCCCCAATGATCAGGGTTGTCGTCAGGGTGGATATAGCCAAAGCGCACGGCGGCGGTTTTGGTCCCGGCATCGCGCCCGGATTCGATATCGCGCAGGTCGTCGCCCACAAACAGCACGCTGGCCGGGTCCAGGTCGAGCATTTTGCAGGCCAGGATCAGCGGCTCAGGGTCCGGTTTGCTGTTTTTGACGTGGTCGGGGCAGATCAGCAGCGCCGAACGTTCGGCCAGGCCCAGGCGCTCCATGATCGGCTGGGCAAAACGCACCGGCTTGTTGGTGACCACGCCCCATACCAGATGCGCTTTCTCGATATCGGCCAGCAGCTCTTCCATGCCGTCAAACAACTTGGTGTGTACTGCGCAATCACGCTGATAGCGTTCCAGAAACTCCTGGCGCAGTTCTTCGAAGCCAGGTGCCTCTGGGTCCATGCTGAAGGTCGCGGCGACCATTGCGCGTGCACCGCCGGAAATTTCGTCGCGGATCAGTTTGTCGGCGACAGGTGGCAGGCCACGATCGGCGCGCATCGCCTGGCAAATGGCGATAAAGTCCGGCGCGGTGTCGAGCAGGGTGCCGTCCATGTCAAAAAGAACTGCTCTTAAACGCATGTATTACTCCTCGCGAAGGGTCTGGATCATGTAGTTGACGTCAACATCGGCAGCCAGCTTGTAGTGCTTGGTCAGCGGGTTGTAGGTCAGGCCGATGATGTCCTTGACGCTCAGGCCGGCCTGGCGGCTCCAGGCACCCAGTTCGGAAGGGCGGATGAACTTCTTGAAGTCGTGGGTCCCGCGTGGGATCAGCTTCATGATGTATTCCGCGCCGATGATCGCGAACAGGTAGGACTTGGGGTTGCGGTTGATGGTCGAGAAGAACACCTGGCCACCTGGCTTGACCATCTTGTAGCAGGCGCGAATCACCGACGACGGGTCAGGCACGTGCTCGAGCATTTCCAGGCAGGTGACCACATCGAACTGACCGGGCATTTCTTCTGCCAGTTCTTCGGCGGTGATCTGGCGGTATTCAACACTGACGCCAGACTCAAGCTGGTGCAGTTGCGCCACGGCCAGCGGGGCTTCGCCCATGTCGATGCCCATGACGGTTGCACCGCGCTGAGCCATCGACTCGCTGAGAATGCCGCCGCCACACCCTACATCGAGCACTTTTTTGCCGGCCAGTTGTACGCGCTCGTCAATCCAGTTGACGCGCAGCGGGTTGATGTCGTGCAGCGGCTTGAACTCGCTTTCACGGTCCCACCAGCGATGGGCTAGCGCTTCGAATTTGGCGATCTCGGCGTGGTCAACGTTGCTCATGGGTAAGTCCTCTAAAGCTGAATAATCTGGTAAAGCTTCGGGCGCAGGCCCGAAGGTACTGAATCAATGAGTATGGCTGCTTATGCGTTCGCCCCAGGCCCTGACTGTGGCGCACAGTTGCTGCTCGTCCAGGCGGGTCAGGCGGCGATCATCAAGCAGTTGCTTGCCGCCCACCCACAGGTGTTTCACGCAATCGCGGCCTGTGGCGTAGATCAGTTGTGAAACCGGATCGTAGACCGGTTGCTGGGCCAAGCCGCTGAGGTCAAAGGCTACCAGGTCGGCGGCCTTGCCGATTTCGATCGAGCCGGTGTCGCTTTCAATGCCCAGGGCGCGCGCGCCATTGAGGGTGGCCATGCGCAGTGCGCGGTGGGCATCCAGCGCGGTGGCCGAGCCTGCAACGGCCTTGGCCAGCAAGGCGGCGGTACGGGTTTCGCCAAGCAGGTCGAGGTCATTGTTGCTGGCGGCACCGTCGGTGCCCACCGCCACATTGACCCCGGCCTGCCACAGGCGCTCCACCGGGCAGAAGCCGCTGGCCAGTTTAAGGTTGGATTCGGGGCAATGAATCACGCTGGAGTTGCTTTCTACCAGCATTGCCAGGTCGTCATCGCTGATCTGGGTCATGTGTACGGCCTGAAAGCGTGGGCCGAGCAAGCCCAGGCGGGCGAGGCGGGCCACAGGGCGTTCGGCGTTCTGCTCGACTGCCTGGTGCACCTCGAAAGCGGTTTCATGAACGTGCATGTGGATCGCGGCGTCCAGTTCGTCGGCAATGACCCGGATTTTTTCCAGGTTTTCGTCGCCTACGGTGTAGGGCGCATGGGGGCCGAAAGCAATTTTGATTCGCGGGTGAAACTTGAGGTCGGCGAACATTTCGACGGCCTGGCGCAAGGATTCGTCCGCGTTACTGGCGCCGGGAATCGGAAAATCGAGAATCGGAATGGCGATCTGGGCGCGAATGCCGCTGTTGTGTACGCACTCACTGGCGACTTTCGGGTAGAAATACATGTCGCTGAAGCAGGTGATGCCGGCCTTGATTTGCTCGGCGATCGCCAGGTTGGTGCCGTCGCGCACGAAGTCTTCATCGACCCACTTGGCCTCGGCCGGCCAGATATGCTGCTCCAGCCAGGTCATCAGTGGCAGGTCGTCGGCCATGCCGCGAAACAGGGTCATGGCGGCGTGGCCGTGGGCATTGATCAGCCCGGGGCTGAGCAGCATGTCGGGCAGTTCGCGGGTTTGCGTGGCAACCAGCTTGAGCGCTTGAGCCCGCGGGCCGATAAACACAATGCGCCCGTCGCGGATGCCAACGCCGTGATCCTTGAGTACAACACCGGCCGGCTCGACAGGCACCAGCCAGGTGGGTAGCAGCAGTAAGTCCAGGGTCATGGTCGGGGTCGGCATCGAAAACTGATTCCAGTGCGTTATAAAAGGAGGCGAAGTATACCCGAGCGTCTTGAGGGTGGGCTCGCTATAATCGGCCGCTTTGTTACCGGGTAATGGGGGAAGGCATGCGCGATCGACTGTTGGCTGCGGAAAAGGTTAAGGCCATCGATTGGCGGGACGACGCCCTGTATCTGCTGGATCAACGCATTTTGCCCTTTGAAGAGAACTGGCTGGCGTACACCGGGGTAGACGGTGTTGCACAGGCCATTCGCGACATGGTCGTGCGTGGCGCGCCTGCGATTGGTATCGCGGCGGCCTACGGTGTGGTGCTGGCGGCGCGTGCACGCAAGGCGGCGGGCGGTGACTGGCTGGCTGCGCTGGAAGAGGACTTTACCCTGCTGGCGGACTCGCGCCCCACGGCGGTCAATCTGTTCTGGGCGTTGAACCGCATGCGTGACCGGCTGGCCCGTTCCCGGACCCGCGCCGATGTGCTGCAGGTGCTTGAGGCCGAAGCGGTGGCCATCCATGAAAGTGATCGTGAAGCCAATTTGACCATGGCTCAGCTGGGCGTTGATGTGATTCGCCGTCACCAGGGCAATGCCCAGGCCGTGCTGACCCACTGCAACACCGGTGCGCTGGCGACAGGCGGGTTTGGCACAGCGCTGGGGGTGATTCGTGCGGCCTGGCTTGAAGGCATGATCGAGCAGGTCTATGCCGACGAAACCCGGCCCTGGCTGCAGGGTTCGCGCCTGACCGCGTGGGAACTGGCCAACGAGGGCATCCCGGTGGTGCTCAATGTTGATTCGGCAGCGGCGCACATCATGAAAACCAAGGGCGTGACCTGGGTGATCGTCGGGGCTGACCGCATCACTGCCAATGGCGATGTGGCGAACAAGATCGGCACCTACCAGCTGGCGGTCAACGCCATGCATCACGGTGTGCGCTTTATGGTGGTGGCTCCGAGCTCGACCATCGACATGGAGCTGGCCACGGGCGATGACATCCCGATTGAAGAACGTGACGGCCGTGAGCTGCTGGAAGTGGGTGGCAAGCGCGTGGGTGCTGATGTGCAGGCGTTCAACCCGGTGTTTGACGTGACCCCGGCCGACCTGATTGACGTTATTGTTACCGAGAAGGGAGTGATCGAACGTCCCGACGCGGCCAAAATGGCGCAATTGATGTGTCGCAAGCGGTTGCACTGAACCCCAATCTGTAGCAGCTGCCGAAGGAACGAGGCTGCGTCCGGCGGCAAAGCCGTCGTAAAACCTGAGGGCATAGTTTGCCTGAAATACCGCAGGGCCTGAATTTACGACGACTGCGTCGCCGAACGCAGCCTCGTTCCTTCGGCAACTGCTACGCAAGGTATTGCTCTCGTAGCGCCCCGCAGGATTGGTTGCCGAGCCTTCAAATCGCCTTCAGAGTCCCTCTGAGCCCCTTCACGCCGACAAGCGTCGCAATTACTACGCTCCATGCGCATCTGAGGGATAGGTGCGTGGCGGCGATTGTGATAACATTCGGCGGTTTCCAGGGTGGCCCGCAAGGGTTGCCCTTACTGCGCAAATCCGTGACATAACTTGTTGATTTGTCGTAAGTCGTTGCGTGGCACGTGGCCAGCGGCGGCGAGCTTCGTTCGTCCCGAATGGATGTGGCGAAGTTTCACCCGAAAAAGGAATCAGGCTTCTCATGGGCGAACTGGCCAAAGAAATCCTCCCGGTCAATATCGAAGACGAGCTGAAACAGTCCTACCTCGACTACGCAATGAGCGTAATTGTCGGGCGGGCACTGCCTGATGCGCGCGATGGCTTGAAGCCCGTGCACAGGCGTGTGCTGTTTGCGATGAGCGAACTGAACAACGACTGGAACAAGCCGTACAAGAAATCTGCCCGTGTGGTCGGTGACGTTATCGGTAAGTATCACCCGCACGGTGACACTGCTGTTTACGACACCATCGTTCGAATGGCTCAGCCATTCTCCCTGCGCTACCTGCTGGTAGACGGTCAGGGCAACTTCGGTTCGGTCGACGGCGACAACGCTGCGGCCATGCGATACACCGAAGTGCGCATGACCAAGTTGGCCCACGAGCTGCTGGCCGACTTGCACAAAGAGACCGTGGACTGGGTGCCGAACTACGACGGCACGGAAATGATCCCGGCCGTCATGCCGACACGCATTCCCAACTTGCTGGTCAACGGCTCCAGCGGTATCGCCGTGGGCATGGCCACCAATATTCCGCCGCACAACCTGGGCGAAGTCATCGACGGCTGCCTGGCGCTGATCGACAACCCGGAACTGAGCATCGATGAACTGATGCAGTTCATTCCGGGCCCTGACTTCCCGACCGCCGCGATCATCAATGGTCGTGCCGGCATCATCGAAGCCTATCGCACCGGTCGTGGTCGCATTTACATGCGCGCCCGTTCGATGATCGAAGACATCGACAAGGTCGGTGGTCGTCAGCAAATCGTCATCACCGAGCTGCCGTACCAGCTGAACAAGGCGCGTCTGATCGAAAAGATCGCCGAGCTGGTTAAAGAGAAGAAGCTCGAAGGCATTACCGAGCTGCGCGACGAGTCCGACAAGGACGGCATGCGCGTAGTGATCGAGCTGCGCCGCGGTGAAGTGCCGGAGGTTATTCTCAATAACCTTTACGCTCAGACCCAGCTGCAAAGTGTTTTCGGTATCAACATCGTTGCGTTGATCGATGGCCGCCCACGCATCCTGAACCTCAAGGATCTGCTGGAAGCCTTCGTGCGTCACCGTCGCGAAGTGGTTACCCGTCGTACCGTTTTTGAACTGCGCAAAGCCCGTGAACGTGGCCACATCCTTGAAGGTCAGGCCGTTGCCCTGTCCAACATCGATCCGGTGATCGCGTTGATCAAGGCCTCGCCAACCCCGTCCGAAGCCAAGGAAGCGCTGATCAGCACCCCTTGGGAGTCGACTGCGGTAGTAGCGATGGTTGAGCGCGCCGGTGCCGATTCGTGCCGCCCGGAAAACCTCGATCCGCAATACGGTCTGCGTGACGGCAAGTACTTCCTGTCGCCAGAACAGGCCCAGGCCATCCTTGAGTTGCGTCTGCACCGTTTGACCGGTCTTGAGCACGAGAAGCTGCTGGCCGAGTACCAGGAAATCCTCAACCAGATCGGTGAGCTGATCCGCATCCTCAACAGCGCCGTGCGCCTGATGGAAGTGATCCGTGAGGAACTGGAAGTCATTCGTGCCGAATACGGCGATGTGCGCCGCACCGAAATCCTTGATCACCGTCTTGACCTGACCCTGGGCGACATGATCCCGGAAGAAGAGCGCGTCGTGACCATTTCCCACGGTGGCTATGCCAAGACCCAGCCATTGGCTGCGTACCAGGCCCAGCGTCGTGGCGGTAAAGGTAAATCGGCTACTGGCGTCAAGGATGAGGACTACATCGCTCACCTGCTGGTTGCCAACAGCCACACCACGCTGCTGCTGTTCTCCAGCAAGGGCAAGGTGTACTGGCTCAAGACCTATGAAATCCCTGAAGCATCCCGTGCGGCCCGTGGTCGTCCGCTGGTGAACCTGCTGCCGCTGGATGAGGGTGAATACATCACCACCATGCTGCCGGTCGAGGAATACACCGAAGGTCACTTCATCTTTATGGCGACCGCCAACGGCACCGTGAAGAAGACCCCGCTGGAAGCCTTCAGCCGTCAGCGCAGCGTAGGCTTGATCGCGCTGGAGCTGGACGAAGGCGACGTGCTGATCAGTGCCGCGATTACCGATGGCGAGCGTGAAGTCATGCTGTTCTCCGATGGTGGCAAGGTGACTCGCTTCAAGGAGTCCGATGTCCGTGCCATGGGTCGTACTGCCCGCGGTGTGCGCGGCATGCGTCTGCCGGAAGGGCAGAAGCTGATTTCGATGCTGATCCCTGAAGAGGGCAGCCAGATCCTCACCGCTTCGGCGCGTGGTTATGGCAAGCGTACGGCGATCAGCGAGTTCCCTGAGTACAAGCGTGGCGGTCAGGGCGTTATTGCCATGGTCAGCAATGAGCGTAACGGTCGTCTGGTCGGTGCGGTTCAGGTGCAGGACGGTGAAGAAATCATGTTGATTTCGGATCAGGGCACCCTGGTGCGTACGCGGGTCGACGAAGTGTCGAGCCTGGGTCGAAACACCCAGGGCGTCACCTTGATCAAGCTGGCCAGCGATGAAACGCTGGTAGGGCTTGAGCGGGTCCAGGAGCCTTCGGAAGTGGAAGGCGATGAGCTCGAAGGTGAGGGCGAAGGCGGTGCAGAGTTCGACGGTGAGGCCATCCACGATGGCGCCGACGACGAGCAGCCGCTAGAGGCTGGCGCTGACGAAGAACCGCAGGAATAAGCGGACACACAGGGGGCGGATGAGAATTCGCCCCCTTGTTGTATGTCCGGTATGAAAGTTTGCGACACTGAGGGGCATGTCTGCTCCAGTAAAGAACACAGTGTCGAGAGTTGATTTATTGCGTGATCACCAAATCAGAGTGAGAGTGGAAGTGAGCAAACGAGCCTATAACTTCTGCGCAGGTCCTGCTGCGCTACCTGAAGCTGTCCTGTTGCGTGCCCAGTCCGAGTTGCTCGACTGGCATGGCAAGGGCCTCTCGGTCATGGAAATGAGCCATCGCAGCGATGAGTTCGTGTCCATTGCGACCAAGGCTGAGCAGGATCTGCGCGACCTGCTGTCTATTCCCTCGAACTACAAAGTCCTGTTTCTGCAAGGCGGTGCCAGCCAGCAATTTGCCCAGATTCCACTGAATCTGCTGCCTGAAAATGGCTCGGCGGATTACATCGATACCGGTATCTGGTCGCAGAAGGCTATTGAAGAGGCTTCGCGCTTCGGTCACGTCAATGTGGCAGCCACGGCCAAGCCTTACGATTACTTCGCGATTCCTGGTCAGAATGAGTGGAACCTGTCCAAGGACGCGGCCTACGTTCATTACGCGCCAAACGAAACCATCGGTGGTCTGGAGTTCAACTGGATCCCGGAAACCGGCGATGTGCCGTTGGTTGCTGACATGTCTTCGGACATCCTGTCGCGTCCGGTCGATGTATCCCGCTTCGGCATGATTTACGCTGGCGCCCAGAAGAACATCGGGCCAAGCGGCATCGTGGTCAACATCATTCGTGAAGACCTGCTGGGCCGTGCGCGTTCGATCTGCCCGACCATGCTCGACTACAAGGTCGCGGCTGACAACGGCTCGATGTACAACACCCCGCCGACCCTGGCCTGGTACCTGTCCGGCCTGGTGTTCGAATGGCTGAAAGAGCAGGGCGGTGTCGAGGCGATCGGCAAGCTCAATGAAGTGAAAAAACGTACCTTGTACGACTTCATCGATGCCAGCGGGCTGTACAGCAACCCGATCAACTTCTCTGATCGCTCGTGGATGAACGTACCGTTCCGCCTTGCGGACGATCGTCTCGACAAGCCATTCCTGGCAGGCGCCGAAGCACGCGGGCTGCTCAACCTCAAGGGGCATCGCTCCGTGGGTGGCATGCGCGCTTCGATCTATAACGCCGTGGACATCAATGCAGTCAATGCGCTGGTGGCTTACATGGCAGAGTTCGAAAAGGAACACGGCTAATGTCCGAGCAAGAACTCAAGGCCCTGCGCCTGCGTATCGACAGCCTGGACGAGAAAGTCCTGGAGCTGATCAGCGAGCGGGCACGTTGTGCCCAGGAAGTGGCGCGGGTCAAAATGGCCTCGCTGGCTGAGGGCGAAGTGCCGGTCTTTTACCGGCCTGAGCGTGAGGCCCAGGTGCTCAAACGCGTCATGGAGCGCAACAAGGGCCCGTTGGGCAATGAAGAGATGGCGCGGTTGTTCCGCGAGATCATGTCTTCGTGCCTGGCGCTGGAGCAGCCGCTGAAAGTGGCTTATCTGGGCCCGGAAGGCACCTTTACCCAGGCGGCGGCCATGAAGCACTTTGGCCATGCGGTCATCAGCAAGCCTATGGCTGCGATTGACGAAGTGTTCCGTGAAGTGGCTGCCGGTGCGGTGAATTTTGGCGTGGTGCCGGTGGAAAACTCCACCGAAGGCGCAGTCAACCACACCCTCGACAGCTTCCTTGAGCATGACATGGTGATTTGCGGCGAAGTTGAGCTGCGCATCCACCATCACCTGCTGGTCGGCGAAAACACCAAGACAGACAGCATCAGCCGCATCTACTCCCACGCCCAGTCGCTGGCCCAGTGCCGCAAATGGCTGGATGCGCATTACCCGAATGTCGAGCGCATTGCGGTGTCGAGTAATGCCGAAGCGGCCAAGCGGGTCAAGGGTGAGTGGAACTCTGCCGCCATTGCCGGTGATATGGCTGCGGGCCTGTATGGTCTGACGCGCCTGGCCGAAAAAATCGAAGACCGCCCGGATAACTCCACGCGGTTCTTGATGATTGGCAGCCAGGAAGTGCCGCCAACTGGCGATGACAAAACTTCGATCATTGTGTCGATGAGTAACCGTCCGGGCGCCCTGCATGAGCTGCTGGTGCCGTTCCATGAAAACGGGATCGATCTGACGCGCATTGAGACGCGTCCTTCGCGTAGCGGTAAATGGACCTATGTGTTTTTCATCGACTTTGCTGGCCATCACCGCGACCCGTTGGTCAAAAGTGTCCTTGAGCAGATCAGTCAAGAAGCCGTAGCGCTTAAAGTATTGGGTTCCTACCCGAAAGCGGTTCTCTGAGGCGATAAAACATGAGCGGTGATTTCCTCGCCCTGGCGCAGCCGGGCGTGCAACAACTTTCGCCTTATGTCCCGGGCAAGCCTGTGGACGAACTGGCGCGTGAGCTGGATCTGGATCCGGCGACCATCGTCAAGCTGGCCAGCAATGAAAACCCTTTGGGTGCCAGCCCCAAGGCGCTGGAAGCCATTCGTGCCGAGCTGGCCGAATTGACGCGTTACCCGGATGGCAATGGTTTTGCCTTGAAAAGCCTGTTGGCCGGGCAGTGCGGTGTTGAGCTAGACCAGGTCACCCTGGGTAATGGCTCCAACGACATCCTGGAGCTGGTGGCGCGTGCCTACCTGGCGCCTGGCCTGAATGCAGTGTTCAGTGAGCATGCATTTGCCGTGTATCCGATCGTGACCCAGGCGGCAGGTGCCCAGGCCCGCGTCGTGCCGGCCAGGGATTGGGGGCATGACCTGCCTGCCATGCTTGCTGCCATAGATGCTGATACCCGGGTGGTCTTTATTGCCAACCCGAACAACCCGACCGGCACCTGGTTTGGCGTCGATGCACTGAACGAATTTTTGCAGGACGTGCCCGAGCATGTGCTCGTGGTGCTGGACGAAGCCTATATCGAGTACGCAGAGGGCGGTGATCTGCCTGATGGCCTGGAGTTCCTGTCGGCTTATCCAAACCTGCTGGTTTCCCGTACCTTCTCCAAGGCCTATGGCCTGGCTGCGTTGCGCGTGGGTTATGGGCTGTCGACGGCGGTGGTGGCCGATGTGCTCAACCGGGTCCGCCAGCCATTCAACGTCAACAGCCTGGCGCTGGCAGCGGCTTGTGCGGCCCTGCAGGATACCGATTACCTGGCGCAAAGCCGTCGCCTGAACGAAGCCGGCATGCAGCAGCTGCAGGATGGTTTTCGTCAGTTGGGCCTGGGCTGGATTCCGTCCCGGGGCAACTTTATCGCGGTGGATCTCGGTCAGGTGGCGGCTCCCGTCTATCAGGGGCTGCTGCGCGAAGGTGTGATCGTGCGCCCGGTGGCCAACTACGGCATGCCCAACCATTTGCGTATCACAATTGGTTTGCCGGCGGAAAACACCCGTCTGCTTGAGGCGCTGTCCAAGGTTCTTGCCCGTGGTTGATGTAATGTCTGTGCAATCTGTAAAGCCTGTAATAGGGCGTCTGGTCGTGGTCGGGCTGGGCCTGATTGGTGGCTCCTTCGCCAAAGGTCTGCGTGAAAGCGGTTTGTGTGCCGAGGTGGTCGGGGTCGATCTCGACCCTCAGTCCTGTGCCCTGGCTGTGGAGCTGGGGGTTGTCGACCGCTGTGAAGCGGACCTGGCGACCGCCTGTGTGGGGGCTGATGTGATCCAGTTGGCCGTGCCGATCCTGGCCATGGAAAAAATGCTCGGCCTTCTGGCGGGCATGGACCTTGGCCGGGCGGTGCTGACGGATGTAGGCAGTGCCAAGGGTAATGTCGTGCGCGCTGCGGCACAGGCTTTTGGTGGCATGCCGCCGCGTTTCGTGCCCGGCCATCCGATTGCCGGGTCCGAGCAAAGTGGCGTCGAAGCCTCGAATGCCAGCCTGTTCCAGCGCCACAAGGTGATCTTGACCCCTGTGGCCCAGACCGATGCCGATGCGTTGGCCCTGGTCGATACGATGTGGCGCGCCCTGGGTGCGGACGTCGAACATATGCAGGTCGAGCGACATGACGAGGTGCTGGCGGCAACCAGCCATTTGCCTCATTTGCTGGCCTTCGGGCTGGTGGATTCTCTTGCCAAGCGCAACGAGAATCTGGATATCTTCCGTTACGCAGCGGGTGGCTTCCGTGATTTCACAAGAATCGCCGGCAGCGACCCGGTAATGTGGCATGACATTTTTCTCGCGAACCGCGAGGCAGTGCTGCGCACATTGGATACATTTCGCAGTGATCTCGACGCCTTGCGCGACGCGGTCGATGCAGGGGATGGGCATCAATTGCTGGGCGTCTTTACGCGCGCCCGGGTTGCCCGCGAGCATTTCAGTAAAATCCTGGCCCGCCGGGCATATGTGGACGCTATGAATTCCAACGATCTGATTTTTTTGGCAAATCCTGGTGGTCAAGTAACTGGCCGGATCCGCGTACCAGGCGACAAATCCATTTCCCACCGCTCGATCATGCTCGGCTCATTGGCTGAAGGCACGACCGAGGTGGAAGGTTTCCTTGAGGGTGAAGATGCCCTGGCCACGCTGCAGGCGTTCCGTGACATGGGCGTGGTGATTGAAGGCCCGCATCATGGTCGCGTGACCATTCATGGTGTCGGCCTGCACGGCTTGAAAGCGCCGCCGGGCCCGATCTACCTGGGTAACTCGGGCACCTCCATGCGCCTGTTGTCCGGCCTGCTGGCCGCGCAGAATTTCGATACCACCCTGACCGGCGATGCATCCCTGACCAAGCGTCCGATGAATCGTGTGGCCAACCCGTTGCGCGAAATGGGTGCCGTGATTGAAACCGCTGCCGAAGGTCGTCCACCGATGACCATTCGCGGCGGTCATGCGCTCAAGGGCATGGACTACACCTTGCCGATGGCCAGTGCCCAGGTTAAATCCTGCCTGTTGCTGGCAGGGCTGTATGCTGAAGGCAAGACTTCGGTCACCGAGCCAGCGCCAACCCGCGACCATACCGAGCGCATGCTGCAAGGCTTCGGCTACCCGGTTACGGTTAATGGTCCTACGGCTTCGGTTGAATCGGGCCACAAGCTGACAGCGACCCATATTGAAGTGCCGGGGGATATTTCCTCTTCGGCGTTCTTCCTGGTTGCCGCCTCCATTGCTGAAGGCTCGGACCTGCTGCTTGAGCATGTCGGTATCAATCCGACCCGTACTGGCGTTATCGATATCCTGCGCCTGATGGGGGCTGACATCACGCTTGAGAACCAGCGCGAAGTGGGCGGCGAGCCGGTGGCTGACTTGCGCGTACGCGCAGCTAAACTCAAGGGTATCGAGATTCCTGAAGAGCTGGTGCCGTTGGCAATCGACGAATTCCCGGTCCTGTTCGTGGCCGCCGCTGTCGCCGAGGGTCGCACGATCCTACGCGGTGCAGAGGAGTTGCGGGTCAAGGAATCCGACCGCATTCAGGTAATGGCAGATGGCTTGCTGAGCCTGGGTGTGAAGTGCGAGCCAACCCCGGATGGCATCATTATTGAGGGTGGTTCCATCGGCGGTGGTGAGGTTCATGGGCATGGCGACCACCGTATCGCGATGGCCTTCAGTGTGGCTTCGTTGCGCGCAACCGCTCCAATCCGTATCCATGATTGCGCCAACGTTGCGACTTCGTTCCCCAACTTCCTTGCCCTGTGCAAGCAAGTGGGCATGCGTGTAGCTCAAGAGGCAAACTCGTGATGGTTTCGGCACCGGTTATCACCATCGACGGCCCGAGCGGTTCAGGCAAAGGCACGGTTGCTGGCATCCTGGCCAAGCGCCTGGGGTGGAATTTGCTCGACTCCGGTGCTCTGTACCGCCTGTTGGCATTTGCCGCAGGTAATCACGGCGTTGCTCTGGATAACGAGGCGTTGCTGGAAAAACTGGCGGCGCATCTTGATGTTCAGTTCATCGGCGCGACGGACGGTAAGCCAGCACGGATCATTCTGGAAGGTGATGACGTGACCCACGCCATCCGCAGCGAGACCGTAGCGGCTGGAGCCTCGAAAGTCGCGGCTTTGCCGGCTGTTCGCGATGCATTGCTGCAGCGTCAGCGTGCCTTTCTGGAGTTTCCGGGCCTGGTTGCAGATGGTCGGGACATGGGTACGGTGGTGTTTCCTGACGCGCCATTGAAGGTTTTTCTGACCGCCAGCGCCGAGGAGCGGGCCCGTCGCCGTTACTTGCAGTTGAAGGCCAAGGGCGATGATGTTAGTCTCTCGGGTCTGCTAGATGAGATTCGTGCCCGCGACGAGCGTGACACGCAGCGTGCAATAGCCCCGCTCAAACCGGCGGCTGATGCCATACAGCTGGACTCCACGGAGTTGTCAATCGAGCAGGTGCTGGAACGCATCATGAGTGAAATCGCACTTCGCGATATCGCTGGATGACCAAGAAAGCGTGCAGGAGACCAGAAATAGTCCTGCATGCCTTCTTTTATATGAACGTAACCCACATTGTCTGGAATGTGGCAGATGGGCGTATTCCTTCGCCCTTGATCAACAGGAATTAAAATGAGCGAAAGCTTTGCAGAACTCTTTGAAGAAAGCCTAAAAACCCTGAATCTTCAGGCTGGCTCGATCATCACCGCTATCATCGTTGATATCGATTACCAAGCTGGTTGGGTTACCGTTCACGCTGGTTTGAAGTCGGAAGGCCTCATCCCGCTGGAGCAGTTCCACAACGACGCTGGCGAACTGAACATCAACATCGGTGATGAAGTTCACGTTGCGCTGGACGCGGTCGAAGACGGCTTTGGCGAAACCAAACTGTCCCGTGAAAAAGCCAAGCGCGCTGAATGCTGGATCGTTCTGGAAGCAGCCTTCGCAGCAGAAGAAGTGGTCAAGGGCGTTATCAACGGTAAGGTTAAAGGCGGCTTCACTGTCGACGTTAACGGCATCCGTGCGTTCCTGCCAGGTTCTCTGGTTGACGTTCGTCCAGTGCGCGATACTACGCACCTGGAAGGCAAAGAGCTGGAATTCAAGGTCATCAAGCTGGACCAGAAGCGCAACAACGTTGTTGTTTCGCGTCGCAGCGTGCTTGAAGCAGAGAACTCCGCCGAGCGTGAAGCTCTGCTGGAATCGCTGCAAGAAGGTCAGCAAGTTAAAGGTATCGTTAAAAACCTCACGGATTACGGCGCATTCGTCGATCTGGGTGGCGTTGACGGCCTGCTGCACATCACTGACATGGCTTGGAAGCGTATCAAGCATCCTTCCGAAATCGTCAACGTTGGCGACGAGATCGATGTCAAGGTTCTGAAATACGATCGCGAACGCAACCGTGTTTCCCTGGGCCTGAAGCAACTGGGTGAAGATCCATGGGTTGCTATCAAAGCTCGTTACCCAGAAAGCACTCGCGTTACCGCGCGTGTAACCAACCTGACTGACTACGGCTGCTTCGCAGAGCTGGAAGAAGGCGTTGAAGGTCTGGTACACGTTTCGGAAATGGACTGGACCAACAAAAACATCCACCCTTCGAAAGTCGTACAAGTCGGCGACGAAGTGGAAGTTATGGTTCTGGACATCGACGAAGAGCGTCGTCGTATCTCCCTGGGCATCAAGCAGTGCAAATCTAACCCATGGGAAGATTTCTCTGGCCAGTTCAACAAGGGCGATAAAATCTCCGGCACCATCAAGTCGATCACCGATTTCGGTATCTTCATTGGTCTGGACGGCGGCATCGACGGCCTGGTTCACCTGTCCGACATCTCCTGGAACGAAGTGGGCGAAGAAGCCGTACGTCGTTTCAAGAAGGGCGACGAGCTGGACACCGTTATCCTGTCTGTTGACCCAGAGCGTGAGCGCATCTCCCTGGGTATCAAGCAGCTGGAAAGCGATCCGTTCTCCGAGTACGTTCAAGAGAACGACAAAGGCGCAATCGTTAAGGGCATCGTGAAAGAAGTTGACGCTAAAGGCGCCATCATCACTCTGGCCAACGATATCGAAGCGACTCTGAAAGCCTCCGAAATCAGCCGTGACCGCGTTGAAGACGCGCGCAACGTTCTGAAAGAAGGCGAAGAAGTAGAAGCCAAGATCATCAGCGTTGATCGCAAGAGCCGCGTAATCCAACTCTCCATCAAGTCGAAAGATGATGCTGAAGAGAAAGAAGCAATCCAGAGCCTGCGCGACAAGCCAGCTACCTCTGACATTGCTGCTGGTCCGACCACTTTGGGCGACCTGCTGCGTGCACAAATGGAAAAACAGAACTAAGTTCTGATTGACCATAGAAAAAGGGCGACTTAGGTCGCCCTTTTTTGTGCCTGCGATTTGAGTATGAGGTTATCAAGCTCTTGTAAAAGCGTGCGTGTGGCTCGTTCTGGAGTTGGCTGTGGGTGAGGGCGGGCGCTGACGCTGCGTAGCCTGTGCGCTGCCTGGGGTGGTATGGGCCTGATGGCTGTGGTTGTTTATGGTGGGGCCGGTTATTTGCAGTGCTTATGCGGCTTGTGAAGATAAGTCAATCCCTGGGCTGTTCAAATTCTTTCGATCATGCTAAAACCTTGGGAGCGCTGATCTAGCTGCTTGAAAAAGAAGGGAAAAATATGACGAAGTCGGAGTTGATCGAACGAATTGTCACCCATCAAGGGCTACTCTCATCCAAGGATGTGGAGTTGGCCATCAAGACCATGCTTGAACAAATGTCTCAATGCCTCGCGACCGGGGATCGTATCGAAATCCGTGGTTTTGGCAGCTTCTCCCTGCATTACCGCGCCCCTCGTGTAGGCCGCAACCCCAAGACAGGCCAGTCGGTCAGCCTGGATGGCAAATTTGTGCCTCATTTCAAACCGGGCAAAGAGCTGCGAGACCGGGTGAACGAGGATGAGGAAGACGACATTTAACCTTCAGGGAACAGGAGTTGCCGATGCGTAACGTCAAACGAGCAGTGCTGGCGGTGTTTTCTCTGCTGATCATGTTCGGGGTCGTGATTTTCACCCTCGAAAACCAGCAGCCCACGGCGCTGATGTTTTTGGGTTGGCGCTCCCCTGAACTGCCGCAATCGTTTTTCTTTATTGGCGCCTTGCTGGTGGGAATGGCGGTTGGGCCGTTAATGGGCTTTATTGCTTACCAGCGCAAGGCGAGCAGGCTCAAGCGCCGACTGCAGGCTCAGGTATAAGACTGCCCGAAGTGGGGCAGGAAGGCTGCCACCTTCCGGTCAATCAGGTGCTTTGATTGGGAAATGTCCTACAGGCCTGGTGGGTTGTATTGTTTGGTAATGTTGGCAGAATGCGCTCTGTTCTCGATTGCCAGAAATTTTTATGCTTCGTCAGGTCTACAGTGATGGTTAACCTGATTGTCAAAGCCACGATAACTCTCGTACTTAAAAATTTCTGCATGACGAGCCCGCAGTTTCTTAATGAAGGCAGGCCTTGTTTGTGAGTAGCAATACACCCGCTCCGGTTGGTCCGTTGCCTAATGAGGTGGATTTGTTTGCCTTGTTTCAGGCTGTGTGGCAGCAAAAAATAATCGTCATTGCCACGACCTTGCTCTGTGCTCTGATTGCCATGGGCTATGCATTTCTGGTCACGCCTGAATATCAGGTTGGCACCTTGCTGCGCCCCGCAGCGATCAATGAGCTGGATGCCCTCAATCGCTCGGGTGTCTATACCCTGCCTCCCAGTGAAGCCTTGTTGAAGGTTGGCTCAGCCCTTGAGTCTTATGACACCCGACTGGGCTTCTTCAAAAGCCACCAGGCCTTGTTCAATCAATTCAAACAACCCGGGCGCACACTTGAGCAAAGCTTCGAGGAGTTCGATCGCAGTTCGCTGAAACTCAAACTGCCTGATTCCCAGAAACCGGGTTCCCTGGGTGCCTTCATAGGGCTTGAACTGAACTATCCGCAAGGGGTTGATGGCGTACAAATTCTCAATGGCTTTGTAAATTACGCCATTGCCGCCGAGCGCGAGCAAATTGCCGCAGACCTTAAGGTTATCGTCACTAATCGGCTGGCTGAGCTCAAGGGCAAGCTCGACGCAGCGCGTGCCAGTTATGAAACCGATAAAGACGTACGGATCGCGATCTTGCTGGAGGCTGATAACCTCAAGCGCGCGCAGTTGCAAGACGAGGTCAAGGCGCTTCGCCAGCAGCTCAAGACCGGACGCCAGGATCGAATGGCGCAGCTGGATGAAGCTATCGGCATCGCCAGGGCATTGGGCATTAGCAAGCCGACAACTCCTTCAAACCTGGGAGACACGGCGCATCCTGGCGAAACGAGTGTGATGCGCACCGAAATCAACAACCAGCAGATACCCCTGTATTTCATGGGTGTAGAGGCACTTGGTGCCGAACGTGCGGTCTTGCAGCAGCGCAAGACGGATGATTTTACCGCCGAACGCATTGCCGAGATTGCGCGTGAGCTGCAGTTGTTGCAGAGCAACCGTGAAGTCGAGGTGCTCAAGCAGCGTCAAAACGAAGACCTGTTCTTGAGTGGGGTCGAGCCCTTGCGCGCTGAAATCGTGCGTCTCGGTGGCGTAGCCAATCTCGATATCAGTAATTTGAAGCTGGTTTCTGTTGATCGTGAGGCGGTGGAGCCTCTTGGCCCGATCAAGCCCAAGAGGGTCTTGATTGTGCTGTTTGCCGGGGTGCTTGGTGCGCTGGCAGGCATACTTATTGTTCTGTTAAAGCACTTTGTGGTGTTGCGTCGAGCGCAATCAAGCAACCCGGTGCCTGCGGGAGTTTTGACTGGTTTGGCAAGCAGTGCAAAAGTCCTGCAGAAAGATTCCCGCTAATTCCTCCCTTGTTGCCTGGGCTGAGGCCCTCTTCATGGAGTTGTATCAGCTTGCATATGTCATGTACCACGAGGCTGTTAGCCGCGACTCGGGTACGAGTGCCAATTATCAGCAGATGCAGGATCAGTTGGGGCTTGATATCACTTCTTTGTCTTTGGTACATGGCGAAATAGTGGCAAAACGGTCTCAAAAAAAAAGCCGTTGGGCTTGTATCAATCACTCAAAGAGGCTGTCGATGTACTGGCCCCTACAAACGGATGATGCGCTGCGGTTAAATATCACGGCCAGGCAAGAACCAACTACTTGCCATTGGCACATACACTGCACAATGGTAAAACACAGAAGAACCTATTAATGAATTCCCCATGTCCATAACAAGTAGCACTGTCACTCAGGAACCCGCTGAATCCAGAACCGGAGACTGGTATCTGGTGCAGTGCAAGCCCAGACAAGACGAGCGCGCCGAGGAAAACCTCTTGCGCCAGGGCTATGAATGCTCACGCCCGGCCTGTCGCCGCGAGCGGCTGCTGCGCGGGCAGCGGCAATACGTTCAAGAGTCCTTGTTTCCGGGGTATCTGTTTATCCATATGCCGCAAGGCGCCAATTGGGCTCCTTTGCGCTCCACACGTGGTGTGGCACGGGTTGTCGCCTTTGGTGGGCGTCCGCTTGCCGTCAGCTGCGAACTGGTTTCCCAACTGCAGAATCGTGCAGAGACTCACATCATTACCACGTTTAACCCGGGTGACAAAGTCACCATCCTCGATCAAGGCTTTGCAGGTATTGAGTCCATTTTCATGTCGATGGACGGCGAAGAACGGGTGATCTTGCTTATCAATTTAATGAACCGCCAGCAACAGATCAGTTTGCCGATGGCGAGTATTGCCAACCGCTAACCGGAACTCTGGCGCTGCCGAGTCAATCAACACATAACGCGTTCTCAGGGAATTGACGATGAATCCTGGGGCGGTAGCGTGTTTTATCAAAAAAAGAGTTTAGTGAGCGTCTGCCGGTACGGCGGGTGCTGCGCCGAATAGTTAAGGAAGTGCTTGAAACATGACCACCGTAAAACGTAAAGGCATTATCCTCGCCGGCGGTTCGGGCACGCGCTTGCATCCGCTGACATTGGGTGTGTCCAAGCAGATGTTGCCGATCTACGACAAGCCCATGATCTTTTACCCGTTGTCAGTGTTGATGCTGGCTGGCATGCGTGAAATTCTGATCATCTCGACGCCTGAAGATTTGCCGTGCTTCAAAAAGCTGCTGGGTGATGGCAGTCAGTACGGTATTGAGCTGAGCTACGCCGAACAGCCCAGCCCCGATGGATTGGCGCAGGCCTTTATCATTGGCGAAGCGTTTATAGGCCAGGACCCGGTCTGTTTGATCCTGGGTGACAATATTTTTTATGGGCAGCACTTCTCGGATAATTTGCGATCGGCAATGTCCCGTGAGTCTGGCGCCACGGTATTTGGTTACCATGTATCGGACCCGGAGCGTTTTGGTGTTGTTGAATTTGATAGCACAGGGCGTGCGTTAAGTATTGAAGAGAAACCGGAGAAGCCAAAGTCTAATTATGTCGTGACAGGCTTGTACTTTTACGACAACCAGGTGGTTGAAATAGCCAAAACAATTCAGCCGTCCCCCCGGGGCGAGCTTGAAATTACCGATATCAACCGTGCGTATCTAACGCGTAAAAACCTGGATGTTGAAATACTCGGGCGCGGGTTCGCATGGCTGGATACCGGTACCCACGAATCACTGCTTGAAGCCAGTCACTTTGTACGAACGATCGAACAACGTCAGGGATTGAAAATCGCTTGTTTGGAAGAAATTGCTTTCAACAGTGGCTGGATTACGCCTGAGCAGTTAACGGATCAGGCACAAAAATTGAAAAAAACGGGGTATGGCCAGTACCTTCAAGGGCTCTTGAAGGAGGTTGAGTAGTCATGAAAATTACCCGCACAGAAATTCCCGATGTACTGATTATTGAACCCGCGGTGTTCAGTGACAGCCGTGGCTGGTTTATGGAGAGCTTTAATGAAAAACTGTTCAATAGTGAGTTCGAAAGGTTAGGGTTGCGTGCCCCGGGTCCTTTTGTGCAAGACAATCAATCCAGCTCCAGGAAGGGGGTATTGAGGGGGCTGCATTATCAGATGGCCCCCCATGCCCAGGGCAAGCTTGTAAGAGTTGTGCAGGGTTCAGTATTCGATGTTGCCGTTGATATTCGCAAAGACTCGGCGACCTATCTCAAATGGGTCGGTGTTGAGTTGAGCAGCAACAACAGAAAAATGCTGTGGATACCTGAAGGCTTTGCACATGGCTTTTTGGCCTTGGAGGATGACACCCTCTTATTATATAAAACCACTGATTACTATCAGCCAGGTGCCGAGCGTTCACTGCGTTGGGATGATGTTGCATTTAACATAGATTGGCCTGCAGTAGGGCAGATGATTATCAGTCCAAAAGATGAGGCAGCGCCTGAGTATTGTCCACAGTAGAGATTGATCAGCCGTGAGTGCGGCTCCATAGGCAGGCTTTAAGTCAGTGTTTAAAGTGTGCTTTAAGTGTAGCGTGCGACTCAAACAATAATAGGCGAGCGTCTCCACGATTGCGCAAGTCGGGCTCTGTGATTTGAAATGTTGAGTGGGGATTCCTTTGGCAAAGCTGAGAGCGGGTATTCATTTTGCGTCAGCAACGCTCGTCAAGACTGTCGCTGGATTGATTGTTATAAAGCTCCTCGCGATGAAGCTTGGGCCTGATGGCTTTGGTCAGTTAGGCCAACTAATGACGCTCGTTGCAATCACCAGCATGTTTGCGGGCGGAGGTGTAGCCAACGGCCTTATCAAGGCACTGGCGAAAACGCCGGTGACCACAACTGAAGGGGCGTCGTGGTTTTCAACAGCCTTCACAATTGCCACCCTCTTTGCACTGTTGGTCGCCATCGGGCTTTCTGTGTTTTCAGGGGTTTTGGTGGATCGGTTAATGCTGGGCGGGCTCGCTTTCTTAGTGGGTTTGTTGGCGATAAGTCAGACGATTGTTGGGTATGGGAGTCTTGCGCAGTCGGAGGCCAGCAGTCGTGGGGAAACCAGTTTTTATGCCAAGGCCAATATCATTGGAACGGTGATTGGTTTGGCGGTGCTTTTTGTCGCGGTCTCCTATTTTGGGTTTGCAGGTGCCGCGTATTCAATAGTTGTTATGCCTTCGCTTGTAGGGCTCGTCGCCCTTGTGCTCATGTTTAAACGGGTCGATATATTCCGGCATGTAAAGTTTTCCCTTGAGGCACACAAGGCAAAGTGGCTGCTGTCATTCTCCATGATTACACTGGTTGGGGCGCTTTCAATACCGCTCGCGCAAATCATTATTCGCGACGTCATGGCGCAACGTCTTGGGTGGTCGCAAGTGGGGTTGTGGCAAGGGGTTGTAAAATTATCCGATGTGTATATGCAGTTTGTTGGGGTTGTTCTTGCAAACTATGCTTTGCCGCGCTGTGCCGCTGCGAAAACCGACAGGGCATCAGGTGCTGAGTTAGCCAACATTATGTGTTGGCTGCTTGCAACGCTGACGCTGGGGTTTTTTGTACTTTATTTTATGAAAGAAATGATCATTCAGTTGGTGTTTTCAGATGCCTTTATGGGGATGTCTGATTACTTCATTCCGCAGATGATCGGCGATATATTCAGAACTATTGCAGCCGGGATTTCGTTCGCGCTGATGGCGCGTGGAATAGTCAAAATTTCGATGGTCTTTGAATTGCTGCAGGGTATAGTCCTGGTGCTCGTTTTTTATGCCCTCATCGACCGTTTTGCAGGTATGGCGCCAGTGTATGCTCATTTGACTACGTATGGTTTTCTGGCGGTTGTAATGTCTGTCATTTATTGGCTTAAATTCAGAAGAGTGGTCAAGTGAATATTTTATTGTTGTGCACGAAGTTTTCTATGGATGAAAATGATCCTTGGCTCACCAATGAACTGGCAGGGTCATTGCAACGTGCAGGCAATAGAGTCACTGTGCTTTGTCTCGACTGGGCTGGAAAGCTTGGCAGTGAGAAAAGTGCTTTTTTTACTACGTCGGCCGGCACGCAAGTCTATGTCGAGAAGCCAGTCTCCGTGTTCCGTCGTTTTTCG
The DNA here is from genome assembly GCF_900105835.1 of Pseudomonas fragi. NCBI lineage: Bacteria > Pseudomonadati > Pseudomonadota > Gammaproteobacteria > Pseudomonadales > Pseudomonadaceae > Pseudomonas > Pseudomonas fragi. Next base: position 5,021,607 of record NZ_LT629783.1, read on the forward strand.
CTACTGTCCAAGCTCTTTAAATGGGCTGGATCTTCTTGCGTGGCTTCACTGCGGGTTGCAAGGCTGGAGAGAGAAAATAACTATGATTTGGTTATTTGCTTTTCTCCCTTGGTAACCATGGGCCTTCCTGCTGCCTGGCTGGCGGGAGTGAAAAAGAAAAACTCGCTCCTTATTCAATGGGACTTTTTTCCTTATCATCAACGGCAGATTGGCATGATGTCGCCCGGGGTGGTTTTTAATATCGCCAGGAAAGTAGAAGGCTACTTGATTAGTCGCTTTAAATATATTGGTTGTCTGTCACCCGCCAATATTGCCTATTTGCAATCGCATTACCCGATCCGTCGTGAACAGCATGTGTTTACCCTGCCTATCTGGGGGGAGGGTAGCGCTTTGCCTAAGAGCGATGTTTCCTTGGTGCGCGAAAAGTATGCACTTCCCGAAGACAAGGCCATTATTGTCTTTGGTGGGCAGCTGGTGCATGGGCGTGGGATAGAAGATATTTTGGCCGTTGCCCATCTGGCCAAGCAGCAGTCTCTCCCTGTCGTGTTTTTGATCATCGGTAGTGGGTCGTTAGAATCCCTTGTGGATGATTATATTTGTGCGGGGCATGCGAACGTTATTCGCTTCGCGCATGTTCCACGCCAAGAGTATCTCGAAATAATTGCTGCTTGTGATTTGGCTCTGGTATGCACCGTCAGGGATGTCGATGTGCCGAGCTATCCGTCTAAAACGATCGATTACTTGAGAGTGGGTCTCCCCATAGTCGCTTCAGTTGAAAAAACAACGGACTATGGAGAACACATTGCACAGTTGGGAGTGGGGGTTTATACCGAAGCGGGTAACCCTGAAGCGCTCCTTGGTGTCATTGACAATCTACTGAAAAATCCGGATCTACTGGGCGCGATGAAGGCGCAGGGCCCCACCTGTTTTAAAGAGTATTTTGAAGTCGATCGCGTTGTCTCAAAACTTTTAAACGTTGTTGCAGTACATTAATTGGCTTATTAGGTGCTGAATGCAGAATAAATTTGGAGCGTTTCAGTACCTGCCTTTATTCTGCGCCGGGGGCTATTTGTGCTTGACCGTGGCCCTTTTTTTCTGGGGGGCATTTCACTGGCCTGTGGACAACGGCGGTCTATTGGCACTGTTTTTGGGTATCACTTTATTTGGCATCGGCTTGGGTTTTTTTATCGGTGTCGTAAAGCAAGGGGCAGGCAACGAGTTAAGGTCCTGGAGGACTTTTTATCGTATCGGTGCCGTCGCCAGCACGGCATTGGTTTTTCCGGCAACTTGGGTATACACAGGTAAATGGCCTTGGGAAATTTTCAGTGTATTGGGCGATCAGGGACTTGCTTACCGTGAAATGCTGATGGCGCTTGAGGCCGATGAATCAGGAGTCAGGGGCTATCTGGCCATTGTGCGAGCTGTTTTAGCCCCTTTTGTATTTTGCGTTGTTCCCTTCGCAATCTTGAAGTGGAAAGAACTCAACAAATTGGATGTGCTGCTGCTGATTTGTCATGTCCTCGCCATTCTGGTCTTTTCGTTTATGCGTGGAACAGATCGTGAAACGGGAGACTTGCTGGTCTATGTAATTATGGTGTCAACGGTTGTCATTGCCCGACTGACTGTCAGGGATGGTCGTTTTCCATTTAAGTTGTCTCGAATTATTGTGATCTCGCTCTTTCTGGGCGCTGTTTTCTTTTTTACCTTTTCGCTATTTATCGAGCGCAAGGAATCAAGGATGGGAGGGGCTGAAAGCTTTTGTATTGCACAGGGGGTCGTATGTTCAGAGCGTGACCCTAGAGAGGCAGAGCTGTTCAAAGGCAGCGCATTTGCTTTCGAAATGCTTACCGCCTATGTGTCCCAAGGCTATTTTGGACTTTCCTTAGGGCTTAAGGAGGAATTTACATCGACCTATGGGTTAGGTCACTCGTCATTCATCATGAGCATGTACACAAAATTTTTTGACGATTCAATGTACAAAAGAAGTTATCTGTACAAGATCAGTCAGGCGGGTTGGGATGACAAGGCCCAGTGGTCGACAATTTTTGCGTGGATTGCCAGCGACGTCAGCTTCCCGGCAGTCCCCCTATTGATGGTTGTCTTTGGGTTCTTGTGGGGAAGTTCCTGGCGGAGCGCTGTTGTGTATGGCAGTGATACGGGGGCTTTGATTTTTCTGTTTATGTCCCTGGCTGTTTTTTATATGCCCGCTAACAACCAGTTGACACAAACCCTGGATTCATACTTTGCGTTTGTGTTCTGGCTTTTTATGTGGTTGTGCAATTCCAGGAATAAAGACAGCAACAGTTAACTGTGTTTTTGAGCGAGTGAGGTTTTCATGTTTAAAGATAAAACGCTTCTGATTACCGGTGGCACAGGTTCTTTTGGTAATGCAGTGCTTAAAAGGTTCCTGTCTACCGATATCAAAGAAATCCGAATTTTTAGCCGTGATGAAAAAAAGCAAGATGACATGCGTAAGCGTTTTGCCAGTGATAAGCTAAAGTTTTATATTGGCGATGTGCGTGACTATCAAAGCATTTTGAATGCAACCCGCGGTGTTGATTTTATTTTTCATGCTGCCGCGCTCAAGCAAGTTCCATCGTGTGAGTTTCACCCGATGGAGGCTGTCAAGACCAACGTGTTGGGTACCGATAATGTTCTTGAAGCGGCGATTCAAAACAATATCAAGCGTGTCATTTGCCTGAGCACTGATAAAGCTGTGTACCCTATCAATGCAATGGGCATTTCCAAGGCGATGATGGAAAAGGTCATGGTCGCCAAATCACGTGCAGGCAACTCAACGGTCATTTGTGCGACCCGTTATGGCAACGTCATGGCTTCCCGTGGTTCGGTCATTCCGTTGTTCATTGATCAGATTCGGGCAGGCAAGTCGCTGTCGATCACCGACCCGAACATGACGCGTTTTATGATGACGCTGGCCGATGCGGTCGACCTCGTTTTGTATGCCTTTGAACATGGCAACAATGGCGATATTTTCGTGCAAAAGGCGCCGGCGGCTACGGTCGATGTCCTGGCCCGTGCGCTAACGGACTTGGTAGGCAAGCCCCAACACCCGATTCAGGTTATCGGTACTCGCCACGGTGAAAAGTTGTACGAGGCCTTATTGAGTCGTGAAGAAATGGCCTGCGCAGAGGATATGGGCGATTACTTCCGGGTTTTGCCAGATCTTCGTGACCTGAACTACAGCAAATTTGTTGAGCAGGGCGAAGAGAAAATTTCTCAGACAGAAGACTACAACTCGCATAACACCGAGCGTCTCGACGTTGAAGGCATGAAGCGCTTGCTACTCAAACTGGATTTTATGCGTGCGATCCAGCGCGGCGAATTTGCAACGCCTGAGGAGTGACCATGAAGGTTCTGATTACGGGTGCAAATGGATTTGTTGGAAAAAATCTTGCCGTACATTTGAAAGAGCGCAAAGACATTGAAGTGCTTTGTGCTTTTCGCGACGATGACCCAGCGTCCCTGATTACAAAGGTCGCTCAGGTTGATTTTATTTTTCATCTTGCCGGGGTCAATCGCCCCAAAGATGTAGAAGAGTTTAAAGCCGGCAACACTGACTTGACCCAGCAGTTGGCAGACGCGATTGTTGCCAGTGGCCGGAAAATCCCGTTGGTCTACACGTCTTCCACTCAGGCGGCACAGGACAACGCTTACGGTTTGAGCAAGCTTGGGGCTGAAGACGTTCTGACCCGCCTGGCAGCGACTCACGGCAGCAATGTGTATTTATTCCGCCTGCCGAATGTTTTTGGCAAGTGGGCGCGACCGAACTATAACTCCGCTGTCGCGACGTTCTGCCATAACATTGCTCGGGGTTTGCCGATACAGATCAATGACCCTTGCGCGCAGATTACCCTGGTTTATATTGATGATGTGGTCAGGCATTTTGTGGCGTTAATGGATGGCCTGAAGCCAGACGCGTCGTTTGTGACGGTGGAACCGCAGTACGAGATCACCGTAGGCGATTTGTCCAAAACGCTGCACGCTTTCCGTGAGAGCCGCAATACGCTGATTACGGAGCCTGTCGGTAAAGGCTTGATTCGCGCGCTGTATTCCACTTACCTGAGTTATTTGCCGCCAGAAAGCTTTACCTACGAGGTACCGAAGTATGGTGACCCTCGTGGTGTATTTGTCGAAATGCTCAAGACCCCCGATGCGGGGCAGTTCTCGTACTTTACAGCGCACCCCGGGATCACCCGTGGCGGCCACTATCACCACACCAAAACGGAAAAGTTTTTAGTGATCCGCGGTGAGGCCAGTTTCAAGTTCAGGCACATCGTGACGGGTGAGTTTTATGAACTCCACACAAGTGGAGAACAACCCGTTATTGTTGAGACGGTGCCTGGCTGGACCCACGACGTTACCAATATCGGCCAAGAAGAAATGATTGTCATGCTGTGGGCAAATGAAATATTTGATCGAGCACATCCTGATACATACGCATTGGCCGTCGGTGATCACGCTTAAGCTGCTTGGAGTAGAGACTTGTTATGAAAAAATTGAAAGTTGTTACTGTTGTCGGCACCCGACCGGAAATCATTCGTTTGTCTCGCGTCATGGCAGCACTGGACGAGCACTGTGACCATATTCTGGTACACACCGGTCAAAATTATGACTACGAATTGAATCAGATATTCTTTGATGATCTGGAGATTCGTAAACCGGATCATTTTTTAAACGCGGCGGGTGCCAGCGGAGCGGAAACGATCGGTAATGTCATTATCGCCGTAGACCGTGTGCTTGCAGAGATCGAGCCTCACGCGCTGTTGGTCCTGGGCGATACCAATAGCTGTATGGCTGTTATTCCTGCCAAACGTCGCAAGATTCCTACGTTCCATATGGAAGCTGGTAATCGTTGTTTTGATATGCGCGTCCCTGAGGAGATCAATCGTCGTATTGTCGACCACACGGCGGACATCAACCTGACCTACAGCACCATTGCACGTGACTATCTGCTGCGAGAAGGCCTCTCTCCGGATATGGTCATCAAAACCGGCAGTCCGATGTTCGAAGTGCTCAATCATTATCGTCCAGGTATTGATGCTTCTGATGTGCTTGAGCGCCTGGGGCTTGAAGCGGGCAAGTTTTTTGTTGTGAGCGCCCATCGTGAAGAAAACATTGATTCTGACAAGAACTTCCTGAAGCTGGTTGATGTGTTGAACGCAGTTGCCGAGCATTATGGTTATCCGGTGATTGTCTCCACTCATCCGCGCACCCAAAAGCGTGTCGATGCCATGGGCGTGACATTCCACGAACAGGTGCGTTTGCTCAAACCGCTGGGTTTCAAAGACTACAACAAGCTACAGCTTGACGCCAAGGCGGCACTCTCCGACAGCGGTACCATTAATGAAGAGTCGTCGATCCTTAACTTCGCGGCCTTGAACTTGCGTGAAGCCCATGAACGCCCGGAAGGTATGGAAGAAGCCGCTGTGATGATGGTGGGCCTGGAGGTTGAGCGGGTGATGCAGGCTTTGGCATTGCTGGAGAGCCAGAAACGTGGTGCAAACCGCTCGTTTCGTCTGGTAGAGGACTACAGCATGCCAAATGTCTCCGACAAAATTGTTCGCATCATTCACAGCTATCGCGACTACGTCATGCGTGTGGTCTGGAAAAGGTATTAAGTAAATGGCAGTCCGTATTTTACTGATGACTCAATGGTTTGACCCAGAGCCAACATTCAAGGGGCTGGTCTTCGCTCGTGAGTTAGTGAAACAGGGCTTTGAAGTCGAGGTGGTTACGGGCTTTCCAAATTATCCAGGCGGCAAGATCTATCCTGGATTTAAACAGAGGCTGATACAGCGAGAATTAATTGATGGTGTAAATGTCACGCGTGTTCCGCTTTATCCTAGTCATGGGCAAAGTGGTATTGGGCGTGTTATCAATTATGTGAGTTTTGCGGCATCCAGTCTTTTTTATGGTTTGTTTTTCGCCAAGCGACCTGACGTTATCTATGCGTATCACCCGCCTCTGACAGTAGGCATAGCCGCTTCGTTTATACGTTTATTTCGTCGTGTACCGGTGGTGTATGATATTCAGGATATGTGGCCGGATACGTTGAAAGCAACCGGCATGTTTTCCAACGAAAAACTGCTAAGCATTGTGTCTCGCGTCTGTGATTGGGTATACCGCCGGGTCGACAGGCTGGTTGTGCTGTCGCCAGGGTTCAAAGCCATTTTGATTGAACGTGGTGTGCCGGAAGCGAAAATTGAAATTATTTACAACTGGTGTGCTGAAGATCATCTGACTGCGGGTTCGGGCCCCGCTTTTTCTTTTTCCAATGCTTCTAAATTTCACATCCTGTTTGCCGGGAATATGGGCAAGGCCCAGGCGTTGGATTCTGTGTTGGAAGCTGCCGAAATTTTGCAGTCGCGGGGCAGCTCTGCCGAGTTTATCTTTCTCGGGGGAGGGGTTGAAGTTGACCGGCTCAAGAACTTGGCTGCCCAGAATTCGTTGGCCAATGTTGCTTTCTTGCCTGCTGTGCCGATGACGGAGGTAGGCCGTTATCTCCAGGCCGCGGATGCCTTGTTGGTTCACCTTAAAAAAGATCCACTGTTTGCCATTACGATTCCTTCCAAGACGCAAGCTTACATGGCGGTGGGTAAACCTTTGTTGATGGCGGTTGAAGGCGATGCTGCCGACTTGGTCAAGCAAAGCGGTTGTGGTCTGGTTGTGGAGCCCGAGAATGCAGCGTCTCTTGTGTCGGCAGTGGAGGTGCTTCTGGCGGCCAAAGATGAAGAGCGTGCCTTGATGGCTGATAAGGGGCGTGAGTTTTATCAGAGCCATTTATCCCTTCAACAGGGCGGGGTGAAATTCGCGAGGATATTTAACCAGTTGGCGAAAAAGTAATTTTTTCTCGATTATCAAACCATAGCCGAAGGTTGGGCGTGGTGCGGGTGAGGTTTATGCTCAAACGTCTTTTTGACATTGTTGTATCTTTTGTTGCACTGGTTGTGTTGTCCCCGGTTGTTCTTTTTGTGGCCTGGAAAGTTAGAAAACACTTGGGCTCGCCGGTTATTTTTCGGCAAGTGCGTCCAGGTCTGTATGGCAAACCATTTGAGATGCTTAAATTCAGAAGCATGCGTGATGCCCTGGATAAGGCAGGTAACCCACTCCCTGATAATCAACGAATGACAGGGTTCGGCAGCTTTTTACGCTCCAGCAGCCTGGACGAATTGCCTGGCCTCTGGAATGTATTGAAAGGTGAGATGAGTCTGGTTGGCCCCCGGCCATTGTTGATGGAGTATTTGCCGCTCTACAGTGCTGAACAATCACGTCGTCATGATGTAAAACCGGGAATCACAGGCTGGGCACAAGTCAATGGTCGTAATGCAATCAGTTGGGAACAGAAGTTTCAGTACGATATTTGGTATGTTGACCATCAGTCATTTTGGCTGGACCTGAAGATCCTTGCCCTGACTGTGAAGAAAGTTTTTGTTCGTGAAGGGATAAGTGCTGAGGGTGAGGTCACCATGCCAAGGTTTCTGGGTGATGCGCCAACACGCAAGCTCGCTATTCTGGGGGCGGGTGGGCACGCAAAGGTGGTTGCCGACACTGCTGAATGCTGTGGCTGGAAGAATATAGAGATTTTTGATGACAGTTGGCCCTCGGTTTGCCTCACAGGCGATTGGTCAGTTGTGGGTGATACGCAGGTACTACTGTCGCGTTTGCAGGAGTTTTCTGGCGTGGTAGTTGCGATCGGCAATAATGAAGTCCGGACTGCAAAGATTGAATTATTGATCCGCCACGGTGGGCCTCTTGTAACCCTGATCCACCCTTCAGCGACGATCAGTCGATACGCCAAGCTCGGGGCTGGGGTAGTAGCTTTTGCAGGGGTTGTTGTGAATGCCGGAGTTACGATTGGCGATGGAGCCATTTTGAATACGGGTTGCAGTATTGATCACGATTGTATTTTGGATGTTTGTGTACATGTCAGTCCAGGCGCAAGGATAGCTGGGGCCGTACGTATTGGCCGGTTGAGTTGGGTCGGGATTGGTGCCAGCGTCAGGCAAACAATCAATATTGGCGCGCATGTCACAGTGGGTGCCGGCGCTGCCGTGGTTAACGATATTGCTGATGGTGTGACAGTTGTCGGTGTACCCGCTAAAGTCCTGCCTGGCCATAAATTTTAGAAGTGCTTTTCACCGCTGTTTATGACATCCCGGACGTGCGCGGGTTGACGTTTGCAACATTCAAATCAAGAGAACTGAATTGTGCTGAATACTCCATTTTCTCCCTGGCCCTCTTTCACTGAAGAAGAAGCCAATGCTGCACGCGATGTCATCTTGTCGAACAAGGTCAATTACTGGACTGGCCAGGAAACGCGCTCGTTCGAGAAAGAATTTGCCGCATGGTCAGGTACCGAATATGCCGTAGCTCTGGCCAATGGCACAGTGGCGCTGGACTTGGCATTGAAAGCACTTGGCATTGGTGCCGGGGATGAAGTGATTGTTACGTCACGCACCTTTCTGGCGTCTGTCTCCAGTATTGTCAATGCGGGTGCGATCCCGGTTTTCGCCGATGTCGATCTTGATTCGCAGAATTTCACGGCAGACACCATCCGGTCGGTTTTGACCCCCCGCACCAAGGCACTGATCTGTGTTCACCTGGCAGGCTGGCCCTGTGACATGGACCCGATCATGGCCCTGGCCAATGAACATGGCCTGAAAGTGATCGAGGATTGCGCCCAGGCTCACGGCGCTTATTACAAAGGTCGTCCGGTCGGCTCCATTGGTCATATCGGCGCCTGGTCGTTCTGCCAGGACAAGATCATGACCACTGGCGGTGAAGGCGGCATGGTCACCACCAATGATCGCCAGCTATGGGCAGACATGTGGGCTTACAAGGATCATGGCAAAAGCTGGGAAGCGGTTTACGAGCGTGAACACGCACCTGGTTTTCGCTGGCTGCATGAAAGCTTCGGGACCAACTGGCGGATGCTTGAAGTGCAGGCGGTGATCGGCCGGATTCAGCTGCGTCGCATGCAGGACTGGCATCGTGCGCGTCTCGACAATGCCCTGGCCATCTGGACTGCTGCCCGGCTACTGCCTGCGCTACGTGTTCCCGACTTGCCAGACGATGAAGTTCATGCAGCCTACAAGTGCTATGTTTTTGTTCGCCCGCAATGCCTGAAGCCGGATTGGTCCCGCGATCGCATTCTCAATGAGATTATCGCCCGGGGCGTGCCAGCTTTCTCTGGCTCTTGTTCCGAGGTCTATCTGGAGAAGGCGTTCGACAACACCGACTGGCGCCCGGCGCAACGTCTGGCCAATGCCAGGGAGCTGGGGGAGACGAGTATGATGTTTATGGTTCACCCAACCTTGACCGGTGAAGAGATCGGCTTGACCTGCAGGGTGATCAGTGATGTTGTTCAGCAAGCCTCGTTGCCGTGAGGTGTAACCTTGCGGCAAAGGGAAGGGGCATGGCTGTTGCAGTGCGTTGATGGTTTTTTAGGGCAGTAAAGGTGTTCAGGGGTTTATGGATAAAATTCGAGCGTATTTACTCAACCTTTCGCGGCGACAAAAACGCGTTATACAGGTCAGCACCGATGTAGTGCTCGTCTGGATAGCGCTGTGGCTTGCCTTCGTTGTGCGCCTGGGGATTGACGAAATGGTCAATCCTTTCAAGGTACACTTCTGGCTGTTTGTCGTTGCCCCGGTTGTCGCCATCCCTTTTTTTATCCGTTTCGGCATGTACCGCGCCGTCATGCGTTATTTCGGCAACGATGCGCTGATTGCCATCATCAAGGCGGTCAGTCTGTCGTCGCTGGTCCTGGCCGTGGTGATGTATTGGTACAGCACCCCTGAAAATGCCGTGCCGCGCTCGATAATCTTCAACTACTGGTGGCTGAGCCTGATCCTGCTTGGTGGCTTGCGCCTGGCCATGCGTCAATACTTCCTTGGCGACTGGTTTGCGGCTGTCCAGCATGTACCGTTTACCAATCGCGATGACGGCCTGCCGCGGGTGGCCATCTACGGGGCCGGTGCCGCAGGCAACCAACTGGTAGCCGCCTTGCGCATGGGGCGCGCCATGCGGCCCGTTGCGTTTATCGACGATGATGAAAGTATTGCAGATCGCATCATCTCTGGCTTGCAGGTTTACAAGCCTGAACATATTCAGCAAATGATCGAACGCACGGGCGCCCAGGAGCTGCTGCTGGCCGTCCCTTCTTCGTCCAGGGCCCGTCGCCGCGAGATTCTGGGCTTGCTCGAGGGGTTCCCTCTGCATGTGCGCAGTGTTCCCGGTTTTATGGATCTGGCCAGTGGCCGGGTCAAGGTTGACGATATCCAGGAAGTGGATATTGCCGATTTGCTGGGCCGCGACCCGGTACCTGCGCAAGGCGAGCTGCAGGAGCGTTGCATCAAGGGTCAGTGTGTCATGGTCACAGGGGCTGGCGGCTCGATCGGTTCGGAGTTGTGCCGGCAGATCCTGGCGTTGAAGCCAACCACGCTGCTGCTGTTCGAGCACAGCGAGTTCAACCTGTACAGCATTTTTGGCGAGCTGGAGCGCCGGGTCAGCCTGGAATCGCTGTCGGTGAAAGTACTGCCGATCCTGGGTTCTGTGCGTTACCCGCACAAGTTGCTGGATGTGATGAAGACCTGGCATGTCGATACGGTGTATCACGCTGCAGCCTATAAACATGTGCCAATGGTTGAGCACAATATTGCCGAAGGTGTACTGAACAACGTTATCGGTACGCTAAACACCGCTCAGGCGGCCCTGCAGTCGGGTGTATCGAACTTCGTTTTGATCTCCACTGACAAGGCTGTGCGCCCGACTAATGTGATGGGCAGTACCAAGCGCCTTGCCGAAATGACCCTGCAAGCACTCAGTCGTGAAGTGGCGCCTGTGCTGTTCGGTGATTCGGCCAATGTGTCACGGGTGAATAAAACCCGTTTTACTATGGTGCGTTTTGGCAATGTGCTGGGCTCTTCCGGGTCGGTGATCCCGCTGTTTCACAAGCAGATCAAGGCCGGCGGCCCGCTGACCGTGACTCACCCGAAGATTACCCGCTACTTCATGACTATCCCGGAAGCCGCTCAACTGGTGATTCAGGCCGGTTCAATGGGGCAGGGGGGGGATGTATTTGTTCTTGATATGGGTGAGCCGGTGCGCATTGTCGAACTGGCCGAGAAAATGATCCATCTGTCTGGCTTTAGCGTGCGCTCGGACAAAAATCTGCATGGTGATATTGAGATCGAGTTCACCGGCTTGCGCCCTGGCGAAAAGCTTTACGAAGAGTTGCTGATTGGCGACAACGTAGTCGCGACCCGACACCCCATGATCATGTGTGCCAACGAGGACATGTTGCCTTGGGATGAACTCAAGCAGCGATTGTCGCAATTGCTTGAAGCGGTTGATCAGGATGACTATGTGCGCGTGCGCCAGTTGTTGCGTGAGACGGTCAGCGGTTATGCCCCCGAGGGTGAGATTGTTGACTGGATTCACCAGCAGCGCCGTGTCGAGCCATCCTGATTACATACCCTGCAATGCTCTGGTTTTTGACACTCTTTAACCATCGCCTAAGTTTGAAATACAGCTCAGGAAAGCTGTTTTCAACTTAACGATGTTATGGAGTGTCAATTATGCGTACCGCTTTTCTCTCTTCGATGTTTTTTGCCCTGATGGTGGGCATTACCGGTGTGGCCCATGCCACGCCGGCGGCAGGTGCTGTTGAGCCGGTGGTTGCTATGCAAGCAATGTCGGATGCCAAGGTGGTAACGATAAACATCAACACCGCAGATGAGGCGACCCTGCAGCGTGAACTCTCTGGCGTAGGCCCTGTTAAAGCCCGGGCGATCGTGGCTTACCGCGAAGCCAATGGTGACTTTGTTTCAATCGATGAGTTGCTTGAGGTCAAAGGCATAGGCAAGGTTATTTTCGACAGAAATCGCGACAAACTTGCGGTCAACTGAACGCCGGGCTACTGAACGGAAAAAGCCAGTCAATGACTGGCTTTTTTGTGGCTGGCTGTAAGCGTTCAGGCAGGTGGGACAGACTGCTTCAAGGCACTGCGTGTGACGTCGAAAATCTTGTGTTTCAGCGCGTCACTCTCTGCACCGCGGGCGAGAACCAATGCGCCGACCAGGGTGGCGAAGATCACGATGCTCTTGTCTTCGCTGTCAGCCCCTTGCAGGGTGGCTTGTATCTGTTTGAGCCTGGCGTCGATAACATGGTCGGTGGTAGCACTGGCCTGGCCCTGCTGGGCCATCTCCACGGACATGGTCGGCAACGGGCAGCCTTCATGGGGTGAGGTCAGGTGCCATTCAGACAAGTAAGCATCGATAAAGGCATGCAGCGGCTGGGGCTGGCTGAAGAGTTCGGCGCAGATACCGTCAACCTGGCTGGCGGCGTGCTGCAAGGCTTTTTCTACCAGATCGTTTTTGGATGAAAAGTGGGCATAGAACCCCCCGTGAGTAAGGCCCAGTGATTTCATCAGGGGCTGCAGGCCTGTTGCACCAATACCGTCTCGTCGAAAGAGTCCGGATGCTTCTCTGACGATGCGCTGATGGGTTTGGGCTTTATGATCGTGTGAGTAGCGCATGGCAGGTGTCTCTTTATGCAATGGACCATCATAGCGTCGACTTTCAAGCAGATGCAGTGGTAAATCGTGCAACTGCTTGTAGGTTTTTCCCACTGATGCTGATTCCTTGAAATGCAGGCCCTGACCGTTTATCTGGTTACCCGTCCTTTGATTCTTTGGCGTCCATTTCGGCATTGCGTTCGGCTACGCGTTTGCGTTGCTCATCGGTCAGTTCAACTTTGTTGGCGGTGTCACGCAGGGTCATCAGGGCGCCGAGGATGGCACCAATGGCGACGACGATAATTAACCAGGCATACCAAGGCATAGAGTGTTCTCCGTGTTTAATGCCGTACAGGGCTGGGTTGCAGTGTGCGGCGATTTATCCTGTTAAGTGAGTAAGTGTTCGATGCTTTCAGTGTAGGCCGGTTATTCGCGCGTGTGCGGGATAACCTTGGTTATGACTAAAAACGTGAATTTGCGATCATCGGGTGCCGGTCAGCGGCTGGTTCCGCTACAATGCGCGCCGATTTCGACCAGCCTGAGAACCCGCTAATGTCCGACTGCCAGACTCCTATTATCGTCGCCCTGGATTTCCCAACGCGTGACGCCGCATTGAAACTGGCTGATCAATTGGACCCCAAGCTGTGCCGCGTCAAGGTGGGCAAAGAGCTGTTCACCAGCTGTGCTTCGGAAATTGTCGGCACTTTGCGTGACAAGGGTTTTGAAGTGTTCCTGGACCTGAAGTTCCACGATATCCCCAATACCACGGCAATGGCGGTCAAGGCCGCTGCCGAAATGGGCGTATGGATGGTGAACGTTCACTGTTCCGGCGGCTTGCGCATGATGGCCGCTTGCCGTGAAGTGCTCGACAAGCGTACCGGCCCGCAGCCGTTGTTGATTGGCGTGACCGTGCTGACCAGCATGGAGCGCGAAGACCTGGCCGGTATCGGTCTGGATATCGAGCCTCAGGAGCAGGTGCTGCGCCTGGCAGCCTTGGCCGAAAAGGCCGGAATGGACGGCCTGGTGTGTTCGGCTCTGGAAGCGCAAGCGCTGAAAGCTGCGCACCCGAGCCTGCAGTTGGTGACGCCGGGGATTCGTCCTGCGGGCAGTGCGCAGGATGATCAACGCCGTATCCTGACCCCTCGCCAGGCACTGGATGCCGGTTCTGACTATCTGGTGATCGGTCGCCCGATCAGTCAGGCAGCCGACCCTGCCAAGGCACTCGCTGCTGTGGTCGCTGAACTGGCTTAAGGCTGTTTACGAACGGTCTGATGCTGGGGGAGCGGGCTTGCGCCTGTATCGCGAGCAAGCCCGCTCCCACCTTTATGTGGCGTGTCAGACCTTCAACACCAGCTTGCCGTGATTTTCCCCGCTGAACAGCTTCGCCAGGCTCTCCGGGAAGCTTTCCAGGTCTTCAACAATATGCTCCTTGCTTTTCAACTGGCCCTTGAGCAGCCAGCCCGCCATCTCCTGCCCGGCCGCGGCATAGCGATCGGCGTAGTCCATCACCACAAAGCCTTCCATACGCGCGCGATTGACCAGCAGTGACAAGTAGTTGGCCGGGCCTTTCACGGCTTCCTTGTTGTTGTACTGGCTGATGGCGCCGCAGATGATGACCCGCGCCTTGAAATTCAGGCGGCTGAGGACTGCATCGAGAATATCGCCGCCCACATTGTCGAAAAACACATCAACGCCTTTAGGGCATTCGCGTTTGAGGCCTGCGAGTACATCTTCGCTCTTGTAGTCGATGGTGCCGTCGAAGCCAAACTCCTCGACCAGTCGCGCGCATTTTTCCTCGCCACCGGCGATGCCCACTACGCGGCAGCCCTTCAACTTGGCAATTTGCCCGGCAATGCTGCCAACAGCCCCCGCTGCGCCGGAGATCACCACGGTGTCTCCTGCTTTGGGTGCGCCGACATCCAGCAATGCGAAGTAGGCGGTCATGCCGGTCATGCCCAGTGCGGACAAATACACCGGCAGCGGTACCAGTTTCGGGTCGACCTTGTAGAAACCCCGTGGTTCGCCTGTGAAGTAATCCTGCACGCCCAGGGCACCGTTGACGTAATCCCCGACGGCAAAGCCCGGGTGTGCCGAGGCGATGACCTTGCCCACACCGAGGGCGCGCATCACATCGCCCAGCGCAACCGGCGGTATATAGGACTTGCCCTCGTTCATCCAGCCACGCATGGCCGGGTCAAGGGACAGGTATTCGTTTTTGACCAGGATCTGCCCCTTCTCGGGCTGTACCACGGGCACTCGCTGGAAGGTGAAGGTGTCGCGGGTTGCTGCACCGACTGGACGTTTGGAGAGCAGGAATTGGCGGTTTGTCTGGTCAGTCATTGCTATAACTCATTGGAGATTGATCACTGTTGATAGACCTTCTCAAGCCACAGGGCAAGTGAATGCGCGTTTACGAATAGGTTTTTATCAGTGGCGGTGATGGTGGTAGGCAGGCTTTTATCACTCGGATAAATAAGCGGATGACCGTGCCTGAATGTTTCGGGGCACCGATGCACTCTGCTGAGGATTACACCAATGGGCATGACGTTTACCGGGCAAGTGGCTGTGGTAACGGGCGCCGGAGCAGGCATAGGCCGGGCCACGGCCCTGGCGTTTGCCGCCGAAGGCCTGAAAGTGGTGGTGGCTGATCGGGATGTGGCAGGCGGCGAAGATACTGTGGCTCGGATAAAGGCGGCGGGTGGCAGTGCGGTTTTCGCGAGCTGCGATGTCACTGTCGAAGCTCAGGTCAAAAATCTGATGGAAAAGGTGATCAGCACCTACGGTCGCCTGGACTATGCCTTTAACAATGCCGGGATCGAGATCGAGCAAGGTCGCCTGGCCGACGGCACCCTGGACGAGTTCGACGCGATCATGGGGGTGAACGTCAAGGGGGTGTGGTTGTGCATGAAATATCAGTTGCCATTGATGCTGGCCCAGGGCGGCGGGGCGATCGTCAATACCGCCTCGGTGGCCGGGCTGGGCGCTGCACCGAAAATGAGCATCTACTCGGCGTCCAAGCATGCTGTGATCGGGCTGACCAAATCAGCGGCTATCGAGTATGCGAAAAAGCATATTCGGGTTAACGCCGTGTGCCCCGGGGTGATCGATACGGATATGTTCCGCCGCGCTTATGAGGCCGACCCGCGCAAGGCCGAGTTCGCCGCCGCCATGCACCCGGTGGGCCGTATCGGTAAAGTCGAAGAGGTGGCCAGCGCCGTGCTGTATCTGTGCTCGGACGGCGCGGCCTTTACCACCGGCCATGCGCTGGCAGTGGATGGTGGGGCACTGGCGATCTGATCGCTCAGCGTACCTTGACGTTCAGGATCATCAAGGTCAGCACACCCGCGACAATGCCCCAGAATGCCGAGCCGATTGAAAACAGGGTCATGCCCGATGCCGTGACCATAAAGGTGACCAAGGCCGCTTCACGCTCCCTGGCTTCGCCCATGGCAATGCTCAGGCCGTTCATGATCGAACCGAACAGTGCCAGGGCGGCAATCGACAGCACCAGTTCCTTGGGCAGTGAGGCGAACAGGGCGGCCAGGGTGGCGCCAAATATGCCGGCAATGCCATAGAAAATCCCGCACCACACGGCTGCGGTATAGCGTTTTTTCGGGTCTTCGTGGGCATGGGGGCCGGTGCAGATGGCGGCACTGATCGCCGCCAGGTTGATGCCGTGGGAGCCGAAAGGTGCCAGCAGCAAGGAGGCCACGCCGGTGGTGGTGATCAGTGGCGAGGCCGGTACGTCATAGCCATCAGCCCGCAGCACGGCGATGCCCGGCATGTTTTGCGAGGTCATGGCCACCACGAACAGCGGGATGCCGATGCTGATGGTCGCGGCCAGCGAGAATGATGGCGTGGTCCATACCGGTACGGCCACTTCAAGGGCAAAACCGCTGAAGTCCAGCAGCCCGAGCATGCCCGAGAGCAGGGTGCCGATCAGCAGCGCCGCCAGCACGGCGTAGCGCGGCGACAAGCGCTTGACGATCAGGTAGGTAAAAAACATGCCGATCACCAGGCCGGTGCGGTGTTGCGCGGCGACGAAGATTTCGCTGCCGATCTTGAACAGGATGCCCGCCAGCAACGCGGCGGCCAGGGATGAGGGGATGCGCTTGACCAGGCGCTCAAAACTGCCGGTGATGCCACAGATGATCACCAGTACCGCGCAGGTGATATAGGCCCCGATGGCTTCACCGTAACTGACACCGCCCAGGCTGGTGATCAACAGCGCCGCCCCCGGGGTGGACCAGGCGATGGTGATCGGTGTGCGATAACGCAAAGACAAGCCTATGCTGCAAACAGCCATGCCGATCGACAGTGCCCAGATCCACGATGAAATCTGCCCGCTGGTAAGTCCCGCTGCCTGCCCCGCCTGAAACATCAGGACCAGGGAGCTGGTGTAGCCGGTCATCATGGCGATAAAGCCTGCGACCACCGCCGAGGGCGAGGTGTCTGCCAGTGGATGCAAGCGCGGCTGCGGGGTGTCGGTCATGGAACGGTCTTCCTTGTGTGCTATAGGAGTTCGGACAGGCGACAAGCCTAAACGTAAAGGTTGTATTCAGTTGCAATACAGCAGGGTTCGTAAACGACCGTACAGTCGTACTGGCACTGTGCTTTGTGTACAATGCGTCCTGTTTTTTGCATTAATTTCTGGTCGGCGACACCCGTTTACGTACTAACGTAACCCCTTCATCGCCGCCGCTTCCCACACGAGTGCCCATGAACGAACAGTTGCAGCCTCTCAAGAAACAACCCCGCGCTGGCAAGGCCGGCCGCAGTGGAACCCAGGACGATATCGTCTACGCGCATATTTTCGAGGCGATCCTTGAACAGCGTCTGGCGCCTGGCACCAAGTTGAGTGAAGAGGCTCTGGGCGAAATCTTTGGCGTGAGCCGCACCATTATCCGTCGCGCCTTGTCGCGTCTGGCCCATGAAGGGGTTGTTTTGCTGCGCCCCAATCGCGGTGCAGTGGTGGCGAGCCCGAGCGTGGATGAAGCGCGCCAGGTGTTTCTGGCCCGGCGACTGGTTGAAAAGGCGATTACCGAACTGGCGGTGGTGCATGCCACGGCAGATGACCTGGCGCAATTGCGCAAGATGGTGCAGGACGAGCGCGACAGTTTTTCGCGGGGCGATCGCGGTGCCGGGATTCGCCTGTCGGGCGAGTTTCACCTGAAGCTGGCCGAAGCGGCCAAGAATGCTCCGCTGATCAGCTTTCAGCGCAGTCTGGTGTCACAAACGTCGTTGATTATTGCCCAGTACGAGAGCGGTAACCGCTCGCACTGTTCGTATGACGAACACATGCAGCTGATTGATGCCATTGAAGCCCGGGATGCCGATCAGGCCGTGCACCTGATGATGCACCATATGGATCATATCGACAGCAAGCTCAACCTCGACGAAGAAAGCGCCTCGGATGACTTGCACGCAGTGTTTTCGCACTTGCTGCAAACCAAGGGCAAAAGCCCCCGGCCTGCTGCCAAGCTTTAAGCCTCGGCTGCTCTTGTGGGAGCGGGCTTGCCCGCGATGCAGGCGACGCGGTGCTTTAGTTAAACCGCGCCGATACCCTCGCGAGCAAGCCCGCTCCCACCAGGGTGATTATCAGCGTTGATGTACCAGATTACCTGCTGCGTAGGTTTGCTGCACGGTGCGGTCGTCGCCCAGGGTCATCAATACAAACAGCGTTTCGGCGATGTTTTTTGACTGCTTCAGGCGATAGCTCATCAGCGGCGTAGCGTTGTAGTCCAGCACCAGGAAATCAGCGTCGCTGCCCGGTTGCAGATTGCCGATCTTGTCTTCCAGGCGCAGTGCCCGCGCCCCGCCCAGCGTAGCCAGATACAACGACTTGAACGGATTGAGGCGTGCGCCCTGCAGCTGCATGACCTTGTAGGCTTCGTTCAGGGTGTTGAGCAGCGAGAAGCTGGTGCCCGCGCCAACATCCGTGCCCAGGCCAACATTGAGTTTGTGTTTCTCGGCCATCGGCAGGTTGAACAAACCGCTGCCCAAAAACAGGTTGGAAGTAGGGCAGAACGCCACTGCCGAACCGGTCTCGGCCAGCCGTGCACATTCCTCGTCACACAGATGCACACCGTGGGCAAATACCGAGCGTTCGCCCAGCAACTGGTAGTGGTCGTACACGTCCAGATAACCCTTGCGCTCCGGGAACAGCGACTTCACCCACTCGATTTCCTGCAGGTTCTCGCTGATATGGGTGTGCAGATACACATCCGGGTATTCGCCCAGCAGCTTGCCCGCCAGGGTCAGTTGCTCCGAGGTGCTGGTCGGCGCGAAGCGCGGGGTGACGGCATAGTGCAGGCGGCCCTTGCCATGCCAGCGTTCGATCAGCGCCTTGCTCTCGCTGTAGCCGGTTTCGGCGGTGTCGGTCAGATAGTCCGGGGCGTTGCGGTCCATCATCACCTTGCCGGCGATCAGGCGCAGGTCCAGACGCTGTGCGGCCTCAAACAGGGCATCCACCGATTGCGGGTGTACGCTGCCGAACACCAGGGCCGTGGTGGTGCCATTGCGTAGCAGTTCCTTGAGGAAAACATCGGCCACTTCGTCAGCATGGGCCTTGTCGGCGAACTGGTTTTCGCATGGGAAGGTGTAGGTGTTGAGCCAATCAAGCAACTGCTCGCCGTAGGCACCGATCATCCCGGTTTGCGGGAAGTGGATATGGGTATCGATAAAGCCGGGGGTGATCAGTGCATCCTTGTACTCGGTGACTGCAATGTCGGCGCTCAGTGTGCCAAGCAGTTCGCTGGCCGGCCCCACGGCTTTGATCCGGCCGTTGTCGACCACCAGCAAGCCGTCTTCAAAATATTCGTAGGAGGCCTCGATCCCGACTTCGGCAGGGTCGGCGATGCTGTGCAAAATGGCGGCGCGATAGGCTTTACAGGTCATGGCAATTCTCAGTGTGTGGCATGGCTGCGTCGTGAAGATGGCAGCAATTGTTTAATGGATTCAGATGACGCGCTGTCGGCGCTCGCAGTGTGCTGGCCGAAATGGGTGTTGTAGGTGGCGATGATTTCGCCGGCGATGGAAATCGCGATTTCAACAGGCAGTTTGCCTTTGACTTCGCTCAGGCCCATCGGGCAGCGCATGCGCTGCAAAGGTGAGGCAGCGATACCGCGCTCACGCAAGCGATGCTCAAACTTCACGCGCTTGGTTTTGGAACCAATCAAGCCGAAGTAGGTAAAGTCGTTGCGTTTAAGCAGGGCAGCGCTGAGTTCCAGGTCCAGGGCGTGATTATGCGTCATGACGATGCAGTAGCAACCCGCTGGCAGTGCATCGACCTCGTCAACTGGCTCATCGGTGACGATTTTTTCCACGCCCGGGGGCATGACTGACGGGAATTCCTGCTCCCGAGAGTCGATCCAGCGCACCCGGCAGGGCAGACTGGCGAGCAGGGGTACCAGAGCCCGGGCCACATGGCCGGCGCCAAACACCGCAATCTGTGCCTGCACCTTGCCCATGGGTTCGAACAGCAGCACGGCCACCCCTCCGCAACACTGGCCAAGGCTGGCGCCGAGGCTGAAACGTTGTAGATGGGTATCGTGCTTGCCGCTGTCGAGCATCTGGCGGGCAATTTCCATTGCCTTGTACTCCAGATGACCGCCACCGATGGTATCGAAGATTTTATCAGCGCAAATCACCATCTTTGAACCGGCATTGCGCGGGGTAGAGCCTTGCTCTTCGATGATTGTCACCAGCACGCAAGGTTCGCCTTGCTGCTGCAGCTCGGCCAGGGCGCTGATCCAGTTATTCATGCTGATCTCCCGACAGGCTTTTGCGCATTTGCTCACACCCCCACAGCACCCGCTCCGGGGTGGCCGGGGCATCAATCGCAGGTTGCACGCGATAGTCGGCCAGGCTTGCCACGGCGTCCTTGAGCGCGCACCAGGCGGCGATGCCGAGCATAAATGGCGGCTCACCGACAGCCTTGGAGTGGAACACGGTGTCTTCGGGGTTCTTGCGGTTTTCTACCAGGGTGACGCGCAAATCCAGCGGCATGTCTGCCACCGCCGGGATCTTGTAGCTGGCCGGGCCGTTGGTCATCAGCTTGCCCTTGGCGTTCCACACCAGTTCTTCCATGGTCAGCCAGCCCGCGCCCTGGATATAGCCGCCTTCGATCTGGCCGATATCAATGGCCGGGTTCAGCGAAGCACCAACATCGTGGAGGATGTCGGTACGCAACATCTTGTATTCGCCGGTCAGGGTGTCGACGATGACCTCGGCGCAGGCGGCGCCAAAGGCAAAGTAGTAGAACGGTCGGCCGCGTGCCTGGCTGCGGTCATAGAAAATTTTCGGGGTTTTGTAGTACCCGGTGCTTGAGAGCGACACCTGGCCGAAGTAGGCCTGCTGGATCAGGCTTTCAAAACTGATGATCTGCTCGCCAATGCGCACCTGGCCGTTGTGAAAGATCACCGCCTGTTCGTCGACCTGATACTTGCCGGCTGCAAACTCGATCAGCCGCTGCTTGATGGTTTCGGCTGCGTTTTGCGCGGCCTTGCCATTGAGATCGGCGCCACTGGACGCTGCTGTAGGCGAGGTGTTGGGCACTTTGTCAGTATTGGTGGCGGTGATCTGCACACGGCTGATATCCACCTGGAACACCTCGGCCACTACCTGCGCGACCTTGATATTCAAGCCCTGGCCCATCTCGGTGCCACCGTGGTTGAGGTGGATGCTGCCATCGGTGTAGATGTGGATCAGCGCACCGGCCTGGTTGAGAAAGCTGGCGGTAAAGGAAATGCCGAACTTGACCGGGGTCAGCGCCAGGCCTTTTTTCAGGATCGGGCTGGCGGCATTGAACGCCTTGATCGCTTCGCGGCGTTCGGCGTACTGACTGCTGGCCTCCAGGTCGGCGGTCATTTCTTCCAGCAGGTTGTGTTCCACGGTCTGGTAGTAGTGGGTCACGTTGCGTTCGGTCTTGCCATAGTAGTTGGCCTTGCGCACGGCCAGCGGATCGAGGCCCAGGTGGCGGGCGATGCGGTCCATGACTTCTTCGATGGCGACCATCCCTTGCGGGCCGCCGAAACCGCGGTAGGCGGTGTTTGACGCCGTGTTGGTTTTACAGCGATAGCCATTGATCGTTGCATCGCCCAGGTAGTAGGCGTTGTCGGCATGGAACATGGCGCGGTCGACGATGGAGTTGGACAAGTCCGGTGAGCAGCCGCAGTTGCCCGCCAGGTCCAGCACGATGCCCTGCAAGCGGCCGCTGGCGTCGAAACCGACGTCATATTCGATATAAAACGGGTGGCGCTTGCCGGTCATCAGCATGTCTTCGGCCCGTGGCAGGCGCATCTTCGTCGGTTGCCCGGTAAGGCGTGCCACCACGGCGCACAGGCAGGCGGGGCTGGCGGCCTGGGTCTCCTTGCCGCCAAAGCCACCGCCCATGCGGCGCATGTCGACGACAATCTTGTTCATCGACACATCCAGTACCTCGGCCACCAGCTTCTGCACTTCGGTGGGGTTTTGCGTGGAGCAGTACACGATCATCCCGCCATCTTCGGTGG
Source organism: Pseudomonas fragi (assembly GCF_900105835.1). Lineage (NCBI taxonomy): Bacteria > Pseudomonadati > Pseudomonadota > Gammaproteobacteria > Pseudomonadales > Pseudomonadaceae > Pseudomonas > Pseudomonas fragi. The sequence continues at coordinate 5,043,657 of NZ_LT629783.1, forward strand.
GCATGACCGATGAAATCTGGGTTTCGAGGTAGAAATGCTCCTGCCCGCCGATATGCAGGTTACCTTGCAGGCGATGTTCGGCCTCGGCCAGTGCGGTGCTTGAGTCGCCGCGTTGATGGGTGTGGGTGTCGAGCACAAAGTGTTTTTGGCGCAGGGCCTGCACCACGTCCAGCACGGGTTCCAGATCTTCGTATTCGATAATGGCGGCCATTGCCGCCCTGCGTGCTGTGTCCAGGTTGCTGGCAGCCACAGCCAGGACCGGCTGGCCGACAAACTCCACCTTGTCGATGGCCAGCAGCGGGTCGCCGGGCAACAACGGGCCGATGTCCTTGAGGCCGGGGATATCTTCGTGGGTGATGACCAGGCGCACGCCTTCGAAGGCGTAGCAGGGCGTGGTGTCGACACGCAGGATTCTGGCGTGGGCACGGTCGGACAGGCGTGCGAAAAGGTGTAGCTGGTTGGGGAATTCCAGCCGGTCATCGATGTACTGCGCTTCTCCGCTGACATGCTTTTCGGCGCTGTCATGCTTGACGCTGCGACCTACGCCGGTTTTCAAATCCTGCTGGAAGAGGGCGGTCAGCTCGGCCTGGGTCGGGGCAACCTTGTGATGGTTAGACATAAGCTGTTACCCGCGTCTCGAGATGTGGCGTTTGCTGTTCGATAAAGTATTTGCGCAGCAGGTTTTGTGCACTCAGCAGGCGGTATTCCTTGCTGGCGCGAAAGTCCGAGAGCGGGGTGAAGTCGTTTGCCAGTGCAGCGCAGGCCCGTTCGATGCTGGCGCTGTTCCAGTCGGCGCCGAGCAATGCTGCTTCGCAGGCGGCGGCGCGTTTGGCGATGGCCGCCATGCCGCCGAATGCCACGCGGACCCCGGTCACCACGCCATTGTCGATGTGCAGGTTGAATGCTGCGCAAACGGCGCTGATGTCGTCGTCCAGGCGCTTGGAAATTTTGTAGGCGCGAAATGTCTGGCTGGGATCGGCACGGGGAATGATGATCTTTTCGATAAATTCACCCTCCTGGCGCGCGGTAACCCGGTAATCAATGAAGTAGTCTTCAATGGCCAGCGTGCGGCGGGTTTGGCCCTTGCGCAGCAACAGCTGCGCGCCGAGGGCAATCAGCAGCGGGGGTGAGTCGCCAATCGGCGAGGCGTTGCCGATATTGCCGCCCAGGGTGCCTTGATTGCGGATTTGCAGTGAGGCAAAACGCTGCAGCAGTTCGCCAAAGTCCGGGTGCTCGGTATTGAGCGTGGCATAGGCATCAGTCAGGGAAACGGCGGCGCCGATTTCAATGCGATCGGCGAAGTGCTCGATGCGCTTCATCTCGGCCACGTTGCCGACGTAGATCATCACCGGCAACGGGCGATGAAACTGGGTGACCTCCAGTGCCAGGTCGGTACCGCCTGCCAGCAGCCGGGCCTGGGGCTGGGACTCGTAGAGTTCGGCCAGGTCGCTGACGGTCAAGGGCAGCAGGCAGCGTTTATCGCCGCTGTTGAGTTCGCCGGTCTGGCTTGGGGTGATTGCCTTGAGCTGGGCGATGGTTGCGCTGTGCCGGGCATCGAACTGATCCGGTTGCTGCCCGGCGCATGCCTGTTCGGCAGCCGCCAGTATGGGCCGGTAGCCCGTGCAGCGACAGAGGTTGCCGGCAAGTGCCTCGTGGGCTTGATGGCCATCAGCCTGGCCGCTGCTGTTTTTTTGCAGGGCGAACAGCGACATCACAAAACCCGGGGTGCAAAAGCCGCACTGTGAGCCGTGGCAGTCGACCATCGCCCGCTGCACGCTGTGCAGTTGGCCCTGGTGTTTCAAGTCCTCGACGCTGATCAGTTGTTTGCCGTGCAGTGCCGAGACAAAGGTCAGGCACGAATTCAGGCTGCGATAGCGCAGCCGCTCAAGGCCCTGGTCGTCCGTGTGCAGTTCGCCGACCACCACGGTGCAGGCGCCGCAGTCACCGCTGGCGCAGCCTTCTTTGGTGCCGGGTTTGTGCAAGTGCTCGCGCAAATAGTTGAGCACGGTCAGGTTGGGGTCCAGCGTGTGCTCGGTGCGCAGCGTCTGGTTGAGTAGGAACTGGATCACGGAAGGCCTCGCATAATCATTATTGTTGTAACGCGGGATGAGTAGAAATCTAGCTAAAGTTGACCTGCGGGTCAAGAAATAGAGCTCGCTCATCCCTGTGATTGATATCCGGGGGATTTATTTGCTTATTTCGTGCCATATTCGGCCTCCGGGGCTCTGCGCGAGCGCCCACCAAGTGCGTTACACTTCGCCCCTGCACTGATAAAAGATTTTGAAGGTAAAACATGACGTTCAAGGCGCCGGACAGCCTCGCCGAGCAAATCGCTCACCACCTCGCCGAACGCATCATTCGTGGCGAACTAAAGCCTGGGGAACGCATTCAGGAACAGAAAGTGACGCTGGCGCTCAATGTCAGTCGTGGCTCTGTGCGCGAAGCCTTGCTGATCCTGGAGCGGCGACATCTGATCGCCATCCTCCCGCGCCGCGGTGCCCATGTGACCGAGCTCACGGCGCACAAGGTGCAAAGCCTGTGCACGCTGATGAGCGAGATGTACATCCTGCTCGGCAATGCGGTTGCCCAACGCTGGGCGGTGCCGGCTGACCTGGGGCCATTCCTGCAGATTCAGCAGCGTCTGGCTGCCAGCTACGAGCGCCAGGACATCAGCGCCTTTGTTGAAGACAGCTTCAATGTGATGCGTGCGGCGTACCCGTTCGCGGACAACCCGTACCTGCAGGAAACCGTCGAGAACCTGCACCCGGCCATGAGCCGTGCCTATTACCTGGCACTGGATCAGCGCAAGGCCGAGATGAGCGAATTTCTGGCCTTGTTTGCGCAGTTGCTCGAAGCCGTGCTGGCGCGTGACCTGGTGCAGATTCGCGTGGTGCTGAGCAGCTATGCCCAGCGCAGTTGTGCCCTGGTGCTGTCTGCCTTGACGGTTGCCTGAGCGTGCGCCTGACGTGCATCAAGCTGGCCGGCTTCAAGTCTTTCGTTGACCCGACAACCGTTACCTTCCCGAGCAATATGGCGGCGGTGGTCGGCCCCAACGGTTGTGGCAAGTCCAACATCATCGATGCCGTGCGCTGGGTCATGGGCGAAAGCTCGGCCAAAAACCTGCGCGGCGAGTCGATGACCGACGTCATCTTCAACGGTTCAACCACGCGCAAGCCGGTAAGCCAGGCCAGCATCGAGCTGGTGTTCGACAACTCCGACGGTACCCTGCTGGGCGAGTATGCGGCCTACGCCGAGATCTCCATTCGCCGCAAGGTAACCCGCGACAGCCAGACCACTTATTACCTCAACGGCACCAAATGCCGGCGTCGTGACATTACCGATATCTTCCTCGGTACGGGCCTGGGGCCGCGCAGCTACTCGATCATCGAGCAGGGCATGATCTCCAAGCTGATCGAGTCCAAGCCCGAAGACCTGCGCAATTTTATCGAAGAAGCAGCCGGCATCTCCAAGTACAAGGAGCGCCGTCGCGAGACCGAAAACCGCATTCGCCGTACCCACGAGAACCTCGCCCGCCTGACTGACCTGCGCGACGAGCTGGGCCGCCAGCTGGAACGCTTGCACCGCCAGGCACAGGCTGCCGAGAAGTACCAGGAATACAAGGGCCAGGAGCGTCAGCTCAAGGCCCAGCTGTCGGCCCTGCGCTGGCAGGCCCTGAATGAGCAGGTGGGCCAGCGTGAAGCGGTCATTGGCAACCAGGAAGTCAGCTTCGAAGCCCTGGTGGCCGAGCAGCGCAATGCCGATGCCAGCATCGAACGCCTGCGTGACGGGCACCATGATCTGTCAGAGCGCTTCAATCTGGTGCAAGGGCGCTTCTATTCGGTGGGGGGCGATATTGCCCGCGTCGAGCAGAGCATTCAGCATGGCCAGCAACGTTTGCGCCAGTTGCAGGATGACCTGCGCGAAGCTGAACGCTCGCGCCTGGAGACCGAGTCTCACCTGGGGCATGACCGCACCCTGCTGGCGACCCTGGGTGAAGAGCTGCACATGCTTGAGCCCGAGCAGGAGCTCACCAGCGCCGCCGCCGAAGAGGCCGCCGCCACGCTGGAAGTGGCCGAACAGACCATGCACGGCTGGCAAGAGCAGTGGGACAGCTTCAACCTGCGCTCGGCCGAGCCGCAGCGCCAGTCCGAAGTGCTGCAAGCGCGCATCCAGCAGCTGGAAACCAGCATGGAACGTGTGGCGGAGCGCCAGCGCCGCTTGGCTGAAGAGCGCGCCTTGCTGGCAGCGGACCCTGAAGACGCGGCGATTCTTGAACTGAGTGAGCAACTGGCCACCAGCGAGCTGACCCACGAAGAATTGCAGGCCAGTGAAGAACAACTGGTGGAGCGGCTAGAGCAAGTGCGGCATGACTTGCAACAGGCCACGCAGAATCAGCAGCAGGCGCAAGGTGATTTGCAGCGGCTGAACGGTCGCCTGGCCTCGCTTGAGGCCCTGCAGCAGGCGGCCCTCGATCCGGGCACCGGCACCAGTGAGTGGTTGCGCGATCAGCAGTTGGCCGAGCAACCGCGGCTGGCCGAAGGCTTGCGGGTTGAGCCGGGCTGGGAACTGGCGGTCGAGACCGTGCTGGGGGCCGACTTGCAGGCCGTGCTGGTTGAGGATTTTGCCCGGCTGGATCTGGCCGGCTTTGCCCAGGGCGATTTGCGCCTGGTCAGTGGCGCAGGGCCGGTCTCCCGTTTGGCGGGCAGCCTGCTCGACAAGGTAGACACCGATTTTGATCTGGCGCCGTGGCTGGCTCAGGTCAGGCCGGTCGAGTCCCTTGAGCAGGCGCTGGCGCTGCGCGCGCAATTGGTCGATGGCCAGAGCCTGATCAGCCGTGATGGTTATTGGGTGGGGCGTAATTTCCTGCGGGTGCGCCGTGCCAGCGAAGCCGAAAGTGGCGTTTTGGCCCGGGGCCAGGAAATTCAGCGTCGGGGGCTTGAGCGCGAAGAGCGCGAAGCCACTCTCGCGACCCTTGAAGAACAGCTGCAAAGCCTGCGTGAGCAGCAGTTGGTGCAAGAGGACTCTCGTGAGCAGGTTCGCCGTCGCTTGCAGGACGAAGCACGCCAGCAGGGTGAGATAAAGGCCAAGCTATCTGCGAGCAAAGCCAAAGTCGAGCAATTGACCCTGCGCCGTCGTCGTCTGGACGAAGAGCTGGCCGAGCTGGCTGAGCAGCGCGCGCTTGAGCACGAGCAAGTGGGCGAAGCGCGCCTGCAGTTGCAGGAAGCCCTTGATGCAATGGCCACCGACACCGAACAGCGCGAATTGTTGCTGGCGCGGCGTGACAGCCTGCGCGAGCAGCTCGACCGGGTGCGCCAGGATGCCCGTCAGCACAAGGATCACGCGCACCAGTTGGCGGTTCGACTGGGTTCGCTCAAGGCGCAGCATGACTCCACCCGTCAGGCCCTTGAACGTCTGCAAATGCAGTCCGAGCGTCTGGCTGAAAAGCGCGAACAGCTCAACCTCAATCTGGAGGAGGGTGAAGCGCCTCTGGAAGAGCTGCGCCTGAAACTTGAAGAGTTGCTCGACAAGCGCCTGAGCGTGGATGAAGAACTCAAGATTGCCCAGACCGCCCTCGAAGACGCCGACCGTGAATTGCGTGACGCTGAAAAGCGCCGCAACCAGGCTGAGCAACAGTCGCAGCTGATTCGTGGCCAGCTGGAGCAGCAGCGCATGGAGTGGCAAGCCCTGAGCGTGCGACGTACGGCGTTACAGGATCAGTTGCTGGCAGATGGCTATGACTTGCACGGGGTGCTCGCCACGCTTGATGCCGAGGTCAATGAACAGCAGGCCGAAGAAGAACTGGAACGTATTGCTGCACGCATTCAGCGTTTGGGTGCGATCAACCTCGCGGCCATCGATGAGTACCAGCAGCAATCGGAGCGCAAGCGCTACCTCGATGCCCAGGATGCCGATCTGGTCGAAGCACTCGACACCCTCGAAAACGTCATCCGCAAGATCGACAAAGAGACCCGCAGTCGCTTTAAAGACACCTTTGATCAGATAAATGGTGGATTACAGGCACTTTTCCCAAAAGTTTTCGGTGGCGGCAGCGCTTATTTGGAACTGACGGGCGAAGATTTACTCGATACAGGGGTGACAATCATGGCGCGCCCGCCGGGCAAGAAAAACAGCACGATCCATTTGCTGTCCGGTGGCGAGAAAGCCTTGACTGCCCTGGCCCTGGTTTTTGCCATTTTCAAGCTCAACCCGGCGCCGTTTTGCATGCTCGATGAGGTTGATGCACCGCTCGATGATGCCAACGTAGGCCGCTATGCACGCCTGGTCAAAGAGATGTCACAGACGGTGCAATTCATCTACATCACCCACAACAAAATCGCCATGGAAATGGCCGATCAGTTGATGGGGGTGACGATGCATGAGCCCGGCTGTTCGCGTCTGGTAGCGGTTGATGTTGAGGAGGCAATGGCAATGGTCGATGCTTGAGCTATAAGCATGTAGGACGATTTTTTTCTTCTTGTAAGAAATTTATCTGCGATTTGATCGATACGACGTGAAGGTCAAAGGCTACATGGGCCTAACTCAATGCGACAGACGGTGTAAAGTTATCTTTGGTCGTGTTAATTTAATGTCTAATTTTTTTGTACGTGGGTAAAACGCCATTCAGAACATAGAGTTGGCGCCACGTTTTAAAGGGCTTTAGGCTCTTCTTCATAGAATCATTTTTTAGGGGCAAGGGATTACATGGAAATCGGTCTGCGCGAATGGCTGATAGTCATCGGCATAGTGGTAATCGCCGGTATTCTTTTTGATGGCTGGCGCCGCATGCGTGGTGGCAAAGGCAAGCTCAAGTTCCGGCTTGATCGCAGTTTTTCCAACGCCCCGGACGACGAGCACAGCCCTGAGTTGCTGGGCCCGGCACGGGTTCTGGATACGCCCACCCATAAAGAGCCGCAGCTGGACGAGCATGACTTGCCATCGGTCAGCATGCCTGCGCGGGACAAAGGCGCCAAGCGCGGCAAGCGTGGCGGTGAGCCGAGCCAGGGTGACCTGAACCTTGATCTGGAACTGGATGAAGGCCCGAGCATCAGTGCCCGTGATGATGATCATGTCGCGCCGGTCAAACCTGCGCGCGGCCGTGCCAAACCGAGTGTGGCGGAAGTTGAAGTCAAGGAGCCTGCTGCTGCGCAGCCAGCGGCCGAAGAAGTGCTGGTGATCAGCGTGATCAGCCGTGACCCGGCGGGTTTCAAGGGCCCTGCACTGTTGCAGAACATTCTGGAAAGCGGTCTGCGTTTTGGCGAAATGGATATTTTCCATCGCCATGAAAGCATGGCCGGTAATGGCGAAGTGCTGTTTTCGATGGCCAACGCAGTCAAGCCGGGTGTTTTCGATCTGGATGATATCGACCTGTTCAGCACGCCGGCTGTCAGCTTTTTCCTTGGTTTGCCGGGACCGCGTCATCCCAAGCAGGCTTTTGATGTGATGGTTGCCGCTGCACGCAAGCTGTCCCAGGAACTCAATGGCGAGCTCAAGGACGACCAGCGCAGTGTTCTGACGGCCCAGACCATCGAGCATTACCGCCAGCGCATCGTTGAATTCGAGCGCCGTGCCCTGACTCAAAAACGCTGAACATGTGGGGGCCGGCTTGCCTGCTCCCCCCGCATGCACCATGAATACTACAAGGAGCAGCCTCGGCTGCTCTTTTGCTTTGTGAGAGAACACCCCCATGACCGCCGCCAATACCCGCATTCTAGAGCTGCGCGCTGAACTGGATCAGCATAACTACCGCTACCATGTACTCGACGAGCCGAGCATTCCGGACGCCGAGTACGACCGTCTGTTCCGTGAGTTGAAGGCGCTGGAAGCCGAGCATCCCGAGCTGGTCACTGCCGACTCGCCGACCCAGCGCGTAGGCAGCGCGGCGTTGTCCGCGTTTACTCAGGTGCGTCACGAAGTGCCCATGCTGAGCCTGGGCAATGCGTTCGATGAAACCGATATGCGTGAATTTGATCGCCGGGTCAGTGAAGGGCTGGATCTGCCCGCGGGCGACCTGTTTGGTGGCGGCGCTGAAGTTGAATACAGCTGCGAACCCAAGCTGGACGGGCTGGCGGTGAGTTTGCTGTACCGCGATGGCAATCTGGTGCGCGGTGCCACCCGGGGTGATGGCACCACCGGTGAAGACATCAGCGTCAATGTGCGCACCGTGCGCAATATCCCGCTCAAGCTGCATGGCAGTGGCTGGCCAGCGGTGCTGGAAGTGCGCGGCGAAGTGTTTATGTCCAAGGCCGGTTTTGACCGGCTCAATGAAACCCAGCTCGCCGCCGGCGGCAAGACCTTCGCTAACCCGCGTAACGCGGCGGCGGGCAGCTTGCGTCAGCTGGATTCGAAAATTACCGCCAGCCGCCCGCTGGAGTTTTGCTGCTACGGCCTGGGGCAGGTCTCTGAAGAGTTTTCTGACACCCATATCGGCAATCTCAAGCAGTTGCAGCAATGGGGCATGCCTATCAGCCACGAACTGAAGCTGGCTCATGGTATTGCCGAGTGCCTGGATTACTACCGCGATATTGGCGAGCGCCGGGCTTCGCTGCCCTATGAAATCGACGGCGTGGTGTTCAAGGTCAATAACCTGGCGTCGCAGCGCGAGTTGGGTTTTCGGGCGCGGGAGCCGCGCTGGGCCATCGCCCACAAATTCCCGGCGATGGAAGAGCTGACCGAGCTGCTCGATGTGGAGTTTCAGGTCGGGCGCACCGGTGCGGTAACCCCGGTGGCGCGTCTCAAGCCGGTCAAGGTGGCGGGTGTGACCGTGTCCAACGCCACTCTGCATAATATGGATGAAGTGGCGCGGCTGGGGCTGATGATTGGCGACACCGTGATTATTCGCCGCGCTGGCGATGTGATCCCGCAGGTCGTTCAGGTGGTGCTCGAGCGCCGCCCTGAAAATGCCCGCCCGGTGCAGATTCCTGAACACTGCCCGGTGTGCGGTTCCCATGTCGAGCGCACGCAGTTGATCAAGCGCAGCAAGGGCCGCGAAACCGTCAGCGAAGGCGCGGTGTATCGCTGTGTCGGCCGGTTGGCGTGTGGTGCCCAGCTTAAACAGGCGATCATTCATTTTGTCTCGCGCCGGGCAATGGACATCGAAGGTCTGGGCGAAAAAAGTGTCGAGCAGTTGGTCGACGAGGGGTTGGTGAGCTCGCCGGCAGACCTCTATACCCTGCAGTTCGAGCAGGTCGTCGATCTCGAAGGCTTTGCCGAGCTGTCGAGTAAAAACCTGCTGCAGGCCATTGCCGACAGCAAGCGTCCGACCCTGGCGCGCTTTATCTACGCATTGGGCATTCCTGATGTGGGCGAAGAGACTGCCAAAGTGCTGGCGCGTTCTCTGGCCTCTCTGGAGCGTGTACAGAAGGCCTTGCCGCAAGTGCTGACCTACCTGCCGGATGTGGGCCTGGAAGTGGCGCACGAGATTCACAGCTTCTTCAGTGATGGCCACAACCAGCAGGTGATTGCCCAGTTGCTGGAGCGCGGCCTGGAGTTGCAGGACCAGGGTGAACTGGGCGCCGAGTTTGCCGCCAGTACCACCTTGGGCGGGTTGATCGACAAGCTGCATATCCCCTCGGTCGGGCCGGGCGGGGCGCAGAAGCTGGCCGAGAAATTCGGCTCGCTGGAAGGGGTGATCAATGCCGACTGGCTCGACATGCGCCAGGCCCTGCCGGAAAAACAGGCCAAGGCGGTGCGCGAGTTTTTCGATAATCCTGAAAATGCGCGCATGGCGCTGGAAATCGAAGCGCAGCTGCGTGATTTCGGCATGCACTGGCACAGCGAGAAAAAGGCTGTAGAAGGCTTGCCGCTGGCGGGCCAGACCTGGGTGCTGACCGGTTCGCTGGAATTGATGAGCCGCGACGTCGCCAAGGACAAGCTGGAAAGCCTGGGGGCCAAGGTCTCGGGTTCGGTATCCGGCAAGACTCATTGCGTGGTGGCGGGGCCGGGGGCGGGCTCCAAGCTGGTCAAGGCCAACGAGCTGGGGCTCAAGGTGCTGGATGAAGAAGCCTTTGTCGCGTTTTTGGCCGGGCAGGGCATTTCTATCCAGTAATGGCAGTAGGGGCGGGCTTGCTCGCGATGCAGGCGACGCGGTGTCTCAGTTGACCCGCGCAGAAGCCATCGCGGGCAAGCCGGCTCCCACAAACGAGCTGTGCCGGGTTGTGAGGCGGTGTTTCAACCCGAATCCAAGTGCTTGAGCCCATTCATTTTTTTATTCTTGTCACAGCGGTTGTAAGTTTTTCTCAGACAGGTACAATGGCGCCGTTCGCTGCTAGGCGGATGTTGTTATGGTGACCCTATCGGTCCCCCCGCAACGATTACCCGTGAACCTGGTCAGATCCGGAAGGAAGCAGCCACAGCGGGAACATTGTGTGCCGGGGTGTGGCTGGTGGGGTTGCCTCCATTCTTTAAGTCCTTGATTCTACAAGGATTCTCGCGTCAAAAATCTCGAAGTGTGACAGCGTTTAGTGACACCTAAGTGGTGCACTGTGCTGACGATCTTACCTTGATCATTTTTCTTTCGCCATCAAAGCCATCTAGGTTGCATTGCCATTGCCGAAACTCACCTTCAAGCCTCGAAGGCCGAAATTTCTGTGAGTTTTCGTTTCTGAATTGTTCTTTGCGCGGGATGTATTCCATTGCCCTCATTTCCGGTAGACGCGGAGATGGCACTTTGATAGCTTGGCTCGCTTGGTTAATTTCCGGTGCGTAAGCTAGCGCTTCATAAAGCTTGCATTCCCTTTCCCTTTCCCTTTCCCTGTCTCGCAAGGAGCGATACTCATTGGCTCTTCAAATATCGTTGTTCAACCACAAGGGTGGCGTAAGCAAGACCACTACCGCATTCAACTTGGGCTGGATGCTGGCTCAAAAAGGTAAGAAGGTGTTGTTGGCCGACTGCGATCCGCAGTGCAATCTCACGGGAATGGTGCTTGGTTTCAAGGGTAGCGATGACTTCGCTCAAATATATAACTCGGGCGGAGTAAGAAATATTCGAGACGGGTTAGCGCCAGCATTCGAATCCAGACCTGCGCCAATTCTGCCGGTACAATGTGAAGCTATCAGCGGTCAGGAAAACTTGCATCTGATCCCTGGTCACATCGGACTAGCGGAGTATGAAGTTACCTTGGGGATTGCTCAAGAGTTATCGGGGTCTCTTGTTACTCTTCAAAATCTTCCTGGCTCGTTTAGTCATCTTTTCCAGTTAACTGCAAAAGAGTACGATTGTGACTACATCATTGTAGACATGAGTCCGAGTTTGGGGCCGATTAATCAAAACTTGCTGATGACTAGCGACTTCTTCTTGGTTCCAATGAGTCCTGATTATTTTTCGGTCATGGCCACTGACTCATTGGCAAAAGTGCTTCCAAAGTGGAAGGCCTGGGCTAATGCCGCCCACTCTAATCCGGTTTTGCAGAACGCGACTTATCCCTTTCCAGTAGTAGAAACTCAGTTCCTCGGCACTGTAATACAGAAGTACCGTGTTCGTGAAGGAACAACTGCTTCTGCGGCCTTCCAGAAATGGATTGATGAAATTGAGTTAGGCGTGAAAACAAAGCTAGTGCCGGCGCTGGACGCCTGTGGAATGATGATGGCGCCGGAAGCTTACAGCTCAATTGGTGTCGAACCGGGAGAGCCACTTCTCCAGATGTCTGATTTCAATGGTTTAATTGCTCTGTCGCAGAAACACAAAGTTCCAGTCTATGCGTTGAGTGATGAGCAGTTGGAGCAAACGGGTATCGTGCTGGAGCGAACGAAGAAGTCGATGGAAAAGTTTGGGGCTCTATTCTCGGAGGCGGCGGACCGAATTATCGCGCTGACCGACTATGCTTAAGGCTTTGGAGGCGGCTCGTGAAAGCCTCCTTAGGGTTGAGCACTTAGGTGGTCTCTACAGTGCTTTACAATCATTGACAACTTCAGCTATAGATTCGAGTGACTTGCTTCGCGCTCAAGTGGTGTTGGCAGTGAGTGCGCTAGATTTTTATATACATGAAGTCACAGTCATGGGGATGTTGGAGGTTATGAAGGGTGAGCGCGCTTCAACTCCTGCATTCGATAAGAGCCGTGTTTCAGTTGGTGCAATGCTTGGTGGGATGCAGACGCAAACATATGATTGGTTTGAGGCTGATGTGCGGGAGCGGCATAGTTTTCTGTCGTTTCAGCAACCAGATAAAATTGCCGATGCGATTCGGCTATTCTCTGGTGTGAAATTATGGGAGTCAGTTGCTGCCATAGTCGGAGATAATGATGTAAAGGACAGGCTTAGATTGATTGTGGATAGGAGAAACAAGATTGCTCACGAGGCTGACATATCGCCAAGTTATCCGGGGGAGCGATGGCCAATCACGCAGTCTGATGTCGCAGAGATTACTTTGTTCATTAGAGGTATTGTCGAGGCTATACACGTAAGTGTGGCTTCAAAATAATCATGCGGATGTGCTCGGGCTGTATTGTGCCCGAGTTGTCCTGTGCGCAAAGGCGGTGAGGTGAATAGACCATACACCACTTTTCCAAATCGGAACCAATGTCTAAATTATTTCCGGTGTAAGGGGGGGAGGCGGGTCCATGCCTATAAATTCGGTAGGGATAGGGGCAAGTCTTAACCCCTTGTCCGGAATACCCAATGGCCCTGTGCAAGCTTTCTAGAAATCCGGTACTAGCACTCGGTTGCATCATCAGGGATCGATCAATATCCATTGTTTCAACGGCTACAGGGCTGTGTAGGCGACGTTCTCTGTCTGCCCCTCACTACCCCACTGCATGAGGAGGAGCGCCTTCGATTGAAGCAAGGAGGCTTACACTGATGTTTCTCGCTTGATCCTGTACACCGTTGCAACGCCACACTCAGCCAGTTTGGCAATTTCATCAGCAGACATCTTTGGATGTTTCTGCATCAGTGACTTGACCTTTTCCCACTTGGCGGCGTTCCTGCCTTTGCCTGCTGGCTTCCATTCAGGATCAGCAGCCTTCTTATTCTCCAACCCTTGCTTGATGCGCTCCACACGCTTCTCTTGATCCAGTCGTGCCATGGTTGCCATCAGGTCGATCAGCATGTTGTTGATCACGTCCATGATTTGCCCGGTGATTCCTTTCGCTTCAACCAGCATGTGACTCGTGGGTAAATCTGCAACAACAAGACGCAACCCCTTAGCCTTGATGGTGGCCTTGAGAGTGTCCCAGTCAGCTTGTGAAAGGCGACTCAAGCGGTCAACAGACTCAACCAACAGCACGTCACCACTCTCAGCAGTATCGAGCAAGGAAAGCAGCTCAGGGCGGTTGAGCTTGGTTCCGCTGATGTTCTCGGCGTACACGCCAGTAATGGTCAGCCCCTTCTCAATAGCGAATGCCTCAAGGGCCACCTTGGCACGGTTGGCGTCCTGATCTTTGGTGGAGGCTCTGAGGTAAAGGTGGGCGTTCATCACTGATTTCCTTTTATCTATCCGATCGATAGATAAATGATAATCCTATCGAATAGCCTTGCACAATAGCTATCTGATAGTTATTTGCCACCGTGTATCGCACTACCATTTAGGTAGAGTACTTTGATAGTGGGGGATTGCTGGCTCGGGTTGGCTTGCTGGCGCTTGCGATGCTCGCCAGTCCAGTAGCTGGATGGTGGGCGGAGGAGGTGTGGGGAGGGGCTGTAAGGGAGGTCTGTAGGGGAGGTGTAGCAAAGGCTAAGGAGCTCTTCGCTTATTGCTCACTCTGAAAAGCAACGTCAAAGGCTGCCTACACTGATGACTGATCAGGATGAGCTTGAGAGGATTGTCTGTGATGCGGGGGGGGGGGGTGTGTACGGGGATGACGGCAAAAGCATCAGGAGCTTTTCGCTTATCGCTCATTGTCTGAAGAGCAGCAGCAAAAAGGCTGCCGGACACTAAGGATGATCGGTTTATCTATGAATGGGGGTGTAATGCAGGATCTGCTGTAGTGCAGGTCAGTGTGTAGTGCAGGTCACTCAGGATCTACCCGGTATCTCAGTTGGGATCAACTTGGCCCTTGTTCAGAGCTGCCCAGCGTTTCGTCCCTTTGCTTCCAATGAGCTTGGTCAGGTTGTGCGGTCTCTGCTTCTCGATTGATCGAGCGCTCTTTACCAGTTTCCAAGGTGGCAGTAATTGATCACTGACATTCATCTCGTTAGGGAAGGGTCTGTCTGATACGGAGGAGCTGGAGCCCAGTAAAAATCAGTGTTTGAGGCGCTTCTGCGTGAAATGTGAGGTGTTAGCTGGGTCGTTGCTCACCTGCTTTCAGCCCTGCTTACGGTAAGTACTTGCGTATGGGTGGCTTCTGGGTCGGCTAGGGCACAGGCAGTTATGTTGAGGCTCTGGCACCAGCAGATGTGCGGGGCCTATGATGGGTCGGTATGGTCAAGGGCTTGCTAAGGGTAACTACAGCGGAAGTGCTCGGCGACCGTTATGTAGTAAATGGTGTAGTAGAGCGTGATTACAACGGTATGAGCTTCAAGTTCCGTGAGGATGGGTACTTCAACATGACCCATGCAGCAAAGCATTTTGGCAAGCACCTTCCACACTTCTGGAACCACTCAGAAACCCCCGGATATCTTGAAGCGCTTCGCGGTGCAGTTTGTAGCAGTGCGGCTCCCGTACCCCTAGAGCTTGTAGAGATTATCCCCGGCAATCGGTACGTTGCAGGTCGTGGAACATGGGCTCACCCGAAGGTGGCTGTCTTCTTTGCTCGCTGGTTGGATGTCAAGTTTGCAGTGTTCTGCGACATGGTGATTGATGACTTGATTGGCGGTCATGCCACCATCACTGTGGTCAACCCTGAGAAGGCTGTGGCACATACTCTGCCTCAGACATATCTTGAGTCGTTGCAACGCCTGATCGTTGCTGTACAGGCTCAGGAGAAGCTCCAGCTCCAGATTGAGATTAAGGAGTGTATAGACCGCTCCCTTGTTGTTGCAGTTTTGGCTGCAAACTATCTATCACCTTGGATTTATCTGGCGCCACACCGTACCAGTTAGTGATCGACACAAAACGAAAGAGATTTTGGTTCTTGACTCCACTATGTGTGCTTCACACATGACCTGCCTACACTGAGAGTCAAGTCAAGGGCTTAAAGTCTTTCTGTCCTGTATCGACAGGTTGACTCTAACAGTGAAGGGCTCAAGGGCTGTGTTGGTTTTTCTTACGTCAAGGTCTACGTCAAGGGCAAGCTTTCTGTGGCTTCCACAGAGCATACTATTACCTTGTTACCTCAAGGTGACTGATTCCTATCCTTTGCGTATGCAAAGAATGTAGTAAGGCTCTTGATCTTGGAGAGAGGGTATAACACCCTCAAGGCTCTTGACTTGTTTGTCAGTGTAGGCTGTTTCCTGTGGGTGCCCACAGAATATAGTCAAGATCAAAGGCGAGAAGCTTTTCGTTTTGTATTGACTCTTTATTGGTCTTAGGGGGTGTCAGTTGTTCTGTGTTGGTGGTGAGCTTGCTCGCCTACACAGGTTATATACCTCAGGGCTGTACATCCTGTGGTTCCCACAGGGCCCTACGTTCGCTTCGCTCTCTTATATAGTCCCGGACTATCTCGGTAGTCCTCGTAGTGCCTGCGGTTAGGCAGCGCGAGCCCTTTGGGAATCTGTGTAAGTACTGGTGCAATTGTCAATGCAATCGATCTCAGTTTTTAGCACCTCACACACACGTGGATTGTGTTCTAGGTACATCATCATCCCATCCAGAGCAAGGCGGGCGCACTGTGCAATCAATGCAACTTGAGACTTGCCTAGGCCGGTGAGGCTCTTTACAGACGCAGTGCTGATGAGTGGCATCTTCACGGTAGCGTACACATGATCGGGACTCACATTGAGCTTTCCCTTGTTCGCTTTGGCGATGGTATAGCAGGCACCCATGACGTAATCTTCCACCCAGCTCTGTGGGGGCAAGTCGTAAAGGTCGTGCTCAGGTGGCGTATCGGCAAGAACAATCAGACGATGAATAGGATTACTCATTACCTTCGGCGGTCGTGTTGTTCGCTTAATGGGCTCCAGGTTGCTTGGAAGCTCTTGAGAAACATTAGGTGAGTCGTTCGCGGCAGTCAGGAGTTGCAGTGCATCTTGGGTTTGCTCAGGGGTTAGGGGGCGTTGTGGGGCGCTATGTACTGTCTTTGGTTTTGGCTCTTTGACTGGGTCTGTCGGAGCCAAGAACTCTGACCCAAAGTACTGCCCGATGATCTCACCAGTATCAGTGTTGATGCAAAAGTCACCGATGCGGCGGGTGCTGATATTGAAGTCGTGAATAGCATTGAAAATCATGGATGGATCTCCTTTCCGGGTTCAGTTCATAGGCAATCCTCTCGGGTTCTGCCGGTTGGTTTTGGTAAATCGCGGACACAAAAAAACCTCCAACTTGCAAGGCACTGTTTGAGCAGTGGTCGCGGGGGAGGCTTCAGATGTCTGTACGCATTTTGATGCGAGGGCGGATCATACTGCTGCTCTAATGATAATGCAACTGATTATTGATGCCGTTGGAGAGCTTTCCGCATGGCTTGAGGGGTGTCCTGATCTATTCAGGGATCTGGAGTGGGGTGAAAGTTGCTGCCACTTGTGCCTGTAGCTCTGCCAACAACTTCGCTTGAGCTTGTTCAGCCTTCTTGGCTGCCTTCAGCTCTTCAGCCTGAAGTAGCTGGGCCAGCAGCAAGTCTTTGTAGCGAACATGCTCGGCTTCCAGGAACTCTACATACTCAGCCTTAACATCAACCTCAAGCTGGGCGAGGTCGGAGTCCTGATGAGTCTGCGACTTAATCAAGTGGCAGTTGAAGTTGATGGGCCCAAAGTTCAGTGGATACGGGCTCAAGGCATAACCTTGATTTAGCTTGTCAGCCACCATCTGGAGGAACTCTCTGTCTATATCGGATCGAACGACGATACAATTTTTCGGAGAATTGCTGTACTTGTGTTTGGCTTCTGCTACCAGTTGGGTGAGCTGGTTTGGATCGTACTTAGGTGCTGTACCTTGAATTGTAATCTTGTGCTGGTTTGCCATCATGCTTGCTCCTTGTTAGTTCTCATTTTAGTCAATACTCGTTGCAGTGTTGTCGTACGATACTCATCAGGTGTTGGTGTCTTCTTTATCGCAGTGCGAGTTACTGGTGCCTGTCTTTGAGTGGTCTGTCTATGTTTGTTTTGCTCGACGGCCCATGCCATGCGTTCTTGAAAGTTCATATTTTGTTTTCCTTCTGTTGGTGGTGTATAGGCTGACGTCAGCCAAAAAGTGCGATATTGATGGCTCTATCTCAGGCCTCTCGGGTCGATGGGAGTGCGACCCTGTACCCTAGCTAGGGATCAGCGTTTTTTTATCGTTTCGGATCAATGAATCAAGGAAGCTATGGGAGACTTTCGCCAGCTCACCAATATCTACCAAGAGGCCCTTGGCTCGCGCCTTGGTTGCTAGCTTGAAGTACTTCGATAAAGTAAGTTCGCCAGCCTTGATGAAGAGTGTCTTGGTATTCTTAGTTGGTTCTGCTGGTGCTGTGACAGTTCCTTTGATCAAGTTGCTTTGTTTGTCGATAACGATGAAGTTCATGGATGCACGCAGCCGGAGGCACTCGTTGCTCTGTTGATGATCAGTTGATTGATCAATAGGTTGAGGTTGTCAGCTTGCCTCTTGAGGATGTCGAACTGCGAGATTGTCAGCTTCAATTTCACAGAGATTGTTGGTGTCTGCAATTGTCGCCATGTCTTACTTCGACAAGCGTGACTACAGTGGCGAGCGTTACCATACTTGTTGGCAAGCGAGATACCGCACTGCTTGCAATTGTGAATATTGGGCATAGGGATGTCCTCCTTTGGATAGGTGATTGTTTGACTTGCGACTAGGTTTTCTTGCAAGCGAAAAAAAAGCCCACAGATTTAGGCGGGCTTTTCAAGATGGATAGAGAGTGGGGTAACACTGAAAGTGAAGTTATCTCTACTTACCTTAATACTATCAAGGCGATCTCGATATGTCAATACATATCTGCAAACCAAAGTCAATAAATATTTTTGGCTTCTTCGCGCGGCAGACATCAGAAGCCCGTTAGCGGTGCGCTATCGGTCCAGTGGTCGGGGTGAGAGTTACTGATCTCTGTCGCAGTCTTATGATGGGTCGAGTACCCCCATGTCTTCGGTGCCATGCAACAATTTCTTAGTCAGATTTGATGTGTTCAAGAGCTTCCTGCATTGCTTTCAAGGGTGTCCTGCTGCCATAAACGCCAAAAGTGACGGCACTGTCTTCATGCCCAACGATTCTTTTGATCAGCGAGTCTTGTACGCCAGCATCCCTTAAGTCATCGATGAGCGTGTGCCGGAAGCTGTGGAATGTCTTCTTGCTGTCATCAATGCCGCGCTTAGCCTTGTACCTCCCAAACCACTTGGATGGGGCATGCCCCAGCTTTCCCCTTACAGGTTCAAGTTCAGGGAACAATCTATGGCCTCCACTGGCTCTGGCTGACTCAACATGCCGCAGTAACCCCAACCCAACCAGAAGCGGGTGTACTGGCAGCATGCGTCGGCTGCTTGCATTCTTCAGCTTTTGACCTTCGCTGCTGTCATCTATGCGGATGCAGAGAATCCCTTGCTGTTCAACAAAGTCATCGACTCGTAGCTGACACAACTCCTCTAGTCTTGCGCCGGTGTAGCGGCCCAGCAATGGTATCCAGTAGCGCCAAGGATGTTTGCGAGCTTCAGTTTTGAGTGCATCCAGATCGAGAAGGGTGGTTAGGTCATGTTGTTCAAATGACAAGCGAGCTTCCTTTGCAGAGCCGGTCATCATCTTGAGTCCGGTCAAGGGATTGTCTTGGATGTACCCGTTAGTTTTGCACCAGTTCATAAATGCTGAGAGTTTGCGCAGTCGGTTGTTCACCGTAACCGCTGTGACGGTCTTGTAGGTGCTACCAGACTCAACCACCTGTAGCAGCGTCTTGCCTTTGAACTCAGGTCGTAGTCCGAAGTATTGGGGGCAACGGCTCAAGCGATCTTTAAGCAGGCGTGCTTGATTCGCATCAAATGCAGCAATAGGCATATCGCCCATCAACTCAAATAAGTCTCGCAGTGAGCGTTCCACTTCGTGAGTGCTTACTTCTCGCCATGTGCCTCCGCGTTTACCTTCCTCGACGTATCGCTTGGATAAGGTACCAAGGGTAGGACTGTCGATGACTTGCTTGGGTGAAATGGCTGAGGGGCTCCGTACGACAGATCGAATTGCTGGCGCTGGCGTTGCGTCTCGCCACCCGACACACAGTGTACGGAGCGTCTGAAGGTCTGCTAGGGGGTGTTCAAGCAAGTGGCTGTGGATTCGTTGGGCTAAGGAGGAAGCAAGAAAAGTTGCAGGTTGACGAGACCTGAGATTCAGACTCAGACGTAAAGTGTTACACCTTGGGAAAAGGTGCTTCGGAAGCCTGAGGTTCAGGTAGTAGAAGGCTCCGCGACGTATCAGGTAGGCCATGTGTGACACCCGTGTGTTACAGCTAAGTGTGACAATGCTGGCTACACCCCAGATTTATGACTGCCCGTGCCGTGTGTCGGTACGTGTGATTGGAAGTGACCTCAAAACCCTGAAACCCTTACCCCTTGTGGGCTGCAACGATTACCCGAGCATGCTTGCATGCCACCTGGTCAGATCCGGAAGGAAGCAGCCACAGCGGGAACATTGTGTGCCGGGGTGTGGCTGGTGGGGTTGCCTCCATTTTAAAACCCGCAATTGTGCCGGGTTTGAGTCAAAATCCAACTCTCTTCTCAAAAAGCCCTTGTCGACGTTCAAAAGAACGGGCGATGTGTTCTTGTGCGCGGGTAAAACCCTCTCTGCACCGGCTGCAAGCAGTTAAACGTGCGCATCGGATGCAATTTCGGCCTTGCTCCGCTAGCATTAGCCCCCTCCGCTTTTCAGACGCGACGGTTATCAATGAGTTATCAGGTTCTTGCACGTAAATGGCGTCCGCGCTCGTTCCGCGAAATGGTCGGCCAGACCCATGTGCTCAAGGCTCTGATCAATGCCCTGGACAGTCAGCGCCTGCACCACGCCTACCTTTTTACCGGTACCCGTGGCGTGGGCAAGACCACCATTGCGCGGATCATCGCCAAATGCCTGAACTGTGAGACAGGTATCACCTCAACGCCGTGCGGTGAGTGCTCGGTGTGCCGTGAAATCGACGAGGGCCGCTTTGTCGACCTGATCGAGATCGACGCCGCCAGCCGCACCAAGGTCGAGGACACCCGTGAGCTGCTCGACAACGTGCAGTACGCACCGAGTCGCGGGCGCTTCAAGGTCTACTTGATCGACGAAGTGCACATGCTCTCCAGCCATTCGTTCAATGCGCTGCTCAAGACCCTTGAAGAACCGCCGCCCTACGTCAAGTTCATCCTCGCGACCACCGATCCGCAGAAATTGCCGGCCACGATCCTGTCGCGTTGCCTGCAGTTTTCGCTGAAAAACATGACACCGGAGCGTGTGGTCGAGCATTTGAGCCATGTGCTCAGTGTCGAGAACGTGCCGTTCGAAGACGACGCGCTGTGGCTGCTGGGCCGCGCTGCCGACGGTTCTATGCGCGATGCCATGAGCCTCACCGACCAGGCGATTGCCTTCGGCGAAGGCAAGGTACTGGCAGGTGATGTGCGGGCGATGCTTGGCACGCTGGATCACGGTCAGGTGTTCGACCTGCTGCACGCCTTGATCGAAGGTGATGCCAAGGCCATGCTTGAGGCCGTGCGCCATCTGGCCGAGCAGGGCCCGGACTGGAATGGCGTGCTGTCGGAGATCCTCAACGTCTTCCATCGCGTGGCCATTGCCCAGGCGCTGCCGGACGGTGTCGACAACGGTCATGGCGACCGCGACCGCGTGCTGGCCCTGGCTCAGGCGCTGCCTGCCGAAGATGTGCAGTTTTATTACCAGATGGGCCTGATTGGCCGGCGCGACTTGCCGCTGGCGCCAGACCCGCGTGGTGGCTTTGAGATGGTCCTGCTGCGAATGCTGGCGTTCCGCCCGGCAGATACCGGCAACGCGCCGAGTCAACCGCTAAAGCCAGTGGGGATCAGCCAGGCCACAGTTGATTCCGCCCAAGCCGTGGCGGGTACGACCCCTGTTGCGCCAGCCGTTGCCGCGCCGGCAGCGGTTGTTGCGCAACCCGTTGTACCAGTGGTCGAGGTGGTTGCCGAGCCTGTGCAGGCGCCCAAGGCCCCGCCAGCGCCCGAAAAGGACTTGCCCTGGAACGCGCCATCCGCCCCTGTGGTCGAAGTCGAGGCAGCGCCCGAGTCGGTGCTGGATACCGTTGGCGAGCCGCCTGAGTTGCCGCCGATGCCGATGCCAACGCCGGACAGCGTGGTGCCGGATGCGCCAGAGTGGATCGCAGCAGCGATTCCCGAGCCGACCGCCGAGCAGGTGGATGCAGCGGTGTCGGGTATGGATCGCGACGACGAGCCGCCGCTGGACGAAGACTATATCGAGCCGGACATGGATTCGGCGGCCTACAGCTACCTGGATGAGCTGGCCAGTGAGCACGCCGCCGAACCTGCTCCTGAGCCCGAGCCTCTGCCTGCAGCCATGCCGGCGACCGGCCTGGCCCTTGAATGGCTGGAGATGTTCCCCAAATTACCGGTGTCGGGCATGACTGCCAGCATTGGTGCCAACTGCACCCTGATTGCCGTTGACGGTGATGACTGGTTGTTGCATCTGGATCCGGCTCACAGTGCGTTGTTCAACCTGACCCAGCAGCGCCGGCTCAACGATGCACTGAACCAGTTCACTCAGCGTACACTCAAAGTCACCATCGAGCTGGTCAAGCCGGAGCAGGAAACCCCGGCCCAGGCGGCTTCGCGTTTTCGTGCAGAGCGTCAGCGCCTGGCTGAAGAGTCGATTTATGCCGACCCGCTGGTGCAGCAGATGGTTGAGCAGTTCGGTGCGGTCGTGCGCGAAGATACGATTCAACCTGTAGAGGTTGCGCAGGCTCAAGCGTCGTAACGCCAGAGCATTAACTTACAGCCCGCAGTCGTTTTGATTGCGGGAGCATTGTCCAAATAACGTTTGAGGTGATTCCCATGATGAAAGGTGGCATGGCCGGCCTGATGAAGCAGGCGCAGCAGATGCAGGAAAAAATGGCCAAGATGCAGGAAGAACTGGCCAATGCTGAAGTCACCGGCAAGGCGGGTGGCGATATGGTCACTGTGGTCATGACCGGCCGTCATGACGTCAAGCGGGTGAGCATTGACCCGACGTTGCTGGAAGGCGTGAGCGAAGACGACCGCGAAGTGCTGGAAGACCTGTTCGCCGCAGCGGTGAACGACGCCGTGCGCAAGATCGAAGCCAACAGCCAGGACAAAATGTCTGGCGTGACCGCCGGCATGCAACTGCCGCCGGGCATGAAGCTGCCGTTCTAAGGCGCTCGACAATGCCAGGCCATGAGCCTGGCATTTTTTTGCCTGTTCTACGGGTATTTGACGCTGGCCCACACCGCGGGTATAAACCGCGTCTCGTTGTTTTGTCGGACCTTTCCCTATGAGCTTTAGCCCCCTGATTCGCCAACTGATCGATGCCTTGCGGACCCTGCCGGGCGTAGGTCAAAAGACCGCGCAGCGCATGGCTCTGCAATTGCTGGAGCGTGATCGCAGTGGCGGCTCGCGTCTGGCCCTGGCCCTGACCCAGGCAATGGAAGGCGTGGGGCACTGCCGTCTGTGCAGGACCCTTACCGAAGATGATCTGTGCCCGCAGTGTGCCGACGTGCGTCGGGATGACACCTTGCTGTGCGTGGTCGAGGGGCCGATGGATGTGTATGCCGTCGAGCAGACCGGTTATCGCGGCCGTTACTTTGTGCTCAAGGGCCACTTGTCACCGCTGGATGGCCTGGGGCCGGAGGCGATTGGCATTCCGCAATTGATGGCGCGTATTGCCGAGCAGGGCACGTTTGCGGAGGTGATCCTGGCGACCAACCCTACGGTCGAGGGTGAAGCCACTGCGCATTACATTGCCCAGTTGCTGAGCAACAAAGGCCTGATTGCGTCGCGTATTGCCCATGGCGTGCCGTTGGGTGGAGAGCTGGAACTGGTGGACGGTGGCACGCTGGCCCATTCGTTCTCGGGGCGTCGACCGATTACGCTCTGACTGCGATTGCCGGGAGGGGGGCTCCTGTGGGCTGGCTTGCCTGCGATGCAGACGGCGCGGACTGGCAGGTACACCGCAGCGATGCCATCGCGAGCAAGCCCGCTCCCACAAAGGGGCCTGGCAAGCCGCGAATTCAGTTAGCCATGCATTACCTGTGGGAGCTGGCTTGCCTGCGATGCAGGCGGCGCGGACTGGCAGGTACACCGCAGCGATGCCATCGCGAGCAAGCCCGCTCCCACAAAGGGGCCTGGCAAGCCGCGAATTCAGTTAGCCATGCATTACCTGTGGGAGCTGGCTTGCCTGCGATGCAGGCGGCGCGGACTGGCAGGTACACCGCAGCGGTGCCATCGCGAGCAAGCCCGCTCCCACAAAGGGGCCTGGCAAGCCGCGAATTCAGTTAGCCATGCATTACCTGTGGGAGCTGGCTTGCCTGCGATGCAGACGGCGCGGACTGGCAGGTACACCGCAGCGATGCCATCGCGAGCAAGCCCGCTCCCACAAAGGGGCCTGGCAAGCCGCGAATTCAGTTAGCCATGCATTACCTGTGGGAGCTGGCTTGCCTGCGATGCAGGCGGCGCGGACTGGCAGGTACACCGCAGCGGTGCCATCGCGAGCAAGCCCGCTCCCACAAGGGGGCTTTCAGTTTATTCGGTCAACGAAAATTCCGTCAGGCAAAAAGTCGGCACGCCCAAATCCTGCAGGCGCTGCGAACCGCCCAGCTCGGGCAGGTCGATGATGGCTGCTGCTTCAAACACCTGCGCACCCATGCGTCGCACCAGGTTGGCTGCCGCAATCAGCGTGCCGCCTGTAGCAATCAAGTCATCGACGATCAGCAACGAGTCGCCTTCACACAGGCTGTCGGCGTGAACTTCCAGAAACGCTTCGCCATATTCCGTCTGATAGCCTTCGGCCAATACGTCAGCGGGCAATTTGCCTTGTTTGCGAAACAGGATCAGCGGTTTGTTGAGCTGGTGGGCCAGTACCGAGCCGATCAGGAAGCCGCGGGCATCCATGGCGCCGATATGGCTGAAGTCAGCCTCGACGTAGCGCTCGATAAAACGGTCGGCAATCACGCGCATGGCACGGGGCGACTGGTACAGCGGAGTGATGTCACGAAAGATGACGCCCGGCTTGGGGAAATCAACAACCGGGCGGATCAGGGTTTTGAGGCAAAAATCGTCGGAGACCATATCGGGCTGTCCTGGGGAGCATTAAGCGCGCCAGTATAACCCGTCAAGCCGTCTCAGACCTCCAGCGAACCACCGGCCAGGGCGCACAGCTTGATCGGGTCAAGAATATGCACTTCTTTGCCTTCGGCAGTAATCAGCTGGTTTTCCTGCAGGCGGGTGAATACGCGGGACACGGTTTCTACGGCCAGGCCCAGGTAGTTGCCGATTTCGTTGCGCGACATGCTCAGGCGGAACTGATTGGCCGAGAAACCGCGAGCACGGAAACGTGCTGACAGGTTGACCAGAAAGGTGGCGATACGCTCGTCAGCGGTTTTTTTCGACAGCAGCAGCATCATTTGCTGATCGTCACGGATCTCGCGGCTCATCACCCGCATCAGTTGGCGACGCAGCTGTGGCAGTTGCACCGAGAGTTCATCGAGACGCTCAAAAGGAATTTCGCACACCGGCGTGGTTTCCAGGGCCTGGGCCGATACCGGGTAGGTTTCAGTGTCCATGCCGGAGAGGCCGACCAGTTCGCTGGGCAGGTGGAAGCCGGTAATTTGCTCCTCACCGTTGTCGCTCAGGCTGAAGGTTTTCAGTGCGCCAGAGCGTACGGCGTAAACCGAGCCAAAGGTGTCGCCCTGGCGGAACAGGAATTCGCCTTTTTTCAGTGGGCGGCCGCGCTTGACGATTTCTTCCAGCGCATCCATGTCTTCCAGGTTCAACGAAAGTGGCAAGCAGAGAGGGGCCAGACTGCAATCCTTGCACTGTGCCTGAGTGTGAGCGCGCACTTTTACTGGCTCGGACATTTCTTAAATCCTTGTAGGAAAACACACATAAGATGCAAGGGTACCCCAGCGTGGGGGGGGTAGGCCAGCCGCACCACGCCAGTGCACTCATCTCATGCTGTAGAGGCCGTGTTTGAGGCCTCAAATCACCCGCGAATAGCGCTGGCGGGTTTGCTGCTCAAGGTAGGCGTCGAACACCATGCACACCGAGCGCACCAGTAGCCGCCCGGCAGGCAGCACGGTCAATTGCTCGTCGTCCAGGGTGATCAGCCCGTCCGCGGCCATGGTCTTGAGCGTAGGCCACTGCGGGGCGAAATAGCCTCGAAAATCGATATTGAACGCCTGCTCGATGTGCGCGAACGGTACATGCAGATTGCAGATGATCTGCTGGATGACTTCGCGGCGGATACGATCGTCCTGATTGCACAGCAGGCCGCGGCTGGTGGCGAGCTGATCGCTGGCCAGGGTGCGCTGGTAGCTCGCCAGGTCGCTGTCGTTCTGGCAGTACAGGTCGCCGATCTGGCTGATGGCCGAGACGCCCAGCCCGATCAGGTCGCAATGGCCGTGGGTGGTGTAGCCCTGGAAGTTGCGTTGCAGGGTTGATTCTTCCTGGGCGATGGCCAGTTCATCGTCGGGCAGGGCGAAGTGGTCCATGCCGATATAGCGATAGCCGGCGCCGGTCAGTTGCTCGATGGTGCGCTCCAGCATCTGCAGTTTGGCGGCAGGTGAGGGCAGGTCGCTGGTGTTGATGCGGCGCTGCGGCATAAAGCGTTCAGGCAAGTGCGCGTAGTTGAACACCGACAGGCGATCGGGCTGCAGGCTGATCACTTCCTCGACGGTGCGGGCAAAGGCTTCGGGCGTCTGCTTGGGCAGGCCGTAGATCAGGTCGATATTGATCGAGCGAAATTGCAGGGTGCGCGCGGCATCGATCACGGCCCGGGTCTCTTCCAGGCTTTGCAAGCGATTGACCGCCCGCTGCACGTCTGGGTCAAGGTCTTGCAGGCCGATGCTGACACGGTTGAAGCCCAGTTCACGCAACAGGCCCATGGTCGACCAGTCGGCTTCCCGCGGGTCTATTTCGATACCGTAGTCACCTGAATCGTCGTCCAGTAAATTGAATTGCTGACGCAGCTTGGCCATCAGTTGACGCAATTCGTCGTGGCTGAGAAACGTCGGGGTACCGCCGCCAAAGTGCAATTGCTCGACCTTCTGTTTGGGGTCGAGGTGGCAGGCGATCATCTGGATTTCTTGCTCGAGTTTTTGCAGGTAGGGCTGGGCCCGGCCACGGTCCTTGGTGATGACCTTGTTGCAGGCGCAGTAGTAGCAAATGTTCGCGCAAAACGGCACATGTACATACAACGACAGCGGGCGCAGCGCCTTGCGGCTCTCGCGCAGGGCGTGGAGCAGGTCGAACGGGCTGACCTGGTTGTTGAACTGCATGGCTGTCGGGTATGAGGTGTAACGCGGTCCGGCCAGGTCGTAGCGGCGGATCAATTCTGGGTCCCAACGAATGGCGTCGAGCATGCGGGCATTCCCCTGGGATGGCTGGCAATGCTCAGGAGTCTAGGGGGTGGGGCGTTGTAGCATCTTGATTTGCATCAACGGCTGTGATTGGCAAGGTTTCTGTGGGAGCGGGCTTGCTCGCGATACCAGCGACGCGGACTGCCAGAAAAATCGCAGTGATGCCATCGCGAGCAAGCCCGCTCCCACAGGGGTTGTCTAGTGTCCCATCAGCCAGTGCTGGTGCGGGCCGGGCAGGGTCCAGATGCCGAAGAGGATCACCAGCAGGCCGCCAGCCATGCGCACGCTGCGTTTGCGCAGCAGCGCAGTGACCCGTTCGGCGGCCAGGCCGGTGGCCAGCAAGACGGGCCAGGTGCCTAAACCAAATGCCAGCATCAGTAAGGCACTGTCGATTGCGCTGCCCTGGCTGGCCGACCAGATCAACGTGCTGTACACCAGCCCGCAGGGCAGCCAGCCCCACAGTGCGCCCAGCAGCAGGGCGCGGGGCAGGCTGGATACCGGCAGCAAGCGGGTGGCCACGGGCTGGATATGCCGCCACAGGCCACGGCCCAGGCTTTCGATGCGGGTCAGGCCGCTCCACCAGCCAGCCAGGTACAGGCCCATGCAAATCAGCAACAGGCCGGCGAGGATGCGCATAAACATGGCCGCTGGACTGTTGGCCACCGCCCAGCCTGCCAGCCCCAGCAGTAAACCTGCCGTGGCATAGCTGAGAATTCGCCCAAGGTTGTAGGCCAACAGCAGCCTGAAGCGTCGGCTGCGTTGTTCCTTGGGGATGGCCAGGGTCAGCGCGCCCATCAGGCCGCCGCACATGCCCAGGCAGTGGCCGCCGCCGAGCAGGCCCAGGATCACGGCCGAGACGAGCAGGGGCGCAAGTTCAAGCATGGGGTGGCGACTTGCTGTCGGTGTCGGAGGCCGATTCCGGGTGCAGGTTTTTGGCTTCTTCGACGGCGGCGGTGTGCTGCGGGTCCTGATCGTCGAACAGGATGCTGTGGGCCGGGCTGTCCAGGTCGTCGTACTGGCCGCTGTCGACCGCCCAGAAGAAGATGAAAATGCAGATGGCGACAATCAGCAATGCCGCCGGAATCATGATGTAAAGCGCTGGCATAAGGGCTCCAGGCGACCGGTTCAGGCCGGTAGCGGGCGGTTGTGAGGCATGGCGCGAGTATGCGCCACCGCGGGCATGCGCGTCAGGCGCAAGGCGTTGAGCACCACGGTCAATGAGCTGAGCGACATGCCGATGGCGGCCCAGATCGGGGTGATCCAGCCCAGCGCGGCAAATGGCAGCATCAGGCCATTGTAGAGGCCGGCCCACAACAGGTTTTCGATGATCACCCGCCGGGTGCGGCGTGCCAGGCTGAAGGCCTGCACCAGCGCATCGAGGCGGTTGGACAGCAGCACCGCATCGGCACTGGTTTTTGCCAGGTCCGTGGCCGAACCCATGGCCACGCTGATATCGGCAGCGGCCAGTACCGGCACATCGTTGACGCCGTCCCCCAGCATCAGCACCTTGCGCCCCTGGGCGTGCAACTGCTGCAAGACCTGCAGCTTGTCATCCGGGCGCAAGCCACCCTGCGCTTCATCTATTCCCAGTTCGGCGGCCACGCTGGCGACCATCGGCGAACTATCCCCCGAGAGCAGCAATGTGTGCCAGCCGCGGGCCTTGCACGCCGCCAGCAATGCCGGGGCGTCGTCGCGCAGGCGGTCATCCAGGACAAACCAGGCCAACACGCCGTTAGTGTCACCCAGCAGCAGCCATTGGCCGGGCTCATCCGGCATGTCCGGGGCCTGGCACTGGCTCAGCGCGCAGACAAAACCCGGCTGGCCAATGCGCAAGCGCTGTTCGCCGACCCGCCCTTCAAGGCCCAGCCCCGGCGTGCTGTGCACTTCCTCGGCCGCTTGCGGGGCACGGCCAAAGGCGCGGGCAATGGGGTGTTCGGAGCGATTTTCGAGGGCGGCGGCCAGGGCCAGGCACTGGTCGCTGTCCAAGTCGCGCAAGGG